>NC_017448.1:0-640500 GCF_000146505.1 Fibrobacter succinogenes subsp. succinogenes S85 | reverse complement strand
CGGAGAGATTCGATAGCGAGACCGAGCTGTTCCTGAACCTGATCATACGGGGAGCTGTAAACGTCTTCGATAGCGGTGTTGACGTTGATGATCGTGGAGATGGAGTTGAGCTTGTATTCGCGCGGTTCGGTTTCGTATTCGACGTAGCCTTCCGGGATGATATCGGACTTCTTGGTAGCGCTGCAAAGAACGTCGAGCGGTGTCTGGCCTTCGACGACCTTGTTCACGCGGAAAAGACCTGTTTCGAGACCCTTGAATTCAAGGAACTTGGTGAGCCACTTGGGCGTGA
Source organism: Fibrobacter succinogenes subsp. succinogenes S85 (assembly GCF_000146505.1). Taxonomy (GTDB): domain Bacteria; phylum Fibrobacterota; class Fibrobacteria; order Fibrobacterales; family Fibrobacteraceae; genus Fibrobacter; species Fibrobacter succinogenes. Next base: position 640,211 of record NC_017448.1, on the reverse strand, counting down.
GCGCGCCAAATTGCGGCTTGGTCTTGGTGACGTTCGCCAGGTTGTAAGCGGCCTTGGCGCCGAGGGCATTAATGCCCGTGTTCTTTTCTGCTTCATTTGCCATAATGGTTTACCTCTTATTGTTAGTTGTGTTTAAAACTATTTTCCTAGTATTTAGATGTGAATGTTAGAAAATAATAAGCTTATTTTGTTGTTACGAAAATCTGCCCTTGTCGAAAAATTTTTTTGACATAGCTTTTCCCTATTCAAAGCCCTACGTTATAACCAAGCGCCTTCGTGTGAGAACATGATGTCCTTCATTGCGTCGATACCGCCCTTTAAGTTGTACAGAGGACCGGTGTAGCCCGCTTCGCGCAATGTGTTGATGGCAAGTTCGCTACGCTTGCCTTGTTTACAAATGAAAATCGTATCCTTATTTGGATCGAGTTCCTTTTGTCTGCGAACGAGCTGTCCGATTGGAATCACGATGGCGTTCGGGAAACGCAAAATCGCGCGTTCGTGCGGCTCGCGGACGTCAACAATTGTGATGTCGTCGCCGTTGTCGATGCGCTTGGCGAGTTCTTCGGGCGTGAATCCTTCCACAGGCGTTTCGTTTGTGGTCTTCAATCCGCAAAGGTCTTCGTAGTCGATATCTTCGACGTTTGTGATTGTCGGATTGTTACCGCAAATCGGGCAATGGCAATCGCGTTCGACCTTGAAAATTCTCGAAGATAAGTACAAACTATCCACGTGGAGAATTTTGCCGTTCAGGTGTTCACCGATTCCCAAGATGAGCTTGAGCGCTTCGTTTGCCTGGATGCTGCCGATGATTCCCGGGAGCGGGCTGATGGCGCCGCCTTCTGCGCAGGAGGGGATGAGCCCTGCCGGCGGAGGGGATGGGTATTGGCAACGCAAGCATGGACCGCCATCCAAGTTGAAAATGCCGACTTGGCCTTCGAACTGGTAAATCGCGCCGAACACAAGCGGAATGCCGTGCAGAGCGCAAGCGTCGTTGATCAGGTAGCGAGCCTTGTAGTTGTCCGTGCAGTCAATAACGAGATCGTAGCCTTCAATTTCGGCTTCGATGTTCGATGCGTCGAGCTGTTCCTTGACGGCTTCAAAGACGATATTCTTGTTGATGTTTTTGACTTTGTCCTTTGCTGAGGCGACCTTCGGACGCTTGACGTCGCGTGTGCCGTGCAATACCTGGCTTTGCAAGTTTTCGAGCGAGACTTCGTCGAAGTCGATGGCCTTGATGGTGCCAACGCCTGCGGCGGCGAGATACTGGATCACCGGAGAGCCGAGTGCGCCAACGCCAATGACGACGACTTTTGCGGCCTTGATGCGCTTTTGGCCCTTGACGCCGATGTCTTTGAGCATCAGGTGCTTGCCGAAGCGTTCAATTTCGCTATCGTCAAAAGCGACTTCCTTGCGTCTTTCGTCAGAAATCAAGCTTTCGACGTGTTTGCTTTGCGATTCTTCAATCGGTGCGCCGCCTGCGATGGCGGGCAAAAGCAAAATTTCGGAATCGTCTTCAAGTGTGGCGTCCCAGAGTGTATCGACGTTCAAATTCTTGCCATTGAGGTAGATCTTGATGAAACTTCTGAGCTTGTTGTTTTCATCAAAAAGGACTTTTTCTCCTTCTGGATAAGTACTTATTAAATTGGCGAGAGCCTTTCTAACCGTGTTTTCGGGGACGCTGACTTGCGCGTTTTTCCCGAAGAAATTCCTAAGGGTTGCTGATATATAAATTCTCACTTTTTTCTCCGTACATTAAAAAGTGGTTGTTCCGTACAAATTTTCCCACAATAGCTATAGGATTTTTTCGTGCTGAAATATAGAACGTAAAAACGCGTTTGTCCAATACTTAATTTTTATGCGAACTTATTGATTTTTTCTATAACTGAAGGCTTTTAGTTATCGTAGGTTATTACAAAAACGGACAGCTTTGGGCTGCCCTAAATGTTTTAGAATAAATCGCTATGTGAGCCTGTTGCTGTTAAACTCAAAATGAGTTCATTGTCCTTGTACTTGTAAATCAGCAACCAATCGCTTTGAATATGGCATTCGCGATATCCGCTCCAATTAGATACCAGTGGATGGTCCTTGTATTTTTCTGGGAGAGGCTCGCCTTTTGCAAGAATCTCAATGACGGTTCGCAACAAATTTATGTCGCGTCCCCTCTTTTTTGCCAATTTGTATTCTTTCTTGAAACGAGAGGTGTATTCGATTTGATATGCCATCTATTCCTCCGCATCAAGATCAGCAAATAGAGCATCTACGGAATCGAACTTCTTTGCGTTCGGATCGTTGAGCATGGCTTCGCTTTCTTTGATGGCGGCGGTTAATTCATCGGATGGTTTCTTTTTCATTTGATGCTGAATCATCAATCCGTCGATAAAGGCGTCGATGATGGCAAGATATTCCTCAGGCACTTTTCTGATTTTTTCTTCAATTTCAGAATATGTCATAAAAGCCTCCGGAAAAACAGACTCCATTAAAATATATTTTTTCCCTTGAGTGTGAACTTTGGTGTTGCTAGACATTATCCTTTTAGACCTCATTTTTATGTTTGAGGTAAATCTACAAACGATAATCACGAAAAACGGAAACTGCTTAAATTTTGCAATCTACCGTTAGCAAGAATGATGTAAAAATATTTTTACAACAGAAACTCTAAACTCATTTCCTATAGCTTTTCACATCCACGACTTCGCCGTTTTGCACGGACATGATGACGTATTCGAGGCCAGGAACCATGTATTTTTCGTCTTCTTTGGAGAGAATGGCGGGGCAGTCGGGGTGTGAATGGTAAATGCCGACAATTTCAAGACCGCGCGGATCAAGTTCTTGCTCCAAGTGGTAAAGATATAGCGGGTCTATTTTGAAGTGGACTGCTTTCTGCCCTTGAAACTGGTTCTCGGCTTCGCGAATTTCGGTCACTTCGATTTCGCTCTGTTCGGACTTTTTACCCACCAAAATGCCACAGCATTCGTTCGGATATGCTTTTTTGGCTGCTAAAACCATTTGTTCATAAATGTTTTTACTATATTTGGCCATCATTAAAATTTCCCCTATAAAAAAGCGCCCCCGGAATCGGAATTTCAGAAGGATCCCAGGGGCGCCGTTTGTACGGAGACCTTTACCCGATTACCAAGCCTTCGTTCGTGGCATTGTCGCCTTCGATATGGAACGAATTGAGCACCGGATTTTCACGATCCATCAGCGAAAGAATCAAGTAGCTAGCCTTGCTGTCGAAAGCGAGGCGCTTGTCTTCTTGCGACGGGCGCGACGGGGACTCGGGGTGGGAATGCCAGTTACCAAGCGGGGATAGGCCGTTTTGGCGCATATCCTTGATGGCGGCTAAGTGTTCCTTGGGGTCAAGCGAAAAGTGCTCATTGGAATGGTCTATGTTCGTGAGCAAATAGACCTTTTCAATGTGCTTGTCGTTCCCCTCAATTTTCCCGGCTATCAGCCCGCAAGCCTCTTCGGGGAGGTTCTTCTGGGCATGCTCCAGGATTTTTTGATAATCATCTTTTGAAATTGTAATCATTGAAATTCCTTAGTGCTTCATCTCACAGACGGCTTGTTCGTAGTCGATCAGATGGTCAATCGTCGGGTGGTCACCGCAGACTGCGCAATCTTTCGTATGCGTCGGGAGCTTGATCTTGCGGAATTCCATCGTGAGCGCATTGTAGGTGAGCAAGTAGCCCGTGAGCAGATTGCCGACACCGAGAATGTACTTGATGGCTTCCATCGCCTGGAGGCTACCGATTACACCGCCCATAGCGCCGATCACGCCTGCCTGTTTGCAAGTCGGCACGGCATCTTTCGGAGGGGGTTCCTTGAAAACACAGCGGTAGCACGGACCTTGACCCGGAACGTACGTCATGAGCTGCCCCTGGAAGCGGATAATGCCCGCGTGAGAGAACGGCTTCTTGGCCATGACGCAAGCGTCGTTGATGAGGAACTTTGCCGGAAAGTTGTCGGTTCCGTCAATGATAAAATCGTAATCCTTGATGAGGTCCATGATGTTTTCGCTAGTGACGAACGTGTGATACGTAATCACCTTGACATCCGGGTTCATCGCTTCCATCGTTTCCTTGGCGGACTGCACCTTGGGCTTACCCACGTCCTTTGTAGCATGGATAATCTGGCGCTGCAAATTGGAAAGGTCAACGACGTCTGCATCGGCAATGCCAATGGTGCCAACGCCTGCGGCGGCGAGGTACATAGCGACAGGAGCACCGAGGCCACCTGCGCCAATGACGAGCACCTTGGCGTTCAAAAGCTTCTTCTGGCCCTTTGCACCCACTTCCTTGAGGATGATGTGGCGGGAATAGCGTTCGAGTTGTTCGTTAGTAAAAGCCATTACTGACCACCTCCCATGAAGTAGAGGAATTCGACGTTGTCGCCGTCCTTGAGGGCGGTAGTTGCGAAATTTCCGTTTTCGACAAATTCATCGTTCACGGAAACGGTCACGTACTGCGGCGTTTCTACCTTTTCTTGTTCAATGAGTTCTGCGACGGTGAGGCCGTCTTTAACTTCTTTCTTGTTTCCAACTACGGTAATAATCATGTTTGAAATTCCTTTTTTGTTTAAATTGTTTTCGCTGTCATCCCGGATTTATTCCGGGATCGCCTTTTGGGGTTAGTCCCCGACTTTTTTCACAAAGAGTGTAAAGGTTCCGTCCTGATTGTCGTTGAGCTTGAGGATTTCGTGACCTTCTTCCTTGAGGCTGCGCGGCACATTCTGCACCGGTTCGCCGTCGTTCAGGCGGATTGCGAGAATCTGACCTTCGTCAAGTTCTTCGATAGCGACTTTAGCCTTGACAAATGTAGTGGGGCATTTGACATCGGTGACGTCGACGGTATCGTCTACTTTAATTTCTTCTGACATTTTTTATCTCCGTACTTTAATTTTGATGCTAAATATAGAACGCGTTTTTTAACTTGTCCAATACTTAATTTTTATGCTGAGTTATTGAAATTTTCTATATGGTCGTTAGTTATTAGTCAATGGTTAATAGCTACGAAATCTGCTTTATAGCTTGTTCGAAATCTTCCTTGAGATCGGCAATATCTTCAATGCCTACGCTGATGCGGATGGAACCTTCGAACACGCCTGCGTTTTCTTTTTGCAGTTTGGTACTGTGCGTGAAAATCGTGCTATCCGGGTGGATGACGAGTGTGCGCAAGTCGCCAATGTTCGTGGCTATTGTAGCGTATTTCAAGTTGTTGATGAGCTTGAAAGCCTTTTCTTTGGAGCCTGCGTCAATCGAGATGATGGCGCCGCCCTTGCCGTTAAACTGCTTTTGAACGAGATCGTAATAGGGATTGCCCTTCAATGCGGGGTAGTTGACCTTGATGCCTTCGAAACCCTGCAAAAATTCAGCGAGCTGCAAAGCGTTATCGCAAAGGCGTTCCATGCGGAGCCCGAGAGTTTCAAGCCCGAGCGAGTTGAGGAATGCGGTAGCGGGTGCGAGACAACAACCAATGTTGCGCCAGACTCCGTTGCGGAGCTTTGCGAGGTACGCAAACTTGCTAAAGCGCTTGTATTCTTCCAAGCCCTTGTATTTGGTGTAATCCCACTTGAATTTTCCGCTATCGACGATGATGCCGCTGATGGCACTGCCGTTTCCATTGATGTACTTGGAAGAGGAATGGACAACGATATCTGCGCCAAAATCAAAAGGATGAACAAGGTAAGGAGTTGCCGTCGTGCTGTCGACAATCAGCGGGACGCCTGCTTCGTGTGCGACATCTGCAACGCTTTGAATATCAACGACATTGAGTTTCGGGTTGCCGATAAGTTCTGTAAAAACTGCCTTGGTCTTATCGCTCAATTGTGAACGAACGCTCTCAGCGGTAACTTCTGTGACGTAACGGGTTTTAATGCCGAATGCTTCCAAATCGTGGAACAAGTCGATCGTGCCGCCAAACAATGCCGTACTTGCAATAACTTCGTCGCCGGACTGCAAAATGTTCAAGAGCGACATCGTCACGGCAGCCATGCCCGACGAGCAGGCTATGGCGCCAATGCCCTTTTCAAGAGATGCAATGCGCCTTTCGAAAGAATCTGTCGTGGGGTTTCCAATGCGCGTATATGCAAAACCCGGAGCCCTATTGTTAAAAACAGCTTCGAGTTTCTCTGCGGATTCTTGCGAAAATGCACTGACTTGATAAATAGGGGTAAGCGTAGAGCCGGTACTTCGTTCACTTTCAAAATTATGATGCAATAAAGTCGTATTAAAATCCATTCAACATTCTCCGTACATAATCCTATAAATTTTGTGGGTAAATATAGAACGCAAATGTGTAATTGTCCAATACTAATTTTATATGGCTTTTAATAGGTATTTTCTATAGGAAAGAGGTTTTGGGTTGCTATAAAAAACTCGCTCAGCTATTGAACGAGGTGCTTCTATAACTAGGATTTTGTTACTTTATTTGCGCTTTGAAATGCTTAATTTTTCTCGTAAATCTGGTCGAAAATCCCATACTCGGAAAAGTGCGTCTTCTGTGCATTTTCCCAACCGCCAAAATGCTCAATCGTAATCAGATTGACATTCTGGTCAAATTCTTTGTACTCGTCAAGAATCGCCTTGTTTGTCGGACGGTAATGATGCCTTGCCGCAACATGCTGCGCTTCGTCAGAGTATAGATAATTCAGGTATTCCGTCGCAAGTTTGCGCGTGTTGCGTTTGTCTACAATCTTATCTACAATCGCGACAGAAGGCTCTGCCAAAACGCTCACACTCGGCATCACGATTTCGTAATCCTTGGGGTAGTCCTTGAGCGAAAGGAATGCCTCGTTTTCCCAAGAAAGCAGCACATCGCCCTTGCGTTCTTCTATGAATGTATTTGTTGAACCGCGTGCGCCCGAAGCGAGGTCAAGAACATTTTGATAAAGCTTCTTCATGAAACCTTTGACTTGCTCCTCATCTCCGTTGAACTGCTTTTCTGCATAAGCCCAAGCCGCAAGATAATTCCAGCGCGCACCGCCCGAAGTTTTGGGATCTGGCGTGATGATGCCGATGCCGTCCTTCACGAGATCGTTCCAGTCACTGATTTTCTTGGGATTCCCCTTGCGCACGAGAAACACAATCGTCGAAGTGTAAGGAGCGCTGTTGCGTGGAAATTCCTTGACCCAGCCGTTTTCAATAAGCCCTGCGTCACGGACAATGTTCACGTCGTATTCCAGCGCGAGCGTGACCACATCCGCTTCAAGCCCGTTCACCACCTCAAGCGCCTGCTTGCCCGAACCGCCATGAAACTGCGTAATTTTCACATCCTTGCCGGTAGCCTCTTTCCAATGCTTCATAAAAATATGATTGTAATTGGAATAGAACTCACGCGTCGGATCGTAAGACACATTGACAAGCGTGTTGTTCTCAACCTCGGGAGCCTTCTCCGAAGAGCAACCGAAAAAACAACCCGCGCCCGCCACCAGCGCCACTGCAAAAACTGTCTTGAAAAAATGCAGATTCATAGTGAAATTCCTTCTTATTGAGAATGATAGTAATATTTTATTCCCAATAATTTGTTACTTCAAAAAGAAAATGCTATATCAGACTACTATTTCACAATCCCAATGGCGCAATACAATAGCGAGAGTCCCATAAGTGTATAGAATATTCTGTGGTGCTTTTTGAAAAGCCCTTGCAGTAAAACGCCTGTGAAAAGCCACGCCAAATTGCAGATGGGGCCTGTAAGCGGCAATAGTATGCCGAACAGCAGCAGGTGCGGAAAATCTTGGTGGTAGGGGAGGATGTAGGTTGTGATTGCCGTGAGGCAGAACACCATGATTTTAACGTTCGTGAGTTGCACGAAAAGACCTGTGCTGAAGCTACCGGTTGTGCGGCTGTTGCGGATTTCTTCGAGTGGCTTGAACGCTTGAATTAAAAGGCTGATTGCCAAATATGCAATGTAAATTGCTCCGACGAAAGCAAATACCCGGATGAAATTTTCAAAAGCACTACTGATAAAATAAACTATAAAAACAGATACTAGCGAGACGATTGTGTATCCGGTGAAAAGTCCGTACCACTGCTTTATGGCGACGCTTTTCCCGCTCCCCATCGCTACTGAGAGTGAACAGAGGTTCGCGGGTCCCGGTGTAATTCCTGAGACGAATGCGTATAGTAAAAGAGAAAGTGCTACTTCTAATGACACTAAGCGACCTGTTCAGTGGTTATTCGTCTTTGCTTTCTATAGCCCACGTGAAGCCTGCGTTTTCGATTTGGCGGAATGTGGCTTCCAAGCTTTGACCGCCTTCGGTGAGGTAACCCGAAGCGAAAATGGAATCGGCGACTTTGAAGAGTTCCTTTTCGTGTCCTTTGAAATAGATTTCGCGACCGGCGGCGCAGCGGATGTCCGATTTCGGGAGCAACAAGCGGGCTAGGCAAAGAATTTTGATGCCGTATTCGAATGTGAGCCCGGAAATGTCGCGGTTGGCGAGGCGTGTGCCTTTGACCGGCAACAAAAAGTTTATGGGGACGGATTCTGGATGGATGGCGACCAAGTCAAAAAGCATATCGACCACGTCTTCTTTTGATTCGCCCATGCCAATGATTCCGCCACAGCATATTTCAAAGCCGATGCTCTGCAACATGCGAATGTTTTGGATGCGTCGCTCGTATGTGTGGGTGCTGCAAATTTCGGGGTAAAAACGGCGGCTCGTATTCAGGTTGTGGTTGATGCGGTCAAGGCCTGCCGCCTTTAAAATGCGGGCTTGGTGCTCGGTCAAGAATCCGATGGAACAACAAATGTGCGTCCCCGATTTCTTCATGTGCGCAATGCGTTCGGCGAGTTCTTCAATTTCTTTGTCTGTGAAACCCATGCCCGAAAGCCCGATGCAATGCCGAGACAGGTGAAATTCATCAACAAGATTATTATCGCCGTAGAGCTTGTCGTCCGAAACGCTTTTGTATTTTTCAATGGGCGCTTGGGAATCGCGAGATTGGGCGCAATAGGCGCAATTTTGAGTGCAGTTGCCGCTACGGACATTCGTCAAAAGCTGGATGTTGACACGGTTGCCTTTGTATTTCGTGCGTAATTTGAATGCTGCTTCAATTAGCAAGTCAAGTTGATTATCCGGAAAATTTAAAATTTGCAAACATTCTTCGCGGGTAAGGGTTTTGCTTTCGTCCCAATCTTTCGTCAAATAATCTGTAATTGTCATTCTTAAACTACCGTCATTGAACTTGTTGAATTTTGGTGACAAATATAAAAGCCAAGTTAATGCTTGGCTAATACAAAAAAGCTATGGCTTGTAGGGGCGTTATTCAAGAAATTGAATGCTCAATGGTGATAGTGGTGACCTTCGTGCATTGAATCCATGTGGTGTGCAGGGGGTTGAACCTCGGAAACTGCCTTCGCCTTGGGCTTGTAGCCTGCAATTCCCGGGTCAACCATCCCGAAGATCATGGCAATGTGAGAAAGCACGAGAAATGCGGCGAGTAGAAGAATAGCGTATGTCGTTTTTTTCTGCTCAACAACTTTGCGGAATAAAAGTTTCAAGTTCAAAAGTGCAAGCAATATCATCGGAATGCCCGCAAGGATATAAGAGAATATGGCTACGACGTCAATCCATGTTCTGAATTCACCAGCAGATGCTAGCGGTATAATGACGTTCGGAATGAAATAGATTATGATTCCAAAGAATGCGAACCCTGCAAGAATCCCCGCGGTGCGATTCACTTTGGAGAGTGTCGGGTGCGCATTTGGCGATTTGAGCAGGAACAATTCCGTGATGGCGATGGTCTCTGCGAGAATGACGGGGATTGCCATGAAGAGAATCAGGTTCCAGGGAGAATTCTGCATCAGCAGATCCATATAGTGAGTAGAGTACATGTTGTATCCTTTTTGTTATGGGTTTGACTTGTTCTCCATCTCGTAAAGCAATGTACAAAAAGAAATTATCAAAAGTGTTATTGAAAATTTTGATATCTAGCGCTAAGAAAAAGTGTAATTTTTTTACACATATTTTGAAAGCGTTTTGACGTCTTTACCGCTCCACGTGTAGAGCGCGAGCATGGGTTCGTGTTCGGTTTGCATGGAGTGAATGTGATTGGACGGGTGCAGTACAAATTCACCAGGACTGCGTACTTTTGAGATCCCGTCTAATGTCCAGATGGCGTGTCCGGACAAAATGACGTACAGTTCTGTGGCGGGGTGCAAGTGGGAGGGGTAAAAGGTGTTTTTGCCTAGGAGCGTAAAACCGAAACAAAAATGCTCGTCGTGATAGGGCGCTTCTGGACCGAGAATTTCTCCCCATCCCATTTGATCGGCCAAATCAGGCATGTCGGGGCGCGGCTCGTAATTGTATTTCCACGGCAAATAGGGGAGGGCGGGCTCCAAAGCTTTTAACAAATCCGCTGTTTCAGGGTTCCCGTGCTTGATGGCTTCTCCAATGTAGCGGATTAGCGGCGAGTCGCTTTTTTCAAATTTTCCAATTGGCTTTGGAATGTCTCGGACTGCAAAATTGGCGGCTTCGAGCCCGATTTTGTCGTCTATTTTGGCTCTCTTGAAAAGGAACTTTTGGGATTCTTCAATTAAATTTTGAATAACATTTTTCATGGAACCTCTATTTTAAACTTGATTTTAACACGGCGACGGTATGGCCGATGACTTCGCCTTTTTTGAACGCTTCGTATGCGGCGGTTGCGGTAAGCTTTACGGAATCGAGAGTTTTTTCAATTTCAAAAGCCCGTTTGCCGGAATCCTTGACAGAAATGTTTGCGAATGCTTTTTGCAAGTCTTCAGCGCGGTAGAATCTGAACGGGCCGAGGCCAGCTTTTTCTTGCGCGGCGTATCCCGAAATCACATCTTCCGGCTCGGCTTGGACTTTCCAGGAATACGTGAAAATTTCAGAACGGAGTCCGGCGAGTTCGCCAAGCTTGATGAACGCATTGAGCGGAACGCGCCCACCAAGCGTTGAATAGACGGCTCCGTTTTCGGCCAAGTAATCGCGTGCTTGCTTGAGTGCCAAGTAATGCAAGTCAAGCATTTGTTCATGCACAAATTCGGGAATAGCCTCTTCGCGTTTTTCCAAGTAATGCCCGCTATTGCGCTTGTCTTCAATTTTTGTATTGCTTGCAAGCGGCACGTTGGGGAGGTTCTCGTAAATCACGTCGTAATTTCGCTTGCCGTTTTGGAGCGGTTGCAAAAGGTCGCCGTTGCCGAATTCAAATTCGATTTTGGAGGTCTCTTTGATATTGCTTCGAACGTTCTGTGCAGCGGCGGCGACAACGCTTCTTTGCAAATCCGTGAAGCCTACGCGCTTTGCTCCCAAAAGCTCAATGCCGGTCAACACGTCAATGCCGGAGCCTGTGCCGATGGAAACGAATGAATCAATGTCGTGACCCAATTTTTCGCGAATCAGCTTGAAAGCGGGGGCTGCAATGTAGGCGACCCAGTCGCTTTTAATGTCTTCTGTTTTCGGCAGGTAGGCGTGATCGGCAACTTCAATAGAGAGGTAATCTTTGATGCGCTTTGTCGCACCATTTAATGCAAGGTATTTATTGACATCTACAACGATACTCATTACTTACCGCCTTTGGTGCTTGCTGCAATAGCTTGTTCAAAGTCAGCGATGATGTCGCGCGGGTCTTCGATGCCAACGGATACGCGAATCATATCTTCGGGGATGCCTGCGGCGAGTCTGTCTTTAGGCGAAAGCTGCGAATGTGTGCTTGTTGCCGGGTGCAAAACGCTTGTGCGGGCGTCGCCAACGTGAACGACGAGGGCGGCAACTTTCAATGCTTTGACGAAGGAGCGGATGGCAGCTCTGCCACCCTTGAGACCGAAGGTGAGCACACCGCTGCCGCCTTGGTAATCAAAGTATTTGCGGATGCGCTTAAAATATGGGCTAGATTTGAGTCCCGGATAGCTGACCCAATTCACGGCCGGATGCTTGGACAAAAATTCAGCCAATGCGAGTGCGTTGTTGCTGTGTTGCGGCATTCGCAAATGGAGCGTTTCAAGGCCCAAATTCAAAAGGAATGCGTTGAACGGGCTTAATGCGGCGCCATAATCGCGCAAGAATTGAGCGCGAGCCTTTGCGATAAATGCGGCACGTCCAAATTTTTGAGTATAGGAAGTGTTCGCATATTGTGCGTCCGGTTCCACGAGGTCCGGGAACTTACCGTTTTCCCAGTTGTAATTGCCACCGTCAATGACGACACCGCCGAGCGCGACGGCATGGCCGTCGATGTACTTTGTTGCGGAATGGATGACGACGTTTGCGCCGAGTTTTAAAGGCTTCACGAGGAATGGCGTTGCGAGTGTATTATCAACGAGGAACGGAACGTCAAATTCCTTGGCGAGCTTGGAAAACTTTTCAAAATCTAAAATGCCCAAGGCGGGATTGCCAATCGTTTCGCCGAAAATGAGCTTGGTGTTGGGGCGGAATGCTTTGCGGAGTTCTGCGATGGAATCTTCCGGGTCGATGAACGTCGTTTCAATGCCGAGCTTGGAAAGCCTTACGCTGAGCAATGTGTAGCTGCCGCCGTAAATGGTTTTGCTTGCAACAATGTGGTCGCCTGCTTTCACGAGGTTCGAAATCGCAAGGAGGACTGCGGCTTGCCCCGATGCGGTTGCAACTGCACCCACGCCGCCTTCGAGTTCCGTAATCTTGCTTTCAAATGCCGCTACGGTCGGGTTCCCTGTGCGGGTGTATTTGTTGCCTGATTGCTTGAGTGCAAAGAGGCGTTCCACTTCATCGACGTCTTCGTACTTGTAAGTCGTGGACTGGAAAATCGGGAGTACGCGTGGTTCGCCAATCTTGGGCTTCCATCCTGCCTGTAAACACTTTGTTGCAAAATTCCATTTGCTCGGATCAGTAACGTTAGCGGTATTCTTTGCAGATTCAATTTTCTTTTTTGATGTATTCTTTGTCATATTAAAAACTCCTCTTTCGCGCCAAAATATAGAACGCAACTATTACCTTGTCCAATACTAAATAAATATTGTAGGTTATAAGATTAATTTATTAGTATTGTTTAATGCTGGATTTTACTGGATCCTTCACGTTGTTCAGGATGACGAAAATCGTCTTCTACGTCATTCCGAACGTAGTGAGGAATCCAGTTATTTCTTGTCTATCAAAATAAGCAATTATCAGCAATTAGAAAAACTTATAACTCGTCGCATATTGCGTAGTGACGCGCAAAAATCCGTGGACGAATGCTGTCAATCATCCCCATAAAATTCTTATATTTCGAGCCATGGCATTATCAGCAAATATTACACGCGAAGGAGCGCTTGAACTCCTTAAGAAATACAATAAGGATCCGTTCCACCTTGAACATGGCGAAATCGTAGAAAATACGATGCGTTACTTTGCTCGTGAACTAGGTTACGGCGAAGACGAAGAATTCTGGGGAATTGTCGGTCTCTTGCACGACCTTGATTTTGAATTGTGGCCGGAACAGCATTGCATCAAGGAACGTGAATTGATGCAAGAGGCGGGTCTCTCCGAAGAGCTGATTCATGCGACGACGAGCCACGGCTGGAGTATAACAGTTGATGTCAAGCCAGAACATGAAATGGAAAAAGTGCTTTATGCCGTTGACGAACTCACGGGCTTGATTGGTGCGGTCGTTTTGATGCGCCCGTCCAAAAGCGTGCAGGATTTGGAACTGAAATCCGTCTTGAAAAAGTACAAGTCCCCGAAATTTGCGGCAGGCTGCTCTCGCGAAGTCATTGAACGCGGCGCAAATATCCTTGGCTGGGAATTAAATGACCTCATCTCCCGCACGATTGCTGCGCTGAAGACTTTCAGGCCGTGATTTTTACGCCGTGATTTAGGCGGCGGACTTTTTCTTGAAAAAATTCTTGAGCCTTTTTACGCCTTCAACGCCCAAAATGGAAAGCCCGCTGTACTGAAAAGTCTTGGCAAGTCCAAAAAGTACAACCCATAACACGCCCTTGGCTTCTGCTGAAATGGGGAGTGTCATTTGCGCAAATGACAATATGTAAAAGGGAATGCAGAGCAGTAAAACGATTATACCTGTTCTGAACGAGAAACTTTGTAATTTTTTTACAATTCTGTCTTTTGTTGACACCAAAAAATTCTTCATAGCTGATATTCCTGATGCCAAAAGATATTTCTTTTTTCTACATAATCAAGGGAATTTAAAAAAAAGCAGAAAAAAGTATGATTAAAAATGACAGAAAAACGCTCCGAAAAAATTCGGAGCGTCTTGTGTTTTTGGTTGTTTTGGATTGCTAAATGACGACGATTGGTTCGCGAATAGATTTGTTTTCGAGTAAGAACGCGTAGTTGCCTACGGTCACAAAGAGACGGTAAATGAATACATCGACTTTTTCGCCGACGGAAATACTAGGCTCGTCGAAAGAGCGGCGCGCGGTAAGAGTTTCTCCGTTGACGAGTACTGTGATTTCGATGCCACTCCCGCGGAATGCGACGTCTGTCACGACACCTTCTTCGGCAGAATTCTTGAATTTTTGAACTTCGTTTTTCTTGGTGACTTTGACAAATTCAGGGCGGACTATCGCTTGGTCAACATTCGGGATTGTGTCAAAGCTGTGGAACTTGTTGTAATCTTTAAAAATGCTTGGTTGTCCAAAGAACGAGGCTACAAAAGCGGTTTTGGGCTTGCTGTAAACTTCTAGTGGCTTGCCAATTTGATCGATGCGTCCTTTGTTTGTGATGATGATTTCGTCGGCGACTTCGATGGCTTCGTCCTGGTCGTGAGTCACGAAAATACTTGTGACACCGAGCTTTGCAATCATCTCCTTGAGCCAGTGGCGCAGTTCTTGGCGGACTTTCGCATCGATGGCGGCGAATGGCTCGTCAAGCAAAAGTAACTGTGGATTTGGCGCGAGTGCGCGTGCAAATGCGACACGTTGGCGCTGGCCGCCCGAAAGTTGGCTCGGGTAGCGGTTTTCGAGACCTTCAAGGCCGATGAGCTTTACCAGTTCGGCGACGCGTTCCTTGATTTCGTTTTCGGATTTCTTGAGCACGCGAAGGCCAAATGCAATGTTTTCGAAAACGGTCATGTAGCGGAACAGCGCATAACTTTGGAATACAAAGCCGATGCCGCGCTTGCTTGCTGGGACGTTGTTGATGACTTTCCCGTCGATGATTATTTCTCCGCTATCGGGATTTTCAAGTCCTGCGATCATGCGGAGTATGGTCGTCTTTCCGGAACCGCTCGGACCCAGGAGGCCGATGAGTTTGCCTTTTTCGATGCCGAAAGAAACGTTGTCTGAGGCCTTGAAATTGCCAAAATGCTTGTTGATGTTTTTTAATTCTACGTACATAAAAACTCCTATTATATTTTCTTTCGACCTCTGTATTCAATCGCGCTTCGTGCAATCAAAATGGCGATGGCTAGCATCACAAGAATTGACGAAACTGCAAAAGCGGGCACGTATTGGAATTCGTTGAAGAGAATTTCTACATGCAAGGGTAGGGTGTTCGTCTTTCCGCGCAAGTGCCCGGAGATGACCGAGACAGCGCCGAATTCACCCATGGCACGGGCGGCGCAGAGCACCACGCCGTACAGAAATGCCCACTTGATGTGCGGAAATGTAATCTTGCGGAAAATGGTCCAGCCTTTAGCGCCCATCAGCGCGGCGGCCTCTTCTTCATCGTTTCCGCGAGCTTCCAGAACGGGAATCAATTCACGCGAAATGAACGGAAATGTGACGAAAATCGTTGCAAGAACAATGCCAGGTACGGCAAAGACTATCTTGATGTCCCAACTTTGCAATAGCGGGTAAATGGGGCTTTGGCGTCCGAACGTGAGCAAGAAGATAAGGCCTGCGATAATCGGTGAAACCGTTACCGGCAAGTCTATCAATGTCGTAAGGATTTTTTTGCCTTTGAAATGGAACTTGGTGAGTGACCATGCTGCGCTCAAGCCGAAAACGGTGTTGATGATGACCGCAAGTAAAGTCGCTTCGAGGGTGAGCCAAATGGCTTTGATGGTGTAGTTGTCGCTAACAGCCTTTGCATAAATGTCAAATCCTTGCTTGAATGCTTCGGCGATAACTGTAATCAAGGGGAGTAAAAGCATGAGCACCACAAAGGCGATGCTTATGCCAATCAAGGACCATTTGACAATCTTTGAAGAAGTCGTTTCTTTGTACATTAAGCGCCTCCTTTCAGAATTTTGGTATTTCTTGTTTGTATTAAGTTCACGAGGAAAAGCGTTACAAACGAGGCTACGAGCATGACAAGCGCAATTGTCGTTGCACTCGCGTAATCGTATTCTTGCAGTTCTGACATGATAATTAGCGGTGCAATTTCTGTTTCGAATGGCTTGTTGCCTGCGATGAAAACGACGCTGCCATATTCACCGAGGCAACGCCCGAATGCAAGCCCGAATCCCGTCAATGCGGCAGGTACGATCTCTGGGAATATCACTTTCCAGAAAATGCGGCCCCGTGATGCGCCTAGCACGCCTGCGGCTTCTTCGTATGCAGGGTCCAGTTTCTCGAGTACGGGCTGCACTGCACGTACTACAAATGGAATGCCGATAAACACGAGCGCAACCGTAATGCCGATTTGCGTAAAGGCAATTTTGATGCCGAATTTTGCAAAGAATCCGCCCACAAGGCCTGTATCTGCTGTGAGTGCCGTGAGAGCGATGCCCGCCACAGCTGTCGGCAAGGCAAATGGAAGTTCGATCATTCCGTCAATCAATCGTTTGAGTGGAAATGTGTATTTTACAAGAACCCACGCAAGAATGATGCCCATTACTGCATTGATGAACGATGCGATAAATGCAGTTGTAAAACTCACACGAAAGCTAGAGAGCACTCGGTCGCGCGTAATGGTCTCTATAATTTCATCAAAACTCATTTGCGCCGTAAACACCACAAGCGATGCGAGCGGAATGAGCACGACAACGCCCAAAATGGCGAGCGTGATGCCTGTAGTAAGGCCGAAACCTGGTATAACACTTCTATTTGTTCTTTTCATAATTGGGCTCAAATATAGAACGCACTTTTCAGCTTGTCCAATATTTTATTTCTAGCGTCTGCTATTAATTTTTTTTATAATGGATAAAGTAATTGCCTGATTGTATGAAAAATCCTCGCCTGTTTGTGAGCGAGGACTGTTTCTATGGAGATAGATTACTTCTTTTCGTAAATCTGGTCGAAAATGCCACCGTTGGAGAAGTGCGTTTTTTGAGCCTTGTCCCAACCGCCGAAGTAGCTGATGTCAATCAGGTTCACGTTTTGGTCAAATTCCTTGTACTGGTCAAGAATGGCCTTGTTGGAAGGACGGTAGTGGTTCTTAGCTGCAATGTGCTGGCCTTCGTCGCTGTAGAGGAAGTTCAGGTATTCGGTGGCAAGTTCGCGGGTGCCGCGCTTGTCAACAACCTTGTCTACAATTGCGACAGACGGTTCTGCCAAGATGCTTACGCTAGGGATGACGATTTCGTAATCGTTGGGGTAGTCCTTGAGCGAGAGGAATGCTTCGTTTTCCCAAGCGAGCAAAACATCGCCCTGGCCGTTTTCGATGAATGTCGTCGTAGAGCCGCGAGCGCCAGAAGCGAGTACGAGCACGTTCTTGTAGAGCTTCTTCACGAATTCCTTGACCTTGGCTTCGTCGCCGTTGTACTGCTTTTCGGCCCATGCCCAAGCGGCGAGATAGTTCCAGCGTGCGCCGCCAGAAGTTTTCGGGTTCGGCGTGATGACTCCGATGCCGTCTTTGACGAGGTCGCCCCAGTCCTTGAGATTCTTCGGGTTACCCTTGCGAACGAGGAAGACGATGGTGGAGGTGTAAGGAGCGCTGTTCAGCGGAAATTCCTTGACCCAGCCATCTTCGATAAGGCCTGCATCGCGCACAGCGTTCACGTCGTATTCGAGGGCGAGCGTTACAACGTCTGCTTCGAGACCGTTGGCGACTTCCAAAGCCTGCTTGCCAGAACCGCCGTGGGACTGCGTGATTTCCACATCCTTGCCGGTCTTTTCCTTCCAGTGCTTAGCAAAGACCTGGTTGTAGTTGGCGTAGAGCTCACGCGTCGGGTCGTAAGACACGTTAGTAAGTGTTTGCTTTGTGCTTTCGGTCTTGCTGTCCGAAGAAGAGCAGGCGGTGAAAGCGATGGAGAGAAGAGCGATGGATGCTATAGTAATTTTTTTGAAATTCATGTTATGTACCTCTTTGTTTAAATGTTTTGTTTTTTTTTAGAAACGCCCTCAGCGGAATGGATCAAAGAAGCTGTTATGCTGCTCTGAGGGCGCTCGGGGATGTGCTAAGTTTTATTTGAGCGATGCAGTGAATCGTGCGGCAAGAGCAACGTCAGAAGCCTTCTTTTCACTATAGACGTTCACCTGGATTTTAGAATAATCGTTGATTTTCTTGATGAAGCTTACGGTCCATGCGATTCCATCGGCACCGGCCTGCAATTCGTCGCGATGGGAGACGTATTCAAGTTCTGCGTAAACATTGTTGAATATGCCTGCGGTTGGAATTTCTACACCGACGAAGAACGGAATATATTGTGTGTCTTGTGCATATTCTGGCTTGATGGCGTTAGCTGCCTTGAGGTTTTCTCCGTCACCAGTTGCGATGAGTGCGACTTCACCGTAGAGGCCGAAATTCTTCTGGAAGTAGTAGCTTGCGCGAGCTGCGGCGCGGTGGGTGAGTTGTGCCGTGTGCTGAATGACGTCAAGGGCGTTTACACGGTAAGCTGCGCTGACCTTGGCATCACCGAACTTGAGCGTTTCTTCGAAGCGGATGTAGCCCGTGTTGAACTTTGCATCGTATGTGCCGAGCAAGGCGTTAAATGTAGAAATGCCTTTTTCAAAGCCGAAAGCGAAAGCGTCGTGCTGGTAATCGCGGGCGAGGAATCCACGCTTGTTGAGGGCGACATCAACATAAGTACCGAAATTGCCGCCGACGCTCCAGTCGGTACGGAAACGACCGAATTGAACATTGAACTTGCCGTATTCGGTATCCCACTTGTAGTTGGCGTAGTAGGTATCGGCAGAAATCTTATCGTAGTTCTTGCCTTCAATCGTGTTACCGAAAGCCGGGCTGAAAATGCGCAAGTTAATTACGGCGCTGAGATTTTCAGAGTTGTACTTTGCACCGATATTTGCACGCAAGAAGGAATTATCGAGCGTGTTGTCGGCATCGTTGTCGTAAAGTGATTTGATTGCCTGTGCTTGAACATTTCCTGTCAGCTTAAATGTGCTTTCGTTAGCAGATTCTGCAGCAGAGCAAATGGATGATACCAGTGCTGTTGTAATCAAAATCTTGGATATTGTCTGGTTCATTCGTAACTCCTTGTTATTGTTTTTTATTGTTGTTGTGTGTTTTGTTTTTTGTGCGGCAAAATATAGAACGCGTTTTTCACTTTGTCTAATACTAAATTTTTATGCTGAGATATTGATTTTTGCTATTGTAAAATTTATTTGTAATTTTTGATTATTTTATTTAAAATAAGAAATGCTCGGCGGTGTGCCGAGCATTATGGTGGTGAAGAAGCAAAAGTGATTTAGTGTAATACGACTTTGCGATATGTATTAAATGAAGCCCACTTGCGGAAGAATTCTTCGCGACCTGCGATACCTGCTTTTTCGTATTCGTTAAGCAGCTGCTTAACGTCTTCATCGGAATGGACCTTGATTTCAAAGCCGCGTCCATTGATGACGGGAACGTTTCCGTAGTGGTATTCCTCTGCCGTGGTGATTTCCGCGATGCGCTTGCCACGAACCTTGACGGCGATACTGTCTCGCAAGATGATGATATCGAAATCGTCGGGGTAGTGGTAGCTTTCGCCAGCAGTCGGGATTTCGTCGCCTACAGTGTAGTGCTGCTTGACTGGCTGTTGCTTTACTACGGAAAGTGTAGCTGTATCGTAGAAGAATTCTTCGAAGATTTCTCCACGGCCATGGCGCTCGCCTTGCACAAAGGCTGCCTTTTCGTTGGATTGAAGTTGCTTTTCGTAGAGCCCTTCAACAACGCCGCAAGCGGCTGTTGCATGCGTTACGATGTCAATGAGAATGAGCTCGCCAAGCGTTTTGTGCTTTTCAAAAAGATCAACGACAATGGCTTCGGCAAAAACAATTTCGCAGACGGCTATCCCGTTCTTGGAAATGCTTTCTGTTTCTAAGTGTGCGCCTGTGTTCACGTCAATGGCATAGTCAATTTTCGTGAGTGTTCCAGGAATAATCTTTGTCCCGATTTTGACGAGGTAGTCTTTGCCTAGCGAAAGCGGCTCGTCATCCATCCACAAAAGTGACGCCTTGATTTTCTTGTAGCTACCGATGCTTGCATCTCTAGCGAGCACGCAACCTCTCGATACGTCAACTTCACGGTCTAGCGTAATCGTGACCGGTTCGCCAGCGTGGGCTTCTTCGACATTCCTATTTGTGTAGAGAATGCTTTTGACGGATGCTTTCTCGTAACTCGGGAGGGATTTGATGACGTCTCCGACGCGAATCGTTCCTGATTCAATTTGTCCTTGGAATCCGCGGAATGTACGGTCGGGGCGGCTCACGCGCTGCACGGGCATGTAAAATCCCTTTTCTAGTGCAGAGCTTGAAGTATCGACATTTTCAAGGTATTCAAGTAATGCAGGACCTTGATACCATGCAATGTTTTTCGATTTGATGGTAACGTTGTCGCCTTCCGTTGCCGAGAGCGGAATAACTTGTATGTTGCTCAGGGAATGAGTCTGTGCAAGTTCTGCGATTTGTACCTTGATTTTGTTGAATACATCTTCGCTGTAGCCCACAAGATCCATCTTGTTCACGGCAAAGACAAAGTGGCGAATACCCATCAGCCTGCAAATGCGGGCGTGTCTACGCGTCTGTACGAGAACGCCTTGCGATGCATCTACGAGAATCACGGCGAGGTCCGCAAACGAGGCGCCCACCGCCATGTTGCGGGTGTATTCTTCATGCCCCGGTGTATCGGCAACAATAAAACTGCGATGGTCCGTTGTAAAATAGCGGTACGCGACATCTATGGTAATGCCTTGTTCGCGTTCAGCCATGAGACCGTCGAGCAAAAGTGAATAGTCGATTTTACCGCTGCGGCTACCAACTTTACTGTCTAATTCCAGAGCCTTTTCCTGATCGGTGTAAAGCAATTTGGAATCGTAAAGAATATGACCGATAAGGGTTGATTTTCCGTCGTCAACGCTACCGCAAGTAATAAACTTCAATAAACCTTTCATTAGAAATAGCCCTCCCTCTTGCGGCGTTCCATGCTGCCGGCGGCTTCGTTGTCAATCACGCGCGATGTTCTTTCCGAAGATACGGCGCTCAAAGTTTCGTCAATGATTTCGTCAAGCGTTGTAGCTGTTGATTCTATGCCGCCTGTAAGCGGGTAGCAACCGAGCGTGCGGAAGCGCACCGACTTGATTTCGGGCTTTTCGCCTTCACGCAAAGGGAATCGTTCGTCATCGACCATGATGATGTTGCCATCGCGTACTACGACTGGGCGCGGGGCTGCAAAGTAAAGCGGAACGATGTCGATGTTTTCGCGCTTGATGTACTGCCAAATATCTTTTTCGGTCCAGTTCGAAATCGGGAAAACGCGGATGCTTTCGCCCTTGTTTATTTTCGTGTTGTAAAGCTTCCACATTTCCGGGCGCTGGTTTTTCGGGTCCCAGGCGTGCGCGGAATTGCGGAACGAGAAAATTCTCTCCTTCGCGCGGGACTTTTCTTCGTCGCGCCTGCCGCCACCAAATGCCGCAGTGAAGCCGTACTTGTTCAAGGCCTGTTTCAAGGCCTGCGTCTTCATGATGTCGGTGTATGCTGCGCCGTGGTCAAACGGGTTGATTCCCTGCTTGACGCCGTCCTGGTTGATGTATTCCAGCATCTCGATGCCGAGCTTTTGCGCCGTGCGGTCGCGAAATTCAATCATTTCGCGAAATTTCCAGGTCGTATTGACGTGCA
Organism: Fibrobacter succinogenes subsp. succinogenes S85; assembly: GCF_000146505.1. Lineage (GTDB taxonomy): Bacteria > Fibrobacterota > Fibrobacteria > Fibrobacterales > Fibrobacteraceae > Fibrobacter > Fibrobacter succinogenes. The sequence continues at coordinate 618,339 of NC_017448.1, read as the reverse complement.
AAAACGGGAAAGGAGGCTTTTCGGGGTAGAATGCCTTGATGGCTAAATGCAGCATGACAGAACTGTCCTTGCCAATGGAATAAAGCATCACCGGCTTTTCGCATTCAGCGGCGACTTCGCGGATGATGTAAATGGCTTCGGCTTCCAGCTCGTCGAGGTGTGAAAATTCGCTCACTGTGAAACTCCTAGTATTTATTTGATTCTTTAGGGTCAATGTCAATGGATTTGACGTTCCCGTCAGGGAATTCCACAATCCAGCGAATTAGACCGTTTACTTTTTCGGTATGTACCTTGCTTCCCTTGCCGCCAATGTCTTCACCGAGGAAAAATTGGATGGCGTGAACAGGGCATTCCTTGATGCACGATGTGCAACCCCAGCAATCTTTGGGGTATTTGATAAATGCTTTTTTGTCTTCATTTATCTTGATTAGCGTGCCGGGGCATACGTCGTGGCATCTCCTGCAGCCGATACATTTGCTTTGATCAATGCTGATGCTCATAGTTCTTTTGCCCTTCTGCGGTGAGGTCGCGCAAGATGATTTTGATTTCGCCGTTTTCGAGTCTTGAATTGACGTACTTGCGGAAGTTTGCGTTGTCCTTTTCGGGGTAGTCTAGGTTTTCTGCAAAACTGTGCCAACGCGTTTCGTGACGTGCCTTGAGGTGGGCTATCACGCTCTTGCAAACTGTTAGACGTTCCTTGAGTTCGTAGATGTACATCACTTCTTGCAAATCGGCTGCGCTAAGCTTGTCTGTAAGGCTTTCAATTTCGTCAATTTTTTCTTTGGCGATATTGAGATGCTTTTCGCTGTAGCCATAGCCCGTCTTGATTCCGCCTGCATATTCGTCCATGGCTATTTGCATGGCTTCTTCAAGTTGTTCTGTAGTGTACAGCGAGTTTTTCTGCGATAAATATGTTTCGATTTCTGCGACATGTCGGGCGATTTCTGCTTCCTTGATGGTTGCTTTGGCGTCTACGTCTTCGCGAGGATCTGCATCTACGTCATTGCGAACCCCCTGTAAGGGGGTGCGGCAATCTACCGCATTGATATATTCCACCGCCGACTTCGCCGCAATCTCGCCTTCGGCAAGCGCGCCCGTCACGTATTTTTGCGGGGCTCCACCGGCAACATCGCCTGCAGCGTAAAGCCCGTCAATTGTCGTTGCACGCTTGGTATCGACCCAGTAACCGCTTGCGGTGTGGCCGCCCACGATGTAAGGTTCAGTACCTTCAATTTCGACATTTGCTTTGGAGGGCGTTTCGTTTTCAAGCCAGCGAATTGTTTGCGAAGGAGCCATGTTCAGGTACGCCTTTAAAAGCGAGTCTTCCTGTGCGGGCGTAATCCCGACGGTGCGCAAATAGCACGGCCCGCGGCCTTCCAGGTTTTCTGCCACTGTTCCGTACACGCGTTCCGAAGTTGAAATGCCGTACTTTGTCTCGTAAACTTCACCAAGCGAATTTATCTGCTTTGCACCCACGCCCTGCGCAAGCGTGCCCGTCGGGGCAATCGTATCCTTGCAGCGCAGCGCAATAAAGCGCATCTCGAAAGTCGTCATCTCGGCACCGTGACGGATTCCCATGGCGTAGCCTGCACCCGTGTTGAACGGCGGGTACCACATTTTATGGCGGGAAAATCCCGGATTGTTCGGGCGATAAAGCCCGGCTGCACCGCCCGTCGCGATAATCACAGCACGCGCCTCGATGGCATAGAAAGTATCGTTCTCGATTCCGAAACCGAAAGCTCCGTCAATCCTGTTGTCGTGAACGGAAAAATCGAAAATGTTCACGTGGTTCAGCACCTGAACATTCGGTGCCTTTGCGACAGCCGCCGCCAAAATTGGCTTTATGTTCTCGCCGTTGATTTTGATATTACGATTCCCACGGGTCACATACTTTCCATCCTTGTCCTTCAAGATGACAAGGCCCAACTTTTCCAAGTGCGCCGTGACCTCGTTGAACTTCTCGGAAATACTGTACAGCAAGTCTTCGCGAACGATTCCGTCGGCGTCTTTCTTGGCGTACTCCACATAATCCTTGGGCGTACGGCCTTCGGTAATGTAGGCGTTCAGCGCGTTTACGCCAGCAGCGAGGCAACCGCTCCGCTTGATGTTCGCTTTTTCGACAACCAATATCTTGATGTCTGCGACATCTTTCGCTGCACCTAAAGTACTTGCGGTAATGGCTGCATAACAGCCAGCGGTCCCGCCACCAATAATCAGCAAGTCTGTCTTGATTTTTTCGATGTTCATTTGTTGATAGTATGTTGGAATGCAGGCCTTTTTATGCAAGCGTTTATCCGTTGTATACGTCCTGGATTTTCTTTGCGAATACATCGCGGCCGACGCGGTCGATCGTGTACTTGAAACGTTCACCGCTCTTTCCGTTGTCTGCAAAGAATTGAATCGCAGCATCGCAAATGTCCAAGAGCTTCTGCTTGTCTTCTACAAACGGAATAATCGTTTCGCCCTTGTTGATGTTGTTGCCGAAAAGCCCGCCAAACGATACGATGTAGCCGTGAATGTGGCTCCAGGCGTCAGTGGGGCAGGACTTGTAGCAACGGCCGCAGTAATTGCATTTTTCCTTGTCGAAAATGACCTTCTTGTTTTCGATCTTGATGGCCTCTTTGCGGCAAACCTTTGCGCAAAGCCCGCAACCGATGCACTTGTCTTCGAGCCAATCCACCTTGATGGCGCCCTTGATGCCCACGTCGTTTTCTTCGGCCTTGAGACAGTTGTTTTGGCAACCCGTCACACCGAATTTGAACTTGTGCGGAAGTTCTCGTGCAAAGTAACGATCGTCAAGTTCTTTCGCGATTGCATAAGTATCAATGCAACCGCTCGGGCAAACGGCTTCACCCTGGCATGCCGTAATGGTACGCACGCGAGCCCCGCAAACGCCTGGTTCAACACCACCCTCGGCAAGTGCGTTTTTCACATCGTCAATATTTTCAAGCTTGATAAACGGAATCTCGACGCTCTGTCTCGAAGTTAGGTGAGCGTAACCTTCGCCATATTTTTCAGCGACTTCGGCGATTTTGGCAAGCTGTGTTGCTGTGAGGTTCCCACCAACAACGCGAACGCGCAACGAGAAATTGTTCTTCTGCTTCTGGCGCATCCAGCCGCCCTTTTTAAGAGTAGAATAATCAACTGCCATAGAATGTCTCCCATTTTTGAGAGACAAATATAGAGAATGCAAAACCCTTTGTCCAATACTAAAAAAATATCGCTACTAATAGAATTACTTTATTAGTAGTTTCGTCCGATGCATTTTAAGGTATAAAAAGGAATGTCAAAATGTGTTATTGAAAATTTTGATAGCTTATGAAGGATGGGGGAGGAATCCCCCTGATTGCAGCCTCGGCAACCTAGTCACTTCGGATTGTCATGTACGCCTTTGAGCGTACACCCCTTTCGTCAAAAAGCGGGTTGCCGAGTCTTCCATCACCCTCTCTATGCGGGCGCTCAGACGCCGCCCCGCAACGCCCCGGCTTAGCTTAGCCACTCGCCCTGATGTCATGCCCCGCTTGACGGGGCATCTCCTTTTCTCTTTAAATAATCTATATTGCAGTTGACATAGCCCCCTTCCTCGCTGTTTGGGGCGCAACTTCTTTTAGATTTTCTAGTTTTACTAGTGCAATAACAACCGTCGATGAATACATACGTCGGGATTTTAGTTGTGAATTGCTTTCAGATTTTCTAGTTTTACTAGTGCAATAACAACTGTACCATTCATTGCCAACTTCGTCAAGCAGTTGTGAATTGCTTTCAGATTTTCTAGTTTTACTAGTGCAATAACAACAGACCATATTTCCAATAGTGCTTACAGATTGTTGTGAATTGCTTTCAGATTTTCTAGTTTTACTAGTGCAATAACAACATCAAGAGCTTCGTTGTCGCAAGTCGATAGTTGTGAATTGCTTTCAGATTTTCTAGTTTTACTAGTGCAATAACAACAGGACTATTAGTAATTTCGTGCTGCTGAGCGTTGTGAATTGCTTTCAGATTTTCTAGTTTTACTAGTGCAATAACAACAATGCCCCGAAAGAATATTGCCATGATACTGTTGTGAATTGCTTTCAGATTTTCTAGTTTTACTAGTGCAATAACAACTTTCGTTCAACTTATCCGTATCGCCTTCCGTTGTGAATTGCTTTCAGATTTTCTAGTTTTACTAGTGCAATAACAACGAACATCTAAGGACATTAAAGCCTCCACCCGTTGTGAATTGCTTTCAGATTTTCTAGTTTTACTAGTGCAATAACAACAGTAGATAACAAGCTGGACCACTCAACCCGTTGTGAATTGCTTTCAGATTTTCTAGTTTTACTAGTGCAATAACAACAAGGAAAGGTGGAGGATTGTAACGTTAATCGTTGTGAATTGCTTTCAGATTTTCTAGTTTTACTAGTGCAATAACAACGAGCGAAGCGAGAACCAAGACTCACACCAGTTGTGAATTGCTTTCAGATTTTCTAGTTTTACTAGTGCAATAACAACAACGCGGTCTTGTAATGACTGCACAGTAGCGTTGTGAATTGCTTTCAGATTTTCTAGTTTTACTAGTGCAATAACAACGAGCGAAGCGAGAACCAAGACTCACACCAGTTGTGAATTGCTTTCAGATTTTCTAGTTTTACTAGTGCAATAACAACAACGCGGTCTTGTAATGACTGCACAGTAGCGTTGTGAATTGCTTTCAGATTTTCTAGTTTTACTAGTGCAATAACAACAACCCACAACGGCGTGAACTCGCTCTTCTGTTGTGAATTGCTTTCAGATTTTCTAGTTTTACTAGTGCAATAACAACGTTTAGGTTTGACGGTGTGGACGAAATTAAGTTGTGAATTGCTTTCAGATTTTCTAGTTTTACTAGTGCAATAACAACTTAATAAATATGCAACATCCTATCTTTGTAGTTGTGAATTGCTTTCAGATTTTCTAGTTTTACTAGTGCAATAACAACAACGAGCCCGCCCGATATAGTCCGAATACTGTTGTGAATTGCTTTCAGATTTTCTAGTTTTACTAGTGCAATAACAACCGCCGTGGTCATACATATTACCATACTTGCGTTGTGAATTGCTTTCAGATTTTCTAGTTTTACTAGTGCAATAACAACGCCTGCGGCCATAGCACCAAGAGGGCCAGCGTTGTGAATTGCTTTCAGATTTTCTAGTTTTACTAGTGCAATAACAACTCTTTGTAGCGTTTATTGGGAGAAACTTTGTTGTGAATTGCTTTCAGATTTTCTAGTTTTACTAGTGCAATAACAACCTTCGGCCTTTCGGCAAGATGCCGAGCATCGTTGTGAATTGCTTTCAGATTTTCTAGTTTTACTAGTGCAATAACAACCTTTCTTTGCGTCAAACGGTGCGCGTTCCGTTGTGAATTGCTTTCAGATTTTCTAGTTTTACTAGTGCAATAACAACAGATGCTCTTCCCGGAAGACCAGCAGACCTGTTGTGAATTGCTTTCAGATTTTCTAGTTTTACTAGTGCAATAACAACAGGATAAAACCATGAACTACACAAAAGAAAGTTGTGAATTGCTTTCAGATTTTCTAGTTTTACTAGTGCAATAACAACAGATACAATCCAAATTGTCAAAAATATCTAGTTGTGAATTGCTTTCAGATTTTCTAGTTTTACTAGTGCAATAACAACCGTCTAGCGGTGCAATTGCGAATCAAATTAGTTGTGAATTGCTTTCAGATTTTCTAGTTTTACTAGTGCAATAACAACGAAACACAACTCAAAGAAATTCCAAATGCTGTTGTGAATTGCTTTCAGATTTTCTAGTTTTACTAGTGCAATAACAACTTTTCTATTGACAATTGCAAAGTATTATTGTTGTGAATTGCTTTCAGATTTTCTAGTTTTACTAGTGCAATAACAACTTGATTTTAGCGATAATGGTATTAACTACAGTTGTGAATTGCTTTCAGATTTTCTAGTTTTACTAGTGCAATAACAACTGGGGTAAATCATGACCTACACTGAAAATAGTTGTGAATTGCTTTCAGATTTTCTAGTTTTACTAGTGCAATAACAACTTTTTGTTGTTTAGTTTATTCAGATATGCGTTGTGAATTGCTTTCAGATTTTCTAGTTTTACTAGTGCAATAACAACTGATTCGTTGTAACTATACAGCTATGAACGAGTTAGATGTATCATTGCGAAAAGAAAAAATCGACCTTTTGGGGTCGATTTTTTCTTGTTTTTGAACGTTTTTTATAGGAAAAGCTCTAATTGCCCCGTTGATTTTGGCTTCGGTTTTTCCTTTCGACCGTAGAAAACCTGGATTTTCCCGAACTGCTTGTCCGTGATACAGAGAATGCTTACTGAACCATCTGGCGGCATAAAACTCTTTACTCGAGCAATATGAACTTCTGCATTTTCCACAGAAGCGCAATGCCGAACATATATGGATAATTGGAATCTTGAAAATCCATCTTTTAACAGATTTTTGCGAAATTCGCTGTGCCGTTGCCGCTCAATTTTCGTTTCTGTCGGCAAATCAAAGAAACACAAAATCCACATAATTCTGTACTCGCTAAATCGGTCCATCCTACACCTCCGGATAGAGCAATTTCCTTGTTGTTCCTAAATAACACTTGGCAAGCGAAGCTGTAGTTGTTGAAACGGCATTCATCAACGGGCTTCGATTCCCATCAATAACACAATCAAGTACAGGGATTCTTAAAAGTTTAGCCTTTATTTCAGTAGAAAGATCAGTAGGATATTCTTCTATTTCGTTAATAACTTCTAAAATTAGTTTGTCTACGATTGGGCGGTACGGCTCCATTATGTCATCTGCTAAACAATAGGCGTTGTAACGATTATGGTGGTGTATTCCCAAAGTCGGTAAAAGTCCGCTCGAAACCAAAGCCCTTGCAACCACACCGCGTAAAATGGCATAGCCATAATTGAGCATATTATTTGGCGGTACTCCATTTCGGTCACGAACAAAATCAGGAATATCGGGGAACATTTCTTTCCAATAGTAAGCTGCGGCAACAGCTTCTCTGTTATCAACATCTCCACTTCGCACGGAATTTGCCCATGCCGTCATATTTCCAATTTCAGCGTCATGAGAACCATGCAAAACGGCAGCCTGATTTAAAATTTTTTGCTGGACCGTTTGTTGCCATAGTTGCTTTTTTAATGGAAGCGATGCATCTATCTGAGCCTGGAATCTTTCGCTTTGCAGGGTATTCCCTGAAAGGGGAAGGAGTAAGCCTGAGGGTAGATGCGTCTTATCGCAGTTTATTATCGCGCAGTTGTTCTCTAGCAAAGCCCCGAGTAAAGCGTTTGTCACTGTAATTTGAGGCGAATCAAGAACAATGTAAGCAATGTCTTCAATAGCTGCGGTGACGATTTCATCATTGCGTTTCTTAATGACAAGCTGGTTGTCCTTGAGACTTAAATAAGCCTGGTTCCCAAAATACAGAGTACGCTTAATCATAATCGTTTTCCGTTAAATTCGATTACGTTGCCAAGTCTGTCTATTATTACAGGAACGCATGCATCTTTAATTGACTCTTTGTTGTCGGTAAATTCAATTTTATTTAATTGAGTGAATTCGTTCTTGTCTACAATACTTTTGGCTATGGCATATGGAATGGCATACAGTCTATTATTTGTAAAGGAAACAACTTTATATATACGCTTTTTGTCAATAGACCCTTCTGTTGGCAGATATACCAAATCATTTGGTGAAAGAATAAACTGGAGCTTAACGTCCTTCTCGACAAGTTCCTTTTCTTTTAAATAAGCTTCAATATTATTTTTCCACTGATTACCATACTGTTTTTGGCAATCAATCATTACGTTTAGAGGAATAGTCAAATACGAGCGTTTTCCGTCTTTTTCGAAAATGGCGAAGAACAAGTTCGTTCCCTTGGCGGCTTCGACAAATTTGACTTTCTTATTGCCTTTTTGTCCAACAGCAAATTTATCCGCCTTTTCGTAAACGCGCACCTTTAGAATTGGTTGATGGAATTTACCATTGTTTAGTTCAACGATGTTTTTGTTCATTTCATCAATGCCGTCTGGAGAAAAAGCTTGTTCTGCATCTCCGTTCTTGCTTTTTAGATGAGCCAATAAAATCTTTTGTATTCCAGAATCAGCGATACTATCTTTGATTTTTGCTTGGTTAAAAGATGTGTCAAGAGTTTTTCTTGTGGCGAAGAATCGTTCCTTTGTTTCTTTAGTAAAATAGAATACATCGATTTTTGAAGAATCTATTCCATAACCGCCTGTATGATTTTCTTCGATGTATTTTTTGATGTTCTTTGCGTCAATCTTGTTGTTTTTTAATTCGAGGATTTTTTCTTTGATTTTCTTGTTGAGAACTCTTTCTGGAACTTTTATTGCTTCATTTAAGGAAACACTTCTTACTTTGCGCAGATTGATTTCCCCAAAAACAGTGTCTTTGTGCATGGATTTGCGAATTGCCCAGCTATCGCCCTTTCCTTGCTTTATAAAAGTCTTCTTTCCGTTTTCGTCAAAATGCAGGAACGCATTTGTCGTTTTGTTTATCACGCGCTGATTTTGCTTGAAACTTACGATAATATTTTCAAGAATATTCTTGGAATCTGAAGAGAATGAATCCCATGGCTTTAGGAATTCTTTTGCAACTTCGCGTTCCTTACCGTCAATTACAGCCTTTTCAAAACGCCGAAGTTTGCGTTGTAACTGATACCTAGTTGCATTGAATTTTGAATGTGCGGCTTCGTTATTCAGTAGATTTACATGGTCTCGTGTTGTACAAGCGATGACGATTGCGTCCATTGCGTGGTGACGATGGTCAATTCTTTTCTTATTAAATCCCTTTTGAAGCTCTAAAGGCATCTGTGGAATAAGATGACCTTCTGCGTTAGTCGTTGTGAAACAATCTTTTCCCGTGATTTGGTTCATTCGAATAAATCTTGGCAAAATAATGCTGTTCCAAACATCATTCATGCCCCAATCTTTCTTCAATCGGTCTGTAATAGCGCCATTGCACGAAATAAGATTTTTGGACACTGCTTCTGGTTCATAGTTTTCATCGTCAATCTTTTCGCGAACGATATTTGACAAAAGTCCTTTAACAACTTTACTGATGTAGCGGCTATCGTTTAACTGACGCTCTATGAATTCGTCGGGGATGCTTTCCATCAATAATTTTTTCATCTTTATGCGATTGTTCGCATAATTTTCTTTGACAAATTTTTCATAAGCATCTACGGAGAGTATTTCGACAACTTCACCTTGGCTTAATTGAACCTTTTCTCCATGGTGTTCCGCAATGAATTTATATCCTAATTGGCGATCTTTAAGTTTATTAACTTCGGCTTCACAAATAACTTTGTTACTGAAAGAGTCATCGAAATAAAGCGACTGAGGAATAACATGTTCGATTTCGTATGCCGGGGTAAATAGCTTGGATAGCGAAATTGTTTTACCCGTGTACGGGGAACGATACTTTTGTTCGAGCCAACATTTGTAACGGATAATATCTGTTTTTGATGGTTGTGCCTGTTTGGAAATTTTTGAAATAAAGTCGAAGTCCTTGTCATCCTTAGTTAGGTTGTCAAGAGCGTTTTCTTCATAAATGCGCAGAATATCCTGTTGGCTTGGTGAATACGGGCGAACATTTTCAATGCCCATGCTGGGGTTCATGAATTCCATTAGCATGGCCTTGATGCGCAAATTCGTATTTTCGTTCTTCAGGATATTTTCAGACATTTTCTTGCGCTTATCGGCAGGATTTTTTAAGTCGCGTCCAAGTTCAAGATGGATTTCATCAATTTGTTCTTCCTGAATCCAAATGTCTCGAACGGTTCTCAGAGTTTCTGTGACAACCTGTTCTACGATTGGGTTACGTAAGGAATGTTGTTTAAATTTCTTGAGATAAGAATCAATTTCCTCGGGAGAATTCCATTTGGTACAATCTTTGGCTTCGGAATGTCTGTCGTACACGATGTAGCAGGCAAGCCAGACCGGTAGGCCTCTAAAATCACTTATGTCTTTTAAGTTAATTGCGTTATCACGGACTCTATTGGAGATTTTCTCATCATATTCGCCATTGATGATTTTATCAATCCTATCAAGAGTGTTTTTATCAATATTGTCTTGGTTCCAGTATTTGCCCATTCGCATAAGAGAAAGCAACTTCTTTATTGCTTTTTCTGAATAAGAGCCATAGTCTTTTTTGAAAGGCTTCGCTTTGGAAAATACTTTTGCAAAATCATCGTTCCAGCCTTGTTTTTGTGCAAAATGAGTCAGGGCTGTTTCGATTTCTTTTTTATCTTCAACGGAATAAAGTATGTGCCATAAAGCCATTTCCAATTCAGGCGAAAGAACTGATGCATTAATACCACATTTTGAAAATCCTTTCAAAATTGTGGCACGAGTTTCGTTGCAAGGATAAACCTTATCTTCTACATAATTCCATCGATATGGGTTTTCTTTATTTTTTGATTTTTTGGTATTAAAGAGATGCTTTAATAAATCTTCTTGTTCGATGGTTTCTCTGTCGTTTAGCCAGTCAAAAAGTCTTACATAATCTTCTTCAGATTTCAAGCATTCACTTGTAATGTCAATATCTGTTAAAAGTTTACCATCGATTTCTTTTTCTCGCTGGTAAATTCTCAAATTTTGAATGAATTGCCAAAGTCTAAATTCCTGGAATAACGGATTTGATTTTGCAATGCATTTTACGGGAACTTTTTTCTTTTCGCCTGTTTTTGAATCAATGAAAATGCGCTCTTCGTAAGGACAGTTGTCAATTTGGGATTTTTTACTTTTTAATGGGCGCTGATAGAATAAAATGTCGTTAATGAAAAGATTTGCAAAATCGGTCTTTGCAATAGTATTTCTATGAGCCTCGTTGATGGGGTAGAGTTCTTCAATACACTGTTTGTACAGATTGTCATCGCGGAGTTCGGGGATGAGCTCAACTTGTTTCTTAAGTATCTGAGTCAATTCCTCTTTATAGAACTTTCTTTCAACAGTTCTGACTAGTTTTCCAATAATCTTTTGTTTTGGGTTGTTTAGTAACGAATCATAAATGTAGCAGCCCACAGTTTTATGACTATTTTCAATATCGGCTTCGGTTTTCTTTTTAAGAAGAGTCCAGTCATCTTCTTTGGGCGCGCGGAAAGAGCGTTTGATGTTCCCTTCTTTATCTTTTTTCGGTGTTTCACCGTCATTTTCGACTTCTGTCGTTACAATAAATTCTTTGACTTTTCCTTCCCAATCAAGGGGTGCTTTACTGGTACGTCGATAGATCATTCCATTTTCAAGATAAACATTGTACCAAACATCATCGCCTTTCTTCTGATCGGTTGCTTCTACCTTAACAACTTTTTGTGCTAAATATTCAATTTTCTTATCTTGAGGAATTTCCTCTTCTTCGCCTCTTAATTGATAATAACCGCGCTTTTGGTTAAACTGGAGCAGTATCCAAGAGAGTTCTTCTTTTGAAAGAGCTTTCTCAAGAGCCTTTTTACGAAGATAGTAGATGGTCCAATCATAGGGGATTTTCTTTCCTTCTTCGACAATTTCTGGTTGCTTGTCTTTAAATTCGGCTAGCATTTCATTGAATGCGTCTTGGAAAATGAATTCGTATTTACCTTCTGTATTTTTGCGCCATGCTAATTTGGGCTCACTATCGTCAGTGAATTTACCATAGCGATCAATTTTATCAGCAAAATGCTTCGGCAAAAAATCCAAAAGGTTTAAAACACGCAGAAGTCTTTCTCGTCTTAAAAGAGCTCTTTCGTGCAAACGACGAGCCATTCGCATCCGAGTTCGTTCTGCAGTTTGTGAAATTGAGTTACCCTTCTCAAAATCGCCAAGAATATCTGCGGACATTGGGATTATTCTACTACCCGCAGCAGAAATACCGTTAGGTTTTAAGTAACGTGATCCGTCATCACGAGTGATTTCATCCGCATTCACCACAGCCCAACCAATTGAATTGGTTCCCAAATCCAAACCAAGAATCTTTTTCATGAATAAACCTTTTTTTTATTTTTCTTCTATTAAAGTAACATTTTTTTGAGTGAAAAAGACAAAAAACCGCAAAATTTCAACAAAAACGCCAAATTTATAGAATGATGTAAAACAACATAAACTCATAAATATAAACTTTCTTCTTGTCATATTGTGACATTTGCGAATTTTTTTTTGGCTATTTTAATTTTTTCATAAAAAATCAGTCACAAATCAAAAATTTTAACTATATTATTTTCATAATCTGAAAGCAATTCACAATAAGGATTATTCCGTTGTGAAAACATTTAGGGCGGTGCGAAAGCATCGTCCTCTTTCTTTTAAGACCTCTTGACAACCGCCATTCCGTAATTTATATTGTAGTGTACAAATGTGTAGAGTGTGGTTTTTCGCGCACACAGGAAAATGACTAAAGCCCCGCCTTTTTAAGCATGTAGGCGGAAGGAGTGAAAGATGAATGCACGCAAGTCCTTTAGGGACTGTATCGTTAAGCCGGGTGAAACGAGCCCGTATGCAAACCTGCTAGTGGATTTGGCCTTTAAGAAGGCCTTCGATCCGGATAAGCCCACCAGCCGGAACAACCTCATTAATTTACTGAACGACCTGCTGGAACCGCAGCTCAAACGGCCCATCAAAAATGTATGGACCCGCAGCGTGGCGAAGAACTTGAGTGGCAGCAAAGCATCGCGCACGGCGATTTTCGATCTGCATTGCAAGGACGATTTGGGGAGTCTCATCGAGATCGAAGTGCAAATTCGCGAGGTGGATAACTTTATGAAGCGCCTTGCGTTCTACGCGAGCGAAATGGTAGCGAACCAGGCCGAACCAGGTCAGTATTGGGATTACGACATCCAGCCGACCTACGTGATCGCTCTGACGCGTTTCTCTGTTTTCCCTGACGAACGTGCCGTCCACCGTGCGACGGTAATCGATTTGGAAAGCGGAGAACAGCTTGTGGATACCTACAATTTTACTGCTATCGAACTTTCAAAGGTTCCGTTTTTCATTGAAAAGACATCAAGCGACCTAAGCAAATGGCTCTTTTTCTTCCGCTATTTGAACCGGCTCAAGGAACTCCCCGAAGAATTGGACGAGGGAAAGTTCAAGAACTTGACAGAGAGCGCGAAAGTATCTAACTTCAACAAGAAAGAATTCGAGGTTTATCGGAATATGTATCACAAGGTCTGGGACCATAACGCCATGAGACGGGGAATCTTCAAGGAATTCGCGGATGACATCAACGCGAAGATTGAAGAACGTATTTCTGATAGAAATCGCGAATTTGCGAAGAAAATGATAGAGCTCGGTAAACTTTCCGATGAGGAAATTGCCGCAACCACGGATCTTTCTCTAGAAGACATCGTTGTGCTTCGCAGTCAGTTAGAAGCGTAGTTTGTAACCATTTTTACAATGTTAATCTGATAAAAAAAGCACCCCGATTTCTCGGAGCACTTATCACAAAGGACGTTGCCTGCGCTCATACCCCAAAGGGAGCGAGCACGACCGACCTCATTACGCGTTTGTAGCGACTTTGACTTCCTCGATTTTCTTCAGCACAGAGCCGTCTTCCATAGCCTTAATCGCCTTGTCGAAGCCTTCCTTGATGCTTGCAGCCTTGTTGCTGATGTAAAGCGCTGCACCGGCGTTCAATGCGCAAGCGTACTTGATGCCCGGGCGGCCCTTGCCGTTCAGCACGTCGAGAGCGAGGTTGAAGTTGTCCACGCCCGTACCGCCTGCGAGGTCTTCCGGGTCCACAGCCGGGACGCCGAATTCCTTCGGGTCAATGCGGTATTCGCGATACTCGCCGTCTTCCAAGATTTCGGCAATGGTCGTCGGGACGCACGGAGAAATTTCGTCGTAGCCGTCATCGGAGATGGCTACCATCACGCGCTTTGCACCGAGGAACTTTGCAGCCTTGGTGAACGGTTCGAGAATCGACTTGCTGTAAACGCCGAGCATGAGGTACTTAGCTTCGGCCGGGTTCGTGAGGGGGCCGAGCAAATTCATGATGGTCTTCACGCCGAGTGCGCCACGAACCGGGCCTGCAAAACGCATAGCGCTGTGGTAGACCGGAGCCATGAGGAATACAAAGTTCGTCTTGTCAATGACGCTTGCAGCCTTTTCCGGAGTCATGTCGAGCTTGAAACCTGCAGCCGTGTAGAAGTCGGCAGCACCGGACTTGCTCGAAACCGCGCGGTTGCCGTGCTTGGCAATCTTGGCGCCACAGCTTGCGGCGATAAGGCCGGAGAGAGAGCTCACGTTGAAGCTACCCTTGCCGTCGCCACCGGTACCCACGATATCGGTGAGTTCGTCGCCGCTGTAGGGGAACTTGCGCTTCTTGCTGCTGAGTACCTTCGCGCAACCGGCGATTTCATCGGCAACAGGGCCCTTGCTGGAAAGTGCGGTAAGGATTGCGGCCATCTGGCGTTCGTCCATGATACCGTCCGTCAAGTCTTCCATGAACATTTCGGCGGTTTCGCGAGTCAAATCCTTGCCTGCAGTAAGCGTGTTCAGGATTCCGCGGATATCGAGCGGTTCGCGACGGTAGTTGAGGAAAGCCTTGAAGAATTCGTCGGCGCGGCCGCTAGCGATGGATTCCGGGTGGAACTGTACGCCTTCAATCGGGAGCGTCTTGTGGCGAATACCCATGATGTCGCCGTCTGTTGCGCGGGCGGTCACTTCGAAATCGCCCGGGAGCGTAGATTCGTCGATGACCAAGCTGTGGTAACGCGTGAAGATGTTCTTCTTGCCGATGGTGCGGAAAAGTCCCTTGCCGTCGAGGTCGATTTCTTCGGCGATGCCGTGCTTGATGAACTTGGCTTGAACAATCTTTGCGCCAAAGGCGTAACCGATAGCCTGGTGGCCGAGGCACACGCCCAAAATCGGGAGCTTGCCTGCAAAGTGCTTGATGGCTTCGACGGAAATACCTGCATCTTCTGGACGACCCGGACCCGGGCTCACAATGAGACGGCTCGGGTTCAACTTTTCGATGTCTGCAATGGTGCATTCGCGGCTACGGAGCACGCGAATTTCTTCAGTAGTAATCTTGGCCAAAGCCTGATAAACGTTATAAGTAAAAGAATCGTAGTTGTCAATAATGATGATCATCTTAATTTTCTCCTTCGAGCACGGCGCGGATGGCACCCAGTTTCTCATTCGTTTCTTCAAATTCGCGGTCGGCGTTCGATGCCGCGACAATGCCACCACCGGCCTGGAGGCTGATGGTCTTGCCCTGCTTTAAGCAGCAACGGATTGCAATACAGAAATCCAAGTCACCGTCCGATTCAATGTAACCCACGGCGCCAGCGTAGAAGCGACGCTTGATTTTTTCGAGACCAGAAAGAATTTCAATGGCGCTGATTTTCGGAGCGCCGCTCACCGTACCTGCCGGGAAACTGGAGCGCAGCACTTCAATGGCCTTCTTGTTCTTGGAAACGCGGCCTTGCACGTCAGAGACCAAGTGAATCACGTGGCTGAACTTTTCGCATTCCATGTACTTCGTGGTTTCGACCGTACCGGCATCGCAAACGCGGCCGAGGTCGTTGCGGGCGAGGTCTACGAGCATCAAGTGTTCTGCGCGTTCCTTCGGATCGCCCTTCAAATTCTTCATCAATGCTTCGTCTTCTGCGTCGTCCTTACCGCGGCGGCGGGTACCTGCAATCGGGTGGATGGTGGCGATGCCTTCACGCACGCGGATCAAGCTTTCCGGAGATGCGCCGATGAACTGGTGCGTGCCGTAATCCAAGAAGAACATGTACGGAGACGGGTTCACCGTACGGAGGCGGCGGTAAATGTCGAGGGCTTCGATATCGCTTGCGAACTGGATGCGGCGAGATGGCACAGCCTGAACAATGTTGCCTGCCACGATGTGCTTCTGCAAAGCGGCGACCTTTTCCACGTATTCCTTGCGGGACTGTTCGAGGTCGGTCATCGTGATGCCCTTGCTGTACTGCTTTTCCGGAGCGAGGTAGCTGAAGTCAAGGTCTGCAAGGCGAGCCTTCACCTTTTCAATTGCGGCCTTCAGGTCAATTTGGTGTTCTTCGTAGTTCAGGGCGAACAAGTGTAGCTTTTCGGTAAAGTGGTCGAATACAATGTAAATGTGGCCGACCAAAAATTCAGCTTCGGGAATGTTGAGTTCATCCACCTGCGGAGCAAGGCGGATCGTATCGCAACGGGCGCAGAATTCGTAGCCGAGGTAGCCCACGCCCGAAGACGGAATAGGAATCTGGTTGGGCGGCACAGTATTTTCGGCTGAAATCTTGAGCAAGGCGTCGAGAATGTCACCATCACCCTCAGCCAAGAATTCGCTTTCCTTGCCATCCACGACAATGCTTACGTTCTTGTCGTTCTGGCGCAGGCGAAAACCTTCGTCCACCATCAAGGTCGAATAACGGCTACGACCGTGGTCAAAGCTTGCCGATTCGAAGATGGCCTTTGCGCCGAGCTTCTTGGCGAGTGAAAACGGGGTGTAACGTTCACCGGGGAGAGCGACGTAAATGCTGTCGGTACGCGGAGCGTAACCCGGGCGTTCGGTGATGTGAGTAATCTTAGTCATTTTAATCCTCTAGTTTTAAAACTCGTTTGCTTTCGCAAAGGCTTTATTTCCCGGAGGATTTCGTCAATTTTCGGTAAAAAGGAAGGCCTCCGTGAGTCCGGAAGCCTTTGCTTAAAAATCTTGGGTGATTTGTAACAAATACCGGGCTCTATGTTAGAGTCCGCGCCACCAACGACGGTTGAGAGTTGCATTTGTTACGAAATTCATCATGACACAAAAATATCAATCAAAATTGCACATGGCAAGGGGGAGTTCTAAAAAAAAATGAAAAATCCTATAAACCTACTCTGAAAAGGGACTTTTTATAGTGAAACGCTATAAAAAGCCTCTCTTATCAAATTTTTTATGCGGCAAGAGCCATGCGGCAGTCGTCGGCGAAATCGGTGTTGCTCAAGAATGCGATGAGCTTTTTGTGGAGCTGGCTTGCGTAAGAGCGGGTGCAGCCCATCCTTTTGGCGACTTCGGCATCGGTGTCCTTGTCTTCTTCCTGGCATACTTCATAGTATGTGGTGGCGAATTCAAGAAGCTTCTTTTCGTTCTGGAGCTTGCCGAAGAGAACGTGGACCATGTCATCGAGGTATGACTGCTTTTCAAAATCCTCGACAAAACGGCCTGCCATGGGTGATTCCAAGTCAATGTGGTTCATGGTTTCCAGCATTTCTGCGTTTTTTGGATCGTCCATTGAGATGGAAGAGCCGCCTTCGATGGAAAAGTCGGTGGCTTTTTCGTTATGGGTGTGCTTTGCGTTCTTGCGCTTGAAGTCAAGCTGCTGCCAGTTGATTTTCTTCGAAACGTAAGCCATGAATGGCACGTTCGTGCTGGCATCGTATGTCAAGACGGCGTTGCGGAATGTGTCAAACGCCTGTTCCTGGAGCTGGTTACGGCGTTCGTAGACCGACATGCCGTGCATGCTATGGTCGGAATCGTGCGAAAAAGATTTCTTGATGGTGATTCCGGTGACCTTGTCGCCGAAGATGTCCCACAGTTTGTTGATGGCATCGGAACCTTCCTTGCCATTTTTGGTGTGCTGGGCGAGGTCAATGAGGTTCATGACTTCGTTTGCGGTGGTGTGGGTGTTCATCATGGGCGACTCCTTGGATGAGGTGAACTTGAAAGCGTTCCCAAAAATAATTTTTTGCACTGTCATATAATGACATTCGGAGGTCCTGCCGAAAATTTTTTTTCAGAACCCCCTATTATAATGTCATTGCTCGTCATCCTGACGCTTGTCATCCTGAAGCGTAGCGACGGGTTCCATTATTTCTTGAAATTAATTTGACATTTAGCCCCCTCAAGTCGATAAGTATGAAGAAAAAATTTTTGGGAGGCTTTATGTCCGAATTGAAAAAAGGGGATGTGGTCGCGCTCGCTGGCGGTGACACTTGTCAAGTTGTCCGTGAATTGGGTCGTGGCGGTCAGGGAATCGTTTACGCTGTCAATTATAATGGTAGTGAGTATGCGTTAAAATGGTACACGCAAAAGGTGAGTGAGCGTTTCCGTGAAAATCTGAAGCGCAATGCGAATCGCCAGACGCCGAACGAACATTTTATTTGGCCGATGGCTGTTGCCGAAGACCCCAATGGTGGATTTGGCTATTTGATGAAAATCCGCCCCGCAGGCTATGTGGACATGAGCAAGTTCATCTTGGTGACTGCCCGTTTTGCCGATGTGAATGCCCAGCTGAACGCCTGTATGCAACTTGTGAAATCGTTTTTGGACCTGCATCGCGACGGTTATAGCTACCAGGATATGAACGATGGCAACTTCTTTATTAACCCTAAAACGGGTGACGTGCTGATTTGCGATAACGATAACGTGGCTCCCGATGGTACCGACGACCTTGGCATTCTTGGCAAGGCGGGGTATATGGCACCCGAAATTGTCGAAGGAAAGTCTAGGCCGCGCAAAGTGACGGATTACCATTCGCTTGCGGTTTGTCTGTTCATCTTGATTTATATGAACCGTCCGTTTGAAGGCAGACGTTATCTCTCTTGCCCGTGTGATAACGACCCGGAAATGGCAAGGCAACTTTTGGGGTATAACGCCGTATTTATTATGGATCCAAACGACAAGAGCAATGCGCCGGATCCGAGCCTGCATAAGAATGTGATGCGCCGTTGGGATATCTATCCGAAGGTATTGCGCGATGCATTCTGCAAGACGTTCAGTAAGGAGGCTCTGCAAAACGGAGACCTCCGCGTGAAGGATAAGGAATGGCGCGATATTTTGCTGCAGGTGCGTGCGGATTTTGTCAAATGCCCGAAATGCGGAAAATTTTCATTTGCGGACCCGGATAGTGTTGACAAAAAGTGTGCTTACTGCGATAAGTCATTTGGAGATTATAGAATGTTGCGCGTAGGTAAGTTTAAAATTCCGCTGATGATGGAGCAGAAGCTCCATGAATGTCTAGTCCACTGCTCAACCGATTACGACAAGGTCGTTGGCAGAACCGTCGTCAAGAACAATGAGGTGGGGCTTTGCAATAATTCTGGCGAATCCTGGACGGTGACGTGTTTGGACGGCACTCAGCGAGTCGTTGCGGATGGTCAGGGCATGCCTGCCCGCAAAGGTTACAAGATCAAGTTTGGAAATCAAGGCGAAACTGCCGTTATTGAATAAAAGGAGAATAGAATATGGCTACAAAAGACCCGTTTGCGTTGGAACCGATCCCGCGTCGTGTCACGCATCTGATTTTTATGGTGGATACGTCGGGCAGTATGTCCGGTTCAAAGATTGCATCGCTCAATACGGCGGTTCGTGACGCTCTTGACGATGTGGGCGACATCTCCAAGAATTGCGGCGATTCGCAAATCAAGATTGCCGTGCTTGAGTTCAGTAGCGCTGTCAATTGGATGTACGAACAGCCGCTTGAAGCCGAAAAGTTCCAGTGGCAGGATTTGAGCGCAAGTGGTACGACATCGTTTGGTAGCGCCTGTGCAGAATTGGACGCTAAACTTTCCAGGTCTAATGGTTTTATGGGCGAAAAGACGGGGTGCCGCGCACCTGCCATTGTCCTCCTTTCGGACGGCGCTCCGACGGATGGCTATGTCCGTAAGCTGGAAAAGCTCAAGGGGAATCGCTGGTTCAAGGCTGGTGTGAAGGTGGCTATCGCCATCGGTGACGATGCCAATAATGACGTGCTCCGGGAATTTACGGGCAGTTCGGAATCGGTCATCACGGTTCACAATGTGGATCAGCTCAAGAAGATGATTCATACGGTCAGCGTGTCTGCGACAACGGTGGCAAGCCAAAGTGCATCTGTCGGCGCTGCAATGGTAACGCAGAACCAGCTTGTCGCACAGTCAATTTCGAATACGGTTGCAAACGATGCATCGCTTTCAGGAGTCGATGTGGGTTCAAGTACGGCCAATTCCGGTTCCAATGACTGGTCCGGCTGGAACTAGGGAGTCTGAGGTGTGTATGCAAAATGCTGAAACGTTTGCGGTGAGCAAAGTCGGGGCGAAGCATTTGCCTGCAAATATCCCGTGCCAGGACTTTTCGCTAGAATATAATGATGGCGAAATCCAGTTGATCGTGGTATGCGATGGGCATGGTTCACCGTCTTACGTCCGGAGTGATGTTGGGGCAAGGCTTGCGGCTGGGATTGCAAAGGATGAACTGATGCAGTTCATGCAATCCGAAGATGCTCGCAAGTTCCTTGGAAATCGGACGGGGGCGGTGACAGCCCGCACGGATGTGGGGGATTCCTGTTGGACTGAAAAATCGGAGGAAAAATCCGAAACAGCGAAGCTTCGCGAAGAGCAAGCAATGCTGTATCAGCAACAGATTGGGAATATCCAGCCGCAAGAAAAGCTAATCCGCGATGTGTGCCGTCGAATTTGCGAAAAGTGGGTTGCCGCCATCCAGCAGGACGCCCAAGAAAACCCGCTGACCGATGCTGAGAAGGAACTCTTGGGCAAAAACGACTTGGTGAAGGCTTATGGCTCAACGCTGATGGCTTATGTGCAGACGCGGTGGGGCTGGCTTGCGATTCACGTGGGCGATGGCAGACTGCTTTGCCTGAACGATAGCGCCGAGCCTTATGAAAACTGGACTCCGCCAGTGCCGTGGGATTCAACGTGTTTCTTGAACTACACGACATCGCTTTGCGATAAGAATCCCGCGGACTCGTTCCGCTACGCATTTGACGGTACAGGGCATTTCCCGTTTGCGGTATTTGCGTGTAGCGATGGAATCGAGGATTCTGTAGGCGATTACGATGTAGCTCCTGAATGTCTGAACCGGTTCTATATGCGGCTTTTGCAAATGTATTTAGATATTGGTAAAGAGCAGGCGGTCGCCCGTATGGACGAAGGCTTCAGCGATATGAGCTTGCACGGCAGCAAGGACGACATGAGCCTTGCCGGGATCATCAACAAAAAAGGAAACGAACAGTAAATGAATAAGCGCCCCTTACATATTATCATGCGTCAGCTTGTCAATACTTATGGTAACGACATTGTCTGCGATCATAGATTGCGGGGGTTGCTTGCTGATGAACTTGGCGAGTCGTTTTATGAATACCGTTCGTCAATAGTGCTTGCGGAGCAGCTGGGCGTGGGGAGTTCTATGCTCGGTTTTGCAAGCAATCGCAGTGACCTGAACCTCTGTATTCGCAAGCAGAAACAGTTTTTTGCCGAAAATTCCAGGCTTGATCGCGTGATGAGCGATTATGTGATTGACTCGTATGCGTATGCATTGGGGCTTGTCAAGAATGTTGTTGTGCCGACTTTGGAGGGGACTCTTGTCGGGTTGACTCAGCAGATTACAACTCTGCAGCGTGAGCGCGATTCAACGCAACAGAGAGCGCGTGAAACAGCGATGTATTCGCAGGTTGCTTTGGTAAAAGCCCGTCGAGTAAGACTTTGGGGCTTGCTTTTTACGTTGATTGGTGCTGCGCTTTTGATTTCTGTGGCTTATTTTGTCTTGTACGATAACGGCTACATTCCGAAAGACCCTAAGCGTAAAATGGAAAAGCTATTCTCCGCTTGTGCCGTGGGCGACGCCAAGTACGTTGCGGATTTGTTGAATAACGGAGTCTTTGTCAATAGCAAGGACTCAGTTGGTGATGCGCCTTTGCATTATGCAGTAAGGATTGGCTCTGCGGAGCTGATTGATACGTTGTTGCATCATGGCGCTGATGAGCGGTTGACCGATAATATGGGGCGTACCCCGTTGGAGCTTGCGCTTGAATCGGGATGCTCTTATTATGCGAAACCTTTTGTCCAGGCGCGTCCGCATGAATGGATTCAGGAAAACTATGAGCATTTGAAGAATTATGCCAAGACGCAGCAGAGTTTGCTTGTGCTTCAGGATGCGTATACCAAGGTGGAGCAAATCCAGAACGCCATCAAGGCGGGGAATATTGCTGCGCTTGATGCAAAGCTTGCGTATAGAAATGGCGCAGACTTGCATTACACGGATGAAAAAGGCAATACTTTGCTCCATTATGCAGCTGTGAACGGAAATGTGCCTGTGCTCAAACACCTCATTGCGCTTGGTCTTGACGTGAATACTCCGGATAATGCAGGTGTGCTTGCTGAAAAATTGACGAAGAATGCGGTGAACAAAAAGTTCTTGAACCATTACAGGCTCAAAAATCAGTTGATTTTCGATGCTGTCAAGAAGGGTAATATTGATTTGCTGAAAGAAGTTGTTGGGTATGGCGCAAGCGTCAATGATAAGGACGAAAATGGCGTCCCGCTTATTCATTATGCGGTTGCACGCAATCTTACGATGTTTACGGAATTGCAGAAATTGGGTGCGGATATTCACGCCAGGAACCGTTTGGGCGAAACAGCACTTTTCGTGGCTGTCAAGAAGAACGATCTTGCGATCGCTCAAAAGCTGATGTCGTTTGGGCTTTCCGTGTATGATAAGAACTCTTCTGCGCAGACTCCCATGACCTTTGTCCACAACAAAACCTCGAAATACCTGTTTGACTATACCTATAGAGATAGCCTTTTTGTGGCTGCTGTAAAACATCGTAATTTGGACCTGGCAAAGTCCTATTTGCAGTTGGGCGCGAATATCAATTATGTGTCGAAATACACTGGTTGTGCAGCGATTCATTATGCTGTAGAAAATAATGACGTGTCCTCCCTGAAATTCCTGAAGTCAAAGGGCGCCAATATGATGCTCCCATATAAAAGCATGGCGCCTGTTGAAAAGGCTCTTATGGGCCAGAAAAAGGAATCGTTGCAGTTCTTGCTTGCAAACGATGTGGGCTCGGCGAATCGAGTCTTTGCAAATGGAAAAACGCTGATGCATCGCGCCTTGAGCATGCAGAATGGGGCGATGTGGATGAACGTTCTCCTTTCGCAGGGCGCGAAAGTGGATGCGATGGACAATGCGGGCGAAACGCCGCTTGCTTACGCCATCCAGCGGAACAGAACGGATTTGGTGGCTTTCTTGATCAAGAAAAATGCGAATGTCAACCGAGTTGATGCTTATGGGAACCGTCCGCTCCATATTGCAGCGCGTTATGCGAATGGTCGTATCGTCAAAATGCTTGTTGATGCCGGCGCTGATCCGTCTGTCGAAAACAATGAAGGCGACAAGCCTGTGAATGTCGCTGAAAACGTCGGCAATGAATCCGCGCAAGACGAACTTGATAATTACAGTTTTTTTGGAAAGGCTCGCAAAAGTCTCAAGTCTGTGAAAAATGCTGGCGCCAAGCTCTGGGACAAGGTCAAGGATCTCGCCAGTTGAGCGTAGGATCCATTATTTCTTGAAAAACACTTGACATTTTTCATTTAAATAGCGATATATTGATAAAACGTTAAAAGGAGTATCTTCATGACCATAGCCGTAGCCATTATTTGCGCTGTCCTCGGAATTGTAATCGGCGTCTTGTTTGCCCGTAATGGAAACTCGCAGCGCGAAGCCGCTGCGCGTCAGGCGAATGTTGAAATGGAAAAGGAAGTCGCTGTGCTGCGTAGCCAGCTCGCGACAGAAACTGTTAAAAACGCAGAACTTAAAGAAAATACCGAAAAACAGCTTGAAATGGTAAAAGCCGATGCTGAAAAGCGGATTGCTGACGAGCGCGCCGCCGCTGCCAAGTCTCTAGCCGATGAAAAAGAGGCGAGTGCCAAGCGCCTAGAAAGTATGAAGCTGGATATGGAACGAGTGCATCAATCTTCGCTAAATGAGCAAAATGCTCGTTTTACGGAAATGTCGCAGCGCTTATATGCCCAAGCAAAGAACTCTACTGAAGAAATGCTTAAACAGCGCGAAAAGCAGATCTCGGAATCCGGTCATGCGACCATGGAACAGCTTGTAAGCCCGCTCAAGGAAACCATCGCCAAGATGGAAAAGACCATGAACGACACGACCCGCGCACAGACCGAAGCGAATTCTTCACTCAAGGAAGTCTTGAAACAGTCCATTGATGCCAATGACAAAACCAAGAATGCTGCTAATGAACTTGTGCGTGCGTTTAAGCACGATAGCAAAATTCAGGGCGATTGGGGAGAACGCGTTCTTGAAGAAGTCCTGGAATCACTTGGTCTTGAGGAAGGGAAACATTTTGATGTGCAGGCAACACTCCGTGATGCCAACGGTAACGTTGTGCGTGCTGAAGGGAATAATGCAATGTTGCGCCCGGATGTGATTGTGCATTTGGACCCGTACAAAGAAGTTGTCGTTGATTCGAAAGTTTCTATGGCTGCATTTATGGACTATATGCAGGCAGAAAATCCTGACGAGCGCAAAGTTCTCTTGAAAAAGCATATCGAAAGCCTCCGCAAACACGTAAATGAACTCTCGGTAAAGGATTATTCGAGCTATGTCAAGGCTCCCAAGAAGACAATGGACTTTGTCGTGATGTTTGTGCCGCGAGCGGCAGCCCTTTGGACAGCTCTTGCCGAAGATCATGCGTTATGGCGTGATGCTTTTGAAAAAAATGTCTACATCGCCGATGAACAATCCCTTTACGCGATGCTTCGTATGGTGAAAATGACCTGGCGCCAAGTGCAACAGGCTCAAAACCAGCAAAAGGTCTTTGAACTTGCGAACGAAGTGCTCAAGCGCGTGGGCATTTTCGTAAAAAACATGGATGAAATCGGTGCCGCTCTCGGTAAGGCTCAGGAGGCCTACAATAAGGGAATGGCAAAACTTGACGATAAGGGCCAAAGCATTGTACAGTCCTGCCGCAAGCTGGAACGTCTTGGTGCAAAACAAGACTCCAAAAATCCGCTCCCGCCAGACGTTGATGCTATTGAAATGCAAGAAATCGAAGAAATGTAACTGCTTAACTCCGTTGGTGAAAAAATCCCCGCGACTTCGGTCGCAGGGATTCGCGTCTTACATTCTAATAACTAATGACCAATGACTATTGACCAATAATTAGTCGTCCAAGCAGTCCTTCATCACCTGGATAATCTTTTTCTTGTCCATGTGCTGGCCAATGAATACCAGGCGGATGATGCGGTCGCCGTACTTTTCGTCCCAAATTTTCTGGAGCTGCGGATTTTCTTCGAGAATGCGCTGTTGTTCGGCCTTGCTTTCGGCGGCGAACCAACGTCCAAAATTCTGGGCGGAGGCCTGCTTGCCTGCCTGTTCGAACAAGTAGCTTTCACTGCGTTCGTCGCTGAACCAGAGGAGACCCTTCGTGCGGATGATGCTCGTTGGATAGTCATCGAGGAATGCTTCGAACTTTTCGCGGTTCAGCGGACGGTGGTCTTCGAACACGAACGTGCTGATGCCGTATTCGTCACCATGCGGATGGTCCTTGTCGTGGTGGTGGCCGCAGTGGCAAACACCATGTTCATGGTCGCAATGGCTGTGGTCTTCATCGTCGTGGTCATGGTGATGTTCGTGTTCATCATGGTCGTGATGATGGTGCTCATGCTCATCGTGGTCATCGTCATGGTCGTGGTGGTGATGTTCATGTTCGTCATGATCGTCATCATCATCGTCATCGTTGTCGTGACCTTCTTCGTTGAGCTTGATTGCCCAAGTGCTCGATTCGGCAACTTTGTTGAAGTCGAACTGCTTCGTGTCGAGAATGTCCTTCATGTCGACCTTGCCGTAGTTCGTCTCGATCATCTTGGCTGTCGGCTGCAAAGCCTTCACGACTGCCTTCACGTGTTCCAAGTCGTGCTTGCTGAGAGCGTCGACCTTGTTCATGATAATCGTGTTGCAGAATTCAATCTGCTGGATGAGCAAGTTTGCGATATCTTCTTCTTCGAGGTCTTCTTCGAGGAGCTTTTCGCCACCGGCAAATTCGTCTGCGAGGCGGAGCACGTCAACGACTGCCACGATGTTGTCCAAATGGCAGGGGAGAGGTCTGCCGTCTTTGCTGCGGAGCTGGCTACCTGCAAAGCTAATGGTCTGGGCTATAGGAATCGGCTCGCAGATGCCGCTAGCTTCGATGAGAATGTAGTCGAACTTGCCCATTTCCAAAAGTTCGGCGATTTGTTCGATCAAGTCGGTCTTGAGCGAACAGCAGATACAACCATTCGAAAGCGGGACAACCTTGCCCGAATCTTCCTTCGTGATGTTTCCGCCCTTTTCAATTAAAGTCTGGTCGATGTTCACTTCGCCAATGTCATTTACGATGACGGCGACGTGGTAGCCCTGCTGATTGTTGAGAACGTAGTTGAGGAGAGTTGTTTTGCCGGCTCCCAGGTAACCGGTCAGGAGCGTTATAGGTACTGATTTCATGCGTTAAAATTTACTAAAAAATGGAATTTTAGGCAATGTGACCCCGATTACAGGTTCTGGCACCATTCCAAGTTGTACTATCAAACATCTTGCCATTTTCTTAAATTTTTAATACATTTGTTTTTAGGGATTGAAGCGAGGGCTTTTGAGCCGAGTTTTATTCCGAAACGAGCTGCTTTGGTTTACTACCCTTCCTTGAGGGTTGCAGATTGTAGCTTCGCTGTGCTAAATCTTTTAACTAAAACAGTTCTGGGCGTCCTTCGGGGCGCCTTTCTTTTTATGCACTTTTTATCTTGTTTTTAATACCAAATTTTTTATTATTGATTTTATAAGAAGTGAGTTGGAAATATGATTTTTTCTGCAAAAAATAAATTAATCCCCATAATTGTATCTGTTTTTGGCGTGAACGCTTTGTTATGCTCTTGCTCCGATGATAATTTAACTTCGAGTAATTTCCCGCAAATTGAAAATTCCAAGGAAACGACGCATAACATCGTCGGTTATGTTGATCGAACGCGTGGTTATTCGATGACTGAGGTTGTTTTGCGTGAAGTCGATAGCACGCTTTCGCAAACAGGTGTGGCGTACCATGGTTTTGTGGATGATTATTCTGGGCATTTTTCCCTTGAGAATGTCAAACTTACACAGCCCTATGTTTACCTTGAAGTGAATGGCAATTTCTATTCCAATTGCTATGATGCGAATGAAACAGAACCGATGACCAACTGGAAGGTTCTAGAAGCTTATGCGGATGTTCGTAAAGGCGATTCGATAAGCGTGAACCTTTTGACGCATATGCAGGCGAAACGTTTAAAGCACTATGTTGATCGTGGACTTTCGTTTGATTCGTCGATGGCTTTGCTGCAAAAAGAAATTTCGGATTTGTTCCTGCTCGATTCTCTGCACGAAGACTTTAGCAAGATGAATCTTTCGACGTTGCGGGACTACAATTACTACTTGTTGGGAGTAAATGTCCTTAACGAAACTTATGTGTGGAGGTCGGGTGGACTAGACGACTTGTTGAAAGAAGATGTTTTGACGGATTCGCTGTTCTCGACTTATTGGAGCTATGCGTATTATTTTAATCATAATTCAAGTTGCGATAAGTTCGATGATTTCGTGCCTGGATTCGGCTATAAAACCGATGCATACAAAGTTAAGGAATACTTGAATAACATCTGGCAGAAGAAGTATAATCTCGGAAACTGCTCTGCGGAAAACTATCATGAAATCAAGGCTACCGAATCTAACAAGACGCAGTTCCTGTATTGCGATACATTAGGGTGGACCCTTCCTAGAAATGGATGCTATGATTTGGACATGATTGTTCTGAACTCTTCTGTGGGCGATACGCTTCCGGGCCACTTGACTAAAGGAACATATTGTACGGATGATTATTACAA
Organism: Fibrobacter succinogenes subsp. succinogenes S85; assembly: GCF_000146505.1. Taxonomy (GTDB): domain Bacteria; phylum Fibrobacterota; class Fibrobacteria; order Fibrobacterales; family Fibrobacteraceae; genus Fibrobacter; species Fibrobacter succinogenes. Next base: position 590,718 of record NC_017448.1, on the reverse strand, counting down.
GTGGGGGCGCATGTACGACGGCTCTGTTGGATGGACTAAGGCTAGTGCCGCCGAAAGTGGTGTCGGCTTTGCTTGTACGAAAGAAACGTTAAATCGCTATGGAAAAAGTGGGCGCAAGTGCTACCGATGCGAATATTCTTATGGATATTATTTGCCTGATGTTGATATGAGTGAATGCGATGAAAACCTTCCAAAGCAGGAACCATTGAAGTAGGGGAGATGAATATGAAACTGAATGTTTTAGGAATAGTGCTTTGTTTGCTTGCTTTGATGGGCTGTAGTGAAGTATCTAAAGGTGTTAATATCGAAAGCGAAGATAACGCTCCTGAATATGAATTAAACAAATTAGTTGGAGTTGCGTCTTTTATTTCAAGTGAAGATTATAATTCTATTGATAGGGGTGGCACCAAGTACGAAGTGACTTTGTATGAACTGGATTCTAGTGCTTCTTGGACCGGTCGCGAATTTACAACATATGTGACGTATCCGAATGTCTTCAAATTTGAAAATCTCAAATTACAATCGTCTAATGTTGTAATGTGTGTTAGGAATAAAATGTCGAAAAGCGGATATTGGAGCTTTGCAGACTTGAGCAGGGTGGATTCTGTCTATGTGAATTTTATGACAAATATGGAGTACAACAGGATTCTCTATTTGATGAAAAAGGGAATACCTTCTGATTCTGCTGAAAGAACCGCTCAGCATGAAATTATGGAGTATATGTTGTCCACTTCACTTGATATTAAACTGTCTAATCAAATTGAAGGGAACGAAAAAGATGCGGAACTTCAAGCCGTATGGCAAATGCTTTCGCGTATCCCCTATACAAGGCTTTCTAGCCAGTTGAGCTCTGATACGGCTGTGTTCTGGATGCTTGAAACGGATTCAGCAAAAATCGATACGTTTAAAACGAAATATGCTGATATGATAGAAGGAAATTTATGGGTAAAGTCTATTCCTAAAACAGATTACCTTGTTACTAAGCTGAGTGGCTATGTGTTCGGACAGACAAATGGTCTTGGAGAATGTTCTGACAAGAACGATGGGGAAGTAAAGAAGGTTACAAATCCTTTGAGCCGCTATGTTGAAAGACCTTACATGTGCTCTAAAGATACGGGCTGGATTTGTCCGAACGGTACTTTTCAGGAATTGTATGGCATTGAAAAAGGTCATGATGGTGAAGTGATAAAAGCGAATTTTACATCGTTTTCCTATGCCTATGATTCGCTTCAGGGCAAATGGGTCAGTGCTCACGTTGAACAAGGATTTGCATGTGTTTCTTCAAGATTTGGTATGGTTCTCGTTTCGGAAACAATGGGAAAATCTTCGTATCTTGTATGCAAGGCGGAAGATAATGCTCCTGATTATCTGCATTGGGCTGCTACGGGTTCGGAGGAAGATTATATTGCATATTGATCTCGTAATCTAAAATGTGAGATAGGTATTGTTCAAAAACTACCCAATGACTCAACTGTTGAAGTGGTGTGTGTCGATGGTATATTCCGCAAGGCAACAGATATTGATAAAACGGGTTCTGTACTGGAACTGGAAAAAATTGCAAATCCGTGTGGTGAAAAGGAAGAAGTTCGCCGTGGTAAAACCGATTCTACGCTCTATTTCTATTGCAATAATGGAGAAATGGGCTATTCGAACGAAATGGAATATACTTTGGGCTATGGTTGCAATGCTAATCATGTGGGGTATCACCAGTATCAAAATTCCATTTATTATTGCAACAAATTCACGTGGAAATATTCGACAGATTCGCTTGTAAAAGGTGTTTTAGTGGATAGTCGCGACAATTCGGAATATAAGACGATTGGCATCGGTAATCAAGTGTGGATGGCCGAGAACTTGAACTATGAAGTGGAACCGAGCTGGTGCTATGGCGACTCTCTTGAATATTGCGAAAAGTATGGTCGACTTTATCAATGGGATGGTATTCTTGGGGCTAGCGCCAAGGTGGAAAATGTATGCCCGGAAGGATTCCATGTCCCGTCTAATAAAGAATGGGATGAACTCAATGCTTTTGTCAATTTATGGTTCCACGGTAATTCTTATTCGGCAAGAAAAGTTCTTTTAAGTAGTGATCCCAAGGAATTTGATAACATAGTCCATGTCGGTGATGATCTTGTTGGCTTTACGGGAATCTATGCGGGACACCGAACTGCAAATGGATTCTTTACAGGTCGATTGACTTCGGCATATTTCTGTAGCGCAGACATGAATGAAGAAGGCTCTGCATACATTTATATGCTTCGCCAAGATGAATTTGATTTGACCAAGTACGCGCAGAAAACGACTTCGAATTGCAACGTCCGCTGCGTCAAAGACTAGAGATTTAGCGACATTTGATCTTCTGCGGGCGTTGCTGAAACGCTTGCTTTTTCGTTTGCAAAATTGCCTGCGGAACTGCCCGCATTTTCGTCTGGGGCGTCGCCGGATTCATCGGCGTTTGCAATCTGAGCCATAAGCCATGCTTCGTCGTGTACGGGAATCCCGAGCTCGTTTGCCTTGGTGAGCTTGGAACCTGCCGCTTCTCCTGCCAAAACCCAACTCGTCTTTTTACTGACGGAACCGGAAACCTTGCCGCCATTCTCTTCGATGAGCTTGCGCGCTTCATCGCGGTCCATGTTCGGGAGCGTTCCTGTGATGACTGCAGTTTGACCTTGGAATAAAGTCTTGACAACGCCCTTGAATTCCGTCGGGAGTCCGAGCGCCACGAGTTCATCAATTTCATTGGTATAAAGCGGCGTGTGGAAGAATTCGTAGACGGATTTGCCGATGCGTTCACCCACGTCGGTCACGTTCTGCAATTCTTCGACCGTTGCCGTGCGGATTTTTTCGAGCGTGCGGAAATGCTTCGCGATGTTACGGGCACTGGTGCGGCCGACAAAGCGGATGCCGAGACCGTGCAACAGATTTTCGAGACTGCGCTGTTTTGATGCTTGGATGGCGTCAAAGACGTTTTTCGCGCTCTTCTTCGCCATGCGTTCCTGCGATTCCAGGTCTTCGAGCGTGAGGCGGTAAAGGTCTGGGATGCGCTTGATTTTGCCGGTGGCAAGGAGACTTGCGATAAGCGCTGGCCCGAGATTTTCGATGTTCATCGCTTCGCGGCTTACGAAATGTTCGAACAGACATTGCACTTGCGCCTTGCAGTGCAAGTTTTCGCAACGCAGAATCACTTCGCCGTCGATGTGCGTGAGTTGCTCGCCGCACACGGGGCATTTTTCGGGTGCCACGACGGGGGAGGCTCCGGCAGGGCGCAGTTCGCGTTTGACATCCGTGATTTTTGGGATGATTTCGCCACCCTTCTCTACGCCGACGGTGTCGCCGTAGTGCAAGTCGAGCCTTGCCACTTCGTCGAAGTTGTGGAGGGTGGCGCGCTTGACGGTTGTACCTGCGAGGCGCACGGGTGCGAGATTTGCCACTGGCGTCACGGCACCGGTGCGACCGACCTGGAATTCTACAGACAAAAGCGGTGTGTAGGCACGTTCCGCCTTGAACTTGTAAGCGATGGCCCAGCGCGGGCTCTTGCTTGTGCTGCCGAGTTCTCGCTGCTGCTGCAAATCGTTCAGCTTCACGACCATGCCGTCAATATCGAACGGGAGACTGTCGCGGCTTGCGCCTATCTTTTCGGAAATCGCCATGATTTCATCGACCGTATCGGCGGTCCAGTAATCGTTCGTATGGAAACCGAGACGCTTGAGCTGCTTCAAGTTCTCTTCGTGAGTTTTGTTGTTGCTCTGCGGAATGTGGTATGCAAAAAAGCGCATCGGGCGCGTCTTGCATTCGGCAACGCTCTTGAGCTTGAGCGAGCCCGAAACCGTGTTGCGGCAGTTTTGGAACGTCTTCTTGTTTTCCAGGATGAACTGCTCGTTCAAACGTTCAAATGCTTCGCGTTCCATGTAGACTTCACCGCGGACTTCGAACGTACCCTGCGGAATCTCGCTCGGGTCAATCTTCAATTTCTTCGCGTCAAAATATTCAGGAATGTCTGCAATCGTGAGCGCATTCAACGTCACGTCATCGCCTTGGGCGCCATCGCCACGCGTTGCCGCCTGCTTCAAGCGGCCATTCTCGTAAATCACCGAAAGGCTAACTCCGTCGATTTTCCTCTCGCAAATCCATTTTTTAGACGAGAGACGAGAGACGAAAGACGAGAGACCTTCTTCTGCGGCCTTCACAAATTCGCGCATTTCTTCTTCGCTGTACACGTTTGCAATGCTGAGCATCGGCACCGCATGTGCCACCTTCGCAAAATCATTCGTGAGGTCGCTACCGACCTTCTGTGTGAGCGAACCTTTTCCGCGCAATTCCGGATACTTCGCCTCGAGCGCTTCCATCTCCTTGAGCCCAAAGTCAAAATCCTGGTCGCTCATGGGGGAGACCCCGTCCTTGTAATAAAGACGGCTAGCTTCTTCCAGTTGTTTCTTTAATTCAAAATAGCGGGTACGGTCAATATCTTTCTGCTCACTCATGAAATGTAATATAGAAAGAGTTTGAGGTCGGCGCACCGAAGGCGCTACACAAACATCTTCACGCCAATGGCAATGAGGATAATCCCGGCGATAATCTCCGGAATTTTTGTCTTGAATCGCTTGGAGGCATGGCGCCCGATTTCAAAGCCGAGAACGCCCATCACAAAGCTTGCAATTGCAATGGCGGAGGTTGCAAAAACCATGTTGGCGTTCAAGAACGCAAACGAAATCCCGACTGCAAATGCGTCAATGCTTGTCGCAACCGATAAAAGTAAAATGTTCATGAGGCTCAGGTGCGCACAGGAGGCTGTCGCTTCACCACCGCGAATGGCGCCCCAGATCATGCGGGATCCCAAAATGCAGAGAATGGCACACGCAATCGGCGTACCCACCGCATTGAACCAACGTTCAGCAAAGCTACCCAAAAAATACCCGAGAAGTGTCATTCCGCCCTGAAAAAAGCCAAACGAAATCGCCTGGAGCACCGCGCGCGAACGCTTGATGCCCGATTTGCAAAGCCCGGTCGAAATGGCGACCGCAAAGCAGTCCATCGCCTCGACAATCGCGATAATGATAATTTCAAGAGTAGTCATGACGCGCCCAAAAATAAAAAATATATTGTAGGGGGAGAGGCGCGAACGTTGAACAGCAAAGTCGTTACTATAGTTTTTATTGGGTTGTGCTTGTTGCTCCTGCTTTCGGTAGGGGGCTCGTTCTGGGACGGCTCCTATGACCATCTTTTGCACAATAGCGGTAGCTGGAAATTCCCCAAGACGCTTTTCATTTTCTGGATTGGCATGTCGCAGGCGGGCGTTCTCCTTTCGGCTTTTTTGCTTGTCATGAAGGTCAAAATTCACCGTCGTACATCGCTTTTGCTCGAACTCAGTTCGCTTTGTAGTTTGGTCGTAGCCGTTGTCCTATCGTTTGTTTATTCCCGTTCCATCCAAATGAATAGCGATGTCCATAGCGACGTTTATGGCATCGGCATTGTCGGCTTTATGTCGCTCCTGTTTTTCGTGACTCATCTTGTGGCGGCGGATAGTGCAGAAGACGTCTCTCTATGCAAGGAACTCGCTAAAATCAGGCGGCCGCTTGCGTGGATTATCCTCCCGACGGTGTTCTGGGTCATTTCTGAATTTGCTTTAGATTTCGCTCGACTTGAAAATTCCGTTTGGCAGGGTGCGTTCTTTCCGTTGTATGTGGTCTCCATTGTCTTTTATATGGGGCTTGCGAGTTCGATTGCGCTCCTTTCATTCGAAAACTACTACAACCGCTTGATTGAACGGTTTGTTTTGCTTTGCAGCTGGTTCATATCGCTATTGTTCCTTTGGGTTATCCTTGTCAAAGGCGAGGGGAGTTATACCGCGTTTGCTTTTGCGTGTGTTGTTCCGCAACTGCTGTTCATCGAGGCCGTTCGCGAAAACCTTTGGGGGCGTTTGCTGGTTGTTGCCTTTATTCTATTTGGTGTTTTGCTCAAGTGCGATTTTGTTGTGAATCTAGATGAGTTTCATTTCTTCTCGAATGCTGTTTTTGCAAATGCGGGTTTGATGTTTGCATGTGGAGCTCTGTTTGTTGCCATTTTCTTTGGCGTGCGTTTCTTGCTTTCGCGGTTCTTTGAAAACGACGAAATCCTGATGGGCGAGGAGAGCGATAGCTCGGATGGCGAAGTCGTTGAAACCGATGTTAATAAATATTATTCGCCGTTCTCCGCTCCGGAATTTAAAGTTGTACGCCTGCCTGTGCTGTGTGGTGTTTTGACGGCTGTGGCGTATGGCTATTTTACATCGGATTGGGTCAATTTGGCCGGACCTTTTGGCGCCTATGTGAGTTGCTTGTTAGTCTGTCTGCAACCGTTTGTCCATCTTGGGTTTTCGAAAAAGCATAGGAGGGTCCGCAAATGAGCATGTTTGCCAATGCCGTCGCTTGCCTCCTCTGCCTTATTTTTGCGGCGTTCCTTTGGAAAATAAAGGGCATGTTCCGCATAACGCTAGTCATGTTTTTTATTGTCATGACGAGTTGCCTTTACACCGCTTTTGCGGGGAACCTTGCGATCCCGACATTAGAGAATTACCCGTTCCGCATGGTTGCTCTCACGTTCTGCGTTTTCACGACGGGGCTTCGCGATAACCGCAGGCGCTTCATGGTGCTTGCTCAAACGTTTTGGCTTTGGGTGGAACTTCTCGGAATCATTTCGCTTTATCAGGCGGGCGAAGAAGCTCCCTGGATACGTCTAGCAGCTATTGCCGAAATTGCTCTCGGATGCTGCTTTATGGCTCGAATTTCTAGGGAAATCGAGTTTGGACTCATCGTCCTTTGGATGGCAATTTGGATGTTCTTTTAGGAAATGTTTGTGTAAGTGACTTCTTTTGAAAGTCTCTTTTCAAATTCTTCCTTGGTCAGCGGCTTGTCAAAAAGGAATCCCTGAATAATTGAGCACTTGGCGTTCTGCAAGAAGTCAAGCTGCTTCGAGTTTTCGACACCTTCTGCAACGACTTCAAGATTGAGTTCGTTGATCATGTTCACCATGTTCTTGATGACAACTTCATCATGGTACTTTTCGTCGCCGATGTGGTCGAGGAGCGACTTGTCCAATTTGATGACGTTGACGTTCAAATCCTTGATGGCGGCAAATGTGGAGTAGCCTGTACCAAAGTCGTCGATAGAGACTGAAATGCCATGCTGGCGAAGTCCGTTCACGAACTTCTGCATCGCAATTTTATCTTCAAAATTGGAGGATTCCGTGAGCTCAATTTCAATGAACTTGCTGTCGATATTGAATTCCTTCATGATGTCAAGGATATCTTCAGTCAAGTGCGGATTGCTAAGATGGTGTCTTGAAAAGTTTGAAGACACGCGGACCGGTTCAATACCCGTGTCCAGCCAATTACGGATGTCTTCGCAGACTTTGCGGAAAACGTAAAAGTCAAGAAGGCAAATGGATGCTTCTTTTTCGAGGATCGGCAAAAATTCGCTAGGCGGGATAACTTGCCCATTGCGGTTCCAGCGCACGAGCGCTTCGCATCCACAGAGCTTCTGTTCCTTGACGGAAACCTTGGGCTGGTAGTAGACGATAAATTCCTTGCGACGCAGAGCTTCGCGGAAGATCGAAGAAATTTCCTTTTCGTGGTAAACGTCTTCGAGCATTTTCCTGGTGAAGTAAACGATATCGTTACCCGGATGGACTCTGGATTCATTCAGGGCAACAGAGCTGCAGTGCATGATTTCGTTCATGGTGTCTTGCGGCTGGATATCGTAAACGCCAATGCGGCTCTGTATGGTCAGCGGGATCACCTGGCCTTGGGGCGTAGGGACGTTGACCTTTATAGAACTCAAATTCTTGACGAACTGGTCTCTGTTTTCCTTTTTGACGAGGACGAAGAAGTTGTCGCCACCGAGTCTTGCAATCATTTCGTCATCGTGGCACATTGCCATGATGGTGTGTGTAAAGAGGGCGATACCCTTGTCGCCAATAGCGGGGGACTTGGACTGGTTGATGTACTTGTAGTTCTTGAGATTGAGGAATAGACCGCTAAAATTATGGAGCTTGTTTTTAGACTTAAGTTCGATGCTGTGGTGTACGAGCTTTGCTGTGTTGGGGGCGCCAGTCATGGTGTCTGTCTGGCTTGCGTAGTGGATTGCGCTCATGAGACGAGAGCGGCCGAGAATGATGAACATGTCATCACTGATGAGTTTTACAGCTTGGAGTTCTGGGTTTGAAAATTTGTGACTTTTCTTGGCTCTAATCTCAATAGTCGCCATGCCGTTTTCACCCGTACGGTAAGTTTGGATGAGTGGCATGGACTCGTAACCATTCGTGTCTTCGTAAATAATTTTTTCGTCGTTTAAGCCTTCTTTGGCGATAATGGAGCTCGGGGCAATAAGTTTGAGCTTGATAAAACCAATGTTTAAAATATTACATATAGGAGGAATGGCGGCGCTGATTCGTTTGCTCATCGCCGACATATCAGGAATATTATCTAAAATCGCATCCCTAAAATCTTTATAAACGCTACTGAAAATGACGTAGTCCATTTTCACCCCTTAAAGTCCACACATTATACACCAAATTAGCGTTCTAAATGTAAATAAAAAAATTTTGAAAGGGTAAAAAAAAATTAATATAACACAATATTTTTAGTCCATTTTAGAGCGCGTGATTTAGCTTACAAAAGCTAGTGGAACGGTGGGAAAAATATGTAGGCGATAACGATGGCTGCAATGACTCCGACCGCATCTGCAATGAGGGCGCAGGTGACGGCGTGGCGGGTCTTTTTGACGCCTACAGAGCCGAAATACACGGCGATGATGTAGAATGTCGTGTCGGCTGCTCCTTGGAACATGCAACTGAGGCGGCCAGCAAAGCTATCCGGGCCAAGGTTCTTCATGGCGTCGATCATCATGCCGCGAGCACCGCTACCGCTAAGGGGCTTCATAAGGGCGGTGGGGAGCGCTGGGACAACGTCGTTCCCAACACCGATAAGGCCGAGCAAAGCAGAGATGCCGTTCATCACGAGGTCCATCGCACCGCTTGCGCGGAACACGGCGACACCCACGAGAATCGCGACGAGGTTCGGGATGATCATGACGGCGGTGTTGAAACCTTCCTTTGCGCCTTCCACGAATGCTTCATAAGCTTGGACTTTCTTGTAGCAGGCTAGGCCGAGGAATGCAACGATGACTCCAAACAGCACAAGACCGCTAATGAAAAGGCTCGTAGTGCCGAGTGCTTCGGCGGTGAGATGGCTAAAGTAGAACATTACGGCGATAACGCAAGCGCTGATGCCGCCGAGCCACATGACGGTTACTGGGTCCTTGAGCTTGATTTTCTGGAAAAAGCTGAGTGCGAAAATACCTGCGATAGTGCTGAAGAATGTCGAGAGGAGGAGCGGGAGGAACACGTCACTCGGGTTTGCTGCGCCGAGCTGTGCGCGGTAAGTCATTATGCTAACAGGAATTAGCGTAAGTCCGCTTGCGTTCAAGACGAGGAACATGATTTGCGAATCGCTTGCGACGGTCTTGTCGTCGTTCGGGTTCAAGTCCTGGAGCTGCTTCATGGCTTTGAGGCCCATCGGCGTTGCCGCATTGTCGAGCCCGAGCATGTTCGCGCTGATGTTCATGAGCATGGTACCCACGACCGGGTGGCCCTTCGGGATTTCGGGGAAGAGTCTCGAGAATAGCGGCTGCACGATTTTTGCCAAAATCTGGACTGCGCCCGCTTTTTCGCCGATTTTCAGGATGCCGAGCCACAGGCTCAAAATGCCCGTGAGGCCAAGAGCGATTTCGAATGCCGTCTTGGACATGTCAAAAGCGCCGAGAATGGCCTTGTTAAAAATGCCGGTATCGCCGAAAGCAAGCCATTGGACGATGCATGCGATAAATGCACCGAAGAAAAACACGAGCCAGATTACGTTTAAAACCATGGCTCAAATGTAAGAAAAAAATAGCAGGTGGTGCGTCGTTCCCTATATGCTCACAGCCGCAATTTCCATGCCATCTTCCAGCGTGTGGATGCTGAATTTGGCATGGGCATGTTCGTTTGCTGTCGCGGGCGTGCTTTCGTAGAATCCGAATGTCGGCGGGTTACCGCCTTTCGGGAGGCTCGTGGAACCCGGATTCACGAGAAGCACATTGCGGAAGTTCTTTTCGAGCTTCCAGATGTGCGTGTGACCGTACAGATACACGTCAATTTGCGGCTTTTGCGGAACCTCGGCTTCTGGCTGCGTGGACTGCGCTGAGGATTGCGCCGCACCCGTAGATTCAATGGCGTTTAGCGCATCTCTCGGGAAACATTCCGGCATAAAGATGTGTCCATGGCTCATGAACAAGTGAAGTCCGCAATCTTTGACGACTTTGTATTCGTTTTCGATAGGGAAGTCTAGCATCATCAAGTCAACATCGGCATCGCAGTTGCCGCGGACAGCGACAATGCGGTCTTTGTACGGCGCAAGCGCTTCGACGACTTGCATCGGGCCGTGTCCTGCCGGGAGCGGGTTTCGCGGGCCGTGATAGAGCGTATCGCCCAGCAAGAATATCTTGTCGCAGTTAAACTTTTCAAAGAACGTGAGCGCCTGCCTTGCCGCCAAAGCAGAACCATGAATATCGGAGAGAATTAATGCGCGCATAGTTAGTCAATAGTTGTTAGTCAAAGGTCATTAGCTTTGGGCTATGGGGTCGCACCTTTGGTGCTTTGGGGTCGCTTCGCTTTGGACTATACCTCATACCTCAAAGGTCGCCCTTGGGCGACCGTGCCCATAGCTCAGACCTCATTTCACTGTAATCATCGGGCTCGTTTCACTCAAGAGGTAGTTCCATTCTTCGCGAATCTTGTCGTATTCGGTCGGATCGGCGTAGAGTGCAAACGTGGTCCACTTGATGCCACTAGAAGTCTTGGACTTCGGCTGCTTTTCGAAGCTCACGTAATCCGGGGCGCGGTTAAGCGGCTTTGCTTCGGTGAGCGTTACCGTGTGGCCGCTAGCCGTCTTGATGTTCAGCTTAAAGCTGAACTGCGTCTCGTGCGGCATGCGGATAGGGTGGTGGCGCTTTGCGACCTTCGGGAGCTTGAAGAGGCTGCGTTCCCAGACGTTCGGGAATCTTCCCTTGAGTTCAGAACCTCCCTGACCAAAGTAACCCTTTGAGGCGTACGTGTTCACGATGATAAGCGGCTTGTTGAACTGGTCTAGGTTCTTGATGCGGATGTTGCCGATGCTCACGTCCGGCACGCCTGCGGCGAGGAACTGTTCCAAGAGCTTTTCCTGATCCTTGACATCGCGGCCAAAGAACTTGTTGCGGATGGCGCTAGCGAACTTGCCCTGGAGCTGTACGGAATCGCGGAATTCGCACTTGCCGTCTTCGGCGATAAAGAGGTCGTGCTGAATCGCAATTTGGTGTTCCTGGTTGTCTTCAAGAATCGGCGTTGTCACCACATGGCTCTGGTCTCCGTCAATCACGAGAGCGACCTTGCCTTCCATGTCGAGCGGTACCGGGCGATCGTTGCCTGTTTTGTCGGTAGCGTCGACCCAGCGTTCGCTAATCTTCCCTTGCTTCGGGATGTAGAGGATCATATGGTTGAACTGCTGGATGGTCGGTAAGTGCGAGAAACCTTCTTCCGTGAGGTGGATGGCGGTGAGGTAGCTCTTGACGCCAATGGCATCAAGCATGTCCTTGAGCAAAAGTGCCATGTCCTTGCAGTCACCACGGTGTTCCTTGAGCGTGACTTCTGCGGTCTGCGGAATCAGGCTGTGGCCGCCGAATCGCACATCGCGGTAACGGATGTCCTGACGGACAAAGTTGATTATGGCCTTGACTGCTTCATCGCCAATCTTGTTGCCACGCACTTCAAAAGCTTGTTCGCGAACCTTGACTGCCTTCTTGAACTGATGGCTGATGAGGTTCTGGTAATCGTCACCAACGTCGCGCCATTCCTGCTTGCCTGTGAGCATGAGGCCTGCGCCGAAGTCGCGGTACACCGGCATATAAAGTTCCTTGCGGACAATGACCGGGTTTTCAATCTTCCATTCAATGCCACCCTTGATGGCTGTCTTTTCGAGCGGACCGTATTCTTCGGTGACAAATCGGGTCGTGTCGGCGTAAATGCGGAATACAGATTCTCCGACCGGTACATCGCGGCTGCTTTCGTAGTTCGTGTACGGAATCATGCCCTTGTTTTCGAGATTCGTGCGGCTGAATTGCATGTAGATAAAGTCACCCGGAGCAAGTTCCGAAAGCGGGAAGTGGGCAGTCTGGCTTTCGTTACCACCACCAATTTCTGTAGCGTATGTGATATAGGCTCCGTTGAGTGTTGCCTTCTGCTTGAGTTTCCAGTTGCTGTCGTAAACTTCGAGCGCGTTCAAGAAAATGCGGTCGTAGCCCGGCAAAAAGTCAAACGTGAATTCACGATAAATGGCGGCGCCGCGCTGGTCCAGAACTTCGAGGAGCATTTCTTCGCTGCGGACCCAGTTGGCGTTCTTTTCGGCCTTGAGGGATTCCTTTTGGTAATGAATTACGGCAGGGAAGTCGCCTTCGATGGCGTTCTGCTTGGCCTGCGGGCGGAGAAGAGTCTTCAAGTCTGCGGTGCGGTCTTCCACCGGGGTAATCGGCTTTTGGAGTGTGCGGTTGTCAGCCTTGCCGAGGTAAGCCTTAGTGGCGGAAAGGAAGCTCTTGGCATCTTCGTTATCCGGCTTGAGGGCGAGAGCCTTGGTGAGCGCCTTTTCGGCATCGCGGTAATTGCGGCTGTAGAACAAAATCTTGCCGTGCATTGTCCAGACTTTATAATCGTTCTTGGCCTTGGCGAGCGTTTCGTCGCTAATGGCGCGGGCTTCTTCGTAGCGGCCGAGGAACATCAAAGCGTCCATGAGGGTTTCGCCAAGTTCCTTGCTCATGCCAAAGCGGCCACGGATAGCGTACAAGATATCGACGGCTTCGGCGTACTGGTCAAGACCCATGTAAGTCTTGGCGAGGTAAACGCCCAGACGGGAGCTTGGCTGCGTGTCATAGAGGCGTTGCACCACAATGAGGGACTGGTGGCGCTGTCCCAAACCCCAGAGAGCGTCGCTCAAGTTGATGACGTATTCCGGATTGTTCGGCGTGTAACGGAGGGCCGCTTCGGCACATTCGCGGGCGTGGCCGTAGTCGAACAATGCTTCGTACATTTCACCGAGAATGGAGAGCAACTTGCCGTTCTTGCGTACAAGATCAATCTGGCTTGTGAAATAGCTGATGCCCGGGCCGTAAAGTTCCTTCATCTGGTAAACGAATCCGCAGTTAATTAAATAGAGCGGTTCTTCCGGGTCCATCTTGTTAGCGCGTTCAAAGTAGCTGAGGGCGACAAACGGCTGGTCTTCAAGCAAACGGAGAATACCGACTTGGCTCATGACGGCTGCGTTGAACTTGTTCTGCTTTTTGCGGGCTTCTTCGTCGCTTGCCATTTTGGGCATCGCGCCGACCTTGAGGCTGTTGACTGCATTTTTCATCACAGAGGCATATTTCTTCTTGTTGATGCCCTGGGTCCAGGTGGCAATCAAGATTCCTCGACCGTTATCGTAATAGAATCGGCCTGTATAATAGAAGTCAAATTTATTGACGACGTGGGTGAGCGTGAATTCCTGGGCGTAGCGGTCGCCGACCTTGACTCGCTGGACTTCAAAGCTCGGTTCGTTCATGGAAAGTCCAAGACGGCTGAGGAGGACCTTGAACATGTCTTGCTGGCTGACTTCGTCGCTCGGGACGATGGCGCCATATACAAACAGCGAAATATCTTCTTTCTTGTTGCTGAGCACTAAATCCGGGTCTTCGTTTTGGCGGGCGACTCCGGTCCAGTTGTGCCAAAGCGTATCGCTTGTGCTCCAGGAGTATCCGAGGTCTGCGCTGGAGTACTGCATGATGCGTTCTTCGGAAAGTTCAGAAACGGCTTCCTGGACAACTTCTTTCAGTTTGAATGATGCATAGAAGTCTTTCCATTCCTGTTTGAGTGTGCCTGCGGGGAGTTGCGTATCTGTTGCCGCGAGAGTAAGTGTAAAGATGCGGTTCCCTGCGCCAATCACGAGACCGACGGCTTCGTAAGGCGTGTCGTAACGCTTGCCGGCGACATCAAAGAATGCGCCTGTCGTGCCGAATGCTTCTTCCGGGTATGTTTCTGCGAGTGTCGCCTTTTTACCGCTTGATTCGAATGACTGCATTTCGATCTGGGCGCGGTCCATGAGGCGGAGCGGTTCACCTTCGGGAAGCATCACTTCCACGAGGACGGCTCGGCGTCCCGTTTTCGGATTGTAGAATTCGTACGGGGCATTGTCTTCGCCACCGATAATTGTCCAACCGTTGTCGGGTGCGGTAAACGTGTAGCCGCTCGTTTCGATAGTTCCACCGGTGGCTACCGTGGCGGGCGCTTCTTCGGTGACGTAATCTGTAGAGGATTCATCGTCGTAATAAGCGTCCGTCGATTCGGAAATTTCTGGCGTGGGCGAAGGGTTAACTTCTGGTGTGTTGTTACCGGCACAGGAAACAAGGAAGAACAACCCGAACAGGGAGGCACAAAGGCTAGAGCGAGATATTTTAACTGTTTTCAAATTCATATTTATAAAAAACAAAAATGCTTTTTAAAAGAGTACTTTTTAACGCAATTTAGATAAATTACGATACTCCAATTAAGACGATGCTTGCTGTGCAGCGCTTTAGCTCTTGTTGTGTAACTCTCTTTTTACAAACGTGCTGAAATGTTGTATGTGGTTTCTGCGCTGTTAAAGGCGAGACTAGATATTGGGAATGACTTGATTGCCTTCAAAGGCGTTTTTGATGTGCGCAAACTGGAGCGGTTCTTGGTAGGCGCGGGCGCTCAGAACATCGAAACGGCAAGGAGTGTCAAAGCCCTTAGGGGCAATTGTTTTTTGCGTTGCCAAGAAATGGCAAGCGGTTTGCCAAATCTTCTTTTGCTTGAGAGCGTTCACACGTGCGGCAGGGTTCCCTTCCTGGTTATTCCAAACAGACTTGACTTCAACAAAAACGAGAGTCCCGTTATCGCGGGCGACAATGTCGAGTTCTCCGCCATGGTAAGCGTAATTACGGGTGACAACTTGGTAGCCTTCGCGCATCAGGAATGCCACCGCCTGCGTCTCTATAAAATTTCCCTTAGCGCGATTGCAGGATCTTTGTACAATCCTTTTTTGCATTTTCCCCTCTTTTCAGCAGCTTACTGCCTACTGTCTACTTCCTACTGCCAACTGCCAACTACTCCACTTCCATCCCAAGCAAGCGGATTTCCGAAATAGCGTAGTCGTCGTTGTCAGCTTCGTAAACGTCTTCAAGGTAGAACCGGAGCTCCGTCGTTTCAACAGCCTGAATGTTCGGGTACTGCATTCCCCTAATATTTTCGAGCTTGATGCGTTGCTTGAATCCGTCCTTTGTCTCAATGGTGAGCGTGTGCGGTTTCTTGAAAATGCGGAAGCGGTCGCCGAAAGCGTCATCTACGGACTTCTGGTAGCCAACAGCAATGCCGATGTTCGTGATGAGCGTGTTCTGGTCAAAGTACATGGCGAGCACCGGGTTCAACGGCTTGAGCGGCATCTTGTTGAGCCATGCCGTGGTGAGGTCGCCGTCAGTCAAGTTCTCAATCGGGTAACCCTTTTTCATTTCGGGCTCGATGGCTCTCGTTTCGTAGTTTGCGATGACCTCGCTCCATTCAACTTCATGCAACATGTTCTGCGGTTTGTGCGTGAACATGAGGAGCATGAGTAAAATCACGATGAGCGGGAACAGCACCGAGAACGCAACAATGATGAGTTTGTGCGGAGTGAGGTTGCTGCCGAATCGCTTGGCCGCTTCTGCAATGGAAGGAACGCTGCGGTGGCTGCCGGTCTTGCGACCGACAGAAGAATTCTGATACGGTGTGTCGTGCTGCGGGAATACCTGGTCGCATTCGTCCAAGAATTCCTGCATGTCGTGGAAGCGTTCGTTCAGCTTTTTCTTGAGGCACTTGAGGATGAGCGCCGAAAGTCCGTCCGGGATATCTTCGCGGAAAAGTTCCGGAGCCGGAGGCGGTTCCTGCACGTGCTTGAGCGCAATTTCCACAGGGCGGCTGCCTTCGAACGGCAAACGTCCGCAAGTCATTTCGTAAAGGATCACGCCCATGCTATAAATGTCGGACTGGAGCGTGACTTCGTCACCGTGGCACTGTTCGGGCGACATGTATTCGGGCGTACCCATGGTCATGCCGGTGCGGGTGAGGCGTTCCTTTTCCATCTCCTGGATGTATGAAATGCCAAAGTCCATGATGTAGACGCGGTTGTCGCGCGTGAGCATGATGTTTGATGGCTTCACGTCGCGGTGGACGATGCCCTTGCTGTGCGCGTAAAGGAGACCGCGTGCAATTTGCTTGATGATGACTTCAATGGCCTCAAAGGAAAGTTTGCTCTTGTTTTGCAAAATTTCGGCAAGCGAAATACCTTGCACGTAAGTCATCGAAATAAAGAGCTGGTTGCCCTGCTGGCCAAAGTCGAACACGTGAACGATGTTTTGGTGGTCGAGCTCCTTCATGGCCTGCGCTTCGAGATAGAAACGCTTGATGGCTTCGACATCGGAGGTGGAGTCGAGTATCTTGAAGGCGACTTCGCGGTTCAGCCTTTTATCGAGGGCCTTGTAGACATAGCCCATTCCGCCTTTGCCGAGCGTTCCCAATAGTTCGTAGTTTTCGTTAAAGGGGTACGGAAAATTTAGCGGTTGTTCTGGACGTATCATCTTGGCTTCTTTAATTTGTGTAGTAAAATTGCAGTTACAATATAGAAACTAAGCGCGATCGCGATGGCGAAAATCGTGTTGAAAATGTCGTCTTTTCGTTCTAGCAAAATGTTGAGGAGCGAAGCTTGGTTGTAGCGCGACCAGATGACGCTCGAAAGCGCGCGGCCAATGGGCTGCATTTGGTCAAGCGGCACGAGGGCTCCGGCGAGGGCGACTTGCGGGATGATGAGGAGCGGCAAGAAGGCATTTGCCTGGCTCGTGTTCTTGGCGAGTGTACTCGTGAAAAGCCCGACGGTGGTTGCGGGGACCGCGATGCAGGCGAAAACGCAGGCGATAAGCGCAATTTGGGGGTGGGGGGTAATGCGGGTACTGATAAACGCATAGACGATTGCCGTCTGCATCATCGTGAAAATGATGGGGAGCGTGCATTTGGCGGTTAGCGTCGAGATTGCAGAAACGCCTCGGCGGAACTTGTCGCGGAGAATGTCTTTCTCCTGCACGATTTCACGGATAGAAAGCGAGAGCGCAAACCAGTTTGCACAAAGGATAATCGCAAAGGCGACGGTCCAGAGTGAACTTTGATCGGAGAATATTTGCGAGAGCAAAAATCCGATAATCGCGGGTTGCACAAAAAGCGCTGCAATGCGGCCTTTGTCGCGGAACCACTGCTTGGCGGTGATGCGCACAGTGTAGGCGAAATTGTGGGGGAGCTTGGTGCGTTCAAAGTAATATTTGCTGTCGCGCACTTTTTGCTCGTGCTTGTAGCTCTCGTGAAATTCCGCAGCCTTGCTTTGTGTGATGCTCGTGAGGAGCGCTTGCGGGTCGTTCGTGTTGAAGTGCGCGTATGCGGCCTGAACAGTCCCGAAGAACGCTTCTTCGCCCTGGTGCAGTACGAGAACTTTATTTGCAATCTGCAACGCTTCGTAGCTGTGAGTCGTGAGGATAATCGTATGACCGAGGAACGCTAGCTGCTTCAAGTGCGTGCAAAGGATTCTTGAATTGTACGGATCAAGACCCGAGAGCGGTTCGTCGAGAATCACGAGGCCCGGATTGCCCATGAGCTCGCGTGCGAGCGCGACGCGGCGCATTTCGCCGCCGCTGAGCGTCTTCACGAGGTTATGCTTGCGTCCGCTCAGCCCGAAAAGTTCGCAGAACTTTTCGAGTCGCGCAAGAGCATCTTGCTTGAAGTTTCGCACGTCCATTGACGAACGCGCTCCGTCGAGAATGGTTTCCTCGACGGTCAGCTCCGGGCGGAGCGGCGGGTCTTGCGGCAATATCGCGATGCGTCTGCGAATCTCGTTTTTGCGGTAATCGACACCGCCGATGCGCACAATGCTCTGCTTGTCGCAACTGTTTATGCCTTGAATCATCTTCAGAAGCGAAGACTTGCCTTGTCCGGATCGCCCGATAATTGCAAGAATTTCGCCGGCGGGGAGTTCAAAATCAATCCCTTTCAGTAATTGCTTTTTGCCTGCGAAAACATTCACGTTTTGCGCGAAAACGTCAAAACCCGAATTTTGCGCTTCAATCAGTAAATCATTGTTGCGGAACCCGACCACGGCTGATTCAAAACGGCTGGCGTCACCGCTTGCAATCGTAATCGTGCGTGTGCGTTTGCCGCTCTCGTCTACAATCGCTTTCGCAAACTTGATTTCGGCGCGATTTTCGCGGGCATTTTTAGAAGCGCGTGCTTTCCCGATTCCAGGAATTTCAATTTCTCTCCATTCCGTTGAAAGCGTTACGGTCTGCATATCGCTTTCCGTTTCGCGCTCCATAATCAAAAGCGTCAAATCCGCGCCACGGAGTGTCGCTCGCAACTGCCTCGGCCCAATGAGTATCACGTCGCCATCGTTTATCACGGCGGTCGTCACGTCTTTCCCGTTCAGCATCGTGATACTGTTCTGGGTCAAGCTTTGCAAAATCCATTTGCCGTCCGTAAAATTCAGAACCGCATGATACCTCGAAACCATCAGGTTGTCGAATTGCAAAACGTTATCCGATTTGCGCCCGATGGTAAACGGTTTCGATGGGTCTGGATTGACGAGGCGGAATGGGAACATCGCAATTCCTTATTACGAGAGTTCTTTCACGAATGCTTCAAAGCGGTCGCAAGCCTTCGCAAGATTTTCATCGCTTGCGGCGTACGAGAATCTAACGCATGTGTCGTCGCCAAAGGCGGCGCCTGGCACAATCGCAAGTCCCTTGCTTTCCAAAAGTGCGCTGCAAAAATCAATCGAGCCTGCAATCACCTTGCCGTCCGGAGTCTTTTTCCCGTAGTAATCGCTCACCGGTGCAAAAAGGTAGAATGCGCCTTCGGGTGCGCGCGGCTTGGTCGAGAGGAACGAAGTGCGTTCAAGCATGTAGGCTCTGCGCTTGCGGAAGGCTGCCTGCATGGCATGAACATTGCTCTTGTCCATGTTCAGAGCGCCGAGTGCGGCGTACTGTGCGACATTGCTCGGGTGGTGCGTGGCCTGTCCCTGGATTTTTCCGATGATTTTTGCAATCGGGGCGGGGGCGGCATCGTAACCGATTCTCCAGCCGGTCATGCAGTGAGACTTCGAAAAGCCGTTAATCACAATTGTACGTTCTGCCATGCCGGGGAATACTGCTGCGCTCGTAAACTCAGTATCGTAGACAAAGTATTCGTAAACTTCGTCCGAGATGCAGTAGATGTCCTGTGCTACAATTTCCTTTGCCAATGCTTCAAGTTCTCTCTTGCTGTAAACGGCGCCAGTCGGGTTGCACGGATTGTTCAAGAGAATTGCCTTCGTGCGCGGCGTGCAAGCCTTGCGCAAATCTTCGGCATCAATCTTGAAGTTCTTTTCAATGCCGGCTTCAACAAACACCGGCGTACCGCCGAGCCACTTCACAAGTTCCGGATACGTGACCCAGTACGGGGCGGGGATAATCACTTCGTCACCCGGATTGATGAGGGCGGCGAGAGCGTTGAACACGGCGTGCTTTGCACCGCTCGTCATGATGATTTGCGATGCATTGTAATGGAGTCCGTTTTCTTCTTCCAATTTCTTTGCAACAGCCTTGCGCACATCAAGAATCCCGACAGGTGCAGTATAGCGCGTCTTGCCTGCGCGGATAGCATCAATTGCCGCATCTTGAATGGGGGTGGGCGTTCCAAAGTCGGGTTCGCCTGCGCCGAGACTCACGACGTCCTTGCCGTCTGCGATCATCTGTTTTGCCATTGTGTCGATGGCGACGGTGAGCGATGCTGCAATATTTTGAGTTCTATCAGAAAGCGTTTTCATCTTTAGCTTCCTTTTTCCTTTTCTGTCTCAGACGGTATTGGTCGAGCGATCCTGCGATGAGGGGGAAGATGGTGAATTGGGAAATGAATATGCAGATAAGGCCTGTCAACGAGACGTAGCCCATGCTGCGAAGCCCCGGGTGGGACGAAACGAGCATGCCGTATGTACCGATGAAGGCGGCCATCTGCGAGAGAAAAATCGTAAAGAACTTGTCCCTAAGGATTGTGAGCGCGGTCCCTGTTTGCTTCTCGTAATAAGCCGAGAAAAACTGGAGGGAGCCATCGACGCTTGCTCCAATCAAAATCGGGAAGGCGAGTGCGCTGTATGCTGAAATCTTCACGTCAAATGCGTTGAGCGCTGCGAGGAACCAGCTTGCTGCAAATACAGACGGAAGTGCGGTAAACAAGGCGCGGCTAAAGCGGTTATAATAAACGAGCATGAACAGAAACACTAAAATACCACCCACTTGCAATGGTCTACTGATATTATTTGTAATCCTATCCAAGAAAATAGCGCGAGTAATCGGGATGCCTGCCACCAAGTATTTCCCGTTGTCGATACCTTCAATCTGGTGGAGTTCTTTGTGCAATTTTACGCATTCGCTGCCAAAGTTTTCCTTGATGTCGGTAAAGATGAACGCAAAGCGGCCTTGCTTGCCGTGCTTGTCGCGGAACTTCTTGGCGATATACTCAGGTGGCTCAAAGTCATCGGCTTCGTCAAATTCAAGCGCCTGTTCCACCTTTTCAAGATTTTCAAGTTCGCTCTTGGAGAGCGCTTCACGAAATTCCTTAGTGACCAAGCTGTGCAACTGGCGGAGCTTTTCCATTTTCTTCTGTTGCAAGTTGGGGGAAAACTGTGCAAGCGTAAACAGCGAGTTGACGGTTGAAAGTTCGCCGTTGTTTTTGAGCTCGGTGAATCGTTCCAGCAGGTTCTCGCTTTCGGCACTTTCCGGGAGCATCACGATGACGGGCGTCTTGTTCATGAATCCCGTCTCTGCAATTAGGGAATCAATCGTTGCGTCCTTGTAGTTGATTTCTGTAGCCGAAAAGTCGTTGCGGATGTGGATGCGAGTACCGCCGATGTAAAGCCCAACGAGACTTGCCGCGATGATAATCGAGAAAATCGTCCAGTTCAAACGATTTGAAAGCATTGAAATCTTGTACTCAGGGTGAATTTGCGAGTGTCTAATCGAGAACGGTTTTTTGCGTTGCGTGACCTGCAAAAGTGCAGCCGAGAAAAGGAGCGTAATGGCCCAGTTCAAAATGCAGCCCGTTGAACCGAGAACGCCCAGTTCCTGGAGTCCTGGCAGCGGAATCAAAATCAAACTAGCGAACAATGTTGCAAATGCAAAACTCGAAACGGCGGTCGAGGGCCCGATGCCAAGGAGCGCACTTTCAATGCAAAGTTGTGGGCTCAAGTTCTGCTCGCGTTCCAAAAAGTATCGGTTCAGAACGTGGTTGATAATCTGCAGAGCTTGTCCCGGGAGCACAATTGCAAGCAAAAGCGTAAACAAGTTAATGCGTCCGTAGAACATATACGAACACGCCATCGTCGTAAAAATCGGTGTTGCAATTGGCAGAGCTGAAATAAAAATCAATTGCGGCTGCCTAAAGAAGTTGAGAATCAGAAGCAGAAGAATCAGACCCGCTGTGACGCAGCCCACCATCTTTGCTTCGGGCAGAAGCCGCTTGCCGGTCTGGATGGATTCGTAGACCTTTCCTGCAAAATACACCTGGAAATCGCTAGGTGTTTTTTCATTTTTCAACTGATTTGAAACTTCGTAGAAAAGGTTCCTGTTTGCCTGCAAATCCGAGATCGAATGCGTCGGGTAAATTTCAACGATACGGATGGTCCCGGTTTTGTTGGAGTGGCTCACGGCGAGCTTGTCAAAATACTTCTTTTCGAGGTCGCTTAAAAGCTGTTCGCGCTGTTCCGAAGTCGTCTGCGTGATGGAATCAATCGCACTCTTGAGGTCAATGAACAGCGGGTTGTTCTTCATGATGTAGTCGTGCTTGAGCTTTTCAATGCGATGCACCATGATGTCAATGTCGTTTTCACTGGCGTACAAGAACTTGTTCTTCTTGTAAAATTCAATGTCGGTCTCGAAGTCGGCAAAATGGACTGCCGGACTCTGCTGCATCTTTTGTGCGAGGTTTTTGGCGATTTGGTAGTTCGCACTCGAATCCTCCGATTGCAAGATGACGATGAGGCTTCCAAGCCCACCGAATTCGTCTTCAATTTTCTGGACGTTGCTCGGTTCTCGCGCACTCGTAATCGTGTCTTGTAACTGTAAATCCCATCGCAAATGCATGATGGGGTAAATGCTCAAAATACCTACCGCCAGAAAAACCGTTAGGATAATCTTCGGGTAAGCCGCCAATTTTTTGATAATTTTTGCAAAAAGAGAAAACATCATAACCAATATAACTATATATTAGAATGGAAATGATGCGTTTGGTGACATTACTGGTGCTTGTGGGCGTGTTGAGTGTGCCTGCACTTGCGAAGAAGTCTGACGAAGCTGTTCAGGATACTTCTTCGGGTTCAATGTCGTTTACCGAAGTCATTGCGTGGCCATTCATCCATGTCATCCAACCTTTTTTTAGTTCACTTGTCTACCCGATTGCGGCACCATTACATTATGCAATTGAAAATGGAGTTGCAGACAAGGCGGTGGACCTGATTACTTTTGGTGAAAAACGCAACATTTTTATTTATCCGGTTTTTAATCTGAAGCCCGGCAGCTCGACTATGATCGGTCTATGCTACCGACACCGGAACTTGTTTTATCAGAACGATTACGCTGTTTTTGAAGGCCATTACTACGCCAATAGCGATTTTGATGTGAAAATGCGCTATTCTAAGCAGTCGTTGTTTGGTAAGAAATTGTACGGTCTGGTAAACCTGAATATTTATATGGATCGTGATAACGGATTTACTTTGCCTGTGACGAAGGAGTCGTTCAAACAAGCGGATACGACGATTAATGCAGGTCTCCGGTTCGGTTTCCCGATTACAGAATCAAGAAACCTCAACTTTAGTTTTGGCTCAGAACTTGTTTATCATTTGGCGGATTTCACGGATACGAAGGATTCGGTGCTGGATCACCCGAAGTTCCCGATTGAGGATCGAGGATTGTATCAAGGCCACTTTGAAATTCCGTTTTACGTGAACCTGGTCTTTGATAATTTGGATTTCCCATATGCTCCGTCAAAAGGCCAACGTTTAAGTTTGAGTGCCTCGTATGTGCTGACAAGTCATTATAGCGGGATAACTGCCGATGATATGTCTATTGTGGGGTTACACCGTTCTAGTGCGTTGAAAGATGGTGGCAAAAATCACGATTATGTGAGTGTTGACGCTTTTTACCAGATTTATTTCTTTATTGGTCGGGCTGACAAATATGTGTTGTCTGCAAAAGAAGGCCGCAAGACAAGAAAGTTCTATACAGACTTTTCTTTGAATGAAGTATTACGCGTGTGGCGCCCGGAAAATCTCGTGGAAACGCTTTTTGAACATCGCGTGTTTGCGTTCCAGCTCCGTTTCCAGGGAATGTGGGAAATGGAAAAGGGTGGCGCTCCATATTCGGCTTTTCCGTCGTTGAATGCGAGGTTCCCATTACGTGGCTATACGGGGGCATGGGTGGCTCCATTCGTGCTAGGTCTTTCAACAGAATACCGTTGGCCGGTGGACCGTCTTGTAGATGGTGTTGTTTTTAATGAATATGCCATGATTAGTGACAAGATAAATAGTTGGTCGAAGGACCATCTCTATAACTCGTGGGGATTCGGTGTTCGCGTCCGCAAGCCGGATATGTATCTGTTCCGTGTGCAGTTTGCTTTCCATAGTTGGCACGGATTGAGCCTCATCTTGACGATTGCTCCGGAATTCAGGTAATAAAAAAGTCTATATAATACGTTTGTGCAATATTTTTGCTTTTCGGGGGCTTTTTTGCGTGGGAAAAGCGTTGTGAATAGGGCTATCCACAATTGAAAAGGTATGCCTATTTGTTTATATTAATGATGTGGTTGAATGGGTTTTGAAGGAGTCTGTCAAATGTATAAACACTGGAAAAAATTTCTGCTTGCACTGACGGCATTTTTTTGGAATGCCTGCGATAATGGATCTTCTCCTGCGGCTCCTGTTTTTCCGGATTCCAGTTCAAGTACAACTAATGGACAAAATTCAAGTTCGTCCGTAGAAAAGGTGAGTTCAAGCTCAACGGTCAAAAATCAGTTTTCAAGTTCTTCGGATGTTCAGCCTAGTTCGTCTGCTGAATCGTCTAGCTCCGTTGAATCTTCTAGTTCCTCTCCGATTGCTGAAAGCTCCAGTGGCGAAATAGAGGTCGTGCCTTTGTACGGTGTTTATATGGACAGGGAAACCTGCACGGCTCATAAAGACGACAATGTTTATGAATGCACCGATGGGGTGACCTGCGTTGAATCTACAGCTGATGAGGAACAGGTTCCTGTAACGCGCGATCCGACAGAAGTGACTGCAAAATATGGAATTGTTTTCAAGCCCGAAGTTACGGCCAAGTATGGCGTTGTCTATGTGAAGGATAAAGTTTATACATGCAGTGATGGCAAGGTCTACAACGAAGCTGAATTCCAAGCGAATTATAATACCATTATCATTGATGAGACCGTTGTTCTTTATGGTCCGCCCTGCGCGTTTGAAGGCTCTTGCAAAGATGATGAGTAACTCGGAATTGATTCCGTATGCATCTCGGTATTAAAAAGTTTCTTGCGCTTGAAGCGCATCGCCTTTATCGTCATAGCCAGATTAAGGATCATCCCCTGACGTACCTCTTTTGGGAATGTACGTTGCGTTGCAATTTACATTGCTTGCATTGCGGGAGCGATTGTGTTGCCGATGCGATTCCGGACATGCCTCGTGAAGATTTTATGCGAGTTTTGGATGGCGTTTCGCCACATGTCGATCCTAGCAATTTTATTGTGGTGATTACTGGCGGTGAACCCTTAATGCGAGCCGATCTTGAAGAAATCGGCAAAGATATTAAAGCGCGTGGATACCCTTGGGGCATGGTGACGAATGGACTGGCTTTAAATCCAGAACGTTATACGAAACTCATGAATGCAGGGTTGCGTGCGTTGACGATTAGCCTTGATGGCCTTGAAGAAAATCATAACCATTTCCGCGGCAATGCGCACAGCTTCGAACGTGCGGTGCGTGCCATCAACATGGCCTCACATACGGACGGCATTACGTTTGACGTGATGACTTGCGTGAATCGCAAGAACCTTAAGGAATTGCCCAAGATTTATAACTTGCTTTTAAATCTAGGCGTCAAGCGTTGGCGTGTTTCGAATGTATTTGCGAAAGGCCGTGCAAAAGACAATCCGCTGTTCCAGCTTACGAATCAAGAATTTCGTCAAGTATTTGAATTTATTCGTGAAGCCAAGAAGCAAAATCTCATGAATGTGAACTACGATTGCGAAGGTTTTCTCGGCAGTTACGAAAAGGCCGTTCGCGATAATCCGTTCTTTTGCTGGGCGGGCGTCAATATTGCGTCGGTGCTGTGCGATGGAAGCATTTCGGCATGCCCGAGCTTGCGTGGGGATTACATTCAAGGGAATATCTACAAGGATGACTTGTGGGATGTATGGCAGAACCGCTATCAGGTGATGCGCGACCGCAGCTGGGCGAAAATTGGTGACTGCAAAACTTGCAAGTATTGGCGCTATTGCGAGGGCTCCAGCCTGCATTTGCGTGACGAGCGGACAAAAGAACTTGCATATTGCCATGTGAAACGGCTTGAAGCGGCTGGCGTTTAAAGGTGGTTTTACTACCTTTAAAAACATGGTTACGTTAGCTCTTTCTCATTTTGAAAAAAGTTTCCCGGTGGTACTTCGTGGTAAGCGCCTGGGTGCGGTTCTCCATCCGGCTTCGGTCTGTGCCGATTTGAGTTATACGCTTGACTTGCTCAAGGATTTGGACGGCAAGCTCTTTAAGCTATCGGCTTTGTTTGGCCCGCAGCACGGCATCAAGGGACACACGCAAGACAACATGATTGAATGGGAAGGCTACGAAGACCCGGAATTGCATATTCCGGTTTACAGCCTTTACGGCGAACATCGCGAACCGACGGCAGAAATGCTTTCGCACGTGGATGCTATGCTTGTGGATTTGCAGGATGTGGGGGCGCGTTACTACACGTTCATCTGGACGCTTTTCCTCTGCATGAAGGCTTGCGAGAAGGCGGGAATCCCGGTGGTCGTGGTGGACCGCCCGAATCCGATTAACTGCGTGGACGAAGAAGGCCCGGTGCTCGACCTCAATTACACGAGCTTTGTTGGGCTTCATAGCATTCGTACGCGCCATGCCAAGACGATTGGTGAACTTGCCGAACAGTTCAAGGCCGAACGATTCCCGAAGTGCGAACTTTACGTGATGCACATGGATGGTTACGATAAGCGCATGTGGTTCGATGAAACGGGACTCCCGTGGATTTTGCCGAGCCCGAACATGCCGACGCTTGATACTGCAATTGTGTATCCGGGTATGTGTTTGTTTGAGGCGACCAACGTGAGCGAAGGCCGTGGCACGACGCGTCCGTTCGAAATTTTTGGTGCGCCGTTTATCGATGCGGTCAAGCTTTGCAAGTACATGAACGGGCTTAAGCTTCCGGGCGTGTATTTCCGCGAAAACTACTTCCAGCCGACGTTCCACAAGGGTGCGGGGCAGATTTGTGGCGGTGCGCAGATTCACGTGACGGACCGTAACAAGTTCCGCAGTTTTGAGATGGCGGTGAAGCTGTTGCAGTACATCTTCAACGAATACCCGAAGGATTTTGCGTGGAAACAGCCTCCGTACGAGTACGAGTTCCACAAGCTGCCGATTGATATTTTGCTTGGTAACGGAACGTTCCGCAAGGAATTTATCGAGTCGAGTATTTAATGGTTGTTGGAACTGCCGCGAAAATGCGAAAATGCGCCGAGCCTTGTTTAATCTATGAAACTTAGACTTTCGACAGAAACTTTGAATCGCTTAAAGCGCTTCCGCAAGAACAAGCGCGCCTTTTGGTCGCTTGTGATTCTGGTTGTGGCGTACTTGCTTTCGCTCACGAGCCCGTGGACGGTAAATGACGAGCCGTTCTATTTGCGTTACAACGGCAAGAGCTATTTTCCGGCGTTTGCGCGTTACAGCGAAGCGGACTTTGGCGGCGAATACAAGACGGAGCAGGATTACGCAAAGCTTTTTGCAGATGTCGAAGAATGTAAGCAGGATGAAGAAGACGGATTCCCGCGTGCTGGAGGCTGCCCCGAGATGTGGACGTTCATGCCGCCAGTGCCGCACGATCCGCTGAAGGCGGATCTGAGCGAGGAGGGAACCCCTCCATTTGCGCCGAGCGCAAAGCACTGGCTCGGGACCGATAGCAATGGGCGCGATGTTCTTTCGCGCTTGATTCACGGGTTCCGCATTTGCATCAGCTTTAGCTTGCTCTTGACCGTGCTTGGTACGTTCCTCGGCATTGTCATTGGCGGTATTCAGGGCTATCTCGGGAAGTTCTGGGATACGGGCATGCAGCGTATGATTGAAATCTGGTCGTCGCTCCCGATGCTTTACGTGGTGATTCTCATTGGCAGTATTTACGGCCGCAGTTTCTGGCTTTTGATTTTGATTATGGCGGCGTTTAACTGGCTTTCGCTCAGCTATTACATGCGTGCGGAATTCCTGAAGCTCCGCAGCATGACTTACGTGATGTCTGCGAAGGTGCTTGGACTCGGGCATCGCCATATCTTTTTCAAGGAAATCTTGCCGAACGCAATGACTCCCGTGGTGACGCTTTTCCCGTTCACGCTCATTGGTGGAATTGGGAGCCTCACGTCGCTCGACTTCTTGGGCTTTGGACTCCAGCCACCGACGCCGAGCTGGGGCGAACTCATGAGCCAGGGACTCAACAACCTCTACGCTCCGTGGATTTCCGTGAGCACTGTTGTTGCGTTGTTTGTGACGCTCCTCCTTACGACGTTTGTCGGCGAAGGCGTGCGAGATGCTATGGACCCGAAGTCGGGAGATAGATATGTTTAGACGAGAGACGAGAGACGAGAGACGAGAGGAACGCGTCATCCTGAGCGAAGTTGAAGGATCCAGTAAAGTCCCCGTTTTGCGTGTAAAAGAAGTTTCGGTGGCGTTCGGGTTCGACAAGAACGGTAACTCGCGTGACGGCAGGAAACCGTTGCAAGTGACGGACCGCGTCTCGTTTGACATTTTCCCGGGCGAATTCTTTGCGTTGGTGGGCGAGTCCGGTTGCGGAAAGAGCGTGACTGCGATGAGTATTTTGCGCTTGTTGCCGTGGCCAAGCGCAAAGATTGTGAACGGCGAGATTTTGTTCGATGTGGGGGCGAATGATGCGCAGGCTCAAGATTCGCGCGATGCTGACGATGGCAATGCGAATTCTCGTGACCTAGCGACACTTCCGCTCAAAGACTTGCAATCTGTCCGCGGTTCCGAAATTGCTTGCATTTTCCAGGAACCGATGCAAGCGTTGAACCCTGTTGTTACTATCAAAAAGCAACTTCTCGAAGTTTTCAAGTTCGGCGCAGTCTCGAAAAATACGCAGTCCAAACAAGATTCCGCGCCATCTCGTGGCAGTTCGTCATCCTCGGAGCGAAGCGGAGGGGATCCAGTCAACTCGCCGTTGGACTTAATCCGCGAGCAACTCCGTTTGGCTGGTTTCAACGACCCTGACCGCGTTTTGAATTCGTATTCGCACGAACTTTCAGGCGGTATGCTCCAACGCGTCTGCATCGTGATGGCGCTTTTGCCAAAGCCAAAATTGATCATCGCCGATGAACCGACAACTGCTTTGGATGTGACTGTGCAAGCTCAAGTTCTTGCTGTGCTCAAGGAAATGGCCGAGAAAACGGGAACAGCAGTTCTCCTCATAACGCACAACATGGGAATTGTTTCGCAGTACGCACACCGCGTTGCTGTGATGTATGCCGGCCGCATTGTCGAAGAAGGCCCCGTTCGCGAAGTCATCAACCATCCGATGCACCCGTACACGCAAGGCCTCCTTGCTGCGATTCCCGAAAGCCATAGCGACTTGCGCACGCTCGCGTCCATTCCGGGGGCTGTGCCGCATCCAAAGGATTTTGCCAAGGGTTGCCGCTTTGCCGATCGCTGCTGTAAATGCGCACAGGCTTCTGCCGAAGTTCGCGAAAAATGTCTTTCCGCCGAACTCCCGACGAAAATTGCCGAAGCGAATCATTTCGCCTATTGCTTTTGTGCCAAGTAATTAATCCTTGCAATCGTTTTTTGCATAAGTTTTACATCCCTTTCATTCTTGTTTTTTAATATTATCATCAAAGGTTGCCGCTAAATTTTTTAGAGGCTCCCTATGGATGTTGAAAGCTCGATAATATTATTGGGGAGAACGTTATGTTCTGTAAAGAGTGTCATAAAAATCTAAAAGATTTTGATGCTTTAATCGATAAAATGGAAAATTGCCCGTTCTGCGGTGCAAAATTGGTTCGCCCTCCGGTCAAGGTGGCGCAAAAAGATGTCAATGCATTGTGTGAAGCTCTTGTTCAAAAAGTCGGTGATTCTATTTTCGCAAACGAATCAACTTTGGAAAAAGAACTGCGTGATTTGAATGCTCCCGAATTTGCAGATGCTAAGGACCGTTTGTTCCTGCTTGTCTTAAAGCAAATTCCGTCAAGCATGTATGAGGTCAGAAGTTTTTCGGATGGCGAACAGCAAGAAGTTTTGGAGGCTTGCCAAAGACGACTTTGTGTGGATTTGGGACTCTCTTTTGAACCGTGCGCGCAAATGCTCGATATCTTGCAGGAATACATTTGGCAAAAAAGGTTTTCGCTTTCCCCGAATCTTTTTGAATCACAGTTTGTCGACCCTCGCGATGGTCAGGTCTACAAGACCGTAAGGATTGGCGATCAAGTGTGGATGAAGGAACCCTTGAAGTACAAGTGCGTGGGCTATACGGGCGAGGGCCTGTACGAATGGAGCTCGGTGAACAAGTATTGTGCCGTAAGGGGCTGGCGCGTTCCGAGCAAAAAGGACTTTGAAACATTGATCAAGACTGCTGCTGGTTTAGGGCTTGGTGACCCGTCGAGCGTGCTCATGTCTCGCAAGGGCTGGGAAAAGTGTAATGTGACCCCGACCGATAACTTGGGATTTGAAGCGACTCCGGTCAAATGTAGCACAGGTATCAGCAACAACTTCTTTAGTCATTTCTGGACCTCCGAAGACAAGTTCTGCTTTGAAATTTTCCCTGGGCGAGTAACGTTCAGCACTCACTCGCAATCGTATGTGCGCTTGATCAAGGACGATACTCCGGAAACAAAAACACCAGAAAAGAAATAAAAAGTGCGCGGGTTGTCCCGCGCATTTTTCGTGCATTTCGAGCGCAATTCTATTTGAATTCTTCGCACCACTTGGGAACGACTTCGGTCGCTTTTCCTTGAATGACGACGTCCGTGTACGGGTCGCCATAGGGTGCTTCAAGATTTAAGCAAGTGACTTTTGCTCCGTAGGATTTCGCAAAGCTCTTGAACCCTGCTGCCGGATACACGACGCTGCTAGTGCCGATGTAGGCGAATTCGTCGCAATTCATCAGAGCTTCTTGAATCTCGTCCATGTACAACGGCGTTTCGCCAAAGAACACGATGTCCGGGCGCACGGGGCTTCCGCAAATCGGGCATTTTGTGTCCAAAGTTTCTTCACCCGTGAATTCAAATTCGTGCTCGTTTTTAGTGCAACGGAGTTTCATCAAGTCGCCGTGCATGTGCAAAACGCGCTTGCTTCCTCCACGTTCGTGGAGGTCGTCGACATTCTGCGTCACCAGCAAGAATTCGTCGCCGAGGCGCTCTTCGAGCTTCGCAAGCGCGATGTGTGCCGCATTCGGAGCGTGCTCGGGGAGGCCCTTTCGCAAGAAGTTGTAAAAGTCCTTGACGCGCTTCGGGTCACGGCGAAGGGCGTCCGGTGTGCAGACATCTTCGATGTTTTCGTGTTCCCACATGCCGTCGTTTCCGCGGAATGTGCGGAGGCCAGATTCCGCGCTGATTCCAGCGCCTGTCAGTACGACGAGTCTTTTACGTTTCATAGATCCTCCTTACGAAATGGATGCAAAGAAAAGCGCTTCTGCAACGATGCCGCTTTCGAAATCGGGCAGGTAAAGGCTTTCGTTTTCGCCATGGGCGTTGCATTCCGGGTCTTCGAGACCCGTGAGCAAAATCGGGACGTTACCGAGCGTGTTGCGGAAAAGTTCTGCGCCTGGGATGCTTGCGCCGCATCCAATGAACTTGGTGGGGGAGGCGTAAGCGTCCGCCATGGCTTCGCTCATTTTCTTGAAGAACGGGTGGTTCGTGTCGGTCGTGAATGGATTGGCACCGTCTTCCTTGTCAATGGTGATTTCCATGTTGTTTGGAACTTGGGCCTTGAGGAAGTCGGCGAGCATGTCGGTGCATCTCACGGCGTCCATGCCGGGTGCAAGGCGGATGCCGATTCGGGCATAGGCGCTATCTTGCAGCACATTGCCGGCGTTCACGCGGGAGCCGGATTCAATCGTGCTCACGATGATGCTCGGGCGGCGCCACAGCGAGAGCAGAATTTCGTCTTCCGGCACGTTCAACTTCACTTGCTCGAGAACGCCGCCGTCGTTGCGGAAAATTTCTTCAGTCATGCCGAGCGACTTGTAAGATTCAAGCTCTTCCTTGGTCGGCGGGATAATGTCGTCTTCGTAATGCGGGATGAGAATCTTGCCGTCCTTGTCGGTGAGGCTTGCAATCATGCGGCAAAGAGCCTGGGCGGGGTCGGGAATCGGGCCAGACCATGAGCCGGAATGGAGTGGGGCCTTTGTCGCGCGGAGCGTCACGTTGATGGCGCTCATGCCGCGGAGCGTCGTCGTGATGGACGGCGTTCCCTTTGCGAAGTTCCCGAGGTCTGCAATAATGACGGCGTCGCTCTTCAAGAGTTCTGCATGTTCCGTGAGAATCCTTTCGAAGCCTGCGCTCCCGGATTCTTCTTCACCTTCAATGATAAACTTGAGGTTCGGACCGTTGCCCTTGAGCTCGCGGCGGACCTGTTCGAGGGCTGCGAGATGCGTGA
This sequence comes from Fibrobacter succinogenes subsp. succinogenes S85, assembly GCF_000146505.1. Classification (GTDB taxonomy): domain Bacteria; phylum Fibrobacterota; class Fibrobacteria; order Fibrobacterales; family Fibrobacteraceae; genus Fibrobacter; species Fibrobacter succinogenes. The sequence goes on along the minus strand of NC_017448.1, from coordinate 558,656 downwards.
TGATGCCAGCCTTGTCATCAGCGGTGCCTCGTCCAAAGAGGCGGTCGCCTTTCTGCGTAGCGGTAAACGGCGGCGTGTCCCACAAAGCTTCTCGCATGGGCGGCTGCACGTCGTGATGCGCGTACAAAAGGATGGTCGGCTTGTCCGGGCTGGTGAGGCTTTCTGCATAAACGCTCGGGCGCCCGCTCGGCGGCATCAAAAACTGGATGTTCGTGAGTCCCGCTTTTTCAAACATCGCCTTGACGGCGTTCGCGCTATCCAAAACGTACTTTTGGTCAAAATTGTCAAAACTGATGGATGGAATGGCTACCAGGCTCGAAAGCATGTCGATATAGCGCGGCATGTTTTCGTGAATATCTTTTTTGATTTGATTTTGCATAATTTACTCTCTTGTCTAGTAAGAATTATAAAATTTTTCATGGCATGGCAATAGGTGGTTTGTTGGTTCTATAAGTCTTGCTAGGCTGTCTTTGGTATCAGATTTTTCTATTTTACTACTCATGAACAATAATTGCATCAACCACGAATACTATATGCGCGTGAGTGACCGCATTTTGGCACTTATTCGCCGTATTTTCCACAATAATCCAGAATTTCGCCATGATTCCCTGAAGCATGTGGCTCGCTTTGCCCCGATTATACCGTTCATGGGTGGTCGCCCGGACTTGAGCAAGACTCTGAATCGCGTGGTGACGTTTGCGGATGGCTCAAATCCGCTCCATTTTGGTTGCCCGATTATGCTCGCGGCTGGTGCAAACAAGACGGCGAAACGCATTTGCGATTTTGCCAACATGGGCTTTGGAGGCATCTCTGTCGGGACTGCAACCCGCCACGTCCGCGAAGGGAACACGCACAGACCGCGTATCGGTTTTATCGAGAATGACCGTGCAATTCATAATAGCATGGGTCTCAACAACGATGGCGTCGACGCAGTGACCCGTCGCGTGGATACCCAGATTACCGCAGCTCACAGGGTTCAAATGTGCGTGGGCATCTCTGTTGCCGAAACGCCGGGTCTCACGGATGAAAACGAAAAGCTTCAGGACATCGTCGAAAGTTTCTCCATCGCTTACCGCGTGGCGGACTACGTCGAAATCAACCTGAGCTGCCCGAATACGGGGGAGAATCGCCTCGATTTGGACATGACGCTTGTCAACAAAATCTTTACCGCCATCACGGATTATCGCAATAAACAGCCGGTCCGCAAGGCCATTTATGCAAAACTCAGCCCGGATATGCCCGAAAATCACACGGCAACCATCATGGATATGTTGGTGAAGGTGGGCGTGAACGGTGTTGTCATGGGTAACACGTACCCGACAAAGAAAGTTACGGACCTCCCAGTTCATGTGAAGTACGACGATTTGACTCCGCTCCGTGCTGATAATGATCGCGGTGGCATGTCTGGCCGCCCGCTTTACGAAAATACAGTGCGCAATGTCAAGTTTATTCGTGAACATTACCCGCAGATGAGCGTGATTGCTTGTGGTGGCATTGACCACGGCTACAAGATTTATGACCTCATCAAGCTCGGTGTCGATGCGGTGCAGTGCTATTCTGTGGTGGCTTTCCGCTGGATGGCTGCCCATGCGATGCGTAAGGAACTTGAAGAAGCGCTCTCAAAAGACGGTTTCAAGTCTCTCGCCGATTACGATGCCAAGAATCCGAAGGGCTAATGAACGCTGATGGTCCGGTGTGTTAAAATATTCCTCGTAGCGCTTTTGCTCAGCTGTGTCCAGTCATTCGCTGGATACTTTATCGAGCAACCCTACGAAGATGCACCGGCATCAGATTCTCTTTCGGCGCTCTCGTTTGGTGGCGAACTGCAACTTGTCTATTATCTGAGTTCCGTGCATCCGGGAATTTTGCTGAGCAGCGAACACCGTTTCCATAAGCACCATTCGGCGGATCTTTTTGCGGCGTTCCTGTTCTCGGGCGATTACTTTGAAGTCGGCACGGATTGGCGATTCTTTTTCCGCGGAACTCGCGAAGATGACTTTGTTCGCCTCGGCTTTTCGATGATTTCTTTTGACCGTTACGGCAAGAACTATTTCCAGCCGCGCGCGACGCTTGGCTATGGCCGTGATATCACTTTTTTCAAGAATACGAGCTTTTTGTGCCGTATAGAACTGGATGCAAGCTACATCATGGGCAAGGCGTTGGTGGATAAAAGCGATGACATCTTCAGCCGCGAAGCCCATTTTTCAGCGGCTTTGAATATCGGTTTTTATCTGTTTTAAATAGCAATTATATATAGGGTGGATTAAATGTCGAAAATCATTCGTGCCATTTGTATTCTTTCGCTTTTCTCGGTTTCCGCATTTGCGGGGCCGTGGCTTGGACTTATTTATAAAAAGGATCTCTATCAAAATCACTTAGCGCTCCGCGTTTCTGGCGTGCATCCTGAATCGGGTTGCTTGGCGGCTGGTGTCGTTTCTGGCGACCTTGTTATCGGTTTTGGTGGCAAGGACTTGGTGAATGTCGCTCAGATGCAGGATGTTTTGAAAACTGCAAAAGTGGGTTCTAAGGTGGCGATTGAAATCTTCCGCGATGGCAAGCGTATTCCGCTGACGGTAACGCTGACTGAACGCCCGGACGACATTTCTAGCCTCACCGGGTCTGCCATAGGAAGCAAGATGGCTGAATTCGGCAAGAACTTCTACAAGAACGGCGAAAAGAGAAAGGATGCTCCGAAGGCGACTCTTCTCGACTTCTGGGCGACCTGGTGCGGGCCTTGCCGCCAGACGCTCCCCGTGCTTGAAAAAATCTACAACAAGTATTCTAGCCAGGGACTCGAAGTCATCGGCATTTCATCTGAACAGACCAAGCCGCTCCTTGCGTTCTACAAGAAACAGCATGCCTCCCCGTATCCGCTTTACCGCGATGCGGACCAGGGACTCTGGCGCCGTTACGGGATTCACGCTGTTCCGACGCTCATGCTCCTTGATTCAAACGGTTACATCAAGCGCGTCTGGAGCGGCGCCCCGAGCTTCGAAATGCTCGAAAAGTTAGTCCTTGAAGTCTTGGAAAAATAGCGGGGTAGACGTGGTAAGACCTCATATGGCGGTCTTTGGTCGTTTTACTCTCTTTTTTTGAGATTATTACTACACAAATATCCTGATTTTTTGTATCTTTCCTGCCAGCAAAGCTCCGCCGTGTAGGCGGGTAGCAATTTCAACAATAAAAAAAGGATCCAATAATGGCTCTCAAACTCGGTATTAATGGTTTCGGTCGTATCGGCCGTATGGTCTTCCGCGCTGCTGTGGAAAACTTCTCCAAGGACATCACTGTTGTCGGTATCAACGACCTTCTTGACGCTGACTACCTCGCATACATGCTCAAGTATGACTCCGTCCACGGTCAGTTCAACCACGACATCAAGGTCGAAGGCAACTTCCTCATTGTTGACGGCAACAAGATCCAGATCTTCGCTGAAAAGGATCCGACCAACATCACTTGGGGCGCTCTCGATGTAGACGTCGTTGTTGAATCCACTGGTTTCTTCCTCACTGCAGAACTTGCTGAAGCCCACCTCAAGGCTGGTGCTAAGAAGGTCATCATGTCTGCTCCGTCTAAGGACTCCACTCCGATGTTTGTGTACGGCGTGAACGACAAGACCTATGCTGGTCAGAAGATCATCTCCAACGCTTCCTGCACCACCAACTGCCTCGCTCCGATCTCCAAGGTCCTCAACGAAAAGTTCGGCATCGTCCGTGGCCTCATGACCACCGTTCACGCTGCAACTGCTACTCAGAAGACCGTTGACGGCCCGTCCAAGAAGGACTGGCGCGGTGGCCGTGGCATCCTCGAAAACATCATCCCGTCTTCTACGGGTGCTGCTAAGGCTGTGGGTAAGGTTCTTCCGGAACTCAACGGCAAGCTCACTGGTATGTCTCTCCGCGTGCCGACTTCCGACGTTTCCTTCGTTGACCTCACTGCTGAACTCAAGAACGCTCCGGCTGCTGACAAGGACGCAGCATACGCAGCAATTTGCGCTGCTATGAAGGAAGCTTCTGAAGGCGAACTCAAGGGCATCCTCGGCTACACCGAAGACGCTGTTGTTTCTACCGACTTCCGCAACAACTCCTGCACTTCTATCTTCGACGCTAAGGCCGGCATCCAGCTCGACCCGACCTTCGTGAAGGTTTGCTCTTGGTACGATAACGAATGGGGCTACAGCAACAAGGTTTGCGAAATGGCTCGCGTTATCACCAACTACAAGGGCTAATTAAAGTTTAACTAGTGTTAGTGGTGTGGGCGTAACCGCTTAAAAGCAAATTGTTTCCCACACCTCCGCTAAAAAAGCTTTTGGACCTCGCCACTCGGCGGGGTCCTTTTTTTGCATGTAATGATGGCTTTGGATTCAGATTTTGGATTTTTTTGACATTTTTGGATCTTTCCGCTTATTTTGCAGTCACTTCTTTCAAAAAATCCGCTTTGAGCTTGGAAAGGAGTGTTGCCGCTTTGCGCTTTTTTTTGCGCTGTTTGCGGTTGCGGAGAAGTGTCGGGATGACGCTTGGGTGGTGGAGTGCAAATGGCGTGGATGCTTCTGCACCGAATGCTTTAGACAAGATAATAGCGATTGACTTGAGGTCGCGCATTCCCGCGCGCATTTCTGCGAGATTGTGCGCATTTTCTTTGCGATTGTTTCCTGTGACTGCCTCGGCTCCGTCGCCTGTTGCTTGAGCTACGAGATACGGCACGGAGAACATCTTGCCGCCTGCATGCATCATGCGGAGGGTAAAGTCTGCAAGCCTTGCATTTTCCGGGAGTGTTGTGTCGAACCCGCCGGTACGCTGGATAATGCGCCTTGAGAAAATCCCCAAATAAGGGTGCGGCGCGGCGACGTAACGCAACGGTGCGTTCTCGTCAATTTCAATAAAACCAGAACCCTTGGATGACGGTCTTAACAGGTAGCCGCCTAAAAATTTTCCATTGTTTGTACGGATGCGTGGAGCAAAAGCATCAACCATCGGGAAGGAGTCTGTGACCTCAGCAACGTTGTTCAAAAAGTTGCGGTCAATCTTGATGCTCGGGTGCGCGAAAACTACCCATTCCCCTTCAATTTCATCGAGATGCTTGTTCCAGTCGCGAGTGAAAAACCAGCCGAGTTCTGGATCCGTGAATGGCGGTTGGGGGAGGTTGCCTTGCGTCTCGTCGTAGTTTTCGTTGAAAACAAAAACGTCAAACTGTCGCATCGTAAGTCTCGATAATGCTTAGAATTCCACGCGGAGGCCGAGCCTGTGTTCGAAGCCTAAGCTCTGGGCTAAGTAAGAAAAAGCGTAGTCCACGGCGAACAGGTCCGAGGCGTAACCAAGGCCGAGGCTGAAAATGCGGGCTTCATTGGTCTCGTCCGGTCTGCTGGACGAATTGGCCAGTTCCTTGATATCGCGGGTGATGTCAAGCCATGTGCGCGTAAAGCCAGCGCGGATGCGGAAAAATTCACCGAGCGCGTATTCCGCACCGAGGTTCAAGTCCGGTTCTGCATAACGAGGAAAGTCGGTCTCTGCAAACAACGTCAAACGCGGTACGCTACGGGGTTTCATAAATCCGCTGATTGCAAATGTTTGCGACAAGGGGTAGGTGTCGTCTGCGTCTTCCTTGACGTAACCGCGGAGCATGGCACCGAAGTCTCTTGCGACAAACGAAAATCCGTAATTCTTGGAATCGGAAACCCAGGTCAGGCCCCAGTCAAATGCTGCTGCCATTGCGGTCTGGTCTTCGTTGTCTCCGGTGAGCTTGTCCGATGCAAACTTGATCGTTGCACCCACGCGGATGTGCTTCATCGGGTACGCCACGGATAAAGTTGCAAGCTGGCTGAACGGCTTGTATTCGCTGCCGTTTTCATCACCGTATTCATCGTAGCCAGTAATCGTTCCGTACGAAATCCAGTTGTACGAGAACTGCAGGATAAACTTTTCAAATTGCGTTGTGTACGAGAGCGTTCCCTGGTTGTCGGCGAATTCGCCTGTTTGCCAGTGCGCTTCGGCCACGCGCTTTTTGCCTTCGGGCATGAGGATCGCAGCCGGGTTCAGCTGCACTACAGTCGGGTCCGTTGTGGGGAGTGCCGATGCTGATTTCTCAAGCGCCGCATTACGGGGACTGTCAAAAGTCGAGAGGAACGAAAAAACTTCTTGCCCTGCATCGTGCTGAGAAAAATAGCCAAAATCTGATGCCGGACATGCGATAGCGAGTGCCGCAATTGCTGATAGTTTTTTCAATAAATCCATGGCATAAATTTATAAAAAGTCAAGCGAGCGCATTGTTAAAAATTCGCAGAATGGGCTATTTTTTTTGTTTATTGCCCATTATAATACCTTTACAATACAAAAAAGTTTTTATATATTTGCTCGTGCTCGGGCTACTAGCTCAGTTGGTAGAGCAACGCCCTTTTAAGGCGTGGGTCGAAGGTTCGAGCCCTTCGTAGCTCAGTAATCGGTTCCTTTATCGGAGCCGATTTTTTTATATTAGGACAAAAGATTATTCAGTGAAAACAATATGGCAAAAGTTCCCTTTCTCGACCTCAAGCTTTTAAACGCCCCGTACATGGAATCCTTGAAGGAGGCCGCGAGTTCCGTCGTGGAGTCGGGCTGGTACATTCGTGGACATTATGGCGAACAATTTGAACGAGCTTTTGCCGAATATTGTGGTGTGAAATACGCAGTGGGCGTGGGGAATGGGCTTGATGCGCTTACGCTCATGTTGCGTGCTTCGATGGAACTTGGAAGGCTTAGGGCTGGCGACGAAATCCTGGTACCGTCGAATACGTATATCGCGACCGTCCTTGCTGTTAGCGCTGTTGGGCTCAAGCCGGTGCTTGTGGAACCTGCCGAAAATAGCTATGACATGGATCCGAAACGCTTGAAGGATGCCTGTGGGGCGCGCACTCGTGGAATTCTTGTAGTTCATTTGTACGGGCGCCTCTGTGCGATGGATGAAATATGCGAGTTTGCCAATGAACATGGCTTGCTGCTGTTTGAAGACAGTGCGCAAGCTCATGGGGCGCGACTTGGCGATGGTCGTTGTGCAGGTTCATTTGGCTCGGCTGCCGCTTACAGCTTTTACCCGACAAAGAATCTGGGGGCGCTTGGCGATGCGGGAATGGTCCTGACGAACGATACGGATATTGCAAATGCCGTCCGTTCCCTGGGCAATTATGGCTCCGAACAAAAATATGTGAACATGTACAAGGGCGTGAACTCTCGCCTGGACGAAATGCAGGCGGCTCTTTTGCTTGCAAAGCTTCCGCATTTGGATGAATGCAATGATCGACGCCGGGAAATTGCAGCTCGCTATTGCCGTGATATTAAAAATGACAAAGTCATTCTGCCCGAACTTCCTGCAACGCCTTCGGAACATGTTTACCATGTGTTTGTAATTCGCTTAAAGAGCGAAGAAGCTCGCGACGAAATGCAGAAGTTCTTGACTGCCCACGGAATAGGGACGCTTATTCATTATCCGATTCCGCCGCATTTGCAAGAGGCTTATGCCCACGAATTTAGCGGTGAGTACCCGATTGCAGAAGCGATGGCAAAGACGATACTCAGCATTCCCATGAGTCCCGTGATGACCGACGACGAAGTCTCCGAAGTGATTGGAGCCATTAATGAGTTCTAGGGAAAATAAGACAAATCCTCAGCCTGTGAATTTTTGGAAGGCGTTTATGGGTTCTGGAATGGTGACGTTCCTCAACGCCTTACGTGTTTTTGTGGTGAATAAGCTTCTGGCCATGTTCTTGCCGCCGAGTGCTTTTGCGTGCGTTGGTCAGTTCATGAACTTTATGACAATGGGACAGGCAACGTCTTCGCTTGCGCTCCAGAATGGCTGGGTGAGCCTTAGTGCTCAGAATAAGGACAACTTGGAACAACTGAAGGGTGTGTGGCGTGGCGGTTTTCGCTTGACCACTTTTGCAAGCATTGCCACGTTTGCCGTAGCTCTCGTTCTCTGCTTTACGGTCCCGCTCGAATCGTTTTTCCCGGGCATCCACCCGCGTCTTGTGCAGGCGGCGATTATCTTTGCCTTGCCGGGCGTCTTTGCGACAAACATCATTACGATTACTGCATCCGTGATGAACGGGCTTGGGCATTACCGCCGTTGGGCACTCATCAACATGGTGTCTTCGCTATGGCAAATGCTGTGGGTCGCGTTTTTCCTTTATTCGGGGCGCCTGAGCGTACTTTCGATTGTGGCAACGCAGTCTGTAGTTGCAGGAATTTTTGCGGCGCAAATAGCGTCACGTGCTGGCTTTAGCCTGCGTGAAATCCGCAAGAGCGCGCTTGACATCCGTGCGCCGTGGCTCTCGTATGCGTTGATGGGAATTGTCCCTATGCTCTTGTCGCCTGTGGTGCTCACGTTTATGCGACAGACTGTTGGCGATAATCTAGGGTGGGATGCTGCCGGCATTTGGCAGGGAATCTGGAAAATATCGGATTTCTTGACGGCGTTTTTCTCGGCCATCCTCGGCGTTATAATCTTGCCACGAGTCTCTGCGAAAATGACGAAATCGGAATTCTGGGGAATGTTCCGCCCGATATTCCTTAAGACGATGTTGCTTGCGCTAGTGGCTGTATTGATTCTTTACTTTGGCCGTTCGCTCCTTGTTGCGGTGATGCTTTCTTCATCGTATGCGGGGGCCGCCGATTATCTCCCGGTACAGCTACTTGGCGACTTTTTCCGCGTGGGCGGTTGGGCGCTTGGGCTTGTGCTGATTGTGCGCCGTGAAACAAAGAAATTCCTGACGCTTGAAATTTGTTCGGAACTTGTCTTGGCGCTATCGACTTATGCTTTTGTAAAACTTTATGAGTTTAATGGCCCGATGATGGCGTATGCTCTTGAAAATTTCCTTACGCTTGTTGCTTCATTTGTTCTCGTCAGCCGCTTAAAGTGGGGTGAAAAATGACTCCAAAAGTTTCTGTAATCTTGCCTAGCTATAACCATGAGCTGTATGTCGAAGCTGCTGTGCGTTCCGTGATGGAACAGACTGGAGTTGACTTTGAGCTGATTGTCATTGACGATGGAAGCAAGGACCGTACCCCAGAAATTCTAAAGCGTCTGGCCGACGAACTGAAATTTACGTACATCCATCGACCGAATAAGGGCGTTGTACCGACGCTTATAGAAGCTCTTGCTCTTGCGCGTGGCCGCTATGTCTGTTCGTTTTCTTCTGATGACATCATGCCACCGGATCGCCTTAAAAAGCAGAGCGATTTTCTAGATGCGCACCCGGAAGCCGCATCGTGTTTTGGGCAGATTGTTTCGCTATACGAAGGCGATAAGATTGGCTCCGAAATGGACGTTCGCTACCTGCGGAGTGTCCCTCAGATTTCTTTTGAAGAATCCTTCCTGGGGCAGAAGGCATTGCATGGCTGTGCTGAAATGTTTGATCGCGAGAAGATTCTTGCTATCGGCGGTTACGATAAGCGGTATTATTTTGAAGATTATCCGCTTTATCTGAGCATTCTTTACCACTATGGCCCGCAACCGGTTTCAAAGGATTTTGTGTGCTGCTATTACCGGGAACACGGCGACAATCTGCATGTGGACAATAACCGCATTTTTAGCGAAATTTTGCGTATCTTGGCGGAAAACTACAGCAAGCACCCGTTGTATAAAAAAGCGGTCCGCTGCTGGAAGGCAAACTGGTTTTCTGCCGTTGCTGCCCAAAGCAAGCTCAAGGCGCTCCGCCTGATTCCGAAGGTGATTTCGCTTTCGCCCCGGTTTTGGATGCGCCTGCCGAAGTTGTTTATCCCTAGAAAATTGCTGAAATTTTAGAATCTCTTTAGGTAATTCTAAAAAGACTTAGTTCTTTAAAGATGAACTTGGAATAATTTATTTTTTGCTATTTATCTTGGATATCATTTTTGCGATACTTGTCGCTATAACTGCAGCAGAAGCGACTGATGCAACGACTGGTCCACCGAATATACTGCCGAGTCCCAAAGCCATTAATGCAGCATTGCTGGCAATAATGGCTTTTTTTGCTGCATCTGCATTATTGCTAGCTAACTCATCTTTATACTCAAAATACTCATCATTCTTCTTGATAGTTTTGTTCTTGCTTTCAAAACTGACTTCTTGAAGTCCCCATGGGTACCAATATAATGGAGCGAATACGAAAATATCACCTTTTGTAGTATTATTGATGGTCATAATGCCATTGCTAAATATGGCGTTTATCAAATTTTCTTTAGTACTTCCGAAATCTAAAAATTTGTTCTGTTCACAAACTGTATTTATCAAATTATCGAATTTATTTGTATCTAATGATTTATAGCGGTATAATCCGTTATCTGCAAAGAATACTGCATGTTGAAAATTTGCTAGGTTCTTACAGAATTGGTCTTCGGCAAGCTTTTCAAATAACATTTTTGCAGCATAAGCTCTAACCTCTGTTGATGTATAAATCGCTGGACTTATTATTTCGGTTATATTTGATTTTGCTATTGCTAAAGATTTGTCTATAGCATTGTGGTATAAAATATTGATGAATAGTTGTAAGTTGGTTGTGTAGTCTGCATTTGATAATTCTTTTTTGAAGTAGTCCCAGGGCTTTCCCAGACCTTGAGTGTCTTTACCAAAGAAAACTTGTAAAAGAGGTTCCATTTCTGCTTGTGAAAGAACCTTGAGTTGATTGTTGTTTGTTTTAAAAGCTTTTTCAGTATCTGCTATGTATTGCGGATCTATGCCGAAATTTTTTGCTATATCCCAATAAGCCGAGCTGGCTCTTTGGTCTGAAAAAATAAGCTTAAATAAATAACCAAAAATTTCTTCAATGGTCCATTCTGTGCTGATGATGTTGTTCGGAGATAGTTCTGTAATGGACCCTTGTATTGATTGCCAAAATAAATCTGTGCGAATGAATATTTTTGGAGCGATATTATGGAGATTTGATCCTGCATGAGTCCAATATTCAAATAGGGACGATATTGCTTTTTCCCAATAGGAGGGCCGAATATACAAGTCTAGTTTGTCGTAGAGAATAAGTAATTTTTTGTTGTTTTTGGCTAGTTCCTCGTCAAATCTATATAAGTCTTCCACAATGTGTAGAAGACTGTCTATATCATTTACGAGTTCCATAAATTCTAAAGTATCTAATTCTCCATTAATAGAGGAATATTTATTGGCTAATGGACTTTGTTGCTTTACAACGGATCGGATCTCGGAGAGACTTTCGTTACCGTTATCAAGAAATAGTTTGCTCCATGTATATATTCTCCAAAGATTTAGATAATCAACGTCTTTGTTGAAGGCTGACCTAATTATTATGGAAAGCGCAACTTCCTGATCCTTATTATCGGGCAAAGCATTGGCATAAATAAATTCAGCATTGTCTTTCTGTCGAGAGTTACTCTTAATTTTATTTGATATTTGCTGATTTTGGAGAGATTTGCACAAATGTGTTTTGCCTGTTCCCTTGCGTCCGCAAATAATGAACTTATCTTTGTCAAATAAATCGTTCATGCATTGTCTATAGAAAAAAGTATTTTCATTTATGCGGTCTTCTTCTGCACTATTTATAGACTCGTCTAAAACTTTTTTTAAATGTTGAAGGATTATGTTTCTTAAATCATATGAATTGTACCTATTGTCTTTGTTTGATTTAAGATTATCAGCCATTAGACCAAATATACTGCTTAGCAGACCTTCTGGGAAACAATTTCTGTCTATCTCATTAAAAAGCTGAGTATAGTCAGAAAATTGAATGTTCCTATCTGTTGATGTGTTCATATCAATGAATTTTTTATCTGCGGCTAGATCGCCTATCCCAATTCTTTCTAAATCGTCATTTCGATGAATTGGAATTCTTGTCGGGGCATTTTTTTGGTCATAAACATTCATAATGAAAGTTTCCATTCGATTATAGGCTTCCATTAAAATGTTGTCTTCTTTGTAATTTTTTGGTAAAATTGAATATGCTAGGATTAGTTTGAATAAATTTTCGTTTTGAACATGTTTGGCTAAAAGATTTATTAAGCCCGGTTCGTTTTGTCTGCTTAATCCAAAGAATCCTACAACGCATGAAGATAAATGTAATGTTGCAGTTCCGAAGATGTCATTAAATCCTGTTCTGGAATCAATTAGAATAGCATCGACATTTAAGGTTTTTAAATGTTCAAATAGCGTGTTGAAACTTTTGATGACATTTTGGGTGTTGCCTAAATTCAATTTAGCCAAACCTTCTATATAGTCTTGTCTATTTGGACTTTCTAAAGCGTTATCTTCTGTAACACCTTCGTTAAGATTTCCTGCCGGGATGAGCCAAATGCGGTCTAATGCTGGATGATAGTTGCTGTTTCGATTTCGTGCTCCGACATTTAATATGTAATCTTCTATTTTGATATTTTTTCCCAAAAATTGGGAGTCGCACAAAAACTCAACAAGACCATTTTTTTTCCCTTCTTTTAGTTCTTCGTGTTCATCGTTTTCTGATAGATTAAAGAAATTGAGATAACCAGGTGCTTCTAAATCACAATCAATAATGGCAACGTTCTTTTCTAATTTTGCCAAATGCAATGCGTATGAAGCCATTGCTGTGGTTCTGCCAACACCTCCCTTGTGACTGTAAAATGTGATAACAGGAATCTTAGTTTGATCTTCTTTAGTGAGGTCAATTTTTGATGTGCTATAAAAAGAGTCGAATCTATAACGTGGACCGTAATCAATACAATTAGGTTTGTTAACAATACTAGAATAAAAAGAGTCTTCTAATTCTGAAATCGGATAAATGTTGAAAAAGATTTGTATTTCATCATTTTCTGCAATAGGATCAAGGTCTGCTAGGTCTTTATTTGCTTTGCAAAAGTTGTCAAATTTTTTTTCTATATCTTGATGATGTTGGTGATTGAATAAAAAAACGAACACATCTATTTGAAAGCCTGCTCGGATGAAAACTTTAAATTTTTCTCCACGTTCTTCATTGATAAGGGAATGAAGAAATGCTTGTAAAGCAATTGCATATTTTGAAATGAATGTCATGGATTACCCCACTTTGTATACAAGTTTTTTTATCATTTTACATAAAATAATTATGTATTCTATATTTTCTTTGGTCAGAATGTCTTTGATTTTATTCCATTGATTTGTGGAATACCTGAGGCTTGAATCCCAAGACATAATTAGCGTTAAGATTTTTTTTTCTCGTTCATTGTTTGAAACTTTAATATTGGAGAAAAGAGGTATATTTTCGCTTGAGAATATTAGTCCTTTATTTGAATCATTGAGGACGTTCTGAATGATTGCAAAAAACTTATGGCTTTGTATTGGATAAATAGTTGTTTCACGTATTAATTTATTTAGTTCTTCTAAATTTTTGTTAAAAGTTTCATATGATTCCGCATTTTTTGGTGTTCGACATGAAATAGAAAATTTGTCTTTAGGGTCATTTTTATTTGGATGAATCTCTCTTGTATTGTAGTAGTCAACATGTGTATCTTTGGTAAACTTAATATCTAGTTCGGTAATGTCTTTATTGGGATTGAAATGACCTCTGCTATAAACTGTGTAAATAGTAAGCGCTTCTAATATGTATCCAGTGAGATAAAACAAATCTTTTAAAATTTCATTTTTTTCTTCGTTACTACATTTATCCCATTCGATTGTCCTGCAAATTGCCTCGCAACTTATTAGATGCCTTTGTGCCGTATCTATATAATCCCTAAATCTCATAGGGACAAATATACCTTTTTTGGTCGGAAGAGTTGTTTTTCTAAACAAAAAAAGCCCGGAGGGCGGATTTGTAACGTCCGTCCTCACGGGTTTCAAGAATATTTGCGTTGTCAAGTCTCTTGAGAATCCTGTCAAGCTTTTTGCCACGCAGGTGGAGTCTGCGCTTGATTGCTCGATAGGTTCCCCAGGATTGTAGCACCGTCAGAGCTTTGTCGAAACTCCTGAGCCTCTTGCGGGAAACCCGTGTATTGGCTAGGCCCAAGAATTCACATTTGTCCTTCTCGGAAAAATCCATATAGCCTCGACTACCTGGAGACCGTGACATCAGTACGATGCTACAGTCATCGGAAGTCTGCTGCTTTACAAGGTCTTCGAAGGTGCAGTTCAGTTTCTGCGACATGTAATCGGGGGTGCAAACGGAAGCCAGCCTTGTCAAGCGGGCAAGGGAAGGAGAAAGAGCCTTGTTCCGCTTGTTGTAAAAACTGGTTTCCGTACCATCGGACATCAGGATGAATCCCGAAATTTGCTTCAGGTCTCCCTTGATGAGCCGCATGCTCGCGATAGCGTTACTCGATGTCGTGAACACCGTGGTATTCGCAAACTCGCCGTTTTCAGGCTGCGATGCGACCAGCACCTTGCCTTCCTTGACGTAGCCGATGACACCATCCCCAATATGGCAGATGATGAATTTGCCGCCCTTCTCGGCAACGAATAGGAGCGTCGAGGCAAGATCCCTGATAGCACACCCCTTCTCACTACAGAGCGTCTCGAGGCGTTCACCTATAACAGCAAGAATGTTCCTCTTCACGGCTGCCCCATCTTCGTTAATAATGAGGTCAAAGTTTTCTGCCATGTAGTTGCAAATCGCTTGCGTCACGGCTTCGGCACCAAAGTGCGAATGGCTCGCGGAACCCGCTCCATCGGCAAGGGCGCATACGGAACACGCGTCCTTAACGATAGAGAAGGTCTTGTCCTGGCAGGGAGTACCGGAACTCACGTGACCTCGGCCCCGCACTGCGCATTGGATTGTAACCCAATTCATGCTACAGCTCCGCCCAACCCTTGATGCCGTCCACGTCCAGCTGTACCTTGTCGCCCGGCGTAGACTGGGAAACCTTGGACACGCTCTTGCTGAGCCAGGCGAAGAACTCCTTGAAGTTCAAACCCTGCAACTTGAGCGGGCTACGCTTCGGGGAGAACCTGGCAAGCACATCCATGTCGGCGTCCTCACCGATGCCGATGGGGAAAATGGTCAGCTTGCGATCATTAATCATGTCGCAAGTGCGTTGGATAGAGCGGGAGAGCTCCGCCTGGCTGCCATTGGGCATCCCATCAGTCATGAGCACAATCCACGGCTGGTAATAGTCTACGCCACTGGCCTTGTATTCGCTCTTCCTTTTTTCAAGCATATCCAGCGCCATGTTCATTGCCTCGCCCATGGGTGTACCGCCATCGGCGTAGAACTGGGGTGCATCGGGCTGGTGTTCAAGTGTGCTAAAGCCCGCTTGGCACGAGGCATGGCCACCGAACGTCACCACGGAAATCTCTGCGGCATACAGGGCGGTCTCATCGCTGCGCACGGCATCGTAAAAGAGACGCACGCCCTCATTCAATTCATTGATGGAATCGCCCTCCATGGAACCACTGGTATCCAACACGAGGCACACGGGTACACGGCTGGAGGGATTGTTTTCGAGATCTTCAATACTGAGCAGATTTCTGTTCATAGTATATCCTTTGAGTTGATTGTTGTTTATTGTTAGAGGAAGCTCTATAATCGACTTCCGATAGTATTATGGTTTTTGACAAGCTTCTTTGTATGATTTTTATTTTGCCTCCTTGTAATTAGACGAACCAGTTGAGTATTTCCCAAACCGAAGCTAAGGGATTCTGGCTTGTTCGAACCCGAGCTGGCTGGCTAAATGTCCCCTGATATCCAGACTTATACTGTGGCGCAGACGATCTCTGGTAGCGACTAAGCCTATTCTTGCGCAGGCACTCCATGCAAATACCATATTTGCTTATGATATTCACATCGGTATCTTCCCCACATTGATGGCACTTGACATAGGTAACACCCCTCTGCTTCTTGAAGCGAGTCGGATAGACCTGTTCAGACATTTCATCCTGCTCACCGTACTTTCCGGAATCAAGTAGCCTTAAGTACTCGCTGAATTTCTTGAACCAGTCGTATGAATTTAACCGTGTTCTTTCAGTGGAATACGTACCGCCTTTGTTGAACGTGTTGTAGAATGCATCCTTCAAGAACCTTGGAAGATGACTCTATAGAAATCTCCACTGCCCGGCAGGAGTCTTCTTGTTAGAAGCTTCGCCGAGAGGATACGAAAAATTCATATCGATAATGTTTTGCTGGGCGCTTTCCCCATCCTTCTGGTTATAGGGCATTTGCCCTGTAACCATCAACGAAAACAGCAGCACCGCTACAGCAAAGTTTTCGTTACCTATAGTGCGCAGGTAACTGTTATAATGCCCCTTGTTTTGTAGTTCGGGAGGCGTGAACGGGATGGTGCCGACTGGACAAGGATAGCCATCAACTTGATAAGAGTCGCAGTCAACGAAATAAACTTCCTTTGGCGACTTGACAAGAATATTGTCGGGGTTGATATCACCGAGAATGATTCCGTTCTTGTGCAAGTAGCCAATCTTTTTTAGGATAGTAATGCAGAGTTCGACCAAATCACGCTTTTTCCAGTTTGGGAACTTCTTCAAAAAAAGCGGTTTCAGGTAAAGACTACGAACCTTTTCTCCCTCCGCCTTTTTCATTATGTATCCCACGAATTCATCCTTTGAGTTGTAGAGCAGCGCTTTAGGCAGGCTGATGCCAGGAAAATCAATCCCCTTTTGAATCAATTTCTGAATTTTTGCCTGCTTGTGTGTCGTTGTTTTTTCAGGCATATAGACCTTGGCCACATAGCTAGGCGAGTTGGTCTTGAAAATATGTCCTTCTCCTCCTCCTGCAATTTGATCCCCCAATACGATTGATTGACCATTTTCCGTATGCAGGAGGTGTCCGGGCTTGGCTACCAAGGACACGGGGAGGTTCCGATCGGGAACAATGCTTTGGGCAGTTTTACTCAATGTCGCTTTCACTGTTATCCTCCAAGGATTCGTTGTTGTGGATGTTTAAATCACTGTGGTTTTGACTGCATGACTCAGTTGAGCAGATGGAGCTCATGGCAATGGTATTGCCTAGTCTCCTGCAGTGGGTTAATGCATCATCGGGAAAGATGATGTCGTATCGCTCATTCGTAAAGTCTGTTTCCGTTATCAAGGCATCTGGTGAAACATTTTTCAGATAGCGCTCGTTGTATACTCTCTTGCGATGGTTCTCGTGTTCATTCTCAAAGAAATAGCCTATTATTTCAAAGGTCTCTTTTTGAAAGAATGCGTTCAGCACAATCTTGTAAGCGAGCAGTTCGTCATGCTTTCTCATTATGATGAAATAGCGGCAAGCGTTGTCGTTGAACCAATCTATGATGACTCCATTGTCGCATTCTAACTGAATGTCATCTACGATATCCTGGTTGATTTCCGGCATTCTGCGGTGTATTTTTTTTACATATACGTAAGCGTTTGTACACTTTGTTTCAAGTCTTAGGGCTGCACTGCCGTTCAAGTTGCGTAGGCGGGTGTATCCGTAAGGGAACATGTCAATAAACTCTTTCGGTCTCATCAAGGAATCCTTTGACCAAATGGTCGGTTGATTTTCTATCCGTATTATGGGGCATTTTCCAAGCTTTTGTACGATTTTTTGAAAAAAATGAAAGAACTCTAAAAAGAGGCTTTTCGTAGGTTCAGTTCCCGCTTTTTCCCTTTCGTAAATGCTCGTTTTTCCGAAAGGTAGCCGGAAACCCTTCGCAAACGCAAAATGTCTGAGGAACCGCAAGAACTACACGTATCGCCGATCCTTCCGAAATGACCGCATGCGTTGCACTGGTCTAGCGGGAAATTAATGCCGAAGTAGTTACAGTTGTTTTTCATGGCGAATTCCACGACCTTCTGTATTGCTCCGACATTGTAGCAGGGCTGTTCGTCTAGTTCCACATAGCTAATGCAGCCTCCATTACATAATTTGTGGAAAGGAGCCTCTAGTTGGATTTTTTCGAAAAGTCGGATTGACGTGTCAACGGGAATGTGGAAGGAATTTGTGTAGAAACCCTTCGCCGCAGACTTGCATTGAATGCCGTATTCCTTGAAATCACGATCTGCAAAGATGCCGGTCGTTGCCTCCGCTGCACTGGCCAACAGCGAAAAGTTCATATGGCTCTGCTCTATAAACGAATCCACTTTTTGCCGCATCACCTGAAGTACTGCTAGGGCTTTTCCATGATGCATACGAAGATTGTCTACATCAGAAAAGTCTGTGTCAAGCAGTTCCGAAAGAGCGTCCCACAGACCGATAAAGCCAATGGAAAGCGTCCCATGCATAAGCGCCACCTCACGTCCTTTTTCCGAATCTAGGTATAGGCCCTTCTCAATAGCGAAAATGGGGGAGGTTCCTTTGCATAACGTTGCAAAACGATGAAGTAGCAGTTCCTTGCATTCCTCAAAAAGCGTACCGATTTTTTTGAGAAATACCTGAAAGTCATGATTTGAGTCAATTGCTAGCCGTACTAGATTTGTCGTGACACAGGCGATATTCCCCCTATTTAAACCTGTGGTATTACCATGTATGTCAGCGACAACGCGAGTTCGGCAACCCATAATTCCAATTTTGTTCGGATTCGCATTCCTGTTGAAAGGCGCATCGCAGTTGAAATATGTTGGAATCATTCTGCTCGCAGTCCCCTTCAAGGCCATCTGAAAAATGTCATAGTTGGGGGAGGATTCTGTACCATTGATAGCTCGTGAGTACTTGAAGACGATGTTGGGGAAAATGAACGGCTTGCCTTCACTATTCCCTTCCAAGGCTGCGCTTAAAACAGCTTTAGCGATCCTGCGGGCTTTCGTTGACGTTCTACAACCGATGTTTAACGTGGTGTAGGGCTTCTCGCAACCTTTTCGTGAGTAGATATTCAAGTCTTCAAAGAAGTTGCGAAAGGCCTCCGTTAGGATCTCGTCACTTTCGTCCATACGGTATGCGGCCATATCACCATCGAAATCTAGAAAGCCTATTCCACCGGACTGATTGTTTGTCAGGCTCACGATGCCACGATACAATCTGCGTAACACTGTAGAAACCTGAATGTCCGTATCCTTGACAAGGTCGCTCACGGATACCCCGATGCAATTGTAGGTCTTGTCGTAAAACTCTAAGTCATGGATATGAATGTATCCCTGGCGGTGAAACTCGGCAAATCTTTCCGGTATACCATCTAACACCGCCGACTTGCAGACTTTTTCGCCTGCGCCAAGGATAGATGACATTGTATTTTTTTGAATATTGGCCAGCTCGTTCATGGGAAATCCCTTGGTTGGATAAGTTGGTTTATGTAGACTTTTTTGAATAAATTATTCTTTTAGTAATTTTGCACGTATGGCCATCAAGGCCTCATCAAGGGTTCCCCTATTAGTTCCTGAGGCATCGCAAAAGCTCTTTTTTGTACCTCCCATAAGAACATGGTGTGCAAGCTCCTGAACTCGTGTCGCTTGCTTTTTCGCTACAGCAGAAGTGCTGTTGCTCATGTGTCTAAGCATGTTGTAAAATTGTTCAATTCTTCTTTGACTTTCCAATAGCTGGCTTCTGTGATAGAAGGTAATGTCGTTGTATGTGTTGAAATCTTGAACAGTAAGTTTTTCAAAGGGAATAGCGTCGGTGGCTTCGCGATTCTTTTTTTTGCAAGGCTTGAATACCCTAAAATTGTTGCTTGTGTTATAGGCAAGCCTTTGACATTCGTTTCTGGCGTATGCGTATAGATATGTTGAAAAGCGTGTGTTGGCAGTACTGTCAAAATTCTTTGCGGCATCTGCAAGGCTACTGATAGCAACCGCTTCGTAGTCTCTTAACGGAATATCAGGCCTGTAGAATTCACTGCGAAATTTTGAAGCCCATTGTTTGAGAACGGGACGGTACCAGGCTGCTAAAGTGGCAAGGACTTCTGTTGGATATCTTTGAAAAAAGTTGGTTAATATGGCTGTTTCGGTTTCTCTTTGCTTGTAGTCGATTGGGGTCTTGAGTGTCATATGCACCTCGTAATTGACCATGTCTGTAGACACTATGTCCCAACGCAACAGGCGTTCGCCTGATGTGATGCAGGTGCGGCAGTTTTAGTGCCGCACTTAACAGAATTGATCAATACGAGGTTTCTTAGGTTGACCCCCCAAAAACCTGTCAGTTTTGTTGCATAACAAGGCAAAGCCCCCTAGGCGAGAGCTAGAGGGCGACATCAAAAAAAGATATTGCGGAAACTAACTCCTAAGGGCATACTCGATCTGAATACCCCCACAATACACCAATGGAACACCACCGATGTAAAGGGACGGTCCGATGGACCGGTATGTTCAATAGGAAAATCCCCAAAAAAGGGGGACTACCATAATATACATTTGTGTGGCCATTTTAGCAAGTTTTTTTTTGAAAAAAAGCTATGAAGCCAGGCTTGCGTATACCGGCCCTGCAATCATGGGGCTGAGATGGACCTCCCCAGAGGCCAATAAGAAGTCCTTAAAAGACTCGTAACCGAGCTTTGCATGGTCAAACTCATTGTCCTCTTTGAGCATCAGAGGCTTCAACTTTGTTAGCAGAATTGGTTCGTCTTGAGCCTCAAGAATCTTGTGGAGTGTCGCAAAGGCGTGGGCTCTTTCATGGGATTGAACTTCGCCAGGAAATAATGCTACCATCTTGCTGACGGGGGAGGGACTTCCTGTATAAATGTAATGGGTGCAGGAACTTTGTACGCATTCACTCAGCTTGGATAGTGGGCCGACTCCAATGACCTTTTTCCCCATCTCGCGAAGTTTGCGAAATAGTGGAGAAAAGTCAGAGTCCCCTGTTGCGAGTACAATTGTTTGCAAACAGGGGTTGGTGGCTGCTTCCATTGCATCAACGACCATCTTGATGTCTGCAGAGTTTTTGCCTGTAATCGGGTGGTACGTTTGAATCAACTCAAATCCGTTGATGTTGAATTCTTGTTGAAGGGGAGATAGTTGAGGTGATGTCCATTTCCCATAAGCTTTACGAATGACGACTGGTCCTTGCGATTGGAGGCTTTTCATGAGGTCGTGTACACCATTGTTGTATGCCCAGAATGTCAGATTTTCTGCATCTACGAAAACTGCTGTATTGTTTTCCATTGTATATTCCTTTTTTTTATGGCTGAAATCGTCAGCCCGAGTCGGTAATTTCATTCGAAATTACATAGTGATTATGGATTCTAATGAGTAGGGTTGTACGAAATTTTTTTTGAAAAAAAACACGCACGCCTTTTTTTTCAGGCGTGCGCCAAATACGTCCACAACACTTCTTACGTATTTTTTTTAGAAGAACCAGCGGTCAATGCTGTCTAGAATTTCACCTGCGACCTTGAAGGGTGCGCAAGCCATTTCTTCGATGATGTCGTCGCTATGGTTGATGATTTCCTTTGTTATCGCAGTCGCAACAGCTGTTACTACTACGGGTGCTACATCAACTACTGCTTTCTTAGCCGCCATGGCGGCGAGGGCTTCAATTGCCATTTTTATTACCTTTTGAGTTTGAAAAGGCTGGATTCGCCAACCTTGTGCGACAATTCCGTTTGAAATTGCACTATGATTATGTATTCCTAATCAAGAATGTGTGTGAAAAAAATGTATCGTTCTTAAAAAAACTTTATACACTCAAAATAAGGAGGGGCCCCGTGCGTTATATCACTATGCAAATTTTTAACATTGTATACTTTTTGTAGGTTAGCTATATTTCGAATCGGGTAATTAGGATAGGTTTTGTATGAGAAGAAGTTCTTTTTTCTTCGTTTTTGTCGCGCTTTTTGTAATGAGCGCTTCTTTCGGGGTCTCGTTTGCCAATGCCGCTGACCCAGGCGATGGTTTAAAATTCTGCTTCATTGAAGATAAAGAAGGCACACTCGATTATCCTCGGTTGAATTTTAGCCAAAAACCTGATACGGAGACCCCGGCGACTGGTGAAGTCTGTTTTGATAAATGGTATGAGGCAAATCCGACTGGCGCCGGAACGCCAGACGCCAACACCTACTTGAACAATTGGCTTTCCGCAAAACAAGGTGCTATTGCGTTTGTGCGCGTAACGTCGGATATCAAGTTTGCTGGTCGCAGTATCATTGGCTGTGCAGAGGGCAATAACGCTTTTAATGGCAAGATGATTACTCTGTATTCATTTCAGACTTTGTATTCTCAGATTGATCCTCAAACGAATGAACCCTATGTCATTTCTGGACTTTGTCACTTTGGGAATGTTCAAATAGTTGCCTTTATTGAAAAGTTTAGTGGTACTATGTACAATATGAATTTTGACGACGCCTATTTAAATGCTAGTGCGACAAATTCTAGTGCAGGTATTATTGCAGAAGGCGTGACTGGTCTAGATGGTACAAGAGTCTTTAATGGTTATATCCATGATGTCAAGGTCAGCAATTCTGAATTTCAAGGAACTAATGTTGGTGCTATTGTAGGTAAGGGCAATACCGATATCTCTAGTGCAGAACTGATGGTGTGACAACTGAAATGCACGAAGGGAAGCCGCTGCAGGTTTCTCTCACGTCTAGTACAAAGAAGGCGGCTGTGCGTGTAGCTCGCTCTGCAGGAATCGTTGCGAAGAATGTGCTGAAGGGGCTCCGCTCAGTACAGGTGGGGAACCAATTGCAAGTTTCCTTTGACGCTCCGGAAAGCCTTGCTGGTGAACGCTCTAAGGTTGAGCTCTTGGATGTGAAGGGACATGTGATTGCGACTGTTTCTGCAAAGGCTCTTTCTGGAACAAATGCGATGACGACGAAGTTGCCTAAGTTGGGCGTTTATATCCTTCGCGTCCGCGTTGGCTCTCAGCAACTGGCTCAGTGCATCTTCGTGAAGTAATTGGTCGGCTTATTCTTCTACAATCTCGTACGGCACATGCCCAAGCATTGCCGCATACTTTGGAAAGTTTGACGGATACGTCTTGTATTTGCGATTACGGTAAAGGATTGCTTTGGAAGCCTTTGAAATCAAGAAAAATTCTGTGAACGCTTTCAGATAATCTGTAGCGTTCTTGGAACTGTTGAAGTCGATGTGGATGCTTTTGCCCTTGACCGTAACAACGTTCGGCAATTTCTCCGCTTCTGCAAGGAACGTCGGACTATCCGCCGTTACAAGTATTTTACTTGTTTCATTGACGAGATGGTGATGCCCGCTCACTGGCGGGCATGACAATGCTGTATCTGAATTGTCATGCCCCACTTGATGGGGCATCTCCTTCTTCAAAACATTTATCGCCGCACTCAACAGTTTCCGCTTGCCCTTCTCTGACAATTCCTTGAACGTGAATTCCTTAAAATCTCCGAGCTTGTTTTGGAAGCGGAACGAAATAGCGGTGTAGTTTTCGCCTAGCAGTTCGCTGTAATGCGCAAGTTCATTTTCTAATAGCGGGGAAGGCTTGAAAAGCTCGTTAAAGTATTTAGGGAATTCTTCGCCGACAGTGTCTACGCACGAATAAAGATGGAACTGCTTGTGCCTAGAATCCAGCTGCCTTTCTAGCGCAGAATCATTATTGAAATCCTCGCGGTAAAGTAATACGGGCTTGGCAATTTCGCAATTGTGGCTTATTTCGTGTTCGTCAATAATCCAGTCGACTTTATTCGGCTGCAAAATTTCTTGAAGCAAAAACGGCGAAGTGTGGAAAATCTTGAAGTCAAGATTGTGCTCGGTAGCAAACTTGTACGCACTTGCCATTCCGCGCAAGCGGTCCGTGAGCCCGCCGTGCATCCACTTGCCGTCAGCCATGAATATGAGCGTCTGGCGACTCTCGCCACCATCGCGACTCTCGCCACCGTCGCAACTTTCGAGAATCTCGCCATTTCTTGAGTACCCGTCCTGTAAATGCCTTAACTTAATCCCTCGTTCAATCAAACGGTCGTGTACGCGCTCCTCTCCAAGGATGCGCCGCGCCATGCGGATAACGACTTCTTTGAACGTTAAGGGAATCACGAAAGACCTTTCTTAAGAATCTTCAAAAAGATTGAACGGGGGAGGTACGAAAGCAAAATGGCCATGCGGTTGCGCATGCGAATTCTCAAATCAAAGAACGTGCCAAAACGATATTTACGGATGTGCGCAATCGCTCTTTTGCGGCTTTCTGCAAATTTTTCATCGTCACTAGTGCGCATCAATATGCTGAAGCTTGCGCTCACGAGCATACTGCGGGCAGCTTTGTAAAGCGGCTTCGAAATATGCTTCATCTTTTCGAAAACGTCTTCGGCAATGTCTAGCAAAAGGATGATTTTTGTGCTGCCAGTCTGCGTGGCGAGTTCGCTTCCGGCGCGCTTGCGGTAAAAGTAGAGGTGTGACTTTGTCGTTACTACTTTGTTTGCTCCAAGCAAAATTTCGGGAATGACGGCGAGATCTTCGTAAATCGTATTTGCCGGGAAAAACTTCCCTTTCCACAAGTCGGCCTTGTATAGCTTATTCCAGGCGGGAGTAATCCGGCAATGAGTCCTGGTAAAGCGAAATTCTGGCCGCTTCTTCTGGCGTGAGGCTTGCCGAAATAGATGTGTTGGGCGTTGTGCCGTCGCACTTGTACGCTTCATCGATATTCTTGATGGAACAGCAGGCGACATCGGCCTTATGCAATTGCGCTATGAAAAATAACGTTTCCAGAAAGTTCGGGGCCACGCAGTCATCGCTATCGATAAACGTAACGTATTCCCCTCGCATAATCTTGAGTCCTGTATTGCGGGCTTCGGATGGTCCCTTGTTCGGTTGTCCAATGAGCTTGAAGCGCGTGTCTGCCGAGGCGTAGCTTGCCGCTATTCTTGCGCCACCGTCGGTGGATCCGTCATCGACAATGATGACTTCAAAATCCGTAAATGTCTGTGCAACGAGACTATCGAGGCAGTCCTTGATGAACGCCTCTGTGTTGTACAGGGGGATAATGACGCTTACTGCGGGCATTATTTGCCTTCGCCCTCTTTTGTGATGCCTTGAATCACTTCGACCCAGCCGGCACGAACAAATGCTCCTGCCTGCACAAGATCGTTTTGTGCCTTCTCGTATGCCTTGAGAATGTTGTTGTATTCCGAAACGTCGCGTATCATCTTCACATCGTGGTGAAGCTTCTTTTCGAGCATGTCCTGCTTCCACTGGGCAACATCGGCAAGGCACTTGCAAGATGTATCAAAGTTGTCTAAATAAGCTGGCACGGTGTCGAGAAACGTCTTTTCGTACGGCTTAGCTTTGGACTTCGCTTCCTTGATGAGCGCCTTTTGTGAAACCACGTTCTTGCGCAGTTCGTCCATGAGCCTTACGATACGGACAAAATCCACTTGCGGCCAAATAAGGCTGAACGGCCACATCTTTTTCCAATGGAACTTGAAAATGGAATCGTGCGCGGTATTCTTGGCGCGGACCATTTCCTTGAGGTTGTTGTAGATAATTTGGGACGGTAATTTGTTGATGTCGACTTTCATACATGAAGAATATAAAAAATAGGCGTCTAAGAGCTCTATTTTTACTTTAAATTTTCTTGATTTTTTTAAATTAAAGTTTAGATTGTTTCTGAAACGACTTTTTCTAAAGGAATACTATGGATAAAAAGAAAATGAAGATCCTCGTCGTGGCTGACGTTGTCATCCTCGTCGCTCTCATCATTATCCTGATGACGCTCAAGGGCGGCTATGAGGAACAGGCAAAACGCACTGCAAACGAACAGGAGTCGGCTTATTTGGAAAAGAATACTCAGGTTCTCGTGGAACAGTGGCGTTCTGTGGACCAGTACAGCATGGCTTGGAAGCTTGTTTACACGGTGCTCTCCGGTGCTAAGAGCGAAGCCGCATTCAAGAGCGCTCTTGCTGCTATCGAATCCGACAAGGATGCTCGCTTCAAGCAGATTTCTCACCTTTACACTGGCGCTGGCATTAATGACGCTGTGCAGAACGGCATTTTCCAGAAGGCTGGCCTTGCTGAAGGCACGATTCTCCTCAAGAACGAAAAGGGTTCTAAGGAAGTCGCTTGCGGTAAGAATTGCGTTGTGAAGTTCAGCTATGCCAAGGGCAAGCTCAAGAACGTTGACTACAGCGCATTGGTCCAGTATAACCTTGCAAACAGCCTCAAGATCGAAAAGCCGGCTGAATACCATTTTGAATAAGGGAGAACGTCATGAATTTAAAGAATATTTCCATTGCTCTTACCGTTCTCGTCTTTGGTGTTATCGCCATGCTCTTCATGCAGAAGGGTAACTATGTGAACCAGGCCAGGGAACATTACGAAGCCACGACAAACAAGTCCTTCAAGGGTAACTCCATGGTGCTTGATTTGGTGAACAACGGCATCGAAATGAACAAGTCCACTTGGGCCATCGCATGCGGAGCTCTCCAGACTGTTAGAACCTCCCAGGACATGGCTAGACTCGAAGCCAAGTTCTTCCCGGCAACAAAGGGCAACATGAGCCTCGCCAATAAGACTCGCCGCTTTGAAGCCAGTTCTGCAAACGTCATTGTCGCTAACTTCGGCAAGGTCGAAGAAGACAAGAAAACGGGCGTGAAGAGCCTTGCAGACCTCCAGTCTGTGGACGTGAGCATCTTGCTCGGTAACTATGCCGCCGCAGCTGCTGCTAGCGATGAAGGTTCCGACGAAGGCGACGAAGAATAATCGACTTTAATTTCTAGTCATGCCCGCCACTGAGCGGGCATTGTCTTTATGCAGTATCCCGGCCGCTGTGCCGGTCTTGTCATGCCCGCCTCTGAGCGGGCATCTCCTGTTTATAGTTTTTTTCCCTTTTAATATGGAATAATCATTTCTTACTTTTTTGATACGATAGTGCGCTGGACGAGTATATATTTACTTTGAGCAATGATAAAAACTATCCAAAAAAGGAGGGTTCTTCATGTTTGAACCAGTCAATGGAAAATTTGAAATGCCAGTGCTTCCGTACGGGATGGCTGATTTGGCTCCTGCATTAAGCCAAGAAACGATGCTGTTCCATTTTGGCAAGCACTTGCAGACGTACGTGAACAATCTCAATGCCGCACTTCCGGGGAGCGCTTTCGAAGGCAAGTCCCTTGAAGAAATCGTAAAGACGTCCGAAGGTGGCGTGTTCAATAACGCAGGGCAGATTTTGAACCATGCTATGTACTTTTTGCAGTTCAAGGCTCCGACGATGAGCAATGTCCCGACGGGTGAAATCGCAAAGTTGATTGAACGTGATTTTGGATCGTTTGAAAAGTTCCAGGAAGATTTCCAGACGAAGGGGGCTGGACTTTTTGGCTCTGGTTGGGTTTGGCTCTCGGCGCTGGATACGGGCAAGCTTGTGATTACGCAGGAGGGCAACGCCCAGAACCCGATCACCAAGGGACTCAAACCGCTTCTTACGTTCGATGTGTGGGAACACGCCTACTACATAGACTACCGTAATCGTCGTCCGGATTACCTGAAGTCGCTGTGGAGTATCGTCAACTGGGATGTCGTGAACGAACGCCTCGGCTAGCTTTCTTCCCGGCCTAAAGCAGGGAACTCATTAAAAAACAAAACACGCACGGGTCATCCCGTGCGTTTTTACTTCTTACTGCCTACTGCCGATTGTCTACTGTTATTGTTGCGGTGGCATTTTCGGCAGCACAAGCTTCATGATAATTGGCACGAATACCATAATCAACACTTGCGCTACGACAAGGCAAACGACCTGTGAGAAAATGAACATCGCAAGGAACGGCGGCTTGTGGCCTTCTGGCATCATTGTGAAGTACACGAAGCAGACCATGGCAGTTGTGATTAGCGGTGTGTAGATTAAGTTCGAAGCAAGCGATTCCACGAAATGAGCCTTTGGCGTGTGTGGCTGCAGATGGAACTTGCGGGCGAGGGCGGCGTTCACCTTGGAAATCGGCACAAAAAAGCCAATCACAAAGCTAATCACAAAGCTCAAGGCGAAACATTTCAAGAATCCGATGACGATTGCAATTGTCGGCATCTCTGGCGGGTGTTCCGCCATCAGCTGGCCGGTAAGCGAAAGCCCGAAACTCATCAATAGCGCCATGATAAACGCAATTTTCAGCCCCACCTTTCTCATTTGTTTTTGGACTTCTGCCGAATGGATGTTCTGTTCTTCCATTTTAATCTCCATACCCTAAAAGTTGATTTTCCCCTACCTTTTTATAAAAAGGGGCTTCTATAATATATCTTAATTTTTGATAAAATTGTAAACAAAAACAAACGTGATTTTCAAAATCTCAATAAAATATTGTAATTTATTATAGTTCATCATTCCGGAGCGTATTTATGGACAATGAACTTAAACTGTTAATTGGTAAAGACGAAAAAATCATTTATGCGGGGAAGCCCAACAAAAAGTGCTTCATCTTCGAAAGCATTTTTAATCCGTTGCTCCCGTTTGCATTGATTTGGGGCGTTATTGATTTTGGTTTTATTGGTGCTTCGCTTTCTTCCAAAGATGAACATATCGGATTTTTCTTGGTCCCGTTCATGTTGCTCCACTTGATGCCGGTCTGGATTTACCTCGGCGGGGCGCTCTTGTCGTTTAGGCGTTACCAGAATACGAATTATATCGTTACGGACAAGGCTATATATGCGTCTGGAGGTGTTTTCAGCAAACACTACAATTCAAAACCGTTTGCGGAACTTTCGCATGTGGATTTGCACCGCGGCATTTTTGACCAGTGGTTTGGCGTGGGAGATGTTATTACGACTTCGGCTCAGGCGAATCCTGTAACGCGGAACGGAAGGACGACCTCTACGAATGCAGGCATTTCTATCGATAGTATTTCCAATTACATCGAAGTCTACAACATCGTGAAAAAGCTACAGCAAGATGTGTACGCCGATGTGATGTATCCGAATGATTTGCGTCCTCGTGAAAATCACGGGTACAATACAAAGTATCGTGGGTAATAAAAATCAATAATTAAGGAATGGGTAAGTGAATTTGCGTTATTTAATTTGTTGCTTGTTGTTTTTAACGGCTTCATTTTCTTTTGCTAGTGATGACGAAAAACGTGAAATAAGAAGGTACGAATTTCAATCTTCGCAGGATGCGTTTCTTGATTTTAACCGATCTGTTAGAACGACGGCTTTTTTGTTAGATGAGAAACAAGCCGAAGAAGCGCCTATAGAGACCATCTTGAATTTCTATTGGTGCTGGTCTAAACGTGATGGTTCTCCATTTTGCAAAATTGAGTTTTTAGATGAAAAGGGCGAACCCATCATGACTAGCGAAATCAATACGCATCATGAAAAAACTTGTTTTGGAAATCAGACCGATAATTGCAGAGAGGGTAATCTATTAGAAGTTGTTGAAGAGCACAAACAGCAATATTGTGCTTCGCTTGAACGGGATCAGTTTTCTAAAGCTAAACAAGTATCGTTATGGGAGTACCCGAAAAAAAACGGTAAGAAAAATGATGCTTCAGAAGATATCTGCAATAAATCGAAAAAGAACACGCAAAATCTTGATTATTGGACACCTCTGAAAAAAATGCAAATACAGAGTGATTTAAACTATAGGATTGATGACGTGAAATCGGTTCACATGTATCAAGATACCGAAACGAGCATTGGTTGGGGTATTTTTGGGGGACTCTATGGTGCGATTTTTGTGGCACTTACATCAATGGTTGTAGAAATTCCTGTGTCGTATGCGTTAGATGAAGACTATAACTGGAAACATGTGGGCTTGGCGTCACTGGTAGGATTTGTTGGCTTTTCTACTTGGGGTGTGATTCGTATAGCGAAAAATCCTGATGCCACGCGAGTTGATGTGACAATCAAGTTCTAGAAAATTTTTTTCATGCGGGTGCAGTCAAAGACTCCCCAGCGGTGCGGTTTGTCGCCTGTATGCTTGTAGCCGAGTTTTTCGTAAAAGCCTGTGGCTTCCAAGCGGCTGTCAATGATAATCTGTTTGTAGCCGCATTCTGCAATCCATTTTTCAGCTTCGCGGACAGCCATGGCACCGAGCTTTTGACCGCGATATTCCGGCATGACGACTACGCGCCCAATCGTTGCCGTTTCTGCATCAATCTCGTAGAATCTGCACGTCGCAACAGGATATTCGTCATCCAGTAAAACGATGAATTTCGTGCCGTCGCAATCGTGCTCGTCAAATTCATCACGGAGCGAAATGTGGTACGCCCGATTCATTGCCTGGATGCGCACGCTATATGCGCCTGCACGCTGCCATTCTTCTGTTGCACGGAGAACTTTAATATCCATTGGGTAACCTTTCAATCAATTTTGTCGAAGAAAATCTCGCCGCTTTGCTGGACGATGGTGATGGTGTGCGACCCTTTGTTGCCCATGTCGTTGTAATGGACAAGGTATTTGCCATCGCCAAGAGGTTCGATTTTTTCGATTTCTCGGATGTCCTCGCCGTCTTGCGCGTCGCTGCGGAATTTCCAGACCGCGTAGCCGCCACCATCGCTGAACTCGTTGTCGTACGCTTTTGAAAGTTCCTGGGCGAGATTCTTTGTGCAATACTTCGCAATGACGGAATCGTTCGCGAACTCGTCTCCGAAAATGTAATTGGTATAGAAAGTTTGGATTTTTTCTATGGCTTTGGTGTCTACGTTGTTGCTGCTTGATTCTTGTTTGTCGCTACAGGAAAATGCTGTTGCGGCCACCAGAAAAATTAAGGAAATTTTTATGAAACTCATGGAAATTATTTTTCTTTGCAGAACAAATCTTGTTTCTTCTTGTATTCATCTTCTTTTTTCGTATTGCCTTTTCGTTTGTAATATAGCGCAAGGTTTGATAGTACAATGCAATCGGTAGGGGCGATCTTATTTGCTCGTTCAAGAAGAGCGAGCGCACTGTCGTTTTTCTGAAGCATGTAGTGGATGCTCATGGCGTTCAACGCTTCGACGCTATTGGGAAGAAGTTTGTACATCTGGCGAGACATGTATTCGTAGCAGGAATCGTACTCCAGATCAAAGTATTTCCTTATGACAATGGTAAATTCGCCTTCGAGCAGCTTTTCGGCTTTGTTGATTTTTTTTCCGCCGGCAAGTTCGCATTTATCTTTTTTCGTTTTCAGCAATGTGTTAATCTTGTCAAAAAATTTAGATTGCATTCCGCATTCGTTTATTTCACCGAATAACTGAACTTGCCCAAGCCACATATCGATTCGGTAAGGGTATTCCTTGGTTGCGGAGTCCAGTATTGCCGATGCCTCAAATACGCTACTCGGTTCAAGGCCTGGGTAAATATACTTTGAAGAAATGCGAGGCTGTTCTTTCAGTACTCCGTTGGCTTTTGCGATCCATTGCTCGGGCGTGGCTTTGGCGGCAAAAGTTTGTGCTATGCAAATTGTGAATAGGGTAATTAAAATCTTTTTCATGATAAACAATATAGTTTATATTAAGGCAGAATTGTTATCGGTGTTCCGTCTTTGACGGCGTCATAGATTTCTTCGATTTCGTCGTTTGTGACCGCGATGCAGCCGGCTGTCCAATCTTTCCATTTATGCCAGAATTTAAAGAGGAACGCTGGAATCTTGTTCGGATAGCCGTGGATCATGATGTCTCCGCCTGGCTCGTAGTTACCTTCTTTCGCGGCCTTGATTTGCTCTGCGTTCGGGTACGAAACCTTCAGCGATAAATGAAAAATGCTTTTGGGGTTGTGCCTTTCGATGGTGTAGTTGCCTTCGGGAGTCTTGTTGTCGCCGGACTTGACCTTTGCGCCCACGGGATTCTTGCCTAGCGAAATTTTGTATGTCTTGACGATATTCTCGCCGCTTCGCAAGTGCATTTGGCGTTTCGCCTTTTCTACGAGGATGTTGTCAACGGGTGAGGTGAGCATAACTTTGGGGGATTCCTTTTCCGATGAGCACGAGAACAAAAGAAATGTTAGTAAAAGTAGGAGGAGTATTCGATTGATTGTCATCTTGTTTCCGCAGAAATTCTTTGTGAACGAATATAGATTTTTTGAATAGGGGAGGGGAAAGCTTTCCCCTCGCTACAGCTGCATCGTCATGGCGGCCTTGAGCCGCCATCTCCTTGCATCTTACGCTTTCCATTCGCCTAGGGTTCTGCCCTAAAACCCTTTATTCATATAATTAAATGCTACATTTAGTATGCAAATGCTACGGTTAGTATGTAGAAAACTAAAATCGTTTTTGTTAAACTAACTCTAACTTGTATGAGTAAGTCTAATAAAAATCCATTGTTAAAAAAATTTGGTAATCTAGTACACGATGCTCGTGTAAAGAAAGGTCTTAGTCAAGAAGAACTTGGTTTTGAACTAGATTTGCATAGAACTTACATAGGAATGATAGAAAGGGCTGAACGCAATATCTCTTTTTTTCATGCTATAAAACTCATACAATACCTCGATATAAATATTAAGGAGTTGTATGTTAAGCAGAAGAAATCTTAGGCATGAAGTTCCCCTTCCTCCAGAATTAACTCTAGATTCCATTTACAAGGCTTTGGAGAAAACTCAAGATCTTTTTTCCTTAATCAAGGACAAAACTGGTGTTGCGCTTAGCAAAATAATCCAATCAAATAATTTTAGTGGTATTGTATCCAATGTTTTCACGAAAATGCTAGATGAGTGTAGCCCATATAAGGCTTTTTCTGACCAGAGATATCCTGATTTAAAAAATATGAATAATGGAATTGGGTTAGAAGTCAAAGCATCGAACAAACCATTAAAAGGTGGGGAAGGGCATAACGGGCATTCTGGATGGCATATTGTCGTATGCTTTGTTGTTCTAGAAAATGGGAATATTGATTTTTCGCAGGTTGAAATCGCCAATCTTATAGGTTTCGAACAGCAGAATTCAGATTGGAAATATCAGGGTAGTGAAAGAAATGAGAATGACTCTCAACGTACGGAAACCTATATAACAACAAATATTGGAACGGCTAAATTAAGAGATGGTACGATTTATCTTAATTCTGAATACTGTACAATAACAGAAGCTCTTAAGAGAAATCGTAGAAAATTAGATTTGGCAATCCCTTACTACTCTATATTTGCAGAGTAGTTTGTCCGTAAAGTTTAGACAATTTAGGAATGGCATGAAGAGATTGCCTGAAAAATTCAGTATCTTTTTCTACGCCAATGCTGTCATAACCCAAATAATCGGCTGCCGCCAACGTCGAACCACTTCCAGAGAATGGATCAAGGACTATGCCTTCTCCCAAAGGCAATGCTGCTCGTACAATTTGTCTTAAAAAAGACTGTGGCTTAATGCTTGGATGATTTACAATGTCACGCTCAATTTTTGGTGTTTTCTCGCTTTGAATAAAATCAGAAAATGGTCTGTCTATAGCAGGTCTTCGTAATGCTCCTGCTTTCCAGACCCTTAGATTTTCAGCAACTGTTTTCTCTGCCAAAGGTTTTCTGTATAAGCACCAAGGCTCCCACAAAGCCTTTGGAATAACAGATAATTCAGGAAATTCGTCTTCCGCATTTTTGGGACGATCTCCACCTCTTAATGTACAAACAGAACGAATTATCTCACCTCTTTTTTCCAATCCTGCGGACCTAAGTGCGGAACCAACAATATCAGACAACAATGGCGTAGAGGCTAGGAAAATGTGTCCGCCAGGGACAAGAATTTTTTTTGCAAGTCGAGCCCATCTTTCAAAAAACAAATAGACGTTTTTTCGTTCTTCTGGATCATCATTGATAACGCTAAATCTGGGAACTGGTTGACGGGTACATCCATCAAATTTTTGAGGTATTCGCCAAATGCCTCCCGAACCGGCTCTTTTTTTTACAAGCTCTTTTTCTGTATATTCTTTAACTCCATACGGAGGATCCGTAACAATAGCAGTTATCGTGTTTTCAGACTGATTTTCCATCCAGTCAAAGCAATCTTCATTAAAAACTTTGTAGCACATACATACCTGCTTGTAATCTTGTTTAAAGATAGTATTATTTCCCAATGAAAATTATTAAAATAAAGGCAAATTTGGTGTTGTTTGATTAGGGCTTTTTTCTAAGACCAAAAAGACGTTATAAACAGAATCAGTAAAAAACGCCCAGGTTTTTTAACCTGGACGTTTTTGAAATGTGACTGGATCCTATCGCCACTTTCGTGGCTCCAGGATGACAATCCGAATTACTGGTACTCTCGCTTCGCTCAAGTACAAAATGCTAGGCTCTGTCATGCCCAAGCAAGCTTGGGCGCGACTCTCGCCTTACGCATTTTTGAGGAACTGCATGTACGGCAACTTCTTGGCGAGTTCCTGCACCTTGTCGGCGTTGGCCATGAGGGCGGAACGTGCGTGCCAGGAGCCGTCGAGGAACTGACCGCGCGGGCCGTCGGCAAGCGTGAGCTCGATGGTTTCGTCACCCATCTTGAGCGTACGGCTTTCGGTGCTCGTCACGAGTTCTTCGCTCGGGTGTGCTTCAATCCAGGAGAGGATCTTGTCTGCAACTTCGTGGCTTACCTTGTAGCAAGGCACGCCAATGGCCACACAGTTACCGAAGAAGATTTCGGAGTAGCTTTCGGCGATGATGGCGCGGATGCCCCAGCGCTTGAGAGCCTGCGGAGCGTGTTCACGGCTGGAACCGCAACCGAAGTTCTGGTTCGAAACGAGAATGGAACCGTTCTTGTAGGCCGGATCGCGGAAGGGGTGGACCTTGCCCTGAGCGGCGAGGCCTGCGATATCGTCGGCAAAGGCGTTTGCGCCGAGGCCTTCGAAAGTCACGCACTTGAGGAAGCGTGCCGGGATGATACGGTCTGTGTCGATGTCGTTGCCGCGTACAGGAACGCCGGAACCTTTAACAATGTCGATAGAATTCATTTTTTAAATCTCCTTGCGTTACTTGATGTACTTGCGGACGTCGGTGATCTTGCCTTCGATGGCGGCTGCTGCCACCATGGCGGGGCTCATGAGGATGGTGCGGCCCGTCGGGCTGCCCTGGCGGCCCTTGAAGTTACGGTTGCTGGAGCTTGCGCTGACCTGGCGACCCTTGAGCTTATCCGGGTTCATGGCGAGGCAGAGCGAGCAGCCTGCTTCGCGCCATTCGGCACCGGCTTCCTTAAAGATCTTGTCGAGACCGAGCTGTTCGGCTTCCACCTTGATCTTCATGGAGCCCGGAACGACCCACATCTTGACGGTCGGGGCAACCTTGTGGCCCTTGATGATTTCGGCGGCGGCCTGCAAGTCGGAGAGGCGGCCGTTAGTGCAGCTACCCACGAATGCGATGTCGATCGGGCGGCCAATCATCTTGGAACCTTCTTCCCAGCCCATGTATTCGTAGGCTTCGGAAATGACCTTCTTTTCGCTGCCTTCGAATTCGTCGATCTTCGGCATGTTGCCGTTGAGCGGGATGGCTTGAGCCGGAGTGATACCCCAGGTGACCATCGGTTCGAGGTTGTCGCAGTTGATTTCGACTTCGTCGTCAAACTGAGCGTCGGCGTCGGTAGCCACGGACTTCCAGTAAGCAACGGCTTCGTCCCACTTGTCGGCCTTCGGGGCGTACGGACGGCCCTTGAGGTATTCAAAAGTCTTTTCGTCGGGGTTGCAGTAACCGACGCGGGCGCCGCCTTCGATAGCCATGTTGCAGACCGTCATACGGCCTTCCATGCCCATTTCTTCGATGACCGGACCTGCAAATTCGTAAGCGTAGCCAACGCCACCGTTCACACCGAGCTTAGCGATGTAAGCAAGGGCTACGTCCTTGGCGGTCACACCCGGCTTGAGCTTGCCGGTGAACTTGATGCGGCGAGTCTTCAAGGGGCTCATGGCGAGCGTCTGGGTGGCGAGAACGTCTGCCACCTGGCTTGTGCCGATACCGAATGCGATAGCACCGAATGCACCGTGCGTTGCCGTGTGAGAGTCACCGCAAGCAACGGTCATACCCGGCTGCGTAACGCCTTCTTCCGGGCCAACGATGTGGATAACGCCCTGTTCGCAGGTGCTGGGGCCAAAGAACTTGATGCCGTTATTCTTGGTGTTGTTTTCGATATGGGAGAACATCTCTTCGGAAATGCCGTCCTGGAGCGGGCGGTTACGTTCCGGGAAAGTGGTCGGGATAATGTGGTCGACCGTGGCAAAAGTGCGTTCCGGGAACAGCACCTTCTGGCCTTCTTCGCGGAGCTGGGCGAAGGCCTGCGGACTCGTCACTTCGTGGCAGAGGTGAAGCCCGATAAAGAGCTGGCACTGGCCGCTCGGGAGCTTAGCTACCGTGTGGCTTTCGAAAATTTTCTGATAGAGTGATTTTCCCATAGATTTGTCTCTTTTAGGTTTGTTTTATTGCGGGCGTAAATATAGAATTTTAGACGAAAGACGAAAGACGAAAGACGAAAGAATAAACAAAAAACACAGCCTTGTGAGCCGTGTTTAATGTAGTCTTAACAAGAAAAATGGAATTAGAACTGTTCAATCTGGGTGTTGAACTTATACTTGTCTTTGTAGTAGGCGAGCATTTCGTTGCTGTTGGAGAATGCGCGGCGCAGCGGATCGCGAAGTGCCGGTTCTCTCTTGACCTTCTTGTTGATTTCCGGAACGACGTCCTTGAAGAAGAGTTCGTTGCTAGCGGCGGCAACGTGGTTCTGGTTGTATTCCATGTGGTAGCGGCGTTCGACCATCTGGAACAAGTCGGACTGGCAGGAATTTTCAGGCGGCAAGTGGCTAGCAACAGGCATATAGCACTGCTTAATGTAGTCTTGCTTCATGCTGACGATGAGGCTGTCAATGGCGGGAATATCGTGTACCGAGTCGTTGTGAACGGCAAGTTCGGCTTTGGGGGTGACAACGCTAGAGCAACCGGTGATGAGTGCTACTGCGATGAAGAGGGATGCCCCAATGATGGAATGTTTCATGTCCTAATCCTTTTGTTTTGACATTGTTTTTTAACTACATCAATCCCGTGTACCAAAGTTACTTAATTGTGGATTAATTTGCGATAGTAAGGGTGTAAAATTACTGTTACGAAAGCCCGTTTTTGGCATGTTTTTACGTTAGGTGTGACGAAAAACACCAAAAAAGTTTATTTGGAGGTCGGCTTGAATTTGTAAAACCACTTTATGGGGTCTATGACGTCGTAACGGACGTTGCCTATCCTCTTTTTTCCCTTCTTGCTGACGAGTCCCGTAACGATATGCGCATGCGGTCCAGTGGTGTGTCCTGTGGTGCCTACGGTGGCAATCGGGTCACCCGGCATGACCTCCTGGCCGTTCAGATAAAGGAGCTTGTCGCAATGCATAAACAAGATAACGTCTTGCTTACGAACGAGTGCAATAATCACGCCTCCGCGTTCATCACGGCTAGTCCAGGCTTTGGCTCCGTATGGGGCTAAAATACGTGCTCCCTGGCGGCTGGCGACGTCAATGCCGTTGTGCTTTCTTTGCGTAGCGGTGGCTGTTTCATGATAAAATTCCGTGATGTAGGCGATGCTGTCCGAAATGACGGATGTCCAGAATTTCCATGCAGCGCCGATTGTATCAGCCGAGGCGGGGCGCTTGATTTCGTCCGGGCGGGAAAAGCGTATTGTGGTTCCTTTAGGCGGAATGTTGTGGCAGCCCTTTTCCCATGCGGTCACGCCGTAGCCATTGTCTTCAAGTGTCTTGGCTACGTAGTTCTTAATCATCTTTTCGTTTGTGATGATCGCGTCAAATCGTCCGATAGCGTAACGCGCGATGCGCTGCATGCTTTCGTTCCCGTCAAAGGTGTATTCGAACGAGGGGGCTACGGAAAGCTGGTTTCGTTCCTGGATGCGGTCTCGGAGGTTGGAATCGCTCCTGTCGATGTCTGTGACAAAGAGGAATGGCGCGATAATAACGGCGATGAGCAATAGCGGAAACAGGTTGCGGATGAGTCTCGGGAATCCGTCAAGCGGATTTTTCACGAGAATTGAAACTTTATGGAGCTTTTGGATGACTTTGGCGAGTTCTTCCGGGTTCTTTTGAAAATCCAGGTTGAACGCTTCCTTGGTGGCGCTTGCGTTTCTGCTGATGGCCTTGCGGGCCTTGGGGTAGGCTCGTCTTGCCGGGCGTTCCTTGGAAAGCCACAAAATTTCGATTTTTTGCGCTTCTTTCACGTCCTCGATGAATGATGCCGCCGATTTCATGGAAAGGGGTGTCACATGCATGATCAGGAGTCGTGCCATGGCGACTAGCTTTCCGACGTTTTCGACTTGTTCGGTCGAAACGATGCCGATGACTTGCGGGGCTATTTTTTCGAGGTTTTTAAGGTTGTGGTAAAGCGTGCGGAATTCTATGTCCGAGGTGGGGATTGCCTTAGTCCCTGTAAATGAGATGCACCCGTCTTCTGTAGAAGAGGCTGTAATCTTTTGAATATCCTCGGCGGAGAGGAGCTTTTGTGAAAGGTGCGAGGTCTGGAAAGGCGCATTCCCTTCAAAAGGGCGCTTCCCGGTAAAGTCAATTACAATAAAACGCGCACCGGCGTTAAGTGCCAGTGCGAATTTATGCAAGGCTTCTGTGGGTAAGGTTTCTTCGTCAGAAATGGCGAAAAGCGATAACCCGCCTTGGTTGTAAAGGCTTTCTAGGACCTTTCTTTGCATGCCTTACTTAGCGGCACCGCGCGGATAGGAGTAGCCAGAAGGAGGTGCGGCGACGAACTTGTCGACCTGGAGGTAAAGTTCTTCAGCGGATGCGGCCGGGTTGAAGAAAATTTCCTGGTTTCTGTTCTGGCTGCGGCCCTCGATGGGTTCGTTGCGGCGGCCACGGCTGACGATGCCGAGCGGGAGCACTTCAAGGAGCGGGAGGAGGCCGAAGTAGCGGAAAAGGCTGAAGTTCTTCTGCCAAGTGGTACGTTCTGCCAAGATAGCGAAGGTCCCTTCGATGATGGACTTGCTCTGGAGAAGGTCTTCAGAGGTCATCGTCACAAGTTCGTGATTGGTCGGGAAGTTGTTCTGGAAGTTGACTATGTCGCCCTTGAGGTAGTTGGCGTCGCAGAGAAATACGAATTTCATTGTGTTTCCTGGTTAGATTTAATCGGTTTATTTCAAAATTAGTTTTTTTTGTG
This sequence comes from Fibrobacter succinogenes subsp. succinogenes S85, assembly GCF_000146505.1. GTDB lineage: Bacteria > Fibrobacterota > Fibrobacteria > Fibrobacterales > Fibrobacteraceae > Fibrobacter > Fibrobacter succinogenes. The sequence goes on along the minus strand of NC_017448.1, from coordinate 519,939 downwards.
AAATTTTGCAGCTTTTTGAAGCCCTCGGGAGGGGGACGATTGACCAAAAAAGCCTTGTTTTACAAAAAATTTACATAACTGAAGCCTCTTTTATGAGTTTTGTGTGGAAAATGCGATTTTTACCCGAAAAACAGATGGTGGAGGACTTTTTATACCTTCTTTCTGTAACTCGTTGATGCTCAATTAGTTACGTAAATTTCTGAAACGAAATAGACAAAAAGCTCATTTTTTGTTATGGAAAACCAATTCAAAATATGAAAAGATTTCTCGGAAAAGCGTTATATTTAAAGACGATTTTAAGGACGTGTGATAAATTTCACTATGAAATTTTGATTGCATGTATGGTATCGGAGATCGAAAATGAAAAAACTGAAGAGGTCCATGGCGACCTTGATAGCATCTGCTAGTGTTATTGCAACATCATCGTTTGCGCAAAATCCTGCATCTGCGGCCCCGGCTCCACAAGCTGCTCCGGCCCCTGTAAGTGAACCTGCTCCTGAACCGGCTCCGGCGAACGAACCGCCACAGGTGGGTGGAATTCCTGGCGAATCTATTTTGGAAGGTGGGACTTTCACGAAGTTCAAACTTGATAACTTTGTCACCGACGACACGGACCAGCCCTCGCAGATCCGTTGGAAGGTGAGCGGCAACAAGGCCCTCAAGGTGAATATCGCTCCGGACCATACGGTTGAAATTGCAACTCCGGATGCCCTTTGGAATGGTTCCGAAGACTTGACCTTTACGGCAACGGACTCTAAAGGTGCCAGTGCATCTGAAACGGTGAACTTCTCGGTTGAATCCGTGAACAATCCGCCGGTTGTATCTCAGATACCGAGTCAGGTCATTACGGAAGGTCAGCAGTTCACCAAGATTCGCTTGGATGACTTTGTAAATGACCCGGACCACAAGAAGAACCTGATTACATGGGATACCGAAGTTGTCCCGGCAGGCGGTCCTCAGGCTGATGGTGATTTGTCTGTAACGATTGACGCTAACCGCGTTGCAACGATTGTTGTTCCCGACAAGCACTGGTATGGTGCTGCAAGAATCAAGTTTATCGCAAATGACCCGGATTACGGTAGCGATAACAAGACCGCAGCTTTCACGGTCACTCCTGTGAATGATCCTCCGACATTTACGAAGAAGATTCCGGACCAGGTCATCGATGAGAAAAATCAGTTTGATATGATTTCTCTTGCGGACTATGTCACGGACCCGGATGACGATCCGATGAAGCTCAAGTGGACGGTCACGGGCAACAAGGACCTCAAGATTGAAATTGACAATTACGGTTCTGCCATTGTGACAATCCCGAACGAGTTCTGGAATGGCCAGGAACGCGTGACGTTTACCGCGACGGACGCTGCCGGTGCATCCGTAAAGCAGGATGTGCTCTTCAAGGTCAACTCCATCAACGATCCTCCTGAATTTGTTCAAAACATTCCGGACCAGACGATTGACGAAAAGCAGGAATTCGCACCGATCCAGCTTGGCCAATATGTGAAGGATCCGGACCACCGCATCGAAATGCTCAAGTGGGCTGTTGCGGGCGCCAAGGATTTGAAGGTCTCTGTTTCTGGCGGTGTGGCTACAATCCGCATCCCGAACAAGATGTGGAACGGCTCTGAATCCATCAAGTTCAAGGCTACGGACCCGGAAGGCGCTTCTGCTGATTGCGAAGCTGTGTTTACGGTCAACTCCGTGAACGACTTGCCGAAGTTCATTCGCCCGATTCCGAACCAGAACATCAACGAAAAGCAGCAGTTCACCAAGATCAAGCTTGATGACTTCGTCAAGGACGAAGACCACAAGAATTCCGAACTCTCCTGGGATGTTGAAGTCAAGCACCAGGGCCAGATGCCGGAACTTGGTACGCTCAACGTCAATATTGACGACCAGCATGTCGCTACGGTTGAAATCCCGGACCCGAGCTGGTTTGGCAACACGATTGCAACATTTACAGTGACGGACCCGGAAGGCGGTTCTGCTAAGCAGGAAGTCGCTCTTAACGTGCGTTCTGTGAATGACCCGCCGGTATTCAAGAAGATTCCGGACCAGGTGATTGAAGAAAAGAACGAATTTACTTCGTTTATCATGGATGACTACTTGAGCGATGCCGACCACGATTTCTCGAAGCTCAAGATCGAAGTCACTGGCAATAAGGACCTCAAGGTCAATATTGATAACAGGTCTCACGAAGTCTCCGTGAAGATTCCGCACGACCAGTGGAACGGTACGGAAACGCTCATGTTTACCGCAACGGACCCGGAAGGCGCTCGTGCATCTACATCTGCAAAGTTCACGGTCAAGGCTATCAACGACCCGCCGGTCATGAAGGATATCCGCGAACAGACCATCAAGGAAAAGGGCGAATTCCAGCCGATTGAACTTGACAACTTTGTTGAAGACCTTGACCATGCCAAGAATCGCCTCAAGTGGACGATTACGGGCAACAAGGAACTCAAGGTTGCCATGGATGGTGCTCATGTCGTGCGCATCACTCCGCCGTCTCCGCAGTGGCACGGTGCCGAAACTCTGACGTTCAAGGTTTGCGACCCGGATAACGCTTGCGATGAACGCACGGCGAATTTCACCGTGGAATCCGTGAACGACGTTCCGATGTTTGTAAAGCAGGTCATGCCGCAGACGATTCGTGAAAAGGGCCAGTTCCAGCCGATTAAGCTCGCTGACATGGTGAAGGACTTGGATAACAAGCTCTCTGATCTCTCGTTCTCTGTCTCTAGCAAGCCTGCTGCCGGTTCCAAGAAGAGAGAATCCGAACTCAAGGTCAATATCGATGCGAACAAGGTTGCAACGATTGTTATTCCGAACAAGTACTGGAACGGTGCCGAAGAAATTACGTTCACCGTAACGGACCCGGAAGGCGCTAAGGCTTCTTCTACGGCTCTCTTCACGGTGGAATCTGTGAATGATCTCCCGGAAATCAAGCAGGTGGCTGACCAGACTATTCAGGAAAAGGGCGAATTCACTCCGTTCAACGTGTCTGAACTCGTGTCTGACCCGGATGACCGTTTTGAAAGCTTGAAGATTGACTTTACGGGCAATAGGGATCTCAAGGTCGATATGTCCAAGACGGGCATTGTGACCGTGAAGACTCCGAACAAGATGTGGAACGGTTCCGAAAAGGTGACCTTCACTGTGACCGACCCGTCTGGAGCCAAGGCCCGTACGACGGCAACGTTTACGGTTGTTTCTGTGAATGACCCGCCGGTCATGAAGGAAATTGCAAGCCAGACTGTCAAGGAAAAGGAATCGTTCAAGCCGATTGAACTTGACAACTTTGTTGAAGACCTTGATCATCCGAAGAACCGCCTCAAATGGAAGATGGAAGGCAACAAGGAACTCCGTGTCGCTATGGATGCAACGCACAAGGTGACGGTGACTCCGCCGAACGCAAGCTGGAATGGTTCTGAAAAGATTCGCTTTACGGTGACCGACCCGGATGGCGCTTCGGATAGCAAGGAAGTGACCTTTACGGTGCTTTCTGTGAACGACGCTCCGGAATTTGTCCGTGACCTCCGCGACCAATCCATTGACGAAAAGAAACAGTTCCAGCCGATCAAGCTTGCTGACTTCGTCAAGGACCCGGACCACAAGATTAGCGATCTCAAGTGGACGTTTAAGGTAAATCCGATTAGCCAGGGTTCTTCGAAGAAGAAGGGCAAGGATGACGGTGAAGAAACCTCCGCTTCTGGCCTTCGTGTGACGGTCGATCCGACTGGTGTTGCTACGGTTAACATTCCGAACAAGTATTGGCACGGTGCTGCTAACATCACGTTTACAGCAACGGACCCGGAAGGCGCTTCTGCAAGCAAGACTGCTCGCTTTGAAGTTCGCTCCGTGAACGATGCTCCGGTGATTTCCTCTAGCGCTCCGACGGGCGAAACGATTCTTGAAGGTGGCCGTTTCAAGACTATCGACCTCTCGACTCTCGCCGAAGACCCGGATCATCCGGCATCTTCCTTGAAGTGGGAAGTCTCTGGCAATCGTGACCTCAAGGTTGATATCCGTAAGGATAATACTGTAATCGTCTCTGTTCCGGATAAGCAGTGGAGCGGCAAGGAATCCCTCACGTTCTCCGTGACGGACCCGGAAGGTGCTTATGCTCGCCACAAGATGGTCTTTGAAGTGACCCGCGTGAACGATCCTCCGACGTTTGTGAAGAGAATTCCGGACCAGAAGATCAAGGAAAAGGAAACCTTCAAGCAGATTAAGCTTGACGAATTCGTGAAGGACCCGGATAACAAGCCTAACGAACTCCGCTGGAGAATCACGGGTGCTAAGCAGCTCAAGGCCGAAATCTCTCCGAGCCGTGTGCTTACGGTGACTGCACCGAATAAGGATTTCTGGTGCGCTCCTGAACTCATGATGCTTGAAGTGAGCGACCCGGATGGTGCAAAGACTTCTCAGACGATTACGTTCGAAATTGTCTCTGTGAACGATCCTCCGGTCTTGAGGGATATTCCGCCGCAGAAGATTCGTGAAAAGGGTACGTTCAAGGATATCGACTTGAGCAAGTTTGTCCGCGACCCGGATAACACCATGGAACAGCTCTCTTGGTCGGTCAAGGTTAAGAAGCCAGAATCCGAACAGCCTAAGAAGAGCAAGAAGGGTAAGAAGGGCAAGAAGGATGATGATGACGAGGAAGAAGAAGTCGTCAAGGATCCGTTCAGTGTTGTGATTTATAAGGGCGGCCTCGCTCACATCAATATTGCCGACCAGTATTGGCATGGTGAACGCAATGTCGTGTTCACCGTGAAGGACCCGGATGGCGCAACTGATTCCAAGACGGTCAACTTTGTCGTGGAATCTGTGAATGATGCTCCGGTCATTAGGCCGATTCTCGCCCAGACCATCAAGGAAAAAGAACATTTTGAACCGATTGATTTGTTGAAGTTTGTCTCTGACCCGGATCATCCGACGAGCTCTCTGAAGTTCGAAGTTGCTCCGACTCGCGCTCTCAAGACTACAATCAATGCCAAGAAGCAGCTCGTTGTGACGACCCCGGACAAGTACTGGAACGGTTCTGAAAAGATTCGTCTCGATGTGACGGATCCGGAAGGTGCAAGGGCTTCTCAGCAGATTGAATTCGAAGTGACTCCGGTGAACGATCCGCCTGTGATTACCAAGGAAATTGGCAATCAGAAAATCAAGGAAAAGGAAAGGTTTACTCCGGTGGACCTCGCAAGAATCGTTCACGACCCGGATAACAAGCCGAATGAACTCAAGTGGTCTGTTGCTGGCAACAACCAGCTTGTTGTGGACATCAAGAACGGCCGTGCAACGGTGACGACCCCGAATCCGAACTGGTTTGGCAAGGAAACGCTTACGTTCACGGTGATGGATCCGGCTGGCGATAAGCAGTCTGCAAAGGCTACGTTCGAAGTGATTCCGGTGAACGATCCTCCGAAGTTTAAGCCGATTCCGCCGCAGGTCATTGAAGAAAAGAAGACCTTCCCGGCAATTGACTTGACGAAGTTCGTGACCGACCCGGATAACAGCGTCGATGAACTCAAGTGGTCTATTGATGGTGAAAATCCGTTTGCTTCTGCTGCTCCTGTAAAGGCAAAGCACAACAAGAAGGACAAGAAGAAAAAGAAGGCCAAGAAGCAGGAAGAAGCTCCGGCTCCGACTTTCTCCAAGCATGAGCTGAAGTACAACATCAGCGAAAAGGGTATCCTCACTGTTGAAATCCCGAACAAGTACTGGAACGGTACCGAAACAGTGACGATCAACGTGTTTGACCCGAGCAAGGAAAAGGCTTCTGTTGAAGTCCGCTTTACTGTGAAGTCCGTGAATGACCCGCCGATTGTGAAGGAAATCCCGGGACAGACGACGCTTGAAGGCAAGGCTTTCAAGTCCGTCAACCTGGATGAATTTGTTAGCGATCCGGACCACAAGAAGAATGAGATCAGATGGAGTGTTTCTGGCGCCAAGAACATTGACGTGAGAATCAATGCTAACCACGTTGCTGAAATCAAGCCGAGAAGGGATAACTGGTTCGGTGATGAAACGATTATCTTTACGGCTACGGACCCGGCAGGTGGCACGGACAAGTCTGTTGTGAAGTTTATCGTGAAGCATGTGAATGCGGCTCCGGTCATGCGCGATATTCCTGACTATACCATCAGGGAAAATCAGAATGAAGGTGTGATTGCAACGATTAAGCTTGACCAGTATGCTCGCGATAAGGACCACAACTTCGAAGACCTCAAGTGGAAATTCACGGGTCAGAAGCAGTTGCAGGTGACTTATGACAAGTCAAAGAAGACTGTGATTGTGGCTCAGCCGTATTCTCACTGGAAGGGCAAGCCGGAACGCATCACGTTCACAGTTACGGACCCGGAAGGCGCTACCGCTCACAAGACGGCTACATTTACGGTGATTGCCGTGAACAACGCTCCGGAAACGAAGCCGCTCTCTTACCAGACTCGCGAAGGAGAAACGCTCAAGGTCCCGGCTGCAACAGGCCTCATGTCAGCCGCTAAGGATCCGGATGGCGACAAGCTCGAATCCGTGAAGACGGTGATGAAGCCACGCAATGGTCGAATCGTCTTGAACGAAAAGAACGGTTCCTTCGAATACACCCCGAACAAGGGCTTCTCTGGAATCGACGAATTTACGTACAAGGTGTTTGACCCGTCTGGACTCGGTTCCAAGGTGACGAACGTGGAAATCAGTGTCCAGTTCAAGCCGAAGGACGTCCGCAGCAACAGCGCGAACAACAAGAAAAAGAAATAAGGTTTTCCTTGTAAAATAAAGAGCGCCTCGTGGTTAAAACCGCGGGGCGTTTTTGATTTAGTAGAAAGTTTAAGTTAGGAGAGAGAGGGTTGCCTCGGATTGTCGTAGAAACAAAAAAAGAAGGCCAACCTTTCGGTTGGTCTTCTCTTCTGCGGGTGCCAGGACTCGAACCTGGAGCCTTTTGGTTCGTAGCCAAACGCTCTATCCAGTTGGGCTACATCCGCGTTTTGTTTTGTTGTCTTCTCTCGTTGACGGGTCCAAATATAGAATAATCAGAAATAATGTCAAGGGTAAAAGGCAAAAAAAGTGAAAAAAATTGTTTTTTTTTGAAAAAATATTCGCATGTTCTGTTTTTGACTATTAAAACAGTCTTTTTGACTATTTGCTCGCCTGAATTACCCCCATTTAACCCCTATTTACGTTCCCATATAATTGAATAGATTTTGTTCTTTAGCTATTTTTGAGCCCAAACTTTTTTAGTGTGACTTAAAATGGATAAGTTCAAATCATTCATGAAGATTTTAGGCGCGGCCATCGTCAAGTATGGTTCCATCGTTTGGCAGAAAATTTGGAGTTTGGTGAAGATTGCGTTTGCCAACAAGATTTTCCGATGGTTCTTTATATTCATGTGTCCGATATTCGTGGCGTTCATTGCCGCGCTGGCCGTTTATATCCATTACTCGCCGGAACTGCCGTCGCTCTCGCAGCTCGAACAGATCAATCCGCGACTCGTGACGAACATTTACGACAAGGATGGCCAAATTGCCCATGAATACTTCGTGGAACGCCGCGAATGGACTTCCATTGATTCAATTCCGGTGAATGCAATCCATGCGGTGATGGCGACCGAAGACCGTGCGTTCTACAAGCACTGGGGCATGAACGTGTGGGCGATTCCGTCTGCGCTTATCGAAAGCGCCGTCTCGGGCAATAAGCTCCGCGGTGCATCGACTTTGACGCAGCAGCTCACCAAACTCCTGTTCCTCACGCCGGAACGCTCGCTTTCCCGTAAGATTAAGGAAATGATGACGGCCATCCGCATCGAACAGACCTACACGAAGGAAGAAATTCTTGAGTTCTATATGAACGAAGTTTACCTCGCTGGCGGTAACTACGGTTTCCAGGCTGCAGGCAAGTTCTACTTCGGTAAGCCGCTCGATAGCCTTTCTATCCCGGAATACGCTGTGCTCGCGGGCATGTTGCAGCGCCCTGAAACGTATCGCCCTGACCGTCATCCGAAGGCCTCCAAGCGCCGTCGTAACACGGTGCTCTATGCGATGCGCGATGCAGGCTATATCACGAACGAGGAATACCGCAAGTATATTGAAGAACCGATTGTGCTTGCCAAGAAAGAAGATGTGACTGGAACGGGCTTGTATTTCTTTGAAGAAATCCGCAAGTATATGGAAAAGAAGTACGGCGAAAACTCGCTCTATGCCGATGGCGTGTCCGTCTATAGTACGATTGATCCGGAAATCCAGGCGTTCCTTGACAGTGTCGCCTATGCACAGGTTGAACGTGTCCGTCGCCGCATCAAGTACCGCGCTACTCGCAGGCTCCAGCTCACCAAGAAGTACGACATGCCCGAAGATAGCGTTGTCGCTCACTTCGATAGCGTCTACACGCTCTTCAAGAAGGAATATCTCGCTGCTGATACGGTTCGCAACAAGCGTGGCCAGTTTATCCGTTTCCCGGACAGTATCCGTTACCATCACGCTGAAGTAGCTGCTATTATCATTGAAAACGAAACGGGTGCTATCCGCGCTATGGTGGGTGGTAGCGACTTCAACAAGTCCAAGTGGAACCGCGCTGTGCAGTCCTTGCGCCAGCCGGGTTCTTCGTTCAAGCCGATCGTCTATTCTACCGCAATGGACAACGGTGCTAGCCCCTGCGACTCTGTGAACGACCAGCCGGTGACGATCCCGGACCCGGATGACAAGAACCCGAACAAGGTTTGGCGCCCAGGCAACTTTGAACATGACTTCGAAGGTATGATGACGCTCCGCCGCGCTCTGTACAAGTCCAAGAACTTGCCGGCTATTTTGACGGGTATGAAGTACGGTCTCAGCAACGTGGTGAACTACGCTCGCAAGTTCGGCATCAAGCGTGCTCCGTTGCAGGCGGTCCCGAGTTTGGCTCTTGGTTCCGTGGGTGCAACGCTTATGGAAATGACGTCTGCTTACACGGTGTTCCCGAACGGCGGTAACCGCATTGAGCCGTACATGATTGAATCTATCGTGGACCGCAATGGCGAGGTGGTGGAGAAGAATTCCAAGGTTGAACACGAAGTCTTGCGCCCGGCATCGGCTTACTTGATGGTTGATATGCTCAAGGACGTGAACGTTCGCGGTACGGCAGGCCGTGTGTGGGCTTCTGGTTTCCGTCACCCGAGTGGCGGTAAGACGGGTACGACGAACGATTACACGGATACGTGGTACATTGGCTTCACGAAGCAGTACACGATGGGCGTGTGGGTCGGTTCCGACAATCCGGGAACCATGGGTGCCGGTCATACGGGTACTGAAGACGCTCTCCCGATTTGGATGGCTACGATGGCGAAGTTGCACAAGGATTTGCCGAAGCTTCCGTTCCCGGTTCCGCCTGGTGTAATCAGCCGTGGCATCTGCAACCACACGGGCCTTATCGCTGGTGAGTTCTGCTCTGAAAAGACTTACTGCCTCTACACGGCGGGCTACGGCCCGACGGAGCGTTGCGATGGCAACCATTTCTCGTCGCAGACAAAGTCTGCTGATAACGCTACTTTGTTCAGCAACAAGGGTGTTGTTGAAAACAACCGTTATGAAGCTCCGCAGCCCAAGAAAAAGAAAGGCAAGGGCAAGGACGAACCGCAGCAGCCCAAGCGTAGCACGAGAAAGATGTTCTAGCTGAAAAGCCGGAAGTAGACAATGACGGTATGAAGTAAATATTCCAGTCAGCTGTTTCAATCATTAGAGTTTAATTAAAGGAGTCCTTACGGGCTCCTTTTTTGTGTGGTGGGGGCGCGACGCCTGCACAAAAAAAATCCCGACTCTGCAGAGTCGGGATTTTTAGTGGAGTTAGAATATGAAATTCTAGCAGCCTAGATGCGCGCTGTTCGCGCGCACTTGGCGGTTGATTACATCATGCCGCCCATGCCCATGGACGGATCCATAGCCGGAGCTGCCGGAGCCTTCGGTTCCTTCTTTTCGGTGATCACGCAGTCAGTCGTGAGGATCATCGAAGCGATGGAGGAGGCGTTCTTGAGAGCCGTGCGGGTCACCTTAGCCGGGTCAATGACGCCAGCCTTGATGAGGTCTTCGTAAGTGTCGGTCTTAGCATTGTAGCCAAAGCCGTCCTTGCCTTCCTTGACCTTGTTCACGACCACAGAGCCTTCGAGGCCTGCGTTCTGGACGATCTGGCGGAGCGGTTCTTCGATAGCGCGGCGGATGATTGCAGCACCAGTCTTCTGGTCGGCATTGTCGAACTGGAGAGCGTCGATAGCCTTTTCAGCGCGGATGAGAGCAACGCCACCACCCGGAACGATACCTTCTTCGACAGCGGCGCGAGTTGCGTGCATAGCGTCATCGACGCGGTCCTTCTTTTCCTTCATTTCAACTTCGGTTGCAGCACCGACCTTGATCACAGCAACGCCACCGGCGAGCTTTGCCAAGCGTTCCTGGAGCTTTTCACGGTCATAGTCGCTAGTGGTAGCTTCGATCTGCTTCTTGATCTGAGCGATACGGCCCTTGATAGAAGCGGCGTCGCCAGCACCTTCGACGATCGTGGTGTTGTCCTTCGTGATGGTGATGGACTTTGCCTTACCGAGAACGGTAACCGGAGCATCTTCGAGCTTAGCACCGGTGTCTTCGGAGACGAGCATACCGCCAGTGAGGATAGCGATATCTTCGAGCATTGCCTTACGACGGTCACCAAAGCCCGGAGCCTTAACGGCAGCAACCTTCAAAGTGCCGCGCATCTTGTTCACAACGAGCGTTGCGAGAGCTTCGCCATCGACGTCTTCGGCGATGATGAGGAGAGACTTGCCCTGCTTTGCAACGTGTTCGAGCATCGGGAGCAAATCCTTCATGGTAGAAATCTTCTTGTCGTACAGGAGAATGTACGGATTTTCGAGAGCGACTTCCATGCTGTCCGTGTTCGTGACGAAGTACGGAGAGAGGTAGCCACGGTCGAACTGCATACCTTCGACAACGTCGAGGACGGTTTCAGCAGTCTTGGATTCTTCGATGGTGATGACGCCATCGTTGCCGACCTTTTCCATAGCGTTGGCGAGGAGTTCGCCAATTTCCGGGTCGTTGTTAGCAGAAATCGTTGCGACCTGGGCGATGTGTTCCTTGCCATTAATCTTGACGGCCATCTTGCCGACTTCCTTGATCACGGCTTCGACAGCAGCGTCCATACCGCGCTTGATGTCCATCGGGTTTGCACCAGCAGCGACGTTCTTGAGGCCTTCGCGAGTGATTGCCTGAGCGAGAACGGTTGCAGTCGTGGTACCGTCACCAGCAGCGTCAGAAGTCTTGTTGGCGACTTCCTTAGCCATCTGAGCGCCGAGATTTTCGTATGCGTCTTCGAGTTCGACTTCCTTAGCGACAGAAACGCCGTCCTTAGTGACGTTCGGAGCACCGAAAGAACGTGCGATCATCACGTTACGGCCCTTAGGACCGAGAGTAACCTTAACTGCATTGGCGAGCTTGTCAACGCCCTTCATGAGGGATTCGCGAGCTGCTACATCAAACTTCAATTGCTTTGCCATTTTTAATTGTCCTTGTTTAAAATTTTTGTTTAGACGATAGACGAAAGACGATAGACGAAAGATTTTTCAAAAAGGAAATTCTAAATCATTCTTTCGTCTTTAGTCTATAGCCGCAAAGCGGCATTCTTTCGTCTATTACAGAGTAGCGATAACGTCGGATTCCTTAACGATGAGGAAGTTTTCGCCATCAACGGTAACTTCGGTACCGCTGTACTTGCCGTAAAGCACCACGTCGCCAACCTTGACTTCCATAGCGACTACTTCGCCCTTGTCGTTCTTGCGACCCGGACCTACGGCCACGACCTTACCCTGCATCGGCTTTTCCTTTGCATTATCCGGAATGAAGAGACCGGAGGAGGTCTTCTGTTCGGCTTCTGCCGGCTTGACAACGATTCGATCTGCTAAAGGCTTGATCATTATTTTTATCCTCTTTTGGGCTTTTGCCCAGTTAAATGGCTTGGTCCACTTGAACGTTGGAGCTGTTCCAAATTGGACCATATTTTTGTTTCGTCCCTTGTGAAGCAATTTTCGTGCCAAACTGTTAAATCCAATTTTATAGGGTAGAACTTAGGCCGTATTTTATGAAATGTTTAATTTTGAGACTGTATGTTTGCTGTAAAATGTCGTTACTACAGAGAATGTTTAAAAATGAAACTTTTGCGAGGTTTTACTGATGGCTTGAAATTTGAAAACAGAATGGTGTTGAAAAGGTTCCAAAAATGATTAAAAATTGTTTTTTTCGTACGATTTTTTTATCTTTCACCTTACGTAAGGGTGTTTGAAAACACTACAATAAAAAAGGGTTTTTGAATGAAAATTGTACTTCCTGTTGCTGGAAATGGCATTCGCCTACGTCCATACACGGAAAATCTACCAAAGTGTTTGCTTCCTGTTGCTGGTAAGACAATCTTAGACTGGATTGTCGATGATGCTCTTTTTTTGAATCCTTCTGAGACGATTTTTATAACGGGTTATAAAGCTTCGGCTGTAGATGATTTTTTGAAACAGAAACCGGAATGGGGCGCTGTTCGTACGGTGGTCCAGTCCAATCCGCAGGGCTTGGGCGAAGCTATTAGCCTTGCTCTTCCGTATGTAAACGATGACGAACCGCTTTTGATTATCCTCGGCGATACTCTTTTTGAGGCTGATTTGTCCATCTTGAAGAATGCATCCGAGAATATTCTTTACACGTTCAAGGTCGCTGACCCGAAGCGTTTTGGAGTCGCAGTCACGGATAAGAATGGTCATATTGAACGCCTTGTGGAAAAGCCGCAGGAATTCGTTTCAGACGAAGCTATAGTTGGCATTTATTACATCAAGGATGTCAAGGCTCTCAAGGAGGCGTTGAACTACCTCATGCAGAACGACATCCGCACGAAGGGCGAATTCCAGTTGACGGATGCCCTTGAACGCATGATTCAGGGTGGTTGCAAGTTCCGTACGGCTCCGGTTGAAAAGTGGCTGGACTGTGGCCTTGTCGAAACATTGCTTGCTACGAATGCCCATGTATTGAATCGCAATGCTACGACCGAGTCTCCGGTCGATGGAGCCGAAATCATCATGCCTTGCCATATCGGCAAGAACGTGGTTATCAAGAATTCAAAGGTCGGTCCTAACGTGTCGGTTGGGGATAACTGCGTGATTGAAAATTCTGAAGTTAGTGATGCTATCCTTTGGAACGGTGTAAAGGTTGTGAACCAGAAGCTTGCTGACGCCGTGATTCACGAATAATTTTTGAAATAGTGTAGCGCAGGAATGCGCGGCACGCTTGATCCGCATTTAAAAAAGGACATCGCTCAGCGATGCCTTTTTTTTCGTCTTTCGTCTGTAGCCGCAGAGCGGCGTTCTCTCGTCTATTATTGTACGTCTACGTCAACTTTATACATCGGTTTGTCTTTGTAGCCGCGGAGTGCGTCTCTCGGAGCAGTGATGACCTTGAGGTTCTTTTTCGTGACACCCGGCTGTGCGCGCAAGACCTTGAGAAGGTCGTTGTTGCGCTTTGTTGCCATTTGCGGGAGAACCTTCATCATGTAGTTCTTGTCAATTTCAGCGGAATGTTCCTTGACGTAAGCCTGGAACTCCTTGTCTTTTTCCTTGATTTCTTCAATGGCTCTGTAGTCAAGTTCGTTCAGTTCAGTCTTATTATTCTTTTGTTTGTAGAAATCAATTTTGAGCTGCTTGACCTTGTATTCCTTGGCTGTCTTTCTCGGATTGTAGTATTGCGTGAATGTCAGCATTAACTTCGGATCCTTCTGGAGCATTTCGGTCATTTTGATGGCCTTGGCGTATTGTTCGCTGGTGAACGTTTCGGTGTTGGCATCAATTAGCACTTCGTTGTTCTTGCCGAGGTCAAAGCCGAGAGCGTTGGCGCCTGCCATGGCGAGGTTCCCGACGAGTCTGAACGGCGAAATGGCGACCTTTACGAGAAGGTTCACGACTGTCTTCCAGATGATTTTGCCGTAAGAGAATTCCGGGTCGTCCAGGTTACCTTTGACCGGCACGTCGAACTGAATCTTGTCGTCCTTGTCCTTCAAGATATAGAGACCGATCTTCATCGGGACTGTGTATTCCGGATCAATGTCGTCCACCTTGTTCCCGACGGTGATGTTGTAAATGTCGATGGTGTTCTTGCTGTCGAGGTTGCGGTCGACAATCTTGTTTTCGCTGGCGAAGGCGAGGGTGCCTGCCTTGAGCGGGTAGGCTGTGTAGTGCAACGAGTAGTTCGAGAAGTGCTTGAGCACGAGGTTTTTCACGCTGATGTAGATGTCCATCGTGTTCAGGTTGCTGAGGGCTCCGTGGTATTTGAGCGAGAGACTGCCACCTTCGGGGAATGCGGCAGAAACGTTCACGTTGCAAGGCGTGTCGTAGTTGATGTTCTGGCCGGTAACGGTAATGGCGCTCACCTTGTAGTTGAACGGACGGATAATGGTGTGATCGGTGATGGTGATGTAAGTGTTCTTGACGAGGAGCTTGTTAATCTTCGCCTTGAGCTTCTTTGCGGCGGCGGGCTTTTCTGCTGTGGTTGTTGCGCTAGTCGAATCAGCGACGACCTTCGTCGTGTCTGCGGGTTCTTGCTTTGCAGCTTCTGCAACCGGTTCTACCTGCGTAGAATCGGCGGCGGTTGTATCCGTCACGCTTCCGGCCTTGTTCTTCGGGGTGAGGAGTACGTCAATGTTTGTCTTGCCGTCCTTGTACAGGTCGATGTGGGCGAAGGCACCATCTACGATGACGGAGTCGATGAGGTATTCGTTGTCGACGAGGTTTGCCTTGTTGATTCCGACGGTGACGTTTTCTGCGCCCATCTTGCTTCCGCTGACTTCGGTGAGGTCAATCTTGTCGAGCGAGACCTTGCCCTTGACATTGGAGGCGAGGATGCTGTTGATGTTACCGCTGATGGAGATTTGAGCCGAGAGGTAACCCGCAAAATCCTTGTAGTTGATGGAATCGTTCAGGTACGGCTTGATGCAGGAGAGTGCAAATCTATTCAGGTTCAGGAAAATGTTGAAGTCGTAGGTGGCCATGTTGGCATCGACCTTCACGTTCAGGTCACCGCCGTCTGCAAACTTGAGGCTCACGTCGACGCCGGTCGAGTTGTCTTCGAGATAAATGGCCGGGATGTTGATGGAAAAGTCCTTGAGGTGGAACTTGGAGCCGACTTTTGTATCCTGGTAGATGATGTTGCCCTTGTCGAATACAATGTTTCTCAGGCTGAGCTTGACGGGGAGCCCGGCGGCGATTTCGGCAGCGCTCTTGCTGCTGTCCGATTCGACCTTCTTTTCTTCGGGGTGCTCGGCATAATAGATGCTGTCCTTTTGGGCGAGGAAGTCTAGAATGTCGGAGAAGTTGAAGCGTTCTCCGTGCTGCGTGGTGCGAACATAGAGGGCCTTCATGTAGATGTCGCTGATGTCAAGCGTTCTCGTGAAGAGCTTTAACGGGTTGATGTTCATGCTGAACTTGTCGAACGCGACAAAGCGGGTCTTGTCGTCCGCTTCCATGACCGCGAGCGTATCTACGTCCAAGACGTAGGTAAACGGGTTCAGGCTGATGTTCTTGATGGTGATGCTTCGGCCAATCATTTCCTTGGAGTGCTCTTCGATGTAGCTACGGGCAATCTTGGGCGCTACGAGAAGTGTGACGAAGTAGAGGAGGATCAAAGATCCTAATACAATGAGGGTGATTTTGAGTGGCTTTTTCATAGTATAAAATCTAAATATAATTGTGATAAAAATGTTATGTTCCCTGTGGTAAACATGTCTGTCGCGATTTGTTTTCCGTCTTTGTCCGAAAAAAGTTATTCTTAGGGTATGAACGCGAAAATCCATTATTGTCATCCGGGTTATGTTCCTTCAGGAGCAAAGTCTTTTTTGGTCGCCTTTTCGGAAGGCTCCTCTTTGCCGTCGGTCAAGTTCAATATTCTAGATAGCGAAAATCGCGTTGTTTATGAGGGTTTGGCCGAAAACTTGCAGCGCTGTGAATACACCGGCGAGACTCTGTTCAAGGGTGACTTTTCGGCGGTCAAAACCCCGGGGCGTTACCAGATTGCCTTGGTGGACTTTGATGCGAAGTCGCATTTGTTTGAAGTCTCGGACGAATGGGTTTTGCGTGAACTCAAGTCGAATATCAAGTCGTTCTATTACCAACGGAGCGGTGTTGAATTACCGGAGCGTCTGGCGGGGATTTGGGCTCGCCCGGCGGCACATTTGGACGATAAGCTGGAATTCCATCCGACGATGGAACGCGCGGGGCTTTGGAATGCTCATGGCGGCTGGTACGATGCGGGCGATTACGGCAAGTACATTGTGAATGGCGGCGTGAGTGTTGCGACTTTGATGCTCGGCTGTGAACTGATGCAGGTACATTCTCAAAAGTCTTCAATTGTTGGCGGAGCCGACTTTAAAGAATCGTATGAACTGCCGGTAAGCTTGCTTGATGAAGTCCGTTTTGAACTGGAATTTTTCTTGCGCATGCAAGATGATGATGGTGGAGTGTTCTTCAAGGTGACTCCTTATCGTTGGGATGGCTTTGTGACGCCTACGGAATCGGATGCTTCTCAAAAGCGCTATATCCTTGGAAAGTCGACTTCTTCGACGTTGAATTTTGTGGGCGCACTAGCTCAGGCTCACCACGTTTATGCAAATGTTGATAGCGAATTTGCAGAAAAATGCTTGTTTGCCGCTGTTCGCGCATACCTTTGGTCCGAAAAAAATCCTGAAGTCGATTGGCCGCACAATACAGAAGGCAGTGGCGGCTATGGTGATTCGGATTTAGGTGATGACTTTTTCTGGGCTCGTGCGATGCTGTATCGCGAACTGAAAAATGTGGAAAGTATTGCAGACGTAAATGTTGCCGGCTTGTTAGAACGTTTGGAAAGTCAACTTCCGGTAGATATGGACACGTACCTGCCGACATACGGATTGCAATGGCGATCAACGCAGAACCTAGCCTGGTTTGCACTTGCGACAATGGATTGCAAGTGGACGGAACGCGCCCGTATGGCGTTCAAGTACACGGCCGAAGAAATCTTGCATCTGCAAAAGGAAGACCCGTATGGACTTTCAATTTGCAAGTTCATCTGGGGGAGCAATGGCGATATTGCAAACCATGCGCTGACGCTTTATTTGGCGTATGAATGGTTTAATGATTCGAAGTATCGCGATGCGGCGATGGAACAGATTGAATTTATTTACGGCAAGAATCCTGTAGACGTGAGCTTTGTGACGGGCTCTGCTTGGAGTTCCCCGAAGTTCCCGCATCACCGCATTAGCCATTCCGATGGCGTTGATGAACCGGTGCCTGGGCTTGTCGTTGGTGGCATTAATGAAGACCGCCAGGATTTGCATAGGAAACCGCATTACATGGGGGAGGCTCGTGGCATGTCTTATGCAGACGAGCAATGTTCTTTTGCCAGTAACGAAGTTGCTATCAACTGGAGCGCTCCTCTGACTGCGGCATTGCTGCTGTTAAGCGCTTAATTGTTGCTTAAGTGAAATGCGCGGCTTCTCCGTCATCCTCGAAGCGAAGCGTAGAGGATCCATTATTTTTTTGCTGGCTTTGTTTGTGCTTTCGCAGGCGCTTTAGCATCAGCTTTCTTTTCTACAGCCTTTTCTTTCGGCAGTTCTTTCGCTGTAGCCTTGGGTGTATCTTTGGCTTTTGCCGATGTTTTTTCTTGCGTCTTGCTTGAATCTTTCACAGCTTCTTTTGTTGTTTCTTTGGCTGTTGCTTTTACAGAATCCTTGACGGCTTCTTTTTCTGATTCGACTTTTATCTTGTCCTCAATTTTCGGCAGGAGTTTTTGCAAGTTGACGTTTGAACGGAATTCTCGCTTGTATTCAGCGTAAGATTTAATGGGTTTGTAGTATGAGGAGTCCACTGCTTCAAGCGTATCTGTATTGAAAAGGTCAAAGTACGAGACGAAAAGAGCTGCCCAGCCACGGAGCCAGTCTTTGCGCGATTCGCGGTTGCTGTACCAGCAATTGGGATTGTATGTCACGTGATGAATATCTTTGGTGATGTAGACTGGGCTATTGCCTGAAAGCTTCTGGAAAATTCTCTTGACTCGGTATGTGGAGGCTGCGGATGTCAGCAAAAGGACTGTGTCGGCATTGTGCTTCTTGAGCCAAGGGACGAGCGAATAGGCTTCGCTGATGGTGGAGGGATCGTTGTGCGGGACGAGAAAAACGGCATTGCTATCGAATGCGCCTAGTTTCATAAAGTCGTCGGCGTAATATTCAGAGTTGCTTCGGTCGCGATAAACGCGACGACCGAGAATGAGGACTGAATCTGCTTGGCCTTCGTTTAAAAGGTTCGCCGCAAAATCGCTACGTTCAAGGTCTGCACTTTGCCCGTCGAGAATGGCGACCCATTTGACATGTTCAAAGTTATCGTCTTGAACAAGCCAGTGACCGCTTTTTTCAAAGATGATATATGTGATAATTGCTATTGCAAGTAAAATCAGCAATGCGATGCCTATGCTGAAGTTCTTTTTCTTTTGGCTGCTCTTATCTGATTTTAAAATTTTTGACAAAATAATTACCTGCAGAACTTGTACAATGCGGCGTCTTCGCCATCGGAATAATATTTCTTGCGGACGCTATACAGCTTGAACCCGTGCTTCTCGTAAAAGGCGCGAGCCTTGGCGTTTCCATCACGGACTTCCAAAAAACATTGGTCGCCATTTTCGGTGAGCTTGTCCAAACCCGCTTTCAAAAGTTGACTGCCGATGCCTTTGCGCTGTTCTGATGCGCGAGTGGCGATACTCAAGAGTTCGGAATCGGGTCCGAGCAAATGGAATATGGCATAACCTAAAAGCTTGGCTTCATCTTCACAAACAACGCAATATGCATAGCTTGCGCGGATTTCCGACAGAAATTGCTTCTCGTTCCAATCCTGAAACGCAAGTTCCCGTTGCAATTCAAGAACTTGTGGCAAGTCATTTTCGGTCATCTCGCGCAGTAGCATTGTGATTACACCTTCAACTTCTCGAAGTAAGACGGCTGGATGTAGTTTGCTTCTTGAATGAGCGATGGTTTCACAGTATCAAAAAGCGGAGACCACATGTTGAGCTTCTTGTCGGTGTCGAGAGTCGTTGCGATTCCTTTGTCCTTGAAAACGGCGACGAGCGCTTCGTCTGTAAGCGCGGCTGCATCAACAACAGCGTTCTTCACGGAACTAGCCTGGAGTCGTGCAACAACGTCTGCAGTTTCAATAAAGCTCTCTTCGTTGTTCAAACGCAAGTACCAGAATCCATTGCGTGCGCGAATCACGACAGCAACAGATTCATCGGGAACGCCGGCAAAGCAGGCGAGGGCTTGCAATGTCGTCACGCCATACAAATTGCGCTTGCCGCTAAAGCAAAGGCCCTGGCAGAACGCGACGCCCGTTCGCAGTCCGCTGAACGAGCCCGGTCCGACAGTTACCATGACACGCTTCACGTCATCGAGAGTGGCGCCGACCTTAGCCAAAAGGTTATCCAAGCTTGCGCTTAGAATTTCGCCCTTGGCAGATGGATCGACCATTTCTTCGTACACGGAGTCCGCGCTCAGTGCCATCGAAATTCCCTTTCGGGATGTATCTACTATTAAGTTATAGTTCATAGTTACTAGTTCGTAGTTACTAGAACTTAGAGCTTAGAACTTAGAGCTTAGAAAAATGTTTGGATCAACTTGTCTAAGTTCTAAGAGCGAAGCGGTCTAAGTTCTGCCAACTGCGGCAACGCCGCTAACGCTTAATCTCCAAGCTCTTGTCGATGATGAGGTCAATGAGCTGGCTGTAGGTGATGCCAACGCAAGCTGCCTGTTGCGGCAACAGCGATGTCGGGGTCATGCCCGGGAGCGTGTTCGTTTCAATCGCAAAGAGCTCGCCATCCTTCGTGATGCGGACGTCCGTACGGCTGTAGCCAGCACCGCCCAAAGCGTAGTGGGCGTTCTTCACAAGTTCCTGGATGCGTGCTGTGAGTTCCGGTGCAAATTCAGCCGGAGTGACTTCCTGGCATTCGCCGTTGTACTTCGCTTCGAAGTCAAAGTATTCGCGGGTCGTCATGCGCATTTCAGTCGGCGGGAGTGGCTTTTCTCCTTCGATGTAGCCGCAGCTAGCCTCGCCACCGGCGATGAACTTTTCGCAGAGCAAACGGTTAGAATCCTTGAACAAGTCCTGTGCAATCTTGCCTGCTTCGTCGAGATTCTTCGCGATGCCAATGCCGATGGATGAGCCTCCCAGCGGGTCCTTGATGACGAGTGGGTATCCGAGTTCGTCGGCAACGCTTACGAGCGTGTCACCGGTAAAGTCGTGCTTCCAGATCACGCGGTAAGGCGGAGTCGGGATACCGTTTGCACGGTAAATTTCTTTGGACTTAATCTTGTCCATGGCTAGTGCCGATGCCAAAAGGCCGCAACCCGTGTACGGGATGTTCCAGTTTTCGAGCATGGCCTGGATGTGGCCGTCTTCGCCCCACTTGCCGTGGAGGGCGAGGAATGCAATATCGGCCGACGGAAGTTCCGAAAGAGCCGGAGACTTCTTTTTGTTGGCGGCTGTGCCTTCGAGGCTGTGGAAATAGTTTTCCGAGAAATTAGCCTTCTGGTACGGAGAAAGTTCACGGGAAGACCAGTGCCAGGTACCGTCTTTGTCAATGAGCACCGGGTGGATGTTGTACTTTTCCGGATCCATGGCGCGCACAACGCCAGTACCGCTAACGACAGAAACATCATGTTCAGTAGATGGACCGCCCATCAATACCAAAACGCGTAAACGGGACATAAAAACCTCACTAGAATTTTCAGGATTTAATCTAGTAATTTCACGTAAACTCTTGCCGGATTGAACCGACATAATCTATATTGGAAAAGATAGGTGTTGAAAAAGGAGTTCTTATGCGAGTATTTGTAACGGGTGGTACCGGCTTTATCGGTCATTATGTGGTCAAGGCTCTTTTGGATAGAGGGCATGAAGTCGTTGTAGCAACGCGTCACCCGAACAAGGTGCCGACTTTAAGGGCTAATCCGAACGTCTCGTTTGTCGAGGCCGCTTTGACGGATTTTGAAAAGATGGGCGAGGGCCTTGTCGGCTGTGATGCCTGCATTCACGTGGCTCTCGGTTGGGGCGATACTCCAAGTGCAATGCTCATGAACGATACTCGTGCAACGATCGCTCTTTTGGAAATGGCCGCTCGTGCGGGTTGTGACAAGTTTATTTATACTAGCAGCACCTCGGCGATGGGACGTGTGCGTTCCGAAATGCACGAGATGACGAGCAATTTGCCGATTGACCTTTATGGGGCGACCAAGGCGGCTGGTGAGGCTTTTGTGCTTGGCTTTAGCCATGGTTACGGAAGCCAGTTTCCCGAAGTCAAGATGAAACGCAATATTATCCGTCCGGGATATACGTTTGGCAATCCGGCGTTCCCCGATGGGTGCTCTCAGCCTGACCGCAGGTTCTTTGAAATGGCTTATGCTGTCAAGGAAGACCGCGATATCAATATCATCAAGAATGACGGTACGCAGTTTATCCATGCTTCTCAGCAGGCTCAAATTTATATGAAGCTCCTGGAATCCGATTTGAACGAAGAAATCTTCCTCGGTCTTGGTTCTGAATGGATTAGCTGGAAAGAAATTGCAGAAAAGATGATTGCCCTTAAGCCTGGGTGCAAATCAAAAATCGTTGAAACCGATATGGGGTGGGGTGATGAACCCATGCTCTATAGCGTCCAGAAAATCAAGGACAGTTTTGATTTGGCATTCGATGCCCATGAATTTTTGGATGAACACATCCGCTGGACATTTGAAAACGCTTAATTAGTAGACTATAGGCTGTCGGAAGTAGACAGTGTATTTTAAAAGGCTCCATTTGGAGCCTTTTGTGTTATGACGTTAGCGTTACTTCCTACCGTCTATTTCCTACTTCTAACTATTTACCCGCAGCGTGTCTTTTGAGCGTCGGTTCCGATATAATCGGGGTAGTCGTTGTCAAAGCATGCGGCGCAGTAGTTCTCGCCTTCACCGGTACATTCCTTCATGCCTTCAACGCTCAGGTAGCCAAGACTTTCGACTCCGAGCATTTGTGCAATTTCGTTAGGCGTCATAGAACTTGCGGCAAGTTCGCCTTGACTCGGGAAGTCCATGCCGAAGAAACAGGGATGAGCTACCGGAGGCGATGCGATACGGATATGCACTTCAAGTGCGCCTGCATCGCGGAGCATTTTGGATAAAATCTTGAGTGTTGTACCTCGTACGATGGAGTCTTCGACGACGCAAACGCGCTTGTTCTTGAGCACGCCCACGATGGGGTTGAATTTAAGCTTGACTTTCTGTTCGCGGACGTTTTGCGTGGGGTCGATGAACGTTCTTCCAACGTAGTGGTTACGGAGTAAGCCTATTTCAAAACGGATGCCGCTAGCTTGTGCGTAACCGAGTGCCGCTGTTGTGGCGCTGTCCGGCACAGAGATGACGATGTCTGCATCGACAGGGCATTCCTTGGCGAGCTGCTTGCCCATCTTACGGCGAATTTTATCGCAACTTTGTTCAAAAATCTTGGAATCCGGTCTGCTAAAATAGATGTATTCAAAAATGCAGTGGGCGAGGCGATCTTTTTGCGTAAAGCGTTCGGAATGGAGCCCGTTCTTTGTAATGGTCAAAAATTCACCGGGCTGGATGTCGCGAACGTAGTTTGCGCCGAGCAAGTCAAATGCGCAGGTTTCGCTAGCAACGCACCATGCTTTACCCATGCGGGCAATCGAGAGCGGGCGGAAACCGAAACCATCGCGGGCGACATACATGGAATCTTTGCTGATAAAAACGAGGCAGAAGCTTCCCGTAAATTTTGTGATGGCTTTTTTTATGGCTTCACCCAGGTCATCGGCCTGGGTGCGTGCTATTTCGTGTAAAAGGATTTCAGAATCTGAAGTGGTCTGGAAAATGTGGCCATCGGCTTCCATTTCGGCACGAAGTTCGTTGGCGTTAGTGATGTTGCCGTTGTGGGCGACTGCAATTTGCCCCCACTTGCAACTGACGAGAATCGGCTGTGCGTTGGCAAGAGTGCTTGCACCTGTCGTGCTGTATCGCACATGACCGATGCCGGCGAAACCGTCAAATTCGTCAATGTTGTGTTCTCGCAGTAACGTTGAAACTAGTCCCATGGATTTGCGGACGCGAATCTTGTCTCCGTCGCTGATTGCAAAACCGGCACTTTCTTGACCGCGGTGCTGCAGTGCGTAAAGGCCCATGGTAATATTACGGACAACGGCGTCGCCATTATAAATGCCGATAACGCCGCATTCTTCGTGCAATTCGTCGAGCATAAAGCCTCTTTGAAATGAATACTTCCCTTGCCTCGAAGGCCGTAGCTCACCCATACGGGTGCAAGCGGAGAAGTGGACCGCATAGGATAGCAAAATGCGTGCCATCAAAATCTAGAGCCGATTTTGCTATGTGATTTACAAATTTTGTAAAAACAAAAAGTGTAAAATATTACACAAAATGAAAAAACTCCTCAAGTTGGGGAGCCTCTTGGAAAAGCGATCAGTTACTGGACTACTGAGCAGATTAGAAGCGTGATGAGTCCAAGGAACATCGCAAATTTAGTGAATGTCTGTGCTCGACGATAATTTTGGCTACTTGCGCTTACCATGACGATGGCAAAGGTGGGGGTCAGCGTCAACGCTGTTAAGGCGAGGAACAGGGGCGGATAATTGTGGTCAAATAACTTATCCAAAAAGAAAACGGGTACAGGGAGTGATATCCATGTAAAGATGATTATGTCTCCCGCGAGCCTGCGAGCCACTTTGTCTCCTGCGATAATCGGAAACGTCATAATGCCTGCCTGAAGGTCGCCGTTCTTATCTTCAAGGTCTTTGTAAATTTCACGAGCAATGGTCAGTAAGAACGCAAAAGGTATTGCAGGAATGATTGTCCACATGTGTTCTTCTGGATAGTCGTGGTTTGCAAAATTGAAAAAGTGCTGTACGGCGTAAAGCAACGGGGTCGTGCAGAGAAATGCGACTGTGATGTTTTTGAATGCCGGTGAACGCTTGAGATAGTGGTTGTACCCGATAAGCAAAAAGACGAGAAATGCGAAGAACAACATCGGAAACGCCAAGATGAGTGCGCCCATCCATCCAAAATCAAGGGCGTGGTCCCAATCCTTGACGATGTTGATGAATTTTACAATCTGAATGGTGGAATCGCCGATGCCGCAAAGAAGCGTGACGATCATCAGGATAATCCATGTTATTTTGGCCGTCTTGACGGACACTTCACCTGTCACGAGAGGACGTTCCGGGCGGTTTAGCTTGTCGCTTTCTAGATCGAGAATGTCGTTTTGGATGTTGGCAAATCCGATTGCTGCAGAAAAACCAATAATCTGTAAAATCAGAACTGGAGTGGTCGGATTGTGCTGCAGCAATGTATAACCCACGAGAAGCGTGATGGTGGCAATCACGATATTTACAGGGCGAGACATCTTAAAAAGCGTGAAAAGCGTAGAAATCATGGATTTTTTCCTTCGATTACAACTGAATAATAGACAAAAAAATCAATTGCGAAAAGAGCTTTTCTTTAAAATTGCCTTAAATGTGCGGAAAAGTACATCTGTTGGTTCCATACCTTGCCGATATCTTTCTTCTTCCTACTGCCAACTTCCTACCGTCTACTAATTTCTATCTTTAGACCATGCCTTTTTTTACGAAGAGTAATTTGGAAGATTTGAGAAAGGAAGCGGAACAGCTTTCTATTTGCGTTGAGCATTTTCTGTACGCTTCGGAACATATTCCCGAAAGCGATTGGAAAACGAAAGGTTTTTACGACAATTGCATCGAAAAGTGCAATGGCCGCCTGAAGGCGATTCATTTTTTGATGGAATCAATTCGCCGTGGACGCCCGGTGACTGAAGAGGAATTGGAAGAAGCGCGGGAGCTCGAAGACGAAAAACTTTCTAAATTGAAGAAAAATGCGAAATAACGATTTTGATTCCGACGAAAATGAAGCTCCTTTGAAGAGTGTTCGCACATCAAGACGCGAACACAGAAGCCGCCGTATCGACGTGATGCGTGAATTGGAATCGGGAGTCGTTGATGAACGTCCTATCAAGGAACGTTTCAGTCGCGAATTTAAAAAGGCGAAAATCAAGCGTATCAAGAATCCGGTTGAAAACATCGGTGAAGAAAATTGTGTGGAAGGCCTTGTGCTCGAAGTCCACCGCCGCACCTGCGAAGTGCGGTTAGACGATAGAACGCTCGCTGACGCGAGCTACAGACGAGAGACGAAAGAAAATACCCCTCTCTCGTCTCTCGACTCTCGTCTTTCGTCTAACACAGTTACTGCCATGTACCGTGCGACAACGTCCAAAACGCTTGGTGAATTTCCTGCCGTGGGCGACCGCGTTTTGCTCGGTCTCGTGAACGATGCAGATGACGAAGGCGATGGCGTCGGTTCGCAGAAGTATTGCGTTGTGCGTGTGCTCCCGCGAAAGAGCGAACTCAAGCGCCCGGGCCCGCGTGATAGCTTCTACAAGCAGCAGACGCTTGCCGCTAATATTGACCAGGTCGTGATTGTCGCAAGCGTGACGCAGCCGGAATTCAACTACGGATTCATGGACCGCTTTTTGCTTGCCGCAAACTTGAACGATTTGCCGTTTGTGCTCGTGCTCACCAAGATGGATTTGCTGCCGAACGGCGAAGCGGACCTTTCGAGCGATATCCGCGACTTCATGAAAATCGTGGACAAGGTGATTCCCGTGAGCGTTAAAAGTGGGGATGGCCTCGAAGTTCTGCGCAATGAACTCGTCGGAAAGTCCTCAGTCTTTAGTGGCATGAGCGGTGTCGGCAAGTCTACATTGATTAATGAACTTGTTCCTCACGCCGAACTGCGCACGGGAGATGTTCGTGAACGCGACGGCAAGGGTCGCCATACGACGACCTCTTCGAGCTTGTTTGATTTCCCGGGTGGTGGTTACGTAATCGATACGCCGGGCATTCGTAGCATTGGCCTTATGGACATGGAACCCGAAACGCTTGCTAAGATTTTTCCGGGTTTTTTCGAAGATGATTTGTTCACGTGCAAGTTTAGCAACTGCAAACACCTTAAGGAACCGGGCTGTGCTGTGCGTGCTGCTGTTGAATCGGGCAAAATTTCTGAAGCTCGCTATGCAAGTTATGTACGAATTTTGAATTCAGGAAAGTAATTCAATGTCTGATTATGTTGTAAAAATTGCGCTCATCGCTTCGATTATCCTGATGGGCTATAATATATCGGAATTTGTGGCTAGCTATAATGTTGTTTCTGAAAAAGCAAGCCAGTTTTTGCAAATGGCAAAAGACAATGCTGCCTCTGATGCTGATTTGCGCAGGTCTAATCTTTTGCTGTCTAGCGTGTTGTCTATCGGCTATTCGGTGCTGATTTATTTTTCGGATATTGTGATTTGGCTTGTGGCTATTGTGGTCAGCAAATTGATAATTACATTGCTTCTTTCGGATAAGGTTTTGATTCAAATTTTACACGACAGAACGCTTTCTCAAAAGAGCTTTCTTGTTTCAAAGTACGATGCCTTTTTTAATGCCGTGATGGGCCTTGCCTTTGCATTGGTTTTGGTGCTATAATATGAAATTTTCAATGAACTTTGTAAAACGTATTGTTTTGTCTTTGGCCTTTGTCCTTGCTGGGGCAACGAGCTCGCTTGCTCAGGGCTTCTCGGGTTCTTCGCCTGCTGTTTCTAGTCCGTTTGGTGGGGCTTCTGCGGGGGCGGGGACTAGTATGCGCTGGCCGCTATTCTTGGGCGGTACTTTTGGGCTTGGCTCAGGAGCGGGTGTTGGCGATGGTAACGGAGTCGGCATTTGCCAAATCAAGCCAATGATTGGAGCATGGATGCCAGGCCTTGCCTTTGTTCGCTTGGGTTATGGCTTTTCGAGCTACGAAGAAAAGGATGACGAAGGCCGTAAGAGTGAAGTTGAAAGTTCGGATCTTAGCATTGATTTGGGTGTGCATCTCCTCAGTGAA
Source organism: Fibrobacter succinogenes subsp. succinogenes S85 (assembly GCF_000146505.1). GTDB lineage: Bacteria > Fibrobacterota > Fibrobacteria > Fibrobacterales > Fibrobacteraceae > Fibrobacter > Fibrobacter succinogenes. The sequence goes on along the minus strand of NC_017448.1, from coordinate 492,948 downwards.
TTTTTCGTGAAAGGTTCTTATTCTCGAGTGAATGCGCTTAGCGAAAAAGGCGATGTCGCATGGAATGAATGGAGTGCAGGGTTTGGTACGTTCTGGATTGTTTTCTCAAGAACGTTCCTGACGCTTGATATTGGTTACCATTGGGTGCTTGAACATTATGACCCGTTGATTGATAGGGATGTTTCGGGTGGACGTTGGCAGATGAATCTTGGATTCTCTGTGTTTGTCTATTAATTTGTAAATACTGACGAGTTGTGTTATGAAGAATGTTGCTGTTTTGGGTGGTGCTTTTGATCCGGTCCATAAAGACCACATGCGTGTGGCTAGAACCTGCTTGGACCGAGGTTTTTGTGATGAAGTCTGGTTTATGCCGAGTCCCGATCGCTGGGACAAGCAGTTGAACACTTCGCCAGAAGACCGCTTTGCAATGCTCGAACTTGCATTCTCAGGCGATAAGCGTTTGTTCCTTTCTGATCTGGAAATCCAGCAGGGCGATTATCGCGGCTCGTACGTGTTCTTGATGAGCCTCAAGGAAAAATTCCCGGAAATTAATTTCCGCTTGCTCACGGGTGCCGATACTTATGAAGGTATCCCACATTGGCGCGACCCCTTGAATTTTTACGGCACGAACTACAACGGCCATTTGTTGCTCCGCGATATTGAACTGATTGTCTTTGCCCGCAATGGTTACCCGCAACCGGATATGGAACAACATAAACGCAATGGTTACGCTCCGCTTTACTGGCTTGGGCCGGAACAGGGCTTTAACGGCGTTTATTCAAGTACCGCCATCCGCAGGTCGCTTTTGCTGAACCGGAGTGTTTGCCCGCAGGGGCTGGAACCGTCCGTTTACGATTACATCATCAAGCACGATTTGTACAGGGAATAAAATGGGCAAGGCTCCGTCAGATATGTTCTTTGAAAGCGAAGTGCGCCTTGAATACGAAGGCCGCCTTTTGCTCGATTCCCTTTGCGACCGTTTCACGTACCACAGCCGTGAAGACTGGATAGACCGCCTGACGCGCGGACTCGTGACGATTAATGGTGCAACAGCCAATGTAGAGACTGTAGCGCATCGCGGCGACAAGGTCGTTTACCATGTCGAAAATTACAGCGAGCCCGAAGTCCCGACCGATTTTGAAACGGTCTTTGAAGATGATGAATTTATTCTAGTCGCAAAGCCGGCTGGCGTCCCGGTGCATCATACGGGTCGCATTTTCTACAACACGTTTGCAGCGATCATCCGCCGTGAATTCGATTCCGAGACGGCAACGCCGATGCATCGACTGGACCGCGATACGGGCGGACTTATCTTGTTTGCAAGGTATGGCGAAACGGCTGCACGTTTCCAGAAAAATCTGGACCGCATTTTGCTTCGCAAGTTCTACCTCGCAGTTGTACGTGGAAAGTTCCCGGAAGGCGAAGTGGAATGCCACATGCCTTTGCGTGAAGACCCGGAAGACCCGATTCGCTTGCGCATGCACCACCGTGAAGGTGGCAAGGAATGCTTTACGCGCTTTAAGCTCGTGCGCCATTTGGATTGCCCCGAAATTGCACCGGAACTTTCGCTCGTCGAGGCGGAGCTCATTACGGGACGTAAACACCAAATCCGTGCGCACCTCGCCGAGATGGGTTACCCGATTGTGGGGGACCGCCTGTATTACCGCGATGGTGAATTTTACCAGAAACTCGCGCAGGGTGGAGAACTCACCGACGAAGATATCAAGGTTCTTGGAGCTCACAACCAGATGCTTTTTGCGTACAAGGTTGAACTCCAGCTCCCGTACTGGAAAGAACCCCGCACCTTCGAAAGCCACGCATACCCCGCAGACATGGCAAAACTCCTCGCAGAATAACGCAAAAACGCGAAAAAATGCGTTTTTTGCGCCGTTTTTACATAAAAATTGAATCAGTGCGTGAATTTTGGTCGCACTTCTTTGTATTTTATGCACATGAAATTTTCATTCCTTCCTAAAGTATTGTTGTGTCTGGGGCTTTCTGGCGTTTTTGCCGTTGCCCAAGAAACGGTAGAAAGCGTTCGTCGCCAAATCAAGACGGTCGAGGCCGAAACCGCTCGCGAAAAATCTATGCACGAAGCCGAAAAGAAGCGCCATGCCGAATTCGTTGAAGTCGGTCGCAAAAAGGTGCAGAACCTCTCGGCCCAGAACAAGTCCTTGAAAGCCGAAATCGATTCGCTCAAGGTCGAACTCAAGAAAATTTCAGCGGCCCGCTCCAAGACGAATGGCTCAATCCGCTATTTCGAAAACCGCAAGACGAAGTACGCCGATTCTCTTGCGACGGTCATCGATTCTCTCGTACCGTTCTTTGAATCGGATTTCCCGTACCGCACGGACGAAGCAGTCAAGAACATCCTGGAAATCGCAAGCATGTTGCACAAGGGCCTAATCGAAACGGACGACGCCTTGAACCGCACGATGGAAGTCTTTTACGACCGCATCCGCCTGGGTTACACCACCGAAGTTTGGAAGGGCTTTTTGCAGGTGGACGCTCGCAACGTGGCTGGAACGTATTTGCGCTACGGTGCAGTCGCCTCGATTTTCGTCAGCAATGACGGTAACGATGTTTTGTTCCTCACTCGTAACGGTCTCGGCTACTCCTGGAAGAACGTCTCCGAAGACCTCACGATGCGCACAGTCCTCAAGGACGTGATGAAGGTCGCCGAAGGCAAGACCGCTCCAAGACTTGTGACTATCCCAGTATCTTTTCCGAAGGAGGCTAACTAATGTTTAGACGAAAGAACGGTGCTTCGCCCCTTCAGACGAAAGACGAAAGAGTGTCTTCTAGTAGCGGTTTTTTGAGGCGTTTATCTCTCGTCTCTCGTCTCTCGCCTCTCGTCTTAGTTTTGCTTCTCGCTCCTGCTTCTAATGCTCAGCAGAACACGACTGTTGATGCCGTCAAGAAACGCGCCGAACTCAACAGCGCTAAGGCTGATCTCGAAGAAGCCCGCCGCAAGCGCGACATGGCTGTCGCCGCCCGATGGAAGGACCGCGAAACGTTCAACAAGGAACGTGAACTCTTCAATGAAAAGTATCAGCTCGGCAAGGAACGCGTGGATGCCTTGATGTCCGAACGTACCCGCTTGCTCGAAGATGTGCGCGTGGCTCGCGAAGACTTGGCACAGGTCAAGCTCCAGGCTGAAAAGGCACGTGCCGAATACCTCTCGCTCGCTGCAGGTCCGGAACGCTTGGAAATGCTCGCCAAGTTCCAGGAACAGGGCGTGCCGTTCAAGGTTGCCGATCGCGTCGAAGCGCAGAATAAGGTCAAGAAAGAGATGGGGCTCTACCGTGATGACCCGCTCCGCATTGCCCGCGCGATGCTCGACGTTGCCAAGAAAGAAATGAAGTTTACGCGTGAAGTCCGCACCGAAAAGGCGGACCTCATGTTCGGTAGCTCGGTTGCCGAAGGCGACCGCATGCGCTTGGGCGGCCTCTTTGCTATGCAGATGGCGAAGGTCACAGACATCAACGGCTTCCATCCGTCGGCTTTGATGCTCCCGGTGGCAGGCGAAAAGAAGCGCGTCTATAGCTGGCAAGAAAATCTCTCTCCCGAAACGCGCAAGGATGTGGCAAAGGCTTTTGCTGGCGCTAACGATTCCGCTTTCGTGATGGTGCCGGTCGATGTCCTCCTCAGTACCGAACTTTCGAGTGAACTTGCAAACCACCAGGAAACCACGTGGAAAGAAGACTTTGCTGAATTTTTCCACAACGGTGGCATTCTGATGTACCCGATTGCAACGCTCTTTATCCTCGGCCTTATCATCTTCCTCGTGCGCCTTGTTTGGCTCCTCGTGCTTGGTTTTGGTGGCCGTGGTGCACGCAATGCGGTAAAGGCTCTCGCAAATCGCGACCTCCGTCTTGCAACGGCTGAATCCCAAAGTGCTCATGGTGAAGTGGGCAAGGTGTTGCGCTCCGTGCTTGGCAAGAATTTCAAGGACCGTGCCAGCGCCGAAAAGTCTCTCGAAGTCCTGTTCGCTGGCGAAGTGCCGAAGCTTGAAATGGGCCTCAGCTGGATTTCCGTGTTTGCCTCGACTGCACCGCTCCTCGGTCTTTTGGGTACCGTTATGGGTATGATTGAACTTTTCAATGTCATCACCATGCACGGCACGAGCGACCCGAAACTTTTGGCAGGCGGTATTTCCATTGCCCTTGTGACGACGGAAGCTGGCCTTATCGTGGCTATCCCGCTCCAGCTCTTGCACACGCTCCTCGTGAACATCTCGGATTCTGTCCGTACCCGTATGGAAAAGACGGGCCTTGCCGTCCTCAACGCTATCTGGATTAAGGAAAAGTAATGGACGAGTATTCCGTCATCGAAGCGACCATGAGCATCCTGCTGCGCGGCGGCTGGGTGTTGCTCCCGCTATTCCTGATTGGGTGGCTGGGCTGGTTCTTGATGTTTGAACGATACGGCTATTATTTTATGCTGAAGGGCACTTCGACTTCGAAGTTCTTCAAGGATTTGGACACGGTGGGCGAGGAGGCTGCTTTTGCAAAACTCCGCAAGCGCCGCTTTGGCTACTTCTTGGCTTTGGTCGAAAACGTGCGGAAGTACCGTAACGATGGTCCTGTGGCTGTACGCAATGCGATGCTCGCGACGCGTCACGAACTGGACGTGAGCCTTTCCAAGTCGCTCAAGACGATTGTGACTTGCGCTTCGATTGCTCCGCTCCTCGGACTTCTGGGAACGGTATCTGGCATGGTGCATACGTTCGAGACGATTAAGCAATTTGGCTTTGGAAACCCGGTGCTCTTGGCCGATGGCATTTCCGAAGCGCTCCTCACGACGCAGGCGGGCTTGCTTGTCGCGTTCCCGTTGATGCTCGTTTATAACTATCTCGAAAGTCGAGTAGATTCTATTGGTGATTTTGCCTGGGGCGAAGCGCTCAAGTTCGAAGAACGTTGCTTTGCCAAGGAGGTTGAATGAGTTTTATCCGTAAACGTTCGAGAAGCGGTGGAGGCATTGATGTCTCTCCGATGCTCGATATGGTGTTCATCCTTTTGATCTTCTTCATCGTGACTTCGACGTTTACGCGAGAAACTGGCGTGGATGTGACGAAGCCGAAGGCGAGTACCGCAAAGGAACTCGCGAAGGAAAGCATTTTGATTGGTGTCACCCGTCAGGGGACCATCCACATCAACGAGACGCAGGTGAACCTCTCGACTTTGCAGACCGTGCTCCGCCAGATGATGGCCGAAGCACCGGACCGCCCGGTGATTATCGTGAGCGACCGTGACGCTCCCAACGGAGTCGTGGTTGATATCCTCGATGAATGTAATTTGGCGAAGGTGAGAAAAGTCTCCATTTCCGCGAATAAGGAGGAGTAGCTCTCGCTCTCATGCTTGACTTTTGTGCGAAATATTTCCGATTCCCGGTGGCGTTTGTGCTCTCGTTTGTCGTGGGCGCGGTGTTCTTCCTTGCGATCCCGGTCATCAACGTGTTGTTCTTCGATAAAGGCGTGAAGTCCGAAAAAGTTCTCGAAGAAGTGACCGAAGTTGAAGTCCTCGTGAGTGAGAAAAAGCCCGAAGTGAAGCAGAAGGTCATCCGTACGGTGGCGACTCCGAACACGTTCAAGGTTTCGGCGCACATGGGTGTATCTCGCAGTCAGAATTTCCAGATGGATTTGTCGCTTGCTCGCGGTGCTGCTGGCGATGGCGTTGCCGTAGATGCAGGCTCGATGGAAAATGTTATTTACGAGGCTGGCGAAGTGGATGAACAGGCGCAAGTGTTGCGCGAAATCCAGCCGAAGTTCCCTGAACGCGCCAAGAAAATGGGCGTCTCGGGTTACGTGAAAGTATTTATTGTGATTGATGTGAACGGCGACGTGGCTCAGGCTCAGGTGCTGACGCAGGACCCGGCTGGCTATGGCTTTGATATCGAAGCGCTCAAGGCTATTCGCCAGTGGAAGTTCTCTCCGGCGCAGTTACGCGGCTTCCCAGTAGCACAAAAAGCTACAAAGGAGTTCCGTTTTGTTAAGTAGGTTAGACAATAGAACGGAGCTTTGCTCCTACAGACGAAAGACGAAAGAAAAATCTCTCGTCTCTCGTCTCTCGTCTCTCGTCTTAGTATTCCTTCTTGCGCTGCCGCTGCATGCTGCGGATGATTTCTTCTTCAAGGCGAACGAGCTTTACGACCAGGGGCGTTACAAGGAATCGGTGAAGTATTACCGTGCCGCGATTGACGATGGCCGTTACGAGCCGTTTGCGTGGTTCAACTTGGGCAACGCCCTTGTGCAGCTCGGCAAAAAAGAAGTCGCGATGGTTGCTTACAAGCGCACTGTTGAACTCCTTCCGGATTTTGTGAAGGCTTGGATGCTTCTTGGCGATTTGTACTACCTCGCCGAATCTCCGAGCGATGCGATTGTCGCCTACAACCGTGCGATTGAACTCGGGACGGAAACGGATCACATTCATTTCGCCCTTGCTGAATGTTATATGAAGGGCAGCGATTGGACGCTTGCGCAAAAGCATTTTGAACGTGCGCTGGCGCTAAACCCGGACCGCATGGACGCTTGGTATGGTCTTGCCGAAGTCTATGAAAAGCTTGGCGATTACGAATATGCGGTGAAGACGCTCAAGAATGCGCTCCAGATGACAGCGACTGCTGGCGCCGACGTACATTACACGCTCTCGTATTACTACCGCAGCATGGATTCTACGCGGCTCGCTCTCAATGAAATGGAAAACGGCGTGATGATGGACCCTGAAAACGTTTCCGCTCGCCGTTATCTTGCGCAGATGTATGTCAAGAATGAATCCCCGTGGATGGCTATTTTCACGCTGGAAGAAGGACTCCGCCACAAGAAAGGCATCGCCGATTTGAACCTTGATTTAGGGCAAATTTACTTTACGCAAAAGCGTTACGACGAAGCGTTTGAATGTTACATGAAGGCTTGGCGTGCCGGTAATTCTCAGGGCCGCATTGGTGCCGAAAACGTAGGCCATATCTTCTCGAACGCCGGCGACACCGAAAAAGCTGAAACCCTCTACGCCCGCATCCGCGACAAGAAATAAATGAAGAAAAACTTCCCGTTTACTCTTCGAGTTCTCGTATTTTTTATTGCATACTTGCTGTTTGCGGTTGTAGCGATTGCTATTGGAGTCACCTTTAAATTTGGGTATGCAGAAGCCGCACTATGGCTTTATTTGCCTCTTGCGGTTCCAATGCTGTACTTGCTCGTCGCTGTTTTTGTAATTGAATTAATCAGGATGTTTTGGAATAAACGAAACACTCCGAACTCGGAAGTTGAATGGCGACAAATGCATTATAACGCAATCGTTGTTAAAGTGCTTAATACAGTTGCCGTAGTTTTCTTTACGCTAGTTGTGGCGTTTACGGTTGTTTGTTCTTTTAAATAGTTTTAACAACCTTTCTTTCGGTCTTGCCAGACACTTTGATTGAACAGCTGGCCTTCGGAGAGTCCGTACTTTTCTTCGACGCCGGCCTTTGAAATGGCGGTGTCGATGTCGAGCTTGCCGCGGATGGCTTGCGTGTAAATGTCGATTTTGCGGCGGACAGATTCGGGTTCTTCGTCCAAGAGTTCTAGGCGGTAGCTGCTCACATTTTGTGCGATGAGCCTTGGCAATAGCTTGAGGGCGGATTGCGGCTTGCCGACAAAGAGCGTGTTGCGGCATTCGGCATCGGATTGCAAGAAGTGGCGTTCGCCTTTATGGTCGAGAATTTCGACTTTATGTTGTGTGCAAATCTTTTTGCATTCGGGGAAGCGGCGGCCTGTTGTGAGGGCGCGCGCGAAGGCGCAGTATTCCGAGTGGAACGCTGGCATGTATTGGTGCAGCGCAAGTTCGAGCTTGCTTCCGTCTATGTTCTTGAGCAAGTCAAAGAGCTGAGTGCTGTTGAGATCCCACGACGGGTGCAATTTTTCAAGGCCTTGAGCCAAGAGCCAATCGTAGCTTGCGCTGTTGGTGGCGTTCAGGCTGTAGTCGCCGACCATCGGAATTCCGGAATCCTTGAGGAGCGCAAGCGAACCGAGGTTACGCACCAATGCAAATTCTGGCATGAGCGTGAGAATTTGTTTGATGTAATGGTTTTCGCTGGGCTTGTGGATACGGAGCGTGGCGATGCCTGCTTCAAAGCCGAGCTTGTGGATGCGTTCGAGCGGTTCGTCGTATTTCACGCCCCAGTCAAAATCCATGATGACTTTGTCGATGTCGAGACCTTGCAAAGCGTCGATTTGTTCGGGACGGCGGACGAGGACGGTAATTGTGCGGCGGTTCTTGGGCGTGCCTGTTGCTTTGTCGGGGTTGCCCGCGACCATGCTTGTGCTGCTTGCGACGCTATGTAGGAATGCGCGACCGTTGTCTGCAGATGGTGCAAGCTCTTTCCACTGCAGGCGCTTTTCGTCAAATGCTTGTACGGCTTCTTGGCGGAGTGTGCGCAAAACTTTGCCGGGGAGGAATGCGTTTGCAGGTAACTTAATTTCAAGCTTGTCGAGAATGTAAGCGGTCGCGCTTAATCCGGAAAGTTCTTTCTTGGCGATGGCTTGGAGTGCATCGGGAGCGACTTCGTTGCGTGAGGCTTCGAGGATGGCGCCTTCGACGGTGACCGTGCGTGTTTCGTCTGCGACGGCTTTCGTGCTTTCGCAAATCGTGAGTTTGAGCGGTTCGCCAATTTTGCCTTCGAGTGTCATGCACACGGGAATGTGCTTGGCGAAACTCTTGTCGGTAAAAGTCTTGTGGAGTTCTTTTTCGAGAGCGGGGGAGTCGTTGCGGTACGCCTTCATGCCGTACGAGACTTTGCGCAAGTTGAATTCTCGACCGAATTCCAGACGAACTTGCGACTTCCCGGCGCGATTGGCGAATGTCGCTTTGTACAGTCGACTTCCCGTTTGGCGCGGCTCCGGCTCTGCCCTATATTCCTCAAATAAAATCCCGTCGCCCGGCAATAAAGTGCATGGAACAGGTTTGTCTTCAAGTTCTACAATCACGCCGTTACGGTCTACTTGGACGACGGTTCCGATAAATTCACCGTGATGGTTCGAGAACGATCCATCGACGAGTTCCTGGTGGTTCACTCCATCGAGCCAACCTGTGTTGAGTCCTCGCGAGAACAAAACTTCAAGCGGTTCCAAGTCCTGCGCGGTAAGCTCGGCGGCATTTCCATTCGCACACTCGGCATTTTCTTTATAACCTTTCTCGCTCAGAATTTCTAATGCCTTGCGATACGCGTGCGAAACGGCGGCCACATATTCCGGGCTTTTCAAACGCCTTTCGACCTTGAGCGATTCCACGCCAATTTCGCGAAGTTCTTCCAATTTTGGGAGCGCACACAGGTCTCGCGTGCTGAACAAGTAACGGGCCTTCGGGTCTTTCCATTCCTTGCCGTCCACAAAAATGCGGTAGGGAAGGCGGCAGCTTTGGGCGCACTGCCCGCGGTTTGCCGAGCGCCCGCCGAAGTTTTCGCTGGTAAGGCACTGGCCCGAGTACGAGACGCAAAGTGCCCCGTGAATGAAAACTTCCAGTTCTAGGTCGGTGAGACTCTTGATTTGCGCAATTTGCTTAGTCGAAAGTTCGCGTGCCAAAACTGCTCTTGAAAATCCGATGTCCTTGACCAAGTTCACGGCTTCGGAACTCGCAAGCGTCATTTGCGTACTTGCGTGGATTTCCTGTTCCGGACTGATCGCTTTGATGAGCCTTGCAAGTCCGATGTCCTGGATGATGAACGCGTCCGGCTTTAACGCAATCAAGCGTTCCAAAAATTCCGGCAACTCCTGAATTTCGCGCTCGAAGATGAGGATGTTCATTGCAAGGTACGTCTTTACGCCGCGAAGCCTTGCGTAGCGGATCATTTCCTCGACATCTTCAAATGAAAAATCTTCGGTTCGACCGCGTGCGTTCCAGTGGGGCACACCATAGTAAACCGCATCCGCCCCGTTGTTGATGGCAGATTCCAGCATGTCGCGCGTACCGACAGGCAAAAGAAGTTCAGGATTGTTCATACCCGCAAAAATAGAATTTACACTTCGTCTAAATTGTAGCCGAATTGCACAATGGCGCCGGTATTGGCTTCACGGAAAATGCGCAAGTGGGCAAGCCCATCGAGGATGGCGTTGTCGAGCGTGTCCTGATTTTGCGCCGCATCGTTCCCAAGTTCAATAGTAGGTATGTCCTGTGAACCCTTGTAACCCTCGTGGATGACTTTCACGTAAGTGTATTCCGGATCCATTTCAAGGACTGCATTGTGGATATGCTTGTCGTTATAGCCCGTATCGCTCTCGAATGATTGCTCGGAACGGCTACGGATCGTAAGAGAACCGCAATAGCCATCCTGTTTAAATTTCAACCATTTTTGTCCGACTGTCATAATTCCCTCAAAAAATAATCTAATTTTGCGGTATGTTCAAGAAATCCCTTATTTTGTCGTCTTTAGTTTGCATTTCAATGTTTGGATTCTCGGGCTGCTCCAACCAGGAGGCTGAGTACAAAATTGCAACTCTTACCGAAGAAAACGCCCGTCTGGCACGTCAAGTCCTTGTTCTCAAGGCTACTTTGGATTCATTGAACGCCCACAACAAGGCCGTGGATCACTCGCTCAAGTCCTTGGACATGAAATAAGAGAAACTTTGGGCGCATGTGCTCAAAAAAACATACAATTTTCTCTCATTTTCTTACAATAAACCGATTTTCTGCACGAAAAATTTGTTAAATTTGCGCTCGTGACTGGCCCCGGTTTGTCGCCACGGCGAAAACCATTTTTGCTTCCCACGTGAAGCCCCCGCGACCGTCAAGTCTCCAAGGAGGCGCTAGTAAGATGGTCTTTAATTAACCCACACATTCCAGTCACCCCGCTTGCAGGTTATTTTCCAGCCTGCTCGTGTGGTTCAACCCTTACTTTATGAGGTGCCCACATGGAAATAATCGCTCTCGCACTTTCACTCCTCGCAGTGATTCTGTGCATTGTTATCCTTGTTAAGGTTAATAAGCTTCTCACGATGCTTCGTACCCCGATTTTCAAGAAGCTCACCCCGGACATGAACTTGAAGCCGTCCGCCCGTCGCCCGATCAGCGCACAGGAAATGGCTCAGCGTGGTGGCAACAATAAGGAAAATCGCCAGAACAAGGAACGTCCGAACAACAATAATAAGGACAACCGCAATCAGCAGCAGGCTCAGGCTCATGCCCCTGCAACGCGTGATCGCAATGAACAACAACAGCGTCCGGAACGTGGCCCGCGCCGCGAACGCCGCCCGGAACGCCCGCATCGTGAAGCTAACGCTGAAGCTCCTGTTGCTGCTGCAGAACAGGCCGCTCCGGTTGCACCGGCTGCTGAAGCTCCGGTCGCCGAAGCTCGTCGCCCGCTCGCTCCGCGCATTCCGGTTGAAACTCCGGCCGCTCCGGCTGTCGAAGCTGCCCCGGTCGCTCCGGTTGCTGAAGCCCCGGCAGAAGCTGCTGCAGAAACCGCTTTTGATCCGTCCAAGGTCCGCTATGGTCGCCGCAACGTGATCAAGAAGGCTCCGGAACTCTCCGAAGAAGCTTAATTCTCACGAGAATTTGCAAAAAATCCCAGTCCAACCGGACTGGGATTTTTTTGTATGCTAAACGTTTTCGTAGTGACCTTTGCAAGAAAGAATGTCGATAAATTCACCATTAATTCTGTAGATTAGCCGATTGCCATCGTCAATTCGTCGACTCCAAAATCCGCTGAGGTTTCCTTTCAATGCTTCAGGCTTGCCTAAGCCTTCGAAATGGTTTCGCTCGATGTCTTTAAGCAGTTGGTTGACTCTTTTGAGTGTTTTCTTATCTTGTAGTTGCCAGTAGAGATATTCTTGCCACGCTTGTTCGGAAAATGCGATTTTAGCCATTTTCCATTGCCTCTAGTTCTTCTAGTGTTTTCACAATACCTTTCCCGGCATTGAGCTGTTCGATGCCTTTTTTGAGGGCCTCGATGTCATTTGCTTTTGCGTTGTAACGGGCTATGGGTTCGCGGACTTCAAAGGGAATGCGATGTTCATTGATGACGCTCTTGATGAACATGTTGATGGCTGCGGATGCGGACAAACCAACGTTATTGCAGAATTCGTCAAAACGTTCTTTGTCTTTGCTGTCGATTCGTGCAGAAACTGTTGCCTGTGCCATAAGACGCTCCTTTCTATACTATTTAATGTATAAAAATGTAATGCAGAATGCAATAGATTGAATTCTAATATGTGCGAAATCGTGCAAATTGCGTAATTTAGCAGTGTTTTGAATTATTTGTTGGTGTCTATATTGCATCCACCGATTCTAAATTCATCTTTCGTTGCGTTAGGTTCGAAAGAACAATTTTTCATATTTGGCGAAATATAGGGGAATGTATGGTTGAACCTGCAATTGTAAAAAAATCCTTGAGAACCATTTAAAAGTTGCACGCCTGCGCTGTCATAACCATAAAATGAGCAAGATATAAAAATAGGGTATACATTTCCTTCAATAAAAACGCCGTTGTTGAATGTGCAATTCACATAAATTGGATTTTCTGATGAAATGTGAACATCTTCATTGAATTCTTGATTATGGTATTGATTGGTTGTGAATTTGAGATGTTCGTTAGCATATTTCAAGATTAATGTTCTAGTAATAGTGTCGCTGAAAAGAACATCAATTCTTTTATCTCCTTTTTCTTCGTATTTCTTTAGAATTTGACCATAGCCGAATTTGTCATGGTAAATGAAATCTCCAGAAGTACTTGTTTCGTTTGATTGTCTTGCTGAAAAAATCTTTGATTTTTGTTTTATAAATGCAGGTAAAAAATCTGTAGCAATATATTGCTTGTGAAATTTACTCCAATAGTTTTCGCAAGGATTTTCAGATCCGAGTAATGAATTTTCAATGTCTTTTGGAATCTCTGTAAGCGTGTTCCCGTATTCAAACAGTTGTACAAGTACAAAGAAAATGCCGTTTCTACCGCAAGTATTGTGACCAAAGCCTCCTATGCGGATTTCGTGCATTTCTGAAAAATATTCTAAAGGTTTAGCTGTTTGAACTCGGTGTAATTGACAAGAAAGACTAAAATGAATGTAGAAACCAATCCCCGAATAATTTGGAATCTGTATTCTGCCGATTTCGACGGTTATATCTTCATTTCTTTTACAACTAATATCTAGCGAACAGAATTTTTGTGGGAGAATGATATAGTTGCTTAAAATCTTGCGTGATATTTCTGTCAATTCCTCGAGAGAAAAACGGTTTGCGCATTTTGTCTTGATAAAAATTTTTCCTCGGATTTTAACTTCGGAGCCTTTGACAAAACGGTAAAGTTTAGGAAAAAGACTTTGCCCGACTTCTGCGGAATTCAATAGTAAAATATCTTTGATTTCACGGAGCCATTGTTTGCCTCGATTGTACGGAAAGGCGAAGGTCAAATTTTTAGGCTGAAAAATAAAATTAGCGGAATGCGATTCTGGGGCATCATCCAAAATAGCGACGAGTTCGTCGTACGAAATGTTTTGGCAAGATAAAAATGGCTTACGGGGGTAACTTCCTTGCCCCGCAATAACCTCTGATAAATCTTGTATGCGTTCAATCATAATGGCTCCTTTTCTTAAAAATTAATAAAATGAGATGTCATAATATGTCATTGTCGAAATCTATATTTTTAATCAAAAATCTAAAGAGACTGTTATCAGGAGTAAATGATGGCTGCTAAAATCATTGTCCGCAATAAACATGAACTGCAAAATATTATCATCCAAACCATCAATCAAGAAGGTGATAAATGCAGCCTTAATTTTATTGATGTGTCTAATGTGACGGATATGAGTTATCTTTTTATGAACCTTTCGTTCAAAGGCGATATATCTCAGTGGGATGTTTCAAAAGTGACGAACATGAGGGGTATGTTTTGGGAAGCTGATTTTAATGCCGATATTTCTAACTGGGACGTATCTCATGTGACCGATATGAAAGATATGTTTCTTTATTCGTCATTTAACGGGAATATCTCCAACTGGGATATATCTAACGTCACGAATATGAGGGGAATGTTTTGGAAATGTGACTTTAATGGTGATATTTCTCACTGGAATGTCTCAAATGTGAAAGACATGGGCTATATGTTTTTCAAATCTCAATTCATAGGCGACATTTCTTGTTGGAATGTTTCAAATGTGGAAGATATGAGTCATATGTTTGAAGACTCTGCTTTCAACGATGATTTATCGCGATGGAATGTCTCAAATGTGAAAAAAATGAGTGAGATGTTTTCATGTTCTCCTTTTAATGGTGATATCTCCAATTGGGATGTTTCTCATGTGACGGATATGAGTGGTATGTTTTCTGGCACTACCTTTAATACATCAATCTCCAATTGGGATGTATCCAATGTTCAAAACATGTATGCCATGTTTTGTGGATCTTGTTTTAATGGCGATATTTCTAATTGGAATGTTTCTCGCGTTACAAACATGAGGCGGATGTTTTATAAATCTAAATTCGACGGAGACATTTCTCAGTGGAATGTTGCCAATGTTACAAATATGTTCGAAATGTTCTGCGGTTCCTACTTTGATGGAAATTTGTCATCATGGGATGTTTCTCATGTGACGGACATGAGCAAAATGTTCCAGGATTCAAAATTCACTGGAGACATTTCTCAGTGGAATGTCGGAAACGTCACTAATATGGCAGAAATGTTTAGCGGATCCTGCTTTGATGGAGATTTGTCATCATGGAATGTTTCTCATGTGACGGATATGAGCGGAATGTTTAGCAATTCCAAATTCAACGGAGATATTTCTCGGTGGAATGTTGCAAATGTTACCAACATGGTTGAAATGTTCAGTGGCTCTTGTTTTGACGGAGATTTGTCATCATGGGATATTGCAAGCTTAGAATATAATATAGACATGTTTAAAAATTCAAAATTCACAGGAGATATCTCGCATTGGGATGTTCCAAATGAATATGATGAATGGTGATTTCTTGATTACTCAATTTTTGAAAATAAACGTTGTACCAGTTTGTTTTAGATTGTGAATGGATTGTTATGCAGAATAATTTTCGCCAAATAGAAAATATCCTCTCCTCGTCCAATCCCATTGCGGAAATCCAATTGCATAAGGATGAATTTTTTGAATTTATCGATCGCTATATGGTTGGTTGCGAACACAAGAATTTCCATAGTGAAGGCGATGTCTGGGAACATACGAAACTTGTGATACAGAATGTTGTTGCTGAAGAACATGATTGGATGGATGTGCTTGTTGCTTTGCTTCATGACGTAGGGAAGAAAGATGCTTTACAACGCAACAACGGTAAGAATATGCAAGGGCACGAAATTGAAGGTGCTCGCATTGCTTTGGAATGGCTTGTGAAGATGAATTTTGACCGAAAAATCCGTGAACAGGTTCTTTGGCTTATTTGCAATCACATGAAAGCTTTGGATTTAAAGGTGATGCGTTCTAAGTATGATATTTGGCAGTTGGTAAAGCATCCGTTGTTCGGGCGGCTGCGACACCTTGCTTGTGCCGATTGCAAAGCGACTTTGGACGCTGAGGGCAAGCCTCATGATGACTTTGAAGAAATCTTGAAACGCCCTATTGTTGCAGAGTGTCTTGAAAATGAAATGCCTGTCGCCATTGTCGAAGCGGATGATTTTGCTTCGCAAAAGTGGGATGATATTCGCGTGGAAAATGCTCTCGTTTTTTGCCATAAAATGCAAATCAATGGGGGAGTCCTCTCCAAAGAAAGTTTAATTCGTGCCGCCATCAAAACTATAGGAGGTTCAAATGGTTGATAACTTCAAAATTATCCGTTCGATGCTCAAGTTCGAAAGTCCTGGCGATTGTTATTACGTTCAACTGCTCCGTAGGCAAAGTGACGATCCAAAAATTGGAGGCGTTCCAGATCCGGCGTATCACGGCAATATGCATAGTCGCTCTATCAAGGACTACTTTATTTCGTCGTTAGCACATTTTGACGATGTCGAAAAGGAAATCAAGACGATTTGCGAAGTGTTCAATGTGCGGGCATACATCCGTTTGAACAAGCGGACGTTCAAGGATATTTCGATGATCATTTTTAAGCACATCACCGAAGAAATCTGCTCTGGTGAAACGTTTGCTCCGCCGCTTCATTTGGTGGCACGAGCTGCTGGTCGTGCAAATGCTGCGGGAAAATCAAAAACCTGGATTGTCGATGTAGATGCGGAATTTGTTCCATATAAGCAGGCGGTTCGTGAAATGATTGAAAAGTGTGAACCTTTTCAGTCGGCAAATGATATTGTAGAAATCCAGACGAAAAACGGGTTTCACTTGATTGCGAAGCCGTTCAATACATCAAGAATGGATGAACTTTGGCAATCATTTTGCTCGGAAAATAACATCAATTTGCCGCGTTTTGACATCCATAAGGATAACCCGACGATTCTGTATGTGAAATAGTCGTCATTTGTGTAAAAATAGCCAAAAAAAACAGACAGAAAAACAGCCCCTCAAAAAACACCCCCGGTGCAGTTCAACTGGCCGGGGTGACGTTCTTCGCGGCGAAGCCGCCTATCTTAACTAACTAGCACTTACTTCGACAGTTTTTCGGTAAGTCCCATGAGCATGTTCAAGCCTACTGCGTCCATGGCAGTGCTTGCGCCACCCTTGGAGTCGCCGGTCATCATGATTTCCGGGACGAGCGGATGTGCGGACTTGGCGAGAGCCTCAGCAACACCGACCTTGGTCTTGTAATCCCATTCGGCGCGTTCTTGCGGAGTCAAACCGGCGCTGACGAGTGCTCTGTTTGCTGCAGCTTCAGCTTCTTTTTCGGCCTTGATTTTCTTAGCGACTTCGAGAGCTCTTAGAGCTTCGAGGCGAGCGACTTCCTGTTCCTTCTGAGCTTGGAGAACGGCCACGTCGCGTTCCTTTTCAGCCTGCGTCACAGCCTTGATTTTTTCCACTTCCTGGTCGGCCTTGGCCTGGGCGATGCGAGCCTTACCTTCGGCTTCGGCGGTGATGGCGGCCTGCTTTGCCGTTTCTGCAGCCGTTGCGTTAGACACGCGCTTCATTTCGCGGTCCTTCACGATGTCGAGCTGCTGTTGAGCTTTCTGATCGAGGCGAACGTTTTGGATTTCAAATTGCACCACTCTGATGCCGTAGAGACGGAGTGCCGAGGGCTTTGTCAAGATGCGGTTGCCGTTCTTATCGAGTTTCAGCTTTGTGACCTTGTATT
Organism: Fibrobacter succinogenes subsp. succinogenes S85; assembly: GCF_000146505.1. GTDB lineage: Bacteria > Fibrobacterota > Fibrobacteria > Fibrobacterales > Fibrobacteraceae > Fibrobacter > Fibrobacter succinogenes. The sequence continues at coordinate 475,780 of NC_017448.1, read as the reverse complement.
CTTGCGTTTCGGCTTTCTTGATGATTTTGCCTTCAGAATCGTAATCGTCTTCGCCGGCCTTTTCGGTGAGCACTTCGATTGTGGTGAGGTATTCGCCTTCGGTGAGCTGGTCTTCGGCGATTCTTCTGAATTCGGCAATCTTTGTCACCTTGGCTTCTTCAGCAGTGAAAAGCGGTGCGGTCTTTCTAACAGCCGAGAGCACGGAGTTACGGACAAGGTCATGCTTGAGTTTTTTGTCGGAGCGCTGTTCGCGATGGATTTTCACGAGGTCTTCGCAGTCCGTCGGGAGCTGGTATTTGAGGTAGCCGCTGATTTCGGCGTTTGCGTTTCGGGACAAGGTAACGGAAATATCGTCTTCGTCATCGTCGCCGCCTTCCCAGCCTTCGCCCTTTACCTTATCGGTAGAGGAGTTGAAGTAGAAGTCCTTGGTTCTGTCGTAAGAGTAGATGCTTGCAAATCCCTTGAAGTAAAAACCGGCGTGGTCGATGCAGGAGAGTGTTCCGAACGGAGACTGTTTCACGAGAAGCTGCGTTGCACTGTTGTAACCGATATTGCACTTGAGCAAAATAAGAGCGATAACAACGATGACCGCGACAATGATTGCTTTTGTGTAATTCTTTTTGGGAAGCTGAAATTTGGGTTGCACTTTGGGCTGTAATTTGGATTCTGTTTCCATTGTTTTTTCCTTCTTTAGTTTATGCAAACAAATATAGTTATTGCATAAGGCTTGTCAGGGAGAGCGCCGTCGTTCTTTCGGTGCTGCTCTTGACAATGTCTGCAATCGTTTGGCGGGCTTCTTCGCCTTCGGGTGCGGGGTAGAGGGGGAACACGTGTCCCAGTTCTTCGCCAACGTGGAGCGTGACGGATACGCCTGCGGCCTTCATTTTTTCACTGCAATTGATGATGTCGGGGTAGAAAATTTCCCAAGTGCCGACGAAAATGTCGGTGGGCGGGAGCCCTTGCATGTTGCCGTAGATTGGCGATACCATCGGTGCGTGCGCATCCATGCCGTTAGCCCAAGATAGACCAAATTGATGTAGTTCGTCGATATGAAGCCAGTTGTCGTATTCTGCTATGGATTCGTCGCCACCAGTGATGTCGACCCAGGGTGAAATTAAGATGAGGTGCATGGGCGAGGGGAGCGATTGCTCTAGGATTTCTTCGGCGAGCGCAAGCGAGAATCCGCCACCGGCACTGTCTCCCATGATGATGATTTTGCTTGCGGGGAAGCGTTTCAAGAGTTCGCTGTAGAGCTTTAATACGAGTGTATGGGCTTCGAGCGCCGTATGTTCCGGCAAAAGGGGGTAGTCCGGCATGACAAAACCGCAACCTGTTGCCTTTGATATTTCAGAAAGAATTTTCCAGTGGGATGGCGTTATGCCTTGCCTGTAGCCACCTCCGTGGAGGTAGAGGATGACGGGCTTGGTTTCGTCTGCGGCCGCCATCTCGTAAACGTGCATGCCCTTGATCTGGTATTCTTTTACGGGGCGCTTGTCGACGCTCACCAAAGAGACAATCGCTACGAGCGCGAGCAGTAAACAGGGCAAGAATATCTTTGCAAATTTCATACGAGGGGCAATTACACCAGAGTTCTCGACAATATACTTTTTCTGTCGTGTAAACTCAAGTAAAAAAAAAGAAGACCCCGCAACAGTGTGCGGGGCGACAATTCTAGTAACTATTGACTAGTAACTGTGCCAAAGGCGCTAAAATTCAATCAGGCCCTTGGCTTCGTCAGCGAGGATGACTTTCGTTGCCATGTTGATGAACAGGCCGTGTCCGACGATACCCACGATGTGTTCCAGATCACGGGCTAGCTTGTCCGGGTCTGCGATGGGGGCGAACTTCGCGTCGGCGATGAGGTTACCGCTGTCGCTAATCACCGGACCGTCCTTGCCAGGAGCGCCCATGCGAACCTTGACTTCGCCACCGAGCTTTTTCACGCGTTCTGTGACGACGGCGATAGCGCCCGGGATGATTTCGAGAGGGACGGCGAACTTGGTGCCGAGCTGCTGCACAGCCTTGCCGGAGTCTGCAATAATCACATAGTTGTCCGTCATGGAGGCTACAATCTTTTCGAGGAGGTGTGCTGCTCCACGTCCCTTGATGAGGTTGCGGTTCGGGTCGATTTCGTCTGCACCGTCAATCACCATGTCGAGGTGGCTGACTTCGCCCATTTCCTTGAGCGGGATGCCGAGGCTACGGCATTGGAGCGTCGTGCTCCAGCTGGTCGAAACGCCCGTCACGTGGATGCCTTCGGTCTTGATGCGTTCAGCGAGGCGGTTCACCATGTGAGCTGCCGTGCTGCCAGTGCCGAGACCGACAATCATTCCGTCCTTGATCATGTCTGCGGCGCGAACGCCTGCAGCCTTCTTGAGTTCGTCCATCGATGCCATTAGCGCCATCTCCTTTCGTTTGAATCAAAATTGTCGTCGCCCATGCGATTGTCGTAACTGTCGTAGTTATCGTATCCGTCGTTAAATTCGTCTTCATCCGGGAAGCCGGACTCCTGTTCGGTGAAACTTGCTTCGACAATGTCTACAACTTCGACGTTAAAAATCAAGTCCTTGCCTGCAAACGGGTGGTTCCCGTCCACAATCACGGTGTCTTCGAGAATTTCCTTGATGGTGTAAATGCCGTCGCACTGGTCGTCATCGCCATCCAGGTTCAAGTCGTTTACAAATTCCTCGGCGGTGTCCGGCAACTGGAATTCGCGCATGTCGTTATCCTGGTACATTTCGAGTTCCATGCCGAGCCAGAGCTCTCCGACGTCGCGGAGTTCTTCTTTCGGGACCGTGAGGATAAGGTCCTTGCGATATTCTCCATAACCGAGATTTGCCGGAATGCTCACCGTAAACTTTTCGCCCAGACGACGCCCCGTCAATGCGTCTTCGAGTCCGGGAATGATATTGTTGTATCCGTGGATGTACACGAACGGTTGGGAGGCGGGAACTTCTTCAAGAATTCGCTTGCCTTCTCTGAGGGTGTAGGCTATGCTCACCTTCATCTTGTCTTGAATGACTACCATACATGCCCAAATGTAGTAAAATTGGTCAATTTCGCCACTTATATTAAATTGTTTTTCTAAATTACGGACATGCTTTACGGTATTTGTTCAGATATCCATTCCAATGCCACCGCATTTGAGGCTGTGCTCCAGTCCATGCGCGAAAATGGCGTGGAACGGAGAGTATGCCTTGGTGATATTGTGGGATATGGCGTCGATACCGATGAGTGCGTCAATTTGGTTAAAGAGAACATGGATGTGTGCCTGATCGGGAACCACGACAGCGTGGCGGTCCGGTACGAATCCAGCGCCGGGTTCAACCCGTACGCGAAGCAGGCGATTGAATGGACCCAGAAGAACCTTTCCAAGGAGTCCGTGACGTATATCCGCTCGCTCCCGTACATCCAGGAAGAAAACGATATCTGCTTTGTGCATGCGTCGCCCTTGTCTCCGGCAGATTGGGTCTATGTGACCGATCTCGAGGATGCGCTGAACGCTTTTGACCATTTCTCGGAGCGCTACTGCTTTGTGGGGCATACGCATAGCCCGGTCATCATTGCTAGCCGCCCCTTGGCGATCCCGAAGATTCTGGACGAGTACGAGTACGTGATTGCGAATACCGAACGTTTGCTGGTGAACGTCGGCAGTGTGGGTCAACCCCGCGACCGCGACCCGAGAGCCTGCTGGTGTCTGCTCGATACCGAGACCAAGTGCGTGCGGCTCATTCGAGTGGAATACGACATTCGTGAGACGCAGAACCGCATGAAAAAGCAGGGGATGCCCTCGTTTTTGATTGACCGACTATCGGTGGGGCGTTAGATGAAGTGGGTGTTGGCGGTGTTTGGTAAGGCAGGTTCCCCGTTCATTGCGGACGAGGTGGAAAAGTATGTGAAGCGTTTGCGCGGTTCCGCGATGCCACTGGAAGTGGTGGAGCTCAAGGAATCGAAAATTGACGACCATGCCCAGGCGCTTGCCCAAGAAGCCGCTCTTTTCGAAAAAAAATTCCCGCGTAACGAGTTCCGCCGAGTGATCCTCTCCGAAGAGGGCAAGCTCATGACGACGGTAAAGCTTGCCGATACGTTACAGGCCCGCTTTACGGGAAATATTGTGTTTTTGATTGGCTCCGCGTACGGCATCGACGAGAACTTGAAAAAGTCCGCCGACTTGCTCTTGAGCCTTTCTCCGTTGACTTTTACCCACGACCACGCCAGGATTATTACGGTGGAACAGCTCTACCGCGTCCAGATGGTCATGCAAAACCACCCATATCATCACCGATGAGACGAGAGATGTTAATTTCTGCAATTGTTGCTGTTTCTGAAAACAATGTCATCGGGCGTGACGGTCACTTGCCGTGGCACCTTTCTGCTGACCTCAAGCGCTTCAAGGCGATTACTACGGGGCATGCTATCATCCTCGGTCGCAAGAACTACGACGATATCGGCCGCCCGCTTCCGAACCGCACGAACTACGTGCTCACCCGCAACAAGGATTTCCAGGCCCCGGGCTGCATTGTCTGCTCTTCGCTCGGTGAGGCTATCGAGGCCGCCCGCGCTGCTGGTGAGACGGAATGTTTCATTATCGGTGGTGCTGCCGTGTACCGCGAAGCGATGCCGCTGGTTGAAAAGCTCTATTTGACGAGAGTTTTGTCGCACGTGGAAGGCGATGTATTCTTCCCGGAGTGGAACGATAAGTTCCAGAAAGAGAGCGCAGAATCCTTCCCGGCAGACGAAAAAAACGACTTCCCGACAACCTTTGAAATTTGGGTACGAAAAAAATAAGGTTCTATCGCCCTTAGAATAACTTATTATATACTAGAGATGTTGTTGAGGAATGGAAAGAAAATACTTAGACTTCTCATTGCAGTGGTTGCCGCTGTAATTGTTGTTCTATTTGTAGTCAGTTTTAACGGCATGTGCCGTCATGGTTCGTGCAACAATGTCATCGCTCTTAACGATGGCTGGTCCATTTCTTTTGGCGGCATTCATCTCCCGCCGATGGAACATGTCTCTGATTTCCGAGTTCCCTCAAATATTCAGCCCGGCGATACGATCATCTACGAGCGCGACATGCGGAATGATTCGATTCCCTTGCCGACAACGCTCCGTTTCCATGCGTATCACGTTGCTGTAGCTGTCTATGTCGATAGCGTTTGCTATTATCGTTATGGCTTTGAGCGCTTTAAAGCGGGAAAACTGGTCGGTAGCGGCATCCACCTTGTAAATATGCCGGAATTTCTTGACGACCATGTCATCCGCGTGGTGACGATTGTGACTGAAAAAGCGGCCGCAAAATCTGTGACGCAGATTGAACTTTTGCGTTCAAATAGCATGACAGACTATTTTTCGCAAAATTCTGATTCCATTACCATTGGCATATTCCTAATGTTTTTCGGGATGATTGCCTTTATTACAGGCTGCTGTGCCGTCGGCTTTGACAGGGCTTATTACCGCCTTGTTCTGATTGGCTTGTTTGCTGGTTTGATGGGACTTTGGACGCTGAATTACGCGAAGGGTATCCAGATTGTTTCCACGAACTATGCGCTGGATACGACGTTGGAATACGTTTCGCTTTACCTTGCAGCAATCCCGTTTGGCCTTTTGATTATCAATATGCGTGCGGGCAAGATTTCGACCTGGAAGTTGAACGTGCTGAAAGTCATTGTCGGCTTTGGTGTGCTGTTCTTCTTGGTGACGACGATTTTGCATGTGACCGATATTGCGCATTACCCGACGTTCTTGCTCATTTACCATAGCTATATCTTTGTTTCGTTCCTGTTCATGGTGTTCTTCAAGGTCCTTTATGACCGCGGTGCCGGAATGCAAGAGAAAATTCTTGCGTCGGGAACGGTGGTGTTTGTGCTGTTTGGCATTGCCGATTTGTTCCGCTATAATGTGCAGAACTTGTTCGGCTTGGAAAAATCCTTCTTGGATGCGACTTGCCTCCCGGTCGGAACTTTATTGTTCATCTTGTTTTTGATGGTGGGTTATCTCGTCTACATGTACGAGGAACTCATGGACAAGACTGAAAAGGAAGTGCTCCGCCAGATTGCTTATCGCGATGCCTTGACTGGCATTTATAACCGCGCAAAGTGCGAACACATTTTTGAAGTGCTCAACCGCGATGATAGCGACTATGCTATCGTGAGTATTGACGTGAATGGCCTCAAGTATGTGAATGACCACTTTGGGCATTCAACTGGTGATAAGCTTTTGTGCGCCTTTGCCGATGTGTTCAAGAACGCGTTTAACGGCATCGGGACTACAATCCGCATGGGCGGTGACGAGTTTGTGGCGATTGTCCGTGCAGAACACCTCTCGGATTTGAATACCGCTTTGAAGACGATGGTGCTCTTGGAAAAAGATGCCAAGTTGCCGATTGAATTGAATGTCGCTTATGGCTATTCTGTGCGCCGTCGCGGTGATGCCGTGACGGCAATGGACGTTTACCGCATGGCTGATGCAAACATGTATGCTATGAAGCTAGCCTCTAAGCAACAGCGAATGGCATAATTAGAACCTAGATCTTTGAAAATCTGCCAACTAAGCTCTGCCAACTAAGTTCTATAAAACTTTTCTTTCGCACATTTTTTTGATTAGATTTTGAATGATGATTGAGTTCAATATCTTTTATAAGCTTGCGGCTGCGCTGGGTATCGGTTTTATTATCGGTATGCAGCGTGAAAACTCGTATTCCCGCAATAATTCAAGGCACCCCGCTGGGCTGTGCTCGTTTTCGATTGTGAGCCTTTGTGGCGCCTTGTCTTGCTATTTGGGCGACCTGATGGGTTCAATTGTTCCCTTTGTCGTTGGCCTTGTGATTGTCGGGCTTTTGCTTGTGGCAAGCCATATTGCGTACGGCCTTTCGAACCAGAATAATGGAGGGCCTGCGGGCGTCACGACGAGTGCTGCACTTATCATGATTTATTTCTTGGGGGCGCTTTGCTGGTACAACCGGCTTTTGGAAGCGTGTATCCTCATGATTGTGCTTTTGTGGCTGTTGGCGGTCAAGCGTCAGCTTCACGATTTTGCAAAAAAGATTTCGACCGAAGACATTATCGCGACTGTCAAGTTTGCGGTGATTTCTCTTATGATTTTGCCCTTCTTGCCGAATCGCTCGTTTGGCCCGCCGGGGCTTGAGGTCTTGAATCCGCATACGATTTGGCTCTTTGTCGTGTTCATTTGCGGCATTGGCTTTGTGGGCTATGTGCTCATCAAACTTGTCGGGCCGGGCAAGGGCATTTGGCTCACGGGACTTTTGGGCGGGCTTGCGAGCAGTACCGCACTCACGCTGAACTTGGCTGGGCGTAGCGTTGATAATGAACAGTATGCGGCGGACTTCACGCTTGGTATTGTGCTCAGCTGGTCGGTGATGTATGCGCGACTCTACCTCATTTGCATATTCCTGATGCCGTCACTTGCGCTCCCGCTTTTGGCTCCTCTCCTTGTGCCTGTGGTGCCGGGGCTTGGCTATGCGGGGTACTTGAAGCTTCGTGAATCCAAGGATCATCGTCAGAAAACAACTGATTTTAACAACCCGTTCAAGTTGTTGCCGGCAATTAAGTTTGGCTTGGTCTTTACGGTGGTCATGTTCATCGCGAATGCGGCTCATGCGTACTTTGGCTCGGGCGCGTTGATGATTTGTAGCTTCTTGGGCGGTGCTGCTGAAATGGATGCGGTGGCGTTCTCGCTCATTGACATGTGCCGAAAGGCGACTCTTGAACACCACAACCTGATTTTGGCGCTCCTTTTTGCGAGCCTTGCCAATACGCTTACCAAGGGCTGCATGGTGTATTTCCTTGGGGCAAAGTCCATGCGTCGCCCGATTCTTCCGGCGGTGGGGCTTATCTGCGGCGTGTCCGTAGTGATGATTGGAATTTATTCGGTGGTATAAAATGTCTGAAAAAATGAATTTTGCATTGACTATCGCAGGCTTCGATGGCTCTGCGGGCGCTGGAATTTTAGCGGATGTTAAGACGATGGCGCATTTTGGCGTGTTCTGTGAATCTGTATGTACCGCACTCACGCAACAGAACGAAGATGAATTTGTGGCGCCTGGCTGGGTAATCTGGGAACGCATCGAAGCGCAACTTGAAACGTTGTTTGCCAAGCGCCAGTTCAAGTTCGTGAAAATCGGGCTTGTTGAAAAGGCTAAAGTTTTACAGCGAATTGTTGAATTTGTCCGTGAAAAGTCTCCGGATGCTTACATTGTCTGGGATCCGATTGCAAGTGCATCGGCGGGTTTCCACTTTATGCGCTCGGCAGAACGCGATGAATTTATGCCGGTGATGAAGCAGATTGATTTGGTCACTCCAAATCTGGACGAGTTCGGATTCTTGGGATTTGAACAGGCTGCTTCTCGCGGAAAGTTTGAATTCGGGAAGGATTTCGCCCTGCTTTTGAAGGGCGGCCATTCAACGGATGACGAAGCCGTTGATACTTTGTGGGATAGGGACGGTAAACAGTACAAGTTCACAAGTCCGCGAATCCCGGGTAACGGCAAACATGGTACTGGGTGCCATTTGTCCTCGGCAATTCTTGCAAATCTGGCGCTTGGGCATACGCTCCCGGAATCCTGCCAAATAGCGAAGAATTACCTCACCGAGCTATTGCAAAGTGGCGAGGGGCGATTGGCTAAAGACTTTTAAGTTGTAAAAAAAATCCCGGCCGTGATGGTCGGGATTTTTGCAAACTGCGCGAAACGCGAATTAATCGTCGTCTTCAGCCGGCTTCTTGGACATCTGCTTACGCTTGATCGGGTCAAGCTCGGTCTTGCGGATGCGGAGCACTTCCGGAGTGACTTCGATGCATTCGTCTTCGTTGATGAAGGTGACGCATTCTTCCAAAGTCATGCGGCGGTACGGCGTGAGCTGGATCATGTCGTCTGCGGACTTCGAACGCATGTTGGTGAGGTGCTTGCCCTTCGTGACGTTCACGGTGATATCGACGTCGCGGTTGTGTTCACCCACGATCATGCCCGGATAAACTTCGGCACCCGGACCGATGATGAGGTAGCCACGATCTTCCAAGTTAGAGAGAGCGTAGCTTGCAGCTTCGCCCGGTTCCTTGGCGATGAGTACACCGTTGATACGAGACGGAATTTCTCCCTTGTACGGCTGGTATTCCTTGAAGAAGGACTGCGTCACAGCGTAACCCTTGGAAAGGGAGAGGAGCTTCGGACGGATACCGATAAGGCCACGGGAGGGAACGATAAATTCGAGAGAAACGCGGTCGTTTTCGTCGGTGGTCATGTTGACCATTTCGCCCTTGCGCTGCTGGATTTCCTGGATGCAGGCGCCGCTGAATTCGTTCGGAACTTCGACCTTGAAGTCTTCGACTGGTTCCAAAAGCTTACCGCTTTCGTCTTTCTGGAAAATGACCTGCGGAGAACCGATGGTGAATTCATAAAGTTCACGGCGCATGTTTTCGACGAGAATCGTGAGGTGCAAAATGCCACGGCCAGAAACCTTGAACGTAGATGCACCTTCGGCCTTTTCGACGAGGAGGGCGGGGTCAGCCATGTGGGCGCGTTCCAAACGTTCCTGGAGCTGGTTACCCGTCATGAACTTTCCACCGTATTTGCCGGCGAGCGGCGAAGTGTTCACGGTGAAGAGCATAGAAATTGTCGGCGGGTCAATGTGAATACGCGGCAAGTGAACTGGATTGTTCGTAGAAGAAAGCGTATCACCGATATCGAAGTAGTCAAGACCTGCGATGAGGATGATTTCGCCCGGACCCGCTTCTTCAATCGGCTTCGGGGTAAGGCCTTCGTAGCGGAGGAGCTTTTGCGGACGGACGTTCTTGACGGTTCCGTCGGGGAATGCCTGAGCGTAGGTCTGGTTCGGCTTGAACACGCCCTGCTGCACGCGACCCACAGCCAAACGACCCAAGAAGCTGGAGTATTCGAGGGAGGCAATCTGGAGGAGCGGTTCTGCATTCGGATCGCCCTTCGGAGCCGGAATACGTTCGATAATCTTGTCCATCAAGATGCTGAAGTCGCCATCCGGGTCTTCAAGTTCGGCGCGGCAAATGCCCTTACGGCCACTGCCAAAAACTCTGTCGAAATCGAGCTGTTCTTCGGTAGCATCGAGTTCGCAGAACAAGTCAAAGACCTTGTCGAGAGCGAGGAGCGGGTTGCAGCCGTCGCGGTCGATTTTGTTCACGACGATAATCGGGGTAAGTCCGAGTTCCAAAGCCTTCTTCGTCACGAAGCGGGTCTGGGCCATGGGGCCTTCGAAAGCGTCAACGACCAGAAGAACGCCATCGACTGTACCCAAAACGCGTTCCACCTGGCCACCGAAGTCAGCATGCCCCGGGGTATCGACGATGTTCACGCGGTATCCCTTGTACATCACGCTCGTGTTCTTGGAGAGGATGGTAATGCCGCGTTCGCGTTCGAGGTTGTCGGAGTCCATCACTCGGTCCACGATTTCTTCACCTTCATGGAAGGTTCCGCACTGTTTGAGGAGCTGGTTCACCAGGGTTGTTTTACCGTGGTCAACGTGGGCGATGATGGCAACGTTTCTGATTTTTGATTGATCCATATTTTACCGTTTGGCTTTAATTTTCGGCGCAAAGATAGAAAAATGAGTGGAAAATTGCAATATTTAGTGCTCGTATTCTATATTTAGAGGCGTGAATTACTTGGCTTTGGATTACGGAGAGCATCGCGTTGGGGTCGCTTTTGGCGATTCCGAGCTCAAGATGGCGTTTTCGCGCGAGACGATTGACCAGAAGACGACGAACCTGTTCGAACGTCTGGACCAGCTCGTGCGCCTCAACAAGATTGACGAATTTGTCGTCGGGATGCCTTACCACCCGGATGGCCGCAAGGATGGCAAAAACGTGGTGGTGGAGGCTTTCATCAAGGATTTGACACTGCGATTCCCGGGAATGAAAATCCATACGCAGGATGAATCGTACTCCAGCGTGCAGGCGCAGGAGTTCACCTCGTACATGAGCAAAAAGAAAAAGCAGAAGAACAAGGCTATAATTGACCGTACCGCCGCCGCGATAATACTCCAGCGCTGGTTCGACGAGCGTGGCTAAGCCCCGCATAGACGAAAGAACGGCTCTACGAGCCTACAGGCTAGAGACGAGAGTGGTATAATGGTGCTTCGCACGGATTCTGTGAAAAATCTTTCGTCTTTCGTCTCTCGTCTTTCGTCTAATTACTATATTTACAACATGGCTAAAGAAATCGATAATTTTGATGATGAAGAAATGGACGAAGCCAACGGTGCGATGCTTGACGCATTGAACGCCGAAGAAAACTTTGTCCCGCAAGTCCGTGACTACAGCGACCGTCGCATCCTGATTTGGGAAGAAGATGATGTCCGCCGTGAAGCCTGCCTCGAAGTCCTTTCGGACTTGCTCGTGGGCGCCTACTTCAAGGCCGTGAAGACCGAAGAAGAAGCTCTGCAGCAGCTCGAAGAAGACGACTGGGATACGTTCGTCGTGGACTTCTACACCGAAGGTGTTTCCGTCAGCGATTTCATCAAGCGCGTGAACAACTATCCGGGTTCTATCCTCGTGGCTATCAACATGGGTCCGCTGACTCTCCCCGAAGAACGCGAACCGGCTAAGGCAGAAAACTTGCGCCGCCTGTTCGACATCGAACGCGCCAGCTCCCAAATCCACGCTTAAATAGCAGACCGTAGACGGTAGGATGTACCCGCCGTCTACAACCTTGTCAATCCCGCCATTGTGCGGGCTTATTTTGTATAAAAGAAAAATACCAGCTATGAACTGAACCCCAAAAGTTGGACTCAACTATCGGGGTTCACATCACTACGCCGATGGGTTCCTTTTAATTCCCGCAGGCGGAAATCATGCCTGGCGTAGGCGTGTCCGTACACCAGGAATCCGGCTCACTACGCTTGTTCCACAGCCCGATATTGAGCTGAGTACTCTTGCGAACTGCAGCCGATGAAGACCCGATGGGGAGCGGTGTCACGTGGAGCGTATCCGCCTTGCCGTAGTAGAGCGAATCTAGAACGTTTCCGTTGCACTGCAAAACAATTGAGCCCGAAGTCTTGCCAAATTGCGGCATGCTTTCGGCGTACTTGTAAATGCCTGCGATGTCAGCGGTTTCACTGGTGCCTACGACAAGCACTTCGTTTGGCGGGAGCGTTACGGTGGAAATTTCAGCCGCACCGCTTACGTTTGATGTCTTTCCGAGCGTACATTTGTCCAAAACGAGAGTGTCTGTGCTGCCGTTGTAGAATTCCACGAACGTGAATTGTGTAGAATCCTTAGGCTGCACAAAGAATTCGCTGACTACGATGTCATTTGCTGCGGGGGCGCGCTTCATGGCGGGGAGCCTCAGCGACACTTGCAGATTCACGTCTTTTGCAAGGTCGATGGCGAGTGCAATCTTGCTACGGAGCGATTCAATCTGAAAGCTTGGAATAGGCGTGTTTTCGTCAAGCGTGAAATCGTCTTCCATGCTGAAAATTGTCTTTTCGCTTTCGTCTTGCATGGAAATGCTGATGTGGTATTCGCGGTCAAGCTTAAGGTCATCGCTCGTGAACGTGACGTTGTCCGAATCGAACTCCATGGGGTAGGTGAATGTTTCGTCACCACTGGTGAGCTTCATTTCGCCTTTCTTGATTCCCGCCGGATTGCCGAACCCGATAGGAATTTTCACATAGACAAATCCGACAAGTGCATGCATCGGAATTTTAAGGCTCACGGCAGAACCTGCTTCAAGCGAGGTCGTGACTTCGCCTTCCTGCATCAGCGCTCCGTTGGCGTAGAGCTTGGCATTGAAAATCCATTCTTCACCAGGGAAAAGGTCGAGGTTGAACGACTTTTTTTCAATGGAATGGACAAGGTGGAGCGTGTCCGAGCCATAGCAGTCCAGCACGAGGCTGTCGAGCAGAGGCGTTCCCGTGTAGTCCAGGTTGAGCGCGATGTTGGCGCTTTCTCCGATCTGAATGGAATCAATGGGGGATTCTGCGCGGGAATCGCTAGAGCAGTTCCAGAACGCAAGGGCGGTGAGGGCTGTAGCCGCATAACGGCAGACGTGTTTTTTGGTTGTAGGACTCATGTAACCTCCTGATTTTTGGGTTGGTCCTATTTATTTAACACGCGTTTTTCAGCCGTTTGGTCTAAAAATTTTTAGTAAAATTTTATAAACGTGGCGTTTGTGATTGCGTTTGTGCTTACAGGTGTAATTTGCTCTTTCCGTTCTCGACTCGGTTTCCTTGCAACTTTGCGGCACAGGATTTGTCTTGCCGTAAAATCTTCACGAGTGCGCTCGGGCTAAGGCCAAATGCCGCCGCTGCGGCCTTTGTATCGCCATTCTTGGTCGCCATGATGTCAAAGACATGGGCGACGAACAGCGGAAACTGCGGGTTGCTCGGCTGGATATGCCCGTTGCTACCCGGAAATTTCATCTCGACGGCGGGCGGTTCTTCGCGTACGTTCAACGCAAGTGCCATTTGCATGTGGTGGAGCGCATGAATTTTATTTTCTTTTGCACTCCTACTTTCGGAAGACTTGATTTCTAAATTATATTGTTGTAACGAAAGATGAACGCCGGTGTTGGTCTTGTTCCTATGTTGACCGCCGGGACCGCTGCCTTGGTATCCTTTCAGGGTACAGGCGCGTAAAAGTTCGTCCAAATTCATTTTCAGGTAGGTATCGCGATGCATGTTCTGAAAAATAAAATAGTTCTAGCGCTTTTGGTGAGCGTATTTGCAATTATGGCTGGCTGTGCCGGGTCTTCTAATGGTTCTACCAATGAACCTGCCGAGACTGCTGCCGTCCGTGATGCGAAGGTCAAAGCCCAGGAATCCCAAAAGCTCGCTATGCTCGAAGAGATGTACGACCTTTTCAAAAAATCGGTTGAAAACCGGGCTCCGTCCGATATCTTGCTCGATTTCTTGACGGATCCTTCGGAAGCATGGCTTGATGAACTTGAAAGCCATGCCAAGTCTTACGATGCTACCGCCATGGACACGTGCCAGTTTTACGAAGCTTATGCCATCGTGCTTTACAGGCTCTACGAGCGCGAACACCTCTGGACAGTGCCGGATTACCGCATGCTTTACCTGCTCCTTTATGATAGTGGATTCCTGGATTTGGCAAACCACGTGAAAATGGGTCCGTTCGAAGTCAAGAACGATCGTGGAAGTGTTGGTCTTGCATCAAGCCCCAAGGTGCCTATTATGCTCTTTAACTGGGACGATACCAAGTGGAAACTCGACTTGATTGAAACGCTCCCGCTTATTACGAAGGGTGTTGAAGCGACTGCTGCCAAGAAAAACTGGACTGGAGCCAAGCTTGCCCTCTACTGGCTCGACAAAAAGTACCACTTGCAGTATTCACGCCTGGATGAATCGCTTTTGGAACCGATCGGTTTTTAACAGTCTTAATATCAAGGTCTAGAATTTATGCGTAAGTTTCTTGCGGCTTGTGCTCTTTTTTCCATTTTTGCAACTTCGGCGTTGGCAGCCCCTGCTTCTTCGAAGGCAAAACCGGCTGGCTCGACTAAAATTTACGGAGCTGTCGAAGCAAAGGATGGCTTTGTCGGTGGCCGACTTTTTGACGTGCTCGATTCCGTTGGTGGGACGGGTACGTGGATGGAGTGGGATGTGAATGGCGTACGTGATCCGTCTGTGATGAAGGTGCTGGATCCGATTCTGAATTCTGCGAACAAGCCGAAGATGATTTGGGCAATTACCGAACGCGAAAAACCTTTGCTTTCGGTCCTTCTGTCAAAGGGGGCGGGCGAGGTCCTCGTCTTTTACGAACTGGGATCCCTTGATGCGAAACCTGTCCCGCTCAAGCTCAACAAGGTCTTGACTCCGGATGTTGTATTTAGGGATTACAAACAAGTTTCTGAAAAGGAATTTGTGCATTTGGACCGTTCAAATCTCAAAATATCTGTGCTGGATAAATTAATCCGTTTTACCTACGATAACCCCGACAAGACTCCGCTTCGCTATGACCCTGATTTTGCGACGAAAACGCTCGTCGATAAGCATGCCGAAGTGAATGACTATCTTGGATTCCTGAAGTACGAATACTCCATGATGCTCCGGGCTTTCGTCCAGTCCACCCGTGGTATTTTCAACTGGCAGCCATGGCACTGGTACATGGATAAATGGACCTCGAAATACATGATTTCGGCGAAGGAAATCGAGATGATTCTTTCAAAAGGCATCCCTCCAGAATACATAACGGTCTTTAAAGCCAAGGCGCAGGGAGGCGAAAAGATTGAAATGCGTACAACGGGCAACGGATTCCTTGAAATGGTCATTACAAGGCCCTAGCTATACATCTAAAGGTTGATAGTTTTCTATTTTAAAGTTCGTGAATTCTATCATCAAAAAATTTCAAATTCTTCTAGTTGCCTGTGCAACTGTATCTAGCTGGGCATCTTCTGTCATAGAGGATTCCAATAAGCGATTTGTCTTAGATGACGAGGTCCTGGATTCGTCGACGAGATCCTGTGAAGACGGCTTGGGGATGCGCTTTGCTCCCGAAAACGCTTTTTATGTGGATGAAGGCGACGTTCCTGTTCGCCATTACCGTTTGGCGCTTCCGTCTAACGTAAAACCATCGGTCTCGGTGACGAATAGCAAGCTTGTTTCGCTTGGAGCGTCTCCCTGTAAATCAATTCCGGCAAAGATTCAGTCTATCGATGTCTCTAGTCCGTTTTTCAAGGACAACTTGTGGATGGTCGATGTGTTTGTCCCGCTTTACGTCAAGGAAGGCGGTTCTATTGCACTTCGCAAGAACTTCCGCTTGAGTGTTGATTTTGGTGCTGCAACGTCGGGTGGCAGGAATCCGGGCGCCCGTGCGCTTATGCAGGTGGTGAATGCCAAGTCGGCAGCTAAGTTTGGTTCTGCTGCATCACGTAAGTCTTTGCGTCGCTCGGCCAGTGCCGAAATTGATGATGTCGCTCAACTTGTCGAACTGGTTGTGGGTGACGAGAACATCGCGACTTTTAGCGAAGATGGCATGTATGCGGTCAGCTACGAGATGCTTCGCACGGCGCTCCGCAAGGTGGGTCGCGAAGATACACTTTTGCATGGCGTTCCTGTTGAAAAGGTTTGCGTTTATGGTGCATCGCCGGATACACTCCCTGATATGGGACCGGGGGAAAAATTGCGTAATCCGAACCAGCTTTTTGAACTGCCTATCAAAGTTGACGACCGCAATTCCAATGGCATTTTTGACGATGGCGACTCTCTGTTTTTTGTCGGCTACGGCAATGCGTTCTGGAAACGCACGGATTCGGAACCGACTCAGGTGCCGGATGTTCCTAAAACGAACATGGGATATTTCCATTCTTATTCGCCCTATTCCTTCTACCAGCACTTTATTTTGGGCTATAAGCAAACGGGGAGTGGTCTTCGCTTAAAAACGATTGAACCGCCGAAGTCTACGGCCAAGAGCATCGAATGGCTTAGGTATGTTCGTGCTGAAAAAGATGAACTTCTGCGCGACGGCTATTACGGCAGAGTCGTTGACTGGGAAAAGACAACCGGTAAGGAATATTTTTGGAAGTGGCGCGAATTTGGCGATACGCTATCCCTTTCCTCCGCTGATCTGGATTTTAAGACGACGACCCGGTTGCCTGGACTTGTTTCCGGTGGCAAGGGCTTTGTCGCTCTCTCGTTCTTCCCGCTTCGCTCGCAGAGTGCCAGCATGATGTTTTCGGATAGCACGTACGAGAAGCGTATAAATCCCATTGTCTTTAACTTGAAGGTGAACGGAATATCGTATTCAAAATTGAAATCGGATTCTTTCTACTGGGCTTCGGGTGATATTTTGCCGGGCGGTAATTTTGGCATTCCGACAAGTGACTTGAAATCGGACGGTAACAAATTTGAACTGACGATTTACGATAATTCGTACCAGCATGACCGCTTTGACGGTTATTCTGTGGCGTACCAGTGGGAGCCGGCTAAGGTCTCCATTGATTCATCTGAATGGCTCTTGCCTGGCTTTGCAACTGGCGTTATCCGCATTCCGGTGGGGACAGATTCTGATCTTCGCGTGATGAAGTTTAAGGACTTCGCTCCTGTTGGGCTTTTGAAGATTACTGATGGCGAGGCTATAGACAGCATCGGCGCAAATGAGGACGTCCGCTATTTGCTGTTCAACAATGGCAATCGACGTAAAGCGCTGAGCCTGAAGGGTGTTGCCGCTCCTTCTAAAAATGCCGTCCAGAAACTCTCGCAGATTTCGTCGAAGACGGAGTACCTCATTATAACGCCTGATGTATTCCTTGCACAGGCTGAGTCTTTGGCTGTGTTCCGTTCAAGTGAAAAGTCTGCAAGCCAGCTTGTGACTGCTGTTGTCTCTGCTGAAAATATTTATAGGCATTATACGGGTGGTGCGCTTTCTCCGATTGCGATTAGAAACTATATCGCTTATGCTCGCAGTGTTTGCCCGGATTTGCGTTTTGTGTTGCTTGCCGGCGGTGGCAATTACGATTACCGTGGCAAGGCGAATATTGGTGAAAACTACATACCTCCCTTTGAAAAGGAAGCCTCTGTAACGGAAGACTTCTTTGCGGTTCTTGATTCTGGCGAAGTTGTCCGTAGCGGCAAGACGTATGACGTTGACCTTGCTTTGGGACGCTTGCCAGTGACAACTGTTCAGGAATTTGAGGATTACATAGACAAGGCCAAGGACTACGATTATATTGGTCGCTTTGACCACGGTGAATGGAAGTCTACCTTGTTGCTTGCTGCCGATGACGATAGGAACGCTGGTTCGGCAGACCCGATGGACCATACTATTTATCAGGAAAACCTTGCGAACTTGATTGATACGACTGCAGAATCTCAGGGATTCCGCATGAACATGAAGAAGGTCTATCTCCTGAATTACGAGGCCGATGCCGCCGAACAGAAGCAGGAAGCCGCCAATGACTTTTTGAATATGTTGAACCAGGGTGCGTTGATGACTGTCTTCTACGGGCATGGTTCCAAGGTGGCCTGGGCATCTGAAGGGTTGATGAAACTTTCGTACCTCCCGAAGCTTTCGAATGAAAAACGCTATACGGTGCTGAACTCGTTCTCATGCACGGTGGGCCGCTTTGACGAGGGCGGTTCAAAATCGATGACAGAAGCTTTTGTGCTTTTGCCTAATGCGGGTGCTATTGCCGCTGTCGGTGCTGCCCGTGAAACATATGCGAAACCCAATGAAGTCTTTGCAAAGAACTTTATCGGCCCTGCTTTGCTCAAGGATGGCAACTATCTTGGTGTTGCCTATATGCAGGCTAAGGATAACGTATTCCTGCATTCAAAGAGTGTGCCGACATATACGAATAACGTCTACAACTCGGAACACTATGTCTATATGGGTGAACCGGTCATCCGCATGCCTCTTGCCGAATTGAAGGTCTCGATGGATTCTCCGTTGGATTCGATCAAGGCTCTGGAAAAGATTAAATTGTCTGGAAAGGTATCTGGCATGTCGTCTGGAAATATCGCCTTGACGCTTAGGGAAGGCCGCTTTACCAAGCGCCTCGACATGATTTCAACGTCAAATTATGCCGATGTCAAGTACGATGGGCCGCTTATTTATTCCGAAGTTGTTCCTGTTGTCGGTGGACGTTTTGAAACAGAATTTGTGACCCCGAAAAAGTTGAACATCGGTGATTCACTGGCTGAATTGCGTGGCTGGGCCTATTCCTCGAATGATGTTGCCGTTGGTCGATACTTTGAAAAGAACATCAAGATAACCGGAATCTCGAATTATGCGGATTCCTTGAATGACAAGGCTCCGCCGACAATCAAGATCCAGCTGTGCAATGCAAACGAGTCAACTTCTTTTGCCGATAACCAGTTTGTCAAGCTTTTGACTCCGGCATGCTTGCAGGTAGTCGTTGAAGACGAAACGGCTTTGGATTATCGCGAACAGGCTGATGAAGGAATCACGTTTGAAATGTTCGGCCTTGAAAATTCGTATCACCCGACGCTATTCCTGGAACAATCCTCCAAGCGAGCTGTTGTACGTAAGTCCTTTACGACGGAAACTTATCCGCCTGGCAATTACACGTTCAAGGTTCGTGCGATGGATGTCCTTGGCAATGTGTCAATAAAGATTTTGAATATCGAAATTACGGAAGCGATGCAGGCCGGGCTTGCCGACGTGTTTAACGTTCCGAATCCGATGGGCAAGAAGGGTACCACGTTCTACTTCAAGAATCTTGCAGTCGGTGTTGAATCGGATGTGAATATCTTTATTTACAACCAGCATGGCAGACTTGTCAAGGTTATCAAGAATGCCAAATCCGGTGTAACGCAATGGGATGGACGTGACAATTATGGACGTCTGCTCGCAAATGGTTTGTATCACTATGTTGTCCGTAGCAAGACTAGAATAGTGAACAGCTCATCGGACACAAAAATGAAGAGCAAAACTCAAACTTGGACCAAAAAACAAAAGCTATTGATATCGAGGTAAAATAATGGAATTACGTGAAAAACCGGGCAAAGTGCAAAAGCTTTTGGAGCTTTCCCTCCGCTTTCGCTTGATTTTTGTACTGCTGATGATTGGTTTTGCTGCCGCTTTCCTTGTGACTGGGTGGCAGCAGATGGCATCACTTCCGTTGGGTGCATCTGAAGCGCTTGGCATGTGGATTGCAAAGTTCACGAATGTCGTTTCGGCTTGGCATTCAACGCAGTACCTCTTTGTTGCCGGTCTCTCAATGCTCGTCCTCTACTTTGTCTTTGGCGGAGTGCGTGGTGGCTTTGCCGGCCTGATTGCATTGGTTGCCTTTTTGGGCGCTCTTTATGCCTTGGGCGGAGACGAAGACATGCTTCTCATGTTCTTTGCCGTGATTGCAGGGCTTGCACTCTTGTTCGTCGCCTTTGTAAAGTGGAGCGTCGCCTGTGCTTTGTTCCCGTTTGTCCTTTCGTGGCTGTTGCTCACGGGCTTTGTAAGCTGGTTCCCTATGATGATTGGCAAGGCTTGGCTGATGTGGGCTGTCCTTAGCGCTATTGCGTTTTCTGGAGTAATGGCTTGTGCGCTAGTCGCTGGCAAGGAACTTGGAGATGGCTCTCCGAAGGCGGGCGCTCTTGTTAAGGCGGGCAAAAAACTGTTGGTTCCAGTCCTCATTTCTTCGCTGCTTGCCATTTCTGCTCTTGTGGTCGACATGAGCGTTGTCGTGGATGCAAAGAGAATCGGCTGCGCTGCCTTTCTTTGGGTGGCTTTTAACGTATGGTTCTTTGGCTTTACTTTCAGTACGCTCTCTTTTGCACCGTGGGACCGTATCCGTTCGGGTTCTCGCCGCGTCAAGATGGGCGATAAAAAGAAAAAGCCTGCCAAGAAAAAGAAGTAATTTGATAATTGCGATATGGCGTCACAGACAATTAAAATTCAGTATCTCGACGAATCAATTCCGAAACTTACCTATGTCGGCGGCAAGTCTGACTGGATTGACTTGGCGGCGGCAGAGACCGTAACGCTCAAGGCGGGGGAGTTTCGCCTGATTCACTTGGGGGTTGCGATGAAATTGCCCGAAGGCTACGAGGCTCATATCGCTCCTCGCAGTTCTACGTTCAAGAACTACGGCATTTTGCAGGCGAATTCTGTGGGCGTTGTCGATTCTAGCTACTGCGGCGCAAATGACTGGTGGAAAATGCCCGTGTATGCGACCCGTGATGTCATCATTGAAAAAGGGAGCCGCATAGCGCAGTTCCGCATTATGGAAATACAGCCAACGCTCACGTTCGTGGAAGGCGCGCTTGATGGCGCCGACCGCGGTGGCTTTGGCTCTACTGGAATTTAGTTTTTAGAACGTGTGCTTCCACTGGAAGCCAAGGGCGTAGAAGTACCATTCTCGACCTGTCTTGGTCATGAAGGGTTCGTGCGCATCGTCTTTGTATTTTTCAAGGAAACTGCGACGGCCTCTAAAGTCGGCTAGCGCATATAACATGTCTTTTTCGCTGAGCTTTACTTCTACCATGGGCCAAATGTCTATGGTCATAAAGTCGCCTTCGTAATTGCGCGAGAAGTTGCCGTAATCGCTTGCTTGGTAATTTCCCCAAAGTTGTTGTACCGACACCAACCGTTGAGACCTTGAGCGGCATCTGGTAGCCCAGGAAATATTCCTGTTCGTACACCCATCCGCTAGCCTGGCCGTAGGTGTTTCTCCATGTCCAGACGGATGATTTTGTTCCCGTCATTTTTTGGTAACCGACTTTGTATGAGGCTGTTGCGACGACGTGGTGCCAATCGCCTTCCCAAACAGCAGCCAAGTCGAACATAAAGCAACCGCTTGCCCAGGTATAAAAATACCAGTGGGCAAATGGAGTCAAGTCCTCGTATTTGGGCTTGGATTCGTTAAGCTTGGCGAGACCTTGTATGTCATCGGTGAGTCCCCAACCTGTGCCTATGATTCCGCCGATAGCGAATTCGAGGAATGCAATCGGTGAGAATGTTACAGACGCTAAAGGTGCAACGGTGACAGGGGAGAGTTCTACCCCGAGGTTAAATGTTAAATGGTTGTCTGCGGTAAGTTCATCGGAACCATTTAAAAACGGCATGGTGTAGGTGGCATCAAATTCAGTAACGAATTCAATGCCGTCGTAAATACCGCTGATTCCTGAGAAGTGCGATGAACCCGTTTTGGGGGTTGTCTCTGGATAATATCCTAGCGATGTCAACAATGAATAATTTAATGGCGATTTCTCTTTTGACGATGTTTCTTCGGCAAAAAGTGCAGTACTGCAAACGGTCATTAATAAGATTGAAATAAACTTATTCATACAAAACATTCTTTAATCCAAATAGTCCCCCCTTGCGGGGGTAATAATAAATTAGTTAAAACGAAACTTTGCCCTTGAGAGTCAAGCTGCTGAAGTCTCGGTATAGACCGTACGTGCCATCCCTGCCTTGGGTTCCTTTAATATAAATGTCGCCAATCATACTGAGTGTAATGGCGTCATTGAGCTGGTAATCGACTTCAACTTCGCCTGCTGCAGAGCAAGCGCAAAATTCAAGTGCTCCAGAGCCAGAAACGGTAAGCGTTTCGTTCAAGAACGACTTTTCGACGCTGAGTGTTACCTGATGTTCGTATCGCTTGCGGTCCAAATAGTTCTTGTAGTTGAAAACGTAGTCCGAAATATACTGTGCCGTAATGGTCAAACTACCAATAATCGGGAAGGAGTAAGTCCAGTCGACACCGACAAGGCTTAAGAGCTGGTCCCTGCGCCTGCTTGTGTAGCTATGTTCTTCATTGAGGCTTTTTTCAATCTGGTAATCGGCAGATGTCTGGATATGGCGCTTAGGGAAGTAAGCTGTTTCCAGACGGAATACGAAGTCACCAACGGGGATTGCCGCATCGGCACCGACCATAGCCATACGTCTGTATTTCCCTGAAACGGTGAATCCTTCAAGGTTTGGATCGTCATTGGCATCTTCGTACATCAGAGGGCTGTATTTGAAGAACGGCGTGTCGTCCCAACCGTAGAATCCGTACAGCGACAAGTCCATCACAGAAGTGTAGAGGCTTGCGCGGAGCGCGTATTCGCTGTTGGAAAGACGCTTCTTGGGTAAATCAAAATTGTCGTAGTAATACGGACTGTAAACATCAAGTCCATCTACGTTACTCGGGAATACGCGCGAGCGGAGAGGGTTCTTCGATGCTATCGGGAGAATACTCGGTGTAAAGAACGGAATGTAATACGCATCAACTTGTGCTTTGTCTGTCAAAACAGACAGGCGGACAGCATCGACTCCGAGCTTGGATTCGTTGTAGTCATTTGCGACGACGCTTGATTCATCAAAGGGACTCACGACATCTGTAATCTGGATGTCGTCGGCTTTACCCCACGAGACAATCTGGCGACCGATACGGAGCGCAAATATTCCGGTTTTCCAGTCGATGTAGGCTTCTCTCAGCTTCAAGGCGAAGGAACCGTCATCGGCGACGAATCCGGACATGCCGTTTGAAGCTTGGGTACCGATGGCATCGTGGACCAATTGACCGTTCACGTAAACCATGCCTTCGTCAAAGAACGTTTTGATGGTACCGTCGAAAATCGTCTGGCCTAGCACAAAATCGTGTTTCAGATCGTGTGAATTGGCAAGGCTTACGCCTGCTTTGGTCGTAAGGCTTCCGTTAAATGTGGTTTCTTGCGCATAAAGCGTAGGTGCGGAAAAGAGGGTGATTGCCGCTAATGCAATAGCGGGGGTGATCGCCGTTAAAAAAGAATGCTTATTCATACTTCCTCCTTTTCTTTGCCAAAGGGTTTTGCCACATGTAAAAGGGCGGGGGTAATCGTGTAGTCGGCAATCAATGCACTTGAAAGGCCGACGATAATGAGGACTCCGAGAACTTCCAAGAAGTGCATGGGGCTGAACAGATAAACGCTGAACATGGAACACAGAATAATGGTTGTCAGGAACATGGTGGCTCCAATTTCGCGGAAGGTCGCTTCCATGGCCTTTTCGCTAGAACCCATTTGTTCATGTTTCATTTTCAGGTGTGTCGTCAAATGGATGGTGTCGTCAACGGCAATACCCAAAATCATGGGCATCACGGTAATGGTGCTGAAGTCAAGGGCATAATTGAAATACCCCATGACTCCACCCACGAGAATGACCGGAGCCACGTTCGGAATCATGCCGATAAGGCCGAGCTTAAGGCTAGAGAATGCGAAAACGAGCATGATGGCGATGATGACAAGTGAGAAACCAAAGGATTTCAGGCCACCAAAGATAATGCGGTTGCTCATTTCGGAATAGCGGATCATGTCGCCAAGCAAGGTGCATTTGGCGCCTGGGAAAAGTTCGGCAAGTTTTGCCTTCAAAGCGTCCATGTTGGCAAGCGCTTCTTCTGTGGCGAACTGCGTCATGTCCACGCTGACAACGGTTGTCTTAAAATCGTCATCCATGACATCGCTGAAGTCGTTGTGCATTTCGATAGAAGAAAGTTCCATCAGCTGTGCAAGTACGTATTCGTCTTCAGGGACGGTGTACATTGAATCCTTGCCCTCGTTGAGGGCGCGGTTCATTTCTTTCAGGATGCTTGTCGCCGAGGTAATGCGGGCCTTTCCGCCCGACCATTTGGTGAGCGAGAGCGTGCCGAGATAATCTTCGAGCTGCACGAGCGCTTTCATGTTTTCGGGCTTCTTGAATGCACCTTCTTCATCATAAGAAATCATGACTGTGTAGCTGTACTGATTGCCGAGTTTTTGTGCCAACATTTTTTTGACTTCTTGAATGTATGGCATTTTGTCGCCCGTGATGGTCAGGTAATCGAGCTGTGCCGTGATTTTGAACATCCCTGGAATGAATGCGGCGATAACCAATGCGCTAATGACAATGAACGATTTCTTTCTGTCGTGGACAAACTTAGACCATCTCGAAAAAGAGAGATCCAGTTTTGTAGCTCCGTTCACTTGAGTAGCTCTGGGCGCGCGGTCCTTGCCGAACGAGAGCAGAATCGGGATGAGCACGGTAACGTAGATGTAAATCGCGAGCACGATAAACGCGGATGTCTTACCCATCCATTCTAGGGGCTTCATGTTCACGAACAGGAAGCTGATAAATGATGCCATGGTCGTAAGAACCGTGAACAGTACTGGCCATCCACATTCCTCGACGCACTTGATGGCAGATTCCTTGCGCTTGCCCGTGCGTCTAAAATGCAACTTGAACATCTTGATGTAGTGTACGGAATAGCCGACGGCAAGTGCCATGCCAAGGACAACCGGTAAAGTCACAAGAGCGGAGTCTGCTTTTTCTCCAAAAAACGACATCGCTCCAAAAACTGTGGCGATAGCGCTGATTGTTGCCACTGCTGGAACAATCACGCCAAAGACGTTGCGCAGGCAAATTGCCAAGAACAAGAGCATCACGACAATGCTGCAGAGGACTCTTACACCGTATTCGGGAACTTCGTAACGGTCTTCGTTGGCGCTGTCGTATGGCATACCACCACCGTAAAGCTTGAATCCTTTGTTCTGGAATTCTTCGCTTTCGATGATGTTCATCAGCTTGTAGCCGATGTCTGTTGAAACTTCGGTGTTGTCCCCACCGTACTTTTCTTCGAGCTCTTTTCCTGTGAATGGATGGAGTGAAAGGGAAATCCACGTTTCTTTGCCATCATCGCTGACAAGCGAATTGATGAGTGCGTTCGTCTTTTCGCTCCCGCGCATCACGAGAGCACGCGCTTTGGCAAGCCCTTCGGAATCCGAAGGAATGCCGTTTTCATAGGGCTTTACAATCGAAAATCCTTCGTCATTGCCGACTGGAATATCGACTTCGACGATGGAGGTCAATCGGTCTGCAAACGGAATTTCATCACGCATGCGGTTGCCGATTTTTTCGATGACCTTCAGCATGTCTTCGCTAAAGACATCGCCTTCGCCTTGCTTTACGACAAGGACGCCAATCCCGTTCAGGTTTCCGAAGGTTTCTTCATATTTCTTAGTGTTGATGGTTATTTCATCGGAGTTGCCGAACCAGCCTTCTTCGCCAAGCGCTAGCGAAAAATTGCTCAAGCCTAAACAGCAAATGACCGTGACAATAAGCAATCCGGCAAGAATCTTCCAGCGGTTGCGAATTTGCGCCTGTCCGATCTTGCCGAAAAATTTGTTGAATTTTTCGACTTTCATATTTTGCTGTCCTTTTCTATCTACTTAATCTGTTCACGTTCAAGAGCGCTTACAGTGAAGTAGCTCTCGTTGACCTTTTCATCGTATTTGAGGTTCTTGACTTCGTAGATGGTCTTGTGGTTTGTCTGGACGTTAGTCATTGTCTGCTTGAGCGTGGTCCAGTAGCCGTTCACCTGTTTGATATCGTCTGCGGTAAGCGTTTTTTGCAGGCGGTTCTGCTTGTCGTAGTATTCGCCTTTCTGGACGACGAAGGTCTTCTTGTTCACCCATGTGACTCGGCGGCTGACTTTAGCCTTCGGGTCTTTGGCCTTGGCTTCCAAAATCCAGCAGTCGATGCCGTTCACTTTTTCTTCGCCAAGGAGGGCAAAGTTGTCCTTGGAGAGGCTGCGGGTGCCGAGATCGTCGTAAGTGAAGTCGGTTCCCTGGAAATCGTCGTCCTTGTTGGAGCCAGAAACGCGGCGTACCTTTTTCATGGCTGGGATATAAATCCAGCTGTCGCTATCGACTGTGGAACCGTCGGCTTTGTCGGGATAGTCGTAGGTGAGGTAGCTGATGCCTGCTACATCACGCGGAGTTTTGAACATGAGAACAGTCTTGTCGGTTGAGCCGTCTTTCATGGTGTAAGAGACTAATTCGCGGTTGCGGGTCTTGCCGTTTTTATCAATCAAAGTTACAGAAACAAGTCCGGAAGATGTTTTCCCGGAAGGTAAGTCGTGGACTTTTTTGGCGATTTCATTCGCGGACTGCGCGAAACAAGTTGTGAAAAGCAGAAAACCTGCGCTAAGAGCGCTCAAGAAATGATTTTTCATATTTTTCTCCTTCAAAAAATTTAAAGGCGGTTTATGAAAATCGCCTTGACTCTTTGTAAGAAAAATATATCATTTTGCTCGTTCTAGTAACAATTTCTGTAAAATTATAGTCCGAATTGTATTATAGGGGTGTTTTGTGTGTTCTAGAGCACGTTTTTCATACCTACTAATTTTACATGAAATTCTCTCGTCTTTCGTCTCTCGTCTTTCGTCTAATTCCTATATTTTCCACGCAAAAATTTTTAACAAGGATTATCTTATGGCAAAGATTGCTATTCTCGGTTACGGTAACCTCGGTCGCGGTGTGGAATGCGCTGTGAAGCAGGCTCCGGATATGGAACTCGTCGCTGTTTTCACTCGTCGCGATCCGCTGACGGTGAAGATCCAGACGGCTGGCGTTCCGGTGTTGAACGTTTCTGAAATGGAAGCATGGAAGGACAAGGTGGACGTGCTCATCATTTGCGGTGGCTCTGCTACGGACCTGCCGGTGCTCACCCCGAAGTATGCTTCTATGTTCAACGTAATCGACTCCTTCGACACGCACGCCAAGATCCCGCAGCACTTCGCTGCTGTTGACGCTGCTGCCAAGGGCGCAAACAAGATTGCTATGATCTCTGTCGGTTGGGACCCGGGTATGTTCAGCTTGAACCGCGTGTATGCTCAGTCCATCCTTCCGGAAGGCAAGGACTACACGTTCTGGGGCAAGGGTGTTTCTCAGGGCCACAGCGACGCAGTCCGCCGCATCAAGGGTGTGAAGAACGCCAAACAGTACACCTGCCCGGTGGAATCTGCTCTCGAAGCCGTGCGTAGCGGTTCCATGCCGGAACTCACCACTCGCCAGAAGCACACTCGTCTCGTTTACGTGGTTGCTGAAGAAGGTGCTGACAAGGCATACATCGAAAACGCCATCAAGACGATGCCGAACTACTTCGATGAATACGACACTACCGTCAACTTCATCAGCGAAGAAGAATTCAACAAGAACCACAGCGGCCTCGCTCACGGTGGTTTCGTGATCCGTACTGGCAAGACCGGCATGAACAAGGAACACACGCACGTGATCGAATACAGCCTCAAGCTTGATTCCAACCCGGAATTCACGACGAGCGTTCTCGTGGCTTACGCTCGCGCTGCTCTCCGCATGAAGGCTAACGGCCAGACTGGTTGCAAGACTGTTCTCGACGTTCCGCCTGCATACCTCAGCACGCTTAGCGACGAAGACCTCCGCGCTCACTGCTTGTAGTCGCCTACGGCTTACGGAGTAAAGTTTTTTCCGCCCCCGGAACAGTGTTCGGGGGGACAATGCAACAAAATTGCCTCGGGTTAAACCCGAGGCTTTTTGTATAAAGGAGATGCCTTCTAACGATTTAATCGTGAATGGTGTTCTTGAGGCTTTCGATCAAGCGGGCAAAGCTCGGGTCGGTTTCCATCTCTTTCTTGACGCTCTTGATGGCGTGCACGACGGTGGAGTGGTCCTTGCCGCCAAAACGGGAGCCGATGCTCTGCAAGCTGATGGGGGAGAGTTCGCGCATGAGGAACATGGCGACCTGGCGAGCCTTCGAGATTTCTTTGGTGCCGCGGCCCGGTTCGATGAGCTTGGTTTCGGGAACTTCGTAGTGCTGCGATACGGCATGGAGCACGGCGTCAAGGCTTACGCGGCGACGGAGTGTCGGGGCGATTTCGGTGACGACTTTCTGTGCGATGTTCATGTCGATGTCGTGGCTCATAAGGCTCGACTGGAGCGTGAGCTTGATGATGGCGCTTTCGAGACAACGCACGTTGCTTGCAATATTTTCAGCAAGGTAACGGATGACTTCGTCGCTGATTTCGAGGTGGCGTTCTTCGGCCTTCTTGTGGAGAATGGCTTCGCGCGTTTCGACGTCAGGCGGCTGGATGTCAACTGTTAAGCCCCAGGAGAATCGGCTCACAAGGCGGTCGGAGAGGTTCTTGACTTCGGCAGCGGGAGCATCAGACGTAAGCACGATCTGCTTGCCTGCCTGGTGCAGTGCGTTAAAGATCAAGAAAAATTCGTTTTGCGTTTCGTACTTGCCCGTCCAGTTCTGGATGTCATCGATCAAGAGAATGTCCACTTCGTTGCGGTAGAAGTCCGACATTTCGGTGATGCGCTTTTCTTGCAAGCACTTCATGTACTGCTGCGAGAAGTCTTCGGACGTGAGGTAAATCACACGCTTGGTCGGGTCTTCTTCGAGAATGTAGTTACCGATGGACTGGAGCAAGTGCGTCTTGCCAAGACCGGAAGAACCATAAATAAATAGCGGGTTGTACTGCGTTCCATCCGGATTCCTGGCGACAGCGAGGGCGGCGTTGAAGGCGAGCTGGGCCTTGTCACCCGGGACGAAGTTTTCGAAACGGAAGCTGCCAGAAAGCGGAACGCTCGGCTTGATAAATTCGCGGAAAGAGTTGTCAGAAGAGCTGACTTGCGGCTGGTAGACGTCCTGCGGCTGGAATTCAAATTCCACCGGAGCTTCATCGTGGGAAACGTCTTTCCAGGCGAGGCGGATCAGGTCCTTGTAAGCGGCATAGACTTTGACGTCAAGTCCGGGAGGCACAGCGATAACGGCGTGTCCTGGGGTTTGGCTTACAAGCTTGGTCTGTGCAAAATATGTCTTGAATACCGTATCCGACAGCATTCCGTGGAGGTAGTTCAAGCATCTTTCCCATTCAACCTGCATCTTCAATCCTCATCCGATTAATAATCTATCAACAACTAGGCGTTAAAATTTAGCTAATTCTTTGGAATGTTGATAGATTGGGAGTGAAATAAACCTAAAAAATTTCTTACTTCTCTGTAAACGAAAATTAACGTCAATGTTTGAGCCTCCGCGCGTTGGCAAGAATCCTTGAAATTTTGCAAATTTTCTAATTTTTTCTACGATGGTAATAAATACGCTTGTGGAATACATTTTTTGGATCCCCGTTTTGCTCTGGGTCGGTCTCCATTTTTGGTTTAGGAATGTCTCGTACGTCGTTTTTTTGAAAAATCAGCTCGATCGGGGCGAAAAATGGGCTTACGTGTTGAGCGGATTTGTGAAACACCCGGGGCGCGTGAGCTTCTTGCGTTTTTGCGATTATCTGTTTACGCTAGTGACGTCGTTTGCTACAGCATCGGCTATTGTATGGACTCTCCAAAAGATTGGGCTTGGTGCTAATGCCTATTATGGATTTGTGTCTGTGCTTATTTTTGCCTGGATTGCTCATTTGATGAAGCGCAGGACGGAACACAAGCTTACGGACTTGTTCCAGTCGGCTTTTTATCTGGAGTACCGTTGGGTGAATTATGGGATCCAGCGCAAGGGTATTGCGATGTCGGATGAAAACGTGCGTGACCGTGCGGGGTTGAGCTATGCGCATAAGCTTCGCAATGCCGAAGATCATGGCCGTTTTTGGAAGTACGTAAAGTCGATGGCTGCGTCTAAAAAGGTGCCGCCGGAAATGTATGAGGTGTACTAGCTCATATGATTGATAAATTGGATTCTTTAGATGTGGGCGAGAAGGTGCTCGAAGGCAAGGCGGCGTGGAAGTATGCCGAAGATATCCTGCAGTTGGTGTCGCGTACGTTTGCGCTGAACATCCAGGTTTTGCGTGGCAAGTTGCACCGCAGTATTTTGCTTGCGTACCTTTATTTGCGCATTGCCGATACGGTCGAAGATGACCCGGACATGAAGGCAACCGAAAAAGACCGCGTGCTTGCGCTGTTTGCTGATGTATTCAAGACGGGTGAACTCGAGACCGAGAAAATCCGCACGTTTGTGGCGGCGCTCCCGGAATCTTGGCATGGCTCCGAAGACCCGAACAAGGATCTTTGCTCAAAGTCTGAAGTCGTGGTGCCGCTTTTGAAGTCGCTTCCTAAGAACTACCAGAAGCCGGTTTGCGACGTGGTGATTGAAATGTGCGGTGGCATGGCGAAGTTTGCACTCCGTCAGGAAGCCGCGCTTTCGGCGGGCTGGTTTACGCTTGCGAACGTGGGTGAACTCGATGAATACTGCTACTATGTGGCAGGCATTGTCGGCAAGCTCTTGACCAAGCTATTCTCGGCGGACACGTGCTTTATCAATGCTGAACGCGAGGCGGAACTTTCGAAGCTGGACGTGAGCTTTGGGCTTGCCTTGCAGGTCGTGAACATCGTGAAGGACTGCGTCGAGGATTCTGGACGCCGCGTGTGCTTTATCCCTGAAGAGATTTGCAAGCGTCATGGCTTTGCGCACCCGAGCGAACTGTTTGCAGCAGGGGCTGATGCACAAAAATGCGGTGCAGTGCTTTCGGAACTTGTCGAGAAGGCTTGGCATCATCTGGACGATGCGATTGCCTACACGAAGCTCATCCCAAACATCAAGATGCGCACAAGGCTCTTCTGCCTCTGGCCGCTCTTTATGGCGGCGGAGAACTTGAGCTTGATCGGGAATGGCGTGTCGGTGTTCACTTCGGACAAGAAGGTGAAAATCACGCGCGATACGGTGAAGCGAATTGTCAAGGAAACGTCGATGCACTTCTATTCGGACAAGTGGATTGATGAAGCTTATAAGAAAATCAAAGGATAATATGGAAAAGTTTTATAATAAGTGGCCGTTCCATGTGGCGGTGATTGTTTTTAGCATTGTTTCTGACCAGTTGACGAAGCTGTGGGCGGTGGCGCGTTTTACGGACGAAGCAGGGAATTTTACGTACGAGAAAATTCCTGTGATTGGTGAACTTGTGCGCTTCCAGCTTGTGTACAACAAGGGTGCTGCGTTCAGTAGCCGTCCGCAAGACTTGATGCCGTTCTTGCCGCCTTGGCTGTTCTTTTTGCTGATTTCGATTGTCGCCGCTTTTGCACTTGCATGGTTCTACAAGTCTATCGACAAGCGCGATTATTTGAGCCGCTTGGGCGTTGTGATGATTCTTGGCGGTGCTGTCGGAAACTTCATTGACCGTATGCGCATGCAGATGGTTGTGGATTTTATCGACTGCGATTTCCCAGATTTTATCATGACCCGTTTCCCGACGTTTAACGTGGCGGACTCGTTTGTGACTGTCGGCGTTGCTCTTGTGATTTTGTCTCCCGTAATTTTACGCAAATTGCATAAGCAAATTAAAGAAGAAAAAGACGCGGAAAAAAGTGCTAAAGAAAACCCGCCTAACCCCTAAATCCTAATACAAAAAATGAATTATATCGTAGAAGAAAAGCATAATGGTGAACGTATCGACAAGTTCCTTGTCGGCGTTATGGAAAATGTCTCCCGCACAGACGTGCAGAAGCTGATTGAAGCGGGCGAAGTCAAGGTCGGCGGTGGCAAAGTCTCCAAGAACTTCCGCGTAGAAACGGGGATGGCGGTTGTCGTTGAAAAGATGATTGAGAAGGAATCTTCGACTCTTGAACCCGAGGATATTCCGCTGAACATCGTTTACGAAGATGATGATATCGTGGTCATCAACAAGCCGCGCAATTTGGTGGTGCATCCGGGTAATGGCGTGAGCAAGGGAAC
Source organism: Fibrobacter succinogenes subsp. succinogenes S85 (assembly GCF_000146505.1). GTDB lineage: Bacteria > Fibrobacterota > Fibrobacteria > Fibrobacterales > Fibrobacteraceae > Fibrobacter > Fibrobacter succinogenes. Next base: position 443,887 of record NC_017448.1, on the reverse strand, counting down.
GCTTGCCGCAGCGCTCTTGTACCACTTCAAGGAAAATCTTTCGACCGTGAACGGTCCGCTCCGTCCGGGTATTGTCCACCGTCTGGACAAGGATACGCCGGGGCTTATGGTGGTCGCGAAAAACGACGCTGCACACAGGCATTTAGCGCACCAGCTCGAAACGCGCACGCTCCACCGCACGTACAATGCGCTTGTATGGGGTTGCCCGCGTGACCTCGAAGGAACGATTGACGCTCCGATTGGCCGCAATCCGAAGAACCGCCTCAAGATGGCGGTGGTGAAGGGCGGTAAGGAAAGCCGTACGCATTATGTGGCGAAGCAGTTCTTTGCGATTGCAACGCTCTTGGAATTGCAGTTGGAATCTGGCCGTACGCACCAGATTCGTGTGCATAGCCGTTACACGGGCCATCCGGTCGTGGGCGATCCGCTCTACGATGGTCGTGACGAAAGCTTGAACCGTGTGCCGCCTCTGATGAAGCCGGTGGCGGAGAAGGTTCTTGAAATTGCTCCGGCGCAGCTTTTGCAGGCCGTGAAGATTGAACTCATTCATCCGCGCACGAACAAGAAGCTTACGTTCAAGGTTCCGATGGAAGAGCCGTTTGCGAATGTGCTCAAGCTCTTGAAGAAGGAATGCCCGGCATCGGCGCCTGTATATGACGAAGAAGAAGGCTTCCGCGATTTCGATGCGCAGATTCGCTTTGACGAAGATGATGAATTTGACGAATACGAAGAACCGCTGGAAATCTCGCCAGATGAAGCCGCTCCTGTGAAGGAACGCAAGACTCGTGCCCAGCGCCTCGCCGAGAAAAAGGCGACTGCCGCCAAGCGCCGTGCCGTTGCTGCCGAACGCAAGCTCATCAAGCAGATGAAGGCTGCTCGCCGTAAGGGAGTTGCCCCGGAAGACTTTGTGGAACCAGGTTACGAACCCACAATTGACCCGGAATTGCTTTAATCTAAAACTTACAAGCTAACAATGACTAATTCTTACTTCTTTATCGGTGTTGCTGGCGTGGGCATGAGTGCCATCGCGCAGTATTTGGTGGGCAAGGGCGTTGCTGTAAGCGGTAGCGACCGTCAGTTTGGCGAGTTCCTGAACGGAAATGCCGAGAAGCCGCTTGTCATGAGCCAACTTGAAGATTGCGGAATCAAGTGCTTTGCGCAGGATGGTTCCGGCGTTGTCGAAGGACTTACCGCAGTTGTGGTGAGCACCGCTATTGAAGATTCGAATCCGGATTTGAAGCGTGCGAAGGAACTTGGCGTCCCAGTGATGCACCGCAGTGAAATGCTTGCGAAGATTTCCAAGGAAGCACGCACGATTGCGATTAGTGGTACGAGCGGAAAGTCGACGGTGACCGCGATGGTTTACCACATTCTCGATTATGCTGGACTCCAGCCGTCTGTGATGACGGGGGCTGGCCTCGTGAATTTGCAAGCTCAGGGCAAGATTGGTAACGCCGTGAGTGGCAAGGGTGAATGGCTTGTTGCCGAAGTCGATGAAAGCGATGGAACGCTTGTTCGCTATGAACCGGAAATCGGCGTTATTCTGAACATTGATAAGGACCACAAGGAAATCTCCGAGCTCGAACAAATTTTCTTGAAGTTCAGCCAGAACGTCTTGAGCGCAGGTCACATTCTGATTGTGAACGATGCACACCCGCTCGCAAAGAAGTTTAGCGCCGGTCGTGAATTTGACTTTGGCTATGAAAGCTATGTGAGCGTCCAGGGAATTGACTTTAAGTCTGTCGGAACGCATATTCAGTTCCGCGTGCGTCATGGCAATGAACTTGTGAAGTTCGAAATTCCGCTACCGGGCAAGCACAATATGGAAAATGCTTTAGCCGCAACTGCTGCCGCGCTCCGCGCGGGCGTTTCGCTCCACACTTGTGCCGATGCGCTTTCGTCTTTCCCGGGCGTGTTCCGCCGTCACCAGATTCTCGGAACGTTTAACGGCATTACGCTTGTCGATGACTTTGCTCACAATCCGGCGAAAATTGCCGCAAGCATCAAAAGCGCCCAGGACTTTACTGAAGGCCGCGTGATTGCTTGGTTCCAGCCGCATGGCTTTGGTCCGACGCGATTCTTGCGCAAGGACTTGGTGGACTTTATCGCCAAGACGCTCCGCCCGATGGACATGGATTTTGACCGCAAGAACGATGTGATGTTCTTCAGCGAAATCTATTACGCTGGCGGAACTGTTACGCGTGACATTAGCGCAGGCGACCTTGCAGATGACTTGATTCTCAAGGGTTGTGAGGCTATTTACATTGCTGACCGCAACGAGTGCGCCAAGAAAATGCTAGAATATGCAGAGCCGGGTGACACGATTTTGCTGATGGGGGCAAGAGATCCTAGCTTAAAGGAATATGCATGTTACGTCAAACAACTTTTAGAAGATCGATAAGCGCACATCAGGTTGTGAGCCGAAAGGGACTCGTATTAACGAGTCGTGTCGGCGAGAGCACGAGCCTGATTAAGTTTAATGAAGGCGAAAGGCTCGTGCGGTTGTATTAGACTCGTGCGGTCTTGTCGAAAATAGGGGAAAATTGCAATGGACAAAAAGATTGTTCTAAAAAATGTGTTTTTTGATGGCGCAAAGCGCGACATCTTGATTGTCGGTAATCTCTTTGAAAAGGTGACGCGTCCGCTGGAACTTGCTGATTACGAAGGCGCTGAAATCGTTGATTGTTCGCATTTCGCGATTATGCCTGCTTTCTATAACGGCCATACGCATGCGGCGATGAGCTTGTTGCGCGGTTTTGCCGATGACATGGAACTTGGCAAATGGCTCAACGAATACATTTGGCCGACAGAAGCGAAACTCACGCCTGACGATATCGCTGTTGGGAGCCACCTTGCAGTTCTCGAAATGATCAAGTCGGGAACGGTATTTTTTACGGACATGTATTGGCATCGTGAACAGACGATGCGCGTTGTCGAAGAGATGGGAATCCGTGCGGCAATTGGCGTTACGTTTGCGGAACCGCTGATGTCGCCAGAAGCTTGGGCGGCGAATGTCGATTTCTTGAAGAATCACACGGGCGAATCGGAACGTGTGCAGCTCGTGGTAATGCCGCATGCAATTTACACGGTGGGCGAGGAGAAAACTGCAGAACTCATTGAACTTGCTCATGCCGAGAATTACAAGATTCACACGCATTTGTCCGAAACGATGACCGAAATTAAGAATTGCATGGAACAGTTCGGCTGTACTCCTGTGGAATTTTGGAAGCGCCTTGGCGGCTTGAATTCAAATTTCTCGGCAGCGCACTGCACGCATTTCACGGCCTCTGACCGCAAGATTTTTGCGGAATCGGGTGCAACCGCAATTCTGAACCCGTGCTCCAACATGAAGCTGAACAGCGGCATTCCGCAGGTTGCCGAAATGCTCAAGGACGGCATGAAGCTTGGTCTTGGCACGGATGGCGATTCGTCGAATAATAATCTCGACATGCAAGAAGAAATGAAGACGATTGCGCTTTTGGCGAAGTATCTCGGAACGGCAGAAACGCTCCCGGCAGAAGAAGCTCTCAAGATGGCTACATGCAATGTTGCGCAGTTCTTTGGAATCAATGCAGGGCGCATTGCAGAAGGCTGTCTTGCGGATTGCTTGCTGATTGACTTGAATAACGAACGTATGGTGCCGTGCTATAACATCTATAGCAACTGGGTCTATTCTGCAAATTCTAGTGCAATTGACTCTGTCATGTGCAATGGCAAGTTCGTGATGCGCGGTCGCCATGTCGATGGGGAAGAAGAAATCCTCCGCGACGCTCGTGAATGCGCTGCCCGCCTTGTAGCCAAATAGGGGAAAGACCTTTAAAAAGGTGTCTTTTTTCAGTATTACCAAAAAGCGTCCCGTGCGATTTGCACGAGACGCTTGTTGTTGGAGTGTGGATGTTTTATTCTTTCTATTTATAAGTTAGATTGTTTTGAAACAAAAAGCCCTACTTTCGTAGGGCTTTTTATGGATAAAAAATCCATGTTGAGAAATGGTGTTGAGAATTTCCGCGCGCTCGGCTTTAGCCTTATGCCACGTTCATTGATTGTTCCCTAATGCACTCAATCTCGTTCTTGAGTTCGATGGCAAGTGCTGCGATTTCGGCATTTTGGCACTTGGTGCCAAGCGTATTCGCTTCACGACCCATTTCCTGGAGGATAAACCCGAGGTTCTTGCCCTGGGCGCCGCCCTTGGCGAGTGCGTCGAGGAACAGCTTGTTGTGGCTTCTGAATCTCGTGATTTCTTCGTGGATGTCGAGCTTGTCGGCCATGATGCAGGCTTCTTGCAAGAGGCGGACTTCGTCGATTTCGGAATCCTTCATGAGCGTATTGATGCGTTCGCGGAACTTGACCTTCCACGTTTCAATGCGTTGCGGATCGAGAACTTCGACTTTATCGATGACTTCGTTCAGGTGGATTACGCGACGGGTGAGGTCCACGGCGAGGTTTGCGCCTTCTTTTTCGCGCATGGCGATGACGCCGTCCAAAGCCTTGTCGAGTTCTGCCTTCAGGTGTTTTTCCCAGACTTCGTTGTCGCCATTGCCGTCCGTGAACTGCAAAACCTCAGGGATGGCAAGCACATGTTCAAGCTTGATGTCGCCTGCAATGCCGTACTTCTTCTGCATCGCTTTCGTTATTTCCACGAACTTTGCCACGGCGGCTTCGTTGTAGCAAACGGGAATGTTCCCGGCGTTGCCTGCGCCAAGCGTAATCGAAAAGTTCACGGAACCGCGAACGAGCTTGTCCTTGATTTGTGCCTTGAAATCGTTTTCGAGGTAGGCGAAGTTCTTTGGAATCTTGCTCGAAATTTCGAGGAAACGGCTGTTCACGCTGCGCACTTCGATAACGCACGTGATTCCTTGCAATGTGGATTCGCTCTTACCGAACCCGGTCATGGAGATAATAGACATTTTATCCTCTTTCGTCTCTCGTCTCTCGTCTTTCGTCTAATTTACTAATAGTCGCGATCACATGTTCGGCGCCAAAGTTCGGCAGGCCTATGGCGGTCAGGAACTTGCTTATCTTGTGTTCATTCTGGAAGTGCAAGTTTTCAATCTTGAAACCTTCCTTGTTGCACAAGGTATAGAAGTCCTTGAGCGTAAGCACGCGGATGTTCGGCGTGTCGTACCATTCGTAGGGGAGTTCCTTCGAAATCGGCATACGGCCGTGGAGCATCAGGCTTCCGCGGGCAGACCAGTGGCCGAAATTCGGGAACGTCACGATGACCTGCTTTGCGACGCGCAAAAGCTCGTTCAAAAGGGCGACCGGGTCGCGGATTTCCTGAATCGTGCGGTTGATAATCGCATAGTCGAAACTGCCATCCTTGATGTCCGTGAGACCACTTTCATCCAAGTCGCGCTGGATAACTTGTACGTCTTTTTCGAGGCAGTCGAGAATTCCCTTGATGTTCTTTTCGATGCCAAAGCCCGTGACGTTTTTCTTGCGGATAAGGTAATCTAGCAAGTCGCCACTGCCGCAACCGAGGTCGAGTACATGGCTACCTTCCTTCACGAGCTTGCTGATGCGCTGGAAGTCGTTCTGGTCGTGGAATACAGGTACTGCCTGCGTTCCGTTCTGCGGGATAATCTTTGAATCGAGGAAGCGGCCTACAGCCTTGCCGAGTTCGCCCACTTCAATCAAGAATCCGTCATGACCAAATTGCGTGTCAAGTTCGAGGCTCGTCACGGTCTTGCCGGTATTGAGGAGTGCGCTTGTAATGCGGCGGCTCTCGTGCGGCGGGAAAAGCCAGTCGGTTGAAAGGTTCACGTTCAGGACTTCAGCCTTGATGCCCTTGAAGGCGTTTTCTATGCTGCCGTATTCGGTTTCAAGGTCGAATGCGTCGGTCGCATGTGCGATGTGCAAGTAGCTGTTCGCATCAAAACGGTCGACGAACTTCGTTCCCTGATAACGTAAGTAGCTTTCAATCGGGAGGTTCAAGTCGTACGGCGTCGAGTAAGTGACGGCGTGGCTTCTGTTCTCCTGGTCCTGGGCGCGCTTGAACTTTTTCTCCATGCCAACGGCAGAGAGGTACGTGATGTGCGCGAGCTTGCGGGCGTTCGCAAGGCCGATGTCCGGTCTTGTTTTACCTTCATCGTAATAGTCGCCACCGTGGAAGTTCGGGTCCTGCGTGATGACATCGCGGGCTACAACTTCAAAGCCGAGCGCCTGGCTAGAAAAGCGCGGAGAGCTTGCAATCACGATGATGCGCTTCACCTGTTCCGGGTAGTAAATTGCCCATTTCATCGCCTGGAATCCACCCATGGATCCGCCGATGACGCTGTAGAATTCCTTGATGCCAAGACCGTCTGCAAGTTCTTTCTGGGCGTGTACCATGTCGCCTATCGTAATGGTAGGGAAGGTGCTGCCGTAGGGCTTGCCCGTGCGCGGGTTGATTGTTGCCGGGCCGGTCGAGCCCTTGCATCCGCCAAGGATGTTGCTGCAAACTACAAAGAATCGGTCTGTATCGATAGCCTTGCCAGGTCCGATGAGTTCGTCCCACCAGCCGGGCTTCTTGTCATTTTCGGTGTACCAGCCGGCGGCGTGCGCATCGGCGGTCAACGGCGAACAAACCCACACGGCGTTATCGCCGGCGGCGTTCAATGTGCCGTACGTTTCGTAACGGATGGTCAGGGCCGGGAGCGTCTTGCCGCTTTCCAGCAAAAAGCCCTGTTCACCATAATCCTTGTTGAAATCCTTGGGGATTACGGGACCAAACGATTTATGCAAATATTCACTCATATGCATAAAAGATAGTAAAGTTTTAGTAGGAAGTAGGCGGTAGACAGTAGGAATAGGTTGGGCTTTCGCCTTTTGTTTTTTGATCATAGCTTTTGTTTATTGTTGCTTATAAATCCAGCAACCTTTAAACACTTCAACTTCCGACTTCCTACTGTGTACCAAATTGTAAATTCTTTTCGTGCGATTCTAGTCACGATTTTCATGCCCTCATTTTTGTAACTTGTTGATTTGTATATAGTTACGGATCCTGATTGGCGAAAAATGGTCAAAAATTCGGATTTTACAATTGATTTTGTCGGATACAGATGAGACGATTGTGTATGCTTTTTTGATGTTTTTCTTCAATCAAAGTAAGTTTTCGTTATTATATTTCTCACACATCGTGGGCTGATTGTGCCCTCAAGCTTTAACTTAAAGGACTAAAATGAAACGTCTCTCTCTCTTTGCTATGGCTCTCGTAGTCTCCGGCCTCGTTGCTTGCAACCAAGCTTCCGCTGGCGGTTCGTTCAACCAGCAGGCTCGCCTCGACTCCCTTGAAAAGGATTTCAAGCAGGTTAAGGAAGAATTTGAAATCTTCAAGTACGCTCTTGAAAAGCGCGGCATCTCCCTCGAACAGGCCCGTGCCGAAATGGAAGCCGACAACAAGGTTTGGGACATCCCGGACGAAGACAGCCCGGTCTTTGGCAACACCAAGAGCCCGAAGCTCACGATTGTTGAATTCACCGAATTCCAATGCCCGTACTGCTCTCGCATCGCTCCGGCTATGCAGGAACTCAACAAGAAGTACCCGAACGAAATCAAGTTCGTCTACAAGCACTTCCCGCTCAGCTTCCACTCCAATGCTAAGGCCGCTGCAGCATCTTCTATCGCAGCTCAGAAGCAGGGCAAGTTCTGGGAATACCGCTATGCTCTCGCACCGCACTCCCGCGAACTCTCCGATTCCGTCTACCTCGCTGTTGCTAAGGAAATTGGCCTCAACATCGAACAGTTCAAGAAGGACATGGTTCTCGATTCTGCTATGAACGCTCGCATCGACAAGGACTTCCAGTTGGGCGTCAAGGTCGGCGTTCAGGGAACTCCGAACTTCTACATCAACGGCAAGCGTCAGGACCGCTTCAGCCCGGATCTCGTCGAAAAGATGTTGAAGGAAGCCAAGTAATTACGTTTTCAGGCGTGCACGTTAAATCGATTGACGTGTGCGCTTTTTAATTTCCAAGTTTGTAATTTAAAATCAAAAACAACAAAAGGATGCACATTATGATTAAGCAATCATTGAAAGTTGCCTCGCTCGCCGTCCTCGGCTTGAGCGTTACAGCTGCAATGGCTCAGCCGAAACGTCCGCATCTGGCTGTGTACAAGTTCTTCGATGAACAGTACCGTCCGGGTGGATACGATTACTCTTACGGCGGCACGAGCAAGGGTGTCACCATCACCAAGTCTGGTGGTTACAAGTCCAAGGCTGCCTTGAACATCAAGTTGGACCCGAAGGAATACTCCGGTGCTTCCATCTGCCTTTACAATGAATTCTTCGACTTGAACAAGTACATGCTTGACTCCAAGGTCGAATTCATGATCAAGGGCAAGAACGGTGGCGAATCTGTTAAGGTCGGCCTCCTCGACGAAGAAGTTTCTGACGGCAAGAAGACTCAGGTCGTGCTTCCGATGAACAAGTACATCGAAGGCGGCGCCGTGACGACGGACTGGAAGAAGGTTTCCATTCCTCTCGTGGACTTCCCGGACCGTGGTCTCTACTGGGACAACACCCGCAAGTCCGAATTCCCGTCTCGTATTGACTGGGACAAGATTGCTGAAATCCGTTTCTCCATTGACAAGAGCGCTGCAAGCGAATTCGAAGTCTGGGTCGACAACATCGAAATCGTGAAGGGCAACAAGAAGGCTGCCCCGAAGAAGCAGATGGTCTACTGGGACGAAAACAATGATATCATTGACGGCCCGAAGAACCCGGAAAAGCTCGACGGCAAGGCCAAGACGCTCGCTACGTTCTATGACAACCAGGTCAAGGGCTTCTCTTACAGCTACGGTGGTCTCACCGCTCAGCGTGAAGCTCAGTCCAAGACTCCGGGCAACAAGAACGTGCTCGCCATGTACATCGATAACAACGACTGGTCTGGCGTGACCTACTCTCTCGGTGAAGGCAAGTTCATTGACCTCTCCAAGGTTCGCGACAAGGGCGGTCTCTACTTCTGGATCAAGGGTAAGCTCGGTGGCGAAAAGCTCTACGTCGGTATCCTCGACAACCAGGGCAACGATATCAAGAGCCAGACCAAGGTCGGCCTCAACGACTGGATCAAGGTCTCCAAGGATTGGCAGCTCGCCAAGATTCCTCTCAAGCGCTTCACCGACAAGGGTAAGGCTTGGGACGCTAACAAGTCCGCTGAAGTCGCTAAGGACATCAAGTGGGACAAGATTCAGGAAATCCGCTTCTCTGTTGGCAAGGGCGAAAACGCAGGCGAACCGGGCAAGCCGGCTCCTGTGACGGTCTTCGTGGACCAGATCACCTTCACGTCCAACATCGACTGGGTGGACCCGGATCTCAAGTGGGATTCCTTCAAGTCCAACGCTCCGGACTACGTGATCTCCGACTTCGAAGGCAAGTTTGCTAAGGACAAGTGGGAACCGTCCACCGGTCCGAAGTCTCAGCTCAAGTTCAAGGTTGAAAACTGCGCCGAATTCAAGAGCAACTGCTTGAATATCGAACACTACCTCCTTGCTGACTGGGTTGACGTTGTGCTCGACATGCAGAAGAATGGCCGTCCGGCTGCTGACCGTGACTGGACCAAGCACTGGGGCATCATGTTCGACGTTTACTCTGAAAAGGCATGGCAGTCCATCACCGTTCAGGTTCAGGATGCTGGCAACGAAATCTTCGTTTCTAACGTCGGTGCTCCGAAGGGCAAGACCACAATCCTCGTTCCGTTCCGTACGTTCGGCAAGTTCCCGTACTATCAACCGCCTAACGCTGTTGAAAACGGTCTCTTCGACCTCAAGGGTGTAACTGCTCTCGACTTCAAGCCGAGTGGTGAAGGTACTGCAGGTGGCTTCAAGGTTGACAACATTCGTTTGACCAACCAGCGCGAAGTCAAGGCTAAGGAACGTCCGGCTGTCATCAAGGTCTTGGTGAAGGGCGAAAAGGATGTCCTCAACCCGAATATCTCTGGTGGCTTGTTCGGTATCAACGCCGCTCTCTGGGACGGCGACATGCTCGACAACAAGAACTTCAAGGTTCAGACTCGCGAATACGCAAAGCGCATCAACCACGGCATTATCCGTTACCCGGGTGGTCTCCGTGCTGATGACGACCACTGGAAGGAAATCCTCGACAACCACGACTGGATGGTCGACACCGACGAATTCCTCGAATGGTTGAAGAAGACTGGCTCTAACGCTATGTTCACTGTGAACTTCGGTTCCGGCACTGAAAAGGAAGCCGCTGACTGGGTCAAGCACACGAACATCGACAAGAAGGCCGGCATCCTCTACTGGGAAATCGGTAACGAAATCTACGGTAACTGGCATCCGTATTACGAAAAGTATGGTAAGGACGGCGGTACCATCTATGGTAAGCGCGCTCGTAAGTTCATCGAAGCCATGAAGAAAGTTGACCCGACCATCAAGGTGGCTGTGCTCGGCGTTCTCGAAGGCGACTGGAACGACAAGGTCCTTGCTGAAACGGGTGACATCGCTGACGGTCTTATCGTCCACCACTACCCGCAGCACTTCGGCGAAGAAAACGACTTCGCTATGCTCTCTGCTCCGCAGACCCTTACCGCAATCTACGAACGTTTGCACAAGGTCGTGGACAAGTGGACCAAGAAGTACAACAAGGATAAGAAGATCGAACTCTGGCTCACCGAATGGAACTCTGTTGACTTCAACCCGGGTCCGCAGACCTTGTCTGTCGAAAACGGCTTGTTCGTCGCTGACTACCTCGGTATGCTCGCTACTGAAAACGTCGACAACGCTCAGTACTGGGATATCCACAACGACATCACTCCGGAAGGCGGTGACTATGGTTACTTGACCCGTTCTGGTGAAGAATGCATGAACTGCCCGCGCCCGAGCTACTGGGCATTCCAGATGGCTTCCGACGCTCTCCGTGGCAAGCTCATGAAGACCACCATCAAGGGTGACGAAGACGCTCTCCTGACCGCTTACTGGACTGTAAACGGCAACAAGAAGCAGCTCCTCCTCGTGAACAAGAGCCCGTACAGCGAATTCGACATCAAGCTTGACATTCCGGGCTTCAAGGGTAAGGCCAAGGTCCAGACTTTGGACAAGACCTCCGAAAAGCTTAAGGAAGGCTGGGCAAACGACCCGTCCAAGAAGGCTAAGACTGTCGATATCTCTAAGGGTATCAAGGTCGGCAAGCGCACCCTTACTCTCATCACTTTGGAATAAGTGAACAAGGGTTCGTAAGCTAGATTCTAGAAATCTTGAAAAGGACTCCGTCGGAAACGGCGGAGTTCTTTTTTGTATATTGACTTTATGCTTCATCGATTTTTGCTTATTGTTATTCTTTTGTCTGTTGTTGTCTTGGGCCGGCCATCGTCTGCAAGCGATGTTCCGTTTGATTCCGTAATGTATTTGTTTGTGCAAAATCCCGATACAAATACTTCAAAAAAGCTGAATTATGTTGAAACTTCGGCAAATGTGGAAATCGTATCTAACTATAAAGATTCTTTGGAAAAAGAGCGCGATATGGCGGTGTTTTATCGGAACACGATAGAACACATCTTGGAGCATTCTTCGAAAGATGACCGAATGGAAAGTTTAAAGAAGGTTGTTGAAGAAGCGGAGATTTTTGATCAGAATGCTTCGGTATATCACGTTTTTTATGCAAATGACAAGCTGGTTATAAAATATTTTTTGAAGGATTTTGAATTCCTGAGCCAAGTGGATTCTGTAAAACCTTTGCTAAAAAAACATATAAAGGGAGACCTGCATTCTGCTGTATATCTCAAGTTGAAACGAGAAATTGAAACTGGAGAAATGGAAGAGTCGCTTAGGGAAATTCCCGATGAGAGCGATCGTGCGTTTATCTACATTGTTCTAAATAGCATGTTTAGGTACAAGGAAGATGTTTCATCGATGATTGAAAATTACAAGTATCAGCTGACGGATGAAAAACAGTTGTATTTCTTGGTCAATCGTTTTTGGCATAAAGAAAATTATGATTCAAAAAAATACTTTGCGTTTTCTTGGGGTGGGGCTGTAATAAAGTCGTTTGGGCGATTGTCTGATAAAATTGGATTAAGTCCCGGTATGTACCTTGGCATTGACTTCGTGCGTAAGGATTTTCTGTACGAATGGTTTATGGATATCAATGGTTGCCAAAATAAGGAACTGGATTCCCTGCAGTTTTATGACATGCGATGGGATTTTAATTTTGGCTATACATTCTTGAAAAAAGATCACTTGAACTTGTTTGGTTATGTTTCTGCGGGGCTGGGCATGAATGGACTTAGCGCTCGAGGTAAAGATTCTAACGACAAGGCGAATAATGATTTGCCAATTCAGTTTAGTCCGGCGTTTGGCGCGGGAGTGATGGTGGACCTGTTCTTTACGGAAAAAAAACATATTCATCATGGACTTCGCTTTAGGACTGGCGTGAGGAGCCTTTTTTCGGGGGATGTCTTGAAAACGTCTGGCGTTAGGTTGTATGCGTCTCTTGAATGGACGTTCCGTGAGTATACAAAGAAGCCTATTGATTTTGACTATTCATTCAGAGAAAGCGGGGTGAAATGATGGCTCGTTGGTTTTTGATGATGCTTGGGGTCATGGTGTCCCTTTCTTTTGCAGCGCGATATACTAGATATAATATCGTTCTTTCCGATTCTTCTGTGGGCTATTCTCAATCGCAGACCGTTGCTCAAAAATTGCAAACGGCTCCAATTGCTTATTACGGTAGCCTTATCCAAAGAACGTATTTGCAGAAGGATTTTTATAATGCGGAGAATGCCGAATTCGAGCAAAGATATCCGCGTGTATACGAGTCTTTTGTCGGGTGGGCCAACTATAAGCAGAAACGCCAGGATAATCTTTTGACGCAGGCTCCAGAACAATACCAGAAGATGTTTGAACAGCGCTATGCATTGATGAATATAAAGGGCTTTTTCTTGATCCACGATGAAATACGTGTGGAAAAAATCTATGACAAGGCGACCCATACATGGGTGACTCCCAAACCTGAAGATGCGAAAAAGGAACTGTTTTCTTTTGCGTATGTCGGACCGGATATTTCTCAAGATTCTTCGTGGATAATTTCCCAGAGAATGATGGTGCTTTTGCCCAATTCCGAAGACCAGACTGTTCCGGTTAAAAGAATCTTTTTCATGGATGGATATTCGGAAGAGTGCTATTCCTTGATGGATACTTCGATTCTTGATAAGATTCATTACGTTCCGCATCGATTGAAGTATGATGTGAAGCCGACAGCTGCAATGTCTGCTCGTGAAAAGATGCAAGCCTTTGTAGAAAGCGGGGATTTTGCATCTGCGGGTGCTTTGGCGGAGTCGGCGGACTTGTCGCCTCGTTCAAAAATCCTTATGAAAATTCTGAATAAGGAATATGATTTTATTGTAAATGAAGATTCAACGGGACTCTATCTTGATGATTACAATGGGGTGGTTTACACAGATCGGCTGGATGATGCTTTAAATGATGCCGCTATGCATGAATATGTCAGTGGCAGGTATTGTAAGTCGTTGCAGGATAACCCAGATGTGGATTCGGCTTTGGTTTGCAAGGCTGTCAAAAAGGTTGCTTTAAGAGAAATGCCGAAGCCTGTAGTGCATTGGATGGGGCCTATTCGCTTTAACGCGTATGCCGATTTTGGACGGCCATTCTTGGCGGGCGATTTCCCGGACTTTGATCCTGTATTTTATCTGGGATTTGGTTTTAATGTTTACTTAGGCAATTGGTTTGGCGGACTTGGGCTTAGCATTCGCAGTTTGGATGCCAAGTGCGATTCGTGCGGTACTGGGGACTTTGGTGCGCATGTGGAAATTGGATATTTATGGTTGAAAAAGGATTATATTGAAAGCGGCGTTTGGTGCAATTTTGGATTTGCGGCGATAGAGGTTCCTCCGCAAAAGGGCGTTGAAGATCCAAAGTACCTGCATGAACGCTATTTCCGCTATGGCTTTGGCATTTATGTTGAAGCGCTGTTCCCGAAGCTAATTGGGAGACCTGTTGATAGTTTCTTTGAGCAGGGGATAGGGAACCGTTTTGGTGTGCGACTGAAGCTTGGGGCGCAGAACATCAATATTTCGGATATCGGGCAGGCGAAGGGGCTTTCGCCGTTTGTCTCGCTTGGCATTACCTGGCATTGCATGGGCGTGCGTTAAGCGTGAGACGAGGGGGCGACATGCGCAAATTTGTGCGCTGGGTCTTAGGTATAAAAAAGAACACCACCTCAATGAGATGGTGTTTAGTGGATGATGCAGGGGTCGAACCTGCGACCCGCTGATTAAGAGTCAGCTGCTCTACCAACTGAGCTAATCATCCATGATTTGGTCGCCTTTTGGCTATGTCTTTTTGCAAAAATCAAAAGTCGCAGTTTCAAAGTTCGTTAGATTCCACTTTCGCTTTCAAAAACGCTTAGCTTTGTCTGACGCTTTTGTATTTGCAATACCTTGCCTTTCGGTTTGGTATTTAGTGGATGATGCAGGGGTCGAACCTGCGACCCGCTGATTAAGAGTCAGCTGCTCTACCAACTGAGCTAATCATCCATGATTTGGTCGCCTTTCAGCAATGTCTTTTTGCAAAAATCAAAAGCCGCAGTTTCAAAGTTCGTTAGACGCTTAGCTTTGTCTGACGCTTTTGTATTTGCAGCACCTAGCCTTGCGGTTTAGTGCTTAGTGGATGATGCAGGGGTCGAACCTGCGACCCGCTGATTAAGAGTCAGCTGCTCTACCAACTGAGCTAATCATCCATAGTCGCTTAGGACGCGCACAATTATAGAAAAGAAAAAACGCATTGGCAAGGGGATTTTAAAGAAAAAAGAAAAAAAATGTGGAATTATGAAAAGAATCCGCTCGTTGAAATTTGCTGGATTACGTCGCATGGCCAGACAACAATGGAATTGGTTTCATTGAACTTGTAACGCACAAGCGCGTTGACGTGAATTGTTATTTTATTTAAATTTTACGTAAAATTTTATTTCTTTGCCCTGGTTATCGAGGAAAATCATGAAAAAAACAATTTTAGACGTTTTGTTTGCGACTATGATGGTCGTGACAATTCTTGTCGCCTGTAGTGATGAATCTAGCGATGAAACTCTCCCAAGAGAAATCATTACGGAGGTCAACTCGATTTACGAACTTGGAATATGTGGCGATGAAAATGAAGGCGATACTGTTTACGCCAAAAAAGAAGATGCTGATTACTATTGCCACAGCGAAAACTGGATTCCTGTTTCCAAGAAAGATTCTTTAAGTTCTGCAAAATCATCTAGTAGCAAGGCCAGTTCCTCGTCCAAAGTCAAGGACGATCTGAAGTCCTTCACGGATCTTTGTAAGGCGTCCGGTGGTACCGCAAAAGACGGTGCTTGCGTCTGTAAAAACGAACTTTGCGACGTTGGTGCCGTTTGCAACACCATTACTGGTGTTTGCGGAAACCAAAGCAAACCTTCCGATATATCTTCGGACTCCAAAAAAAGTTCCTCTTCCGCGGCTCCAACCTTCAACGACTTGTGTAAGGCATCCGGTGGCTCCATGAAAGATGGCGCCTGCGTCTGTAAAGGCGAGGTCTGTGACGAAGGTGCCGTTTGCAACACTGTCACGGGTGCTTGCGGAAACCAGGTCAAGCTCAGCTCATCCTCTGTTGCCGCCTCTTCTGAATCCAAGTCAAGCTCTTCCTCGGCATCCGCTCCGACCTTCGATGACTTGTGCAAGGCTTCTGGTGGTACCGCGAAAGACGGTGCTTGCGTCTGCAAGGAAACTGCTTGTGACGAGGGTGTTCTTTGCAATACCAAGAGCAAGGAATGCGCTAACAAGGACGTCCTTGAAAAGGAATGCGGCGACAGCTACACGAACTCCTGCTCTAACAGCCCTGCAAATATCGGTATCGTAAAGGAATGTGTAAAAGGAGTTATTGTGAACCGCTCGTGTGGCTTGGTCTCCTGTAACGAAAAGGGCACGGATTGCGGCGAATGCCTCGACAACGTGCAGACCTGCACCGAAGACAAAAACTTCAAGGCGACAGTCACCCGCTGCGAAAAGGGCGAGAAGGTGACCGAGAGCTGTAACGGGAAATCCTGCGACCCGCGCGACAACGGTTGCGGCGAGTGCACGAACTACGAACACACCTGTACCAACGATGACGAAGGAAAGGGAACCGTCTACGAGTGCGTCGCCGGCGAAGCTAAGAAAGCCGTTTCCATATGCGGCAACAAGTCGTGCCGTACCGACAAGGCCATCTGCGGCGAATGTCTTAACGGCGAACTGAGGTGCGACAACGACATCAATAACAACGCCATCATGTACAGGTGCGTCGACGGGCAATGGGAAAGGCTCCATAACAAGTTCGACCCGCTTGACAAGGAGTATTACAAGTGCCCCGTCGCTTGTAGAGAAGGCTACCCTATAGATAAGATGATAGACCAATGCAACACGGATCAATGTTCTGATTGCGATCCTTGCTGGGGACGTTCCGAAAGTGGATGGGACGATTTCAATCCCTGCTACAACGAAGAACGTTGCAAGCAAATTCTCAAGGACGAAGACCCCGACTACCCGCCGTTCAGAAGTTTCGAGACGAAACAGAAATGGAAGGAACTGATTCCTAGTAAAAAGATGGCCGCAAAAACCGTTCACGGGTACAACTGGAATAATCACAAACCAGTCTCCTCTCCTGATGAACGCGTGGAAGATTTCGAATTCGACCTTACAAACGAGACGAGACACGTAACATGCAATATCCAGGGTACCTACTTCGGAGTTTGCCACAATTCTCTCCAAACCTGCATCAACACAAGTTATCACACTGGCGGATACATGGTGGTCTGCGCTAACGGAGAACTTGTTGACGAAGAGAAGGAAGGTGACGGAATTGCTTGCCATTGCGAAGATCTTGGCAATAAAAATGCATACGGATGTTGCTACACCAGAAGTGCCTGCTTCAAGTCGACCAACTGGGCTACAGACCGCTGCGCTAAGCCCTCAAAAAAAGACGAAGAAGATTAAATTTACATAGCGTGCTAAAATGAGCCTCAACTCCAACCGTCTGGACGCTTTTCTTTCGCACCTCGGGGTAGAACGGAATCTATCCCCGGTGACGATTCAAAGCTATCAGGAGGATTTGAGGCATTTTATCGCCTGGCTTGACGAGAACGGTATTGATCTTAAGGACTTGCAGCCCGAAAAGCTGGACGAATTCTTGACGCTTACGGCGGGGCAAGAAGAGTATTCCCCGACATCGGTTGCGAGGCATTTTTCGAGCTTGCGCGGGTTCCTCAAGTACATGCAGATCCAGGGCGAGTACGATTACAGCACGGAATCGATGCTTGCAACGCCAAAGCTTGGCCATTACCTGCCGCAGTACCTGACCCGTGAAGAAATCGACAGCGTTTTTGAGAGTGCAGCGAACGGTAAGAATCCGCTCCGTGATACGGCTTTGATTGAGCTCATGTACAGTGGCGGGCTTCGTATTTCGGAAGCGCTTGGCATCAAGCTTTCGCAAATTGACCTTGAAAATGAATGGCTCATGCCGATTGGCAAGGGCAATAAGCAGCGTCTTGTACCGCTTGGGAGCAAGGCAAAGGAAAATCTCCGCGCCTGGATTGAAGAAGGGCGCCCTTTAACGCATCCGACAACGGACAATATCATCCTGAATGCGCATGGTAAGCCGATGAGCCGTATGGGCGCCTGGAAAATTGTGCAACTGCATACGATGCACTTGAGCAAACAGGTTTCGCCGCATACGTTCCGCCATAGCTTTGCTACGCACTGCCTGGAGGCGGGTATGGACTTGCGTGTATTGCAAGAGCTGCTCGGCCATGCGGATATCAGCACTACGCAAATTTACACGCACGTCGATAAAGACTTTATCAAGCAAGAACATCGCAGTTTCCATCCGAGGGAGATGGGCGGGAAGTAGGCTACTTTTTACTAAAACTTTGTATATTTATCGTATGCGAGTTTGTGTAAAATGTTTTGCTTTTTTGAGTGCTTTGTCGCTGTTTTTTGTATGTAATGCATTTGCCGAGGCATCGACTTCGCGCGATTCTGTGATGAACTTGTTTGTTCATGATTATGAAGAGACTAAATCTATAGATTCGTTGAGCCTCGTTGAAAAATTCAGCGAATCAGAAATGCTTCGGCAAGAGTTTGACCAGGTCAAGTATCTTCGCAATGCGATGAGAAAAGCTTTGCAAGATGATAACCTTGTACGTTTAAAGAAACTGGTTGATGTTGCTGAGTCGTATGAAAAGACGTCTACTTATTTTATAATTCATGATAGCGAAAAACTTCTCTTGAAATACTTTTTAGGCGATTTTGAATCGCTTAGTGATGTTCAATTTGTATCGCGTTATAATGCAAGGCCGGATTATGTTTACGATACGTTCCATAAAACCTT
This sequence comes from Fibrobacter succinogenes subsp. succinogenes S85, assembly GCF_000146505.1. Lineage (GTDB taxonomy): Bacteria > Fibrobacterota > Fibrobacteria > Fibrobacterales > Fibrobacteraceae > Fibrobacter > Fibrobacter succinogenes. The sequence goes on along the minus strand of NC_017448.1, from coordinate 425,554 downwards.
TAAGGAAAAATTGAAAGCAGAAATTGAATCTGGAATACTTGATGAAAAACTCAAAAGTGTTGAAAACGAGAGTGACAGGATTTTTATTTGTATTGTATTAAAGGGTTTCTTTAAATACAAATATGATGTTCCATCATTGATTGAAGAACACAAACTCCAATTGAAAAAACGAGAACAGTTAGAATATCTAGTTGATGCTTATTGGGATAAAAAGGAAGTTGACCCGCTCAAGTCATATACGTTTTTCTTAGGTGGTTCCTATGTCGCCTTTTTAGGAGATATTTCGGATAAGGTTAAGAATGGTTTTGGTTTTTATGGGGGGACAAACTGGTATTGGAACAATGTAAGTTTTGAAGGCCAAATCAACGCGCATTTCAATGATGTCCGATCCAGTGATACTCTTCATTTTTCCAATTTGGGCTGGAACTTAAATGTTGGCTATTACTTTAGGGATATTTCGTTGTTGTGTTATTTAACGACTGGTGTTGAAGCCGATTTCTACGGTGAAAATAAAAGTAACGATGATAAAAATAGATCAAGCATGGATTCGTATCAGGTTTATCCGGTGTATGGTGCTGGAATCCTGTACGATATGTTTTATCTTCGTTTCAGATCGGGTATAAAAAATATTTGGGGGGATCATACTGTAAATGCTTCTGGATTTAGGTTTTATATGTCAATTGAGTTTTCTATTCCTGTGTTGACTATGAAACCGGTTGAATTTGTTTATCCTGATACCATGGAACGCTAATATGGTTAAGTACATTTTTGCAATTGTATTGACGCTGCTGTCTTATAGCTTTGCATATGACGATATGTTGGTGAATTCGGTAACAGTGGCGAAAAAGCTAGAAACCGCGCCTGTAGCTTATTATGGCTCGCTCATCACGGGTAATGTGTACAGCGAGGATAGGTTGCCCTGGGTCAATTTTGATAAGGAATATCCGGATGTCTATAAATCTTTTATGGAATGGTCTGAACTGAAAACGGCCCGAATGCAACGTGATTTGGCCGAAGCGCCCGAGATTGTCCGCAAAACATTTGAACTGCGCTCGCAAAAAGAAACAAATGGTTTTTATTTAATCCATAACATTATTCATGTAGACAAAATTTATGACAAAGAAACTAAAACTTGGGTGGATCCGCCTGTCGAAAAAACAAAAAAGGTCTTCACTCAATTTGCATACATGGGTCCTGATATTTTAAAGGATTCTTCTTCGTTTAAATTGATCCTGCGCGTGATTGCTGTACCCAAATTTGATTCAGAAATTCCGAATAAGAGAATTTTCTTTTTGGAAGGTGTATCTGAATCAGTTGCTTTTTTGGATGTTCAAAGCTTGGAAAATGTACAATTTTTCCCATACCGTTTGAATTATGGCGTGGAACCTAACTCGGCGATTGAAGTACGTAAACGCATAGAATCTCTTGTCTACGATGGTGATTATGCAACTGCTGTTCAGCTTGTGGATTCTGCGGACTTGTCGCCACGATCAAAAGCTCTTTTGAAATACTTGAATCGTGATTATGAATTTATTTTAAATAAAGATTCTTCATCAAATTATTTGGTAAGGCAAAGTACGTATCGATACGAAGATGGTCTTGATTTGCTTTTGAATCGTGTTGCAGAACGTGATTATCATGAAAATTTTAAATGTGAAGATTTGCAAGATAAGCCCGAAGTCAATAAAGATTTGGCATGCCCTGTGATGAAATCAATTGCTTTAGGAAAAATGTTAAAATCCCTGATTGAAGGGGAGTCCTCTTTCAGTTTTGGCTTGGGTAGCGATTTTGGTATTCCGTTTTTGGCTGGGGATTTCCCGGATTACAAACCATATTTCTTCTTTAATGTCGCTTTAGATTTTAGGATTTATAATGTTTTGTTCTCTTTTGAATTCAATACACGATCCTTGGATGAAAAGTGCGATTCCTGCGGCTTTTTTGATTATGGAATACATTCTTTGCTAGGTTATAGAGTGCTTAGGACAAAATATTTTGAAGGGGCCGCATTTGCAAATTTGGGTACCGCTTTCTATGTGGTTCGCAGAGATGGTGAAGAAAAACGCGAAAACAGGCAAGAACGTTATTTCCGTTACGGCTTTGGGGCGTATGTGGATTATCTTTTCCCGAGTCTTGAAGGCAAGACCATGCCTGAGGGCGATCCAATAACGGGGCGAATTGCAATTCGTTTGAAGGCCGGATTTCATAATATGAAAGCTTCGAAATATGGTCATTCCAAAGGAATTTCGCCGTATATATCGCTTGGGTTTAGGTTGCGTGGTGATGTTGTCAAGCTTTGGAAAGTCTCTGATTTTGCTAAATTAGAGTATCAAAACTGATTATGGATCGTCTTCTCGCTATATTATTGCTTGCATTGTCAGTGGCTGTTTCGGCAACTTGGGCCGGACCGCTTTCTGCTCCGTTTACGCACGACGGGCTGTTTGCAAATGCGTCAATGGGAATGGGGTATGCGTCTTTTGAAAACGCCGATGGCGAGGAATCCTTGACTGCCAATGGTTTTGGTGCAAGGGTGCATGGAAAACTCGGTTTTTATGTCGTGCCGGATTTGGCGTTGCATGCGAATTTGGGGTACGTGATGTATTCTAATTTCCAAGAGGCGCGCTATGGGCTTGCGACTTATATGGATCACGATTTTTACGTGCTGAGTTCCGTTTATTTAGGCGTTGGCGCAACGTATTATGTACCCGGGTGGAACAATGTGTTTATTAGCGGGTCACTGGGCTTGACGGGTTATAACCTGAATTGCCATAAATATTCTGGGAATACGGGGCTCAGTGCGCTTAGCTTTGATATTGAAGTGGGCAAGGACTGGTGGGTTGGTGAACATACCGCTATTGGGGTGTCGCTAGCCTATAATTCGGGTGAATACTGGTCCGATGACGATGGCGTATTTCGCTCGTCTTCCATGATGCTTTTGTTCTCGGTGGCATTGAATTAAAAAATCGGCAGCATAGCGCTACCGATCTTAAATCTTACGACTTCGCTCAGAATTACTAAAACATCTTTCGTCTTTAGTCTGTAGCGAAGCGTTCTTTCGTCTTTTTCTATCTCTCGAGTTTGAAGTAAACTGCCGCGAGAGGCGGAAGCTTGATGTTCAAGCTCCATTCACGATTCTGCCATGGAACATCTTGCGTCCAGACTTCACCGAGATTGCCGACGTTGGAGCCGCCGAACATGGCTGCATCGGTGTTGAAAATTTCTTTCCAAGCACCGCGAGCAGGAGCGCCCAGACGGTAATCGTTACGGACAACCGGCGTGAAGTTGAACACGCAGAGAATCATGTTGCCATGGTCATCCTTGCGGACGAAGCTTACGATGGAATTGTCGGCGTCGTCGCACCAGATCCATTCAAAGCCGGTGTAGTAATGGTCAATTTCCCATAGCGGAGCATTTTCCTTGTAGATGTGGTTCAGAACCTTCATCATTTCAAGGAGCTTGCCGTGGCTATCCCAGCTGACCAAGTGCCAGTCAAGCGAGCGCTTTTCGTTCCATTCGCGGAACTGACCGAATTCGTTGCCCATGAAGTTGAGCTTCTTGCCCGGGTGTGCGTACTGGAAAGCGTAGGTGAGGCGGAGGTTTGCAAACTTCTGCCAGTTGTCGCCAGGCATCTTGCCGAGCATGGAACCCTTGCCGTGTACCACTTCGTCATGGCTGAAAACTTGTATGAAGTTTTCAGAATAAGCGTAGACCATGCTGAACGTAAGCTGGTTATGGTGGTACTTGCGGTGGATCGGTTCGTGCTGGATGTAGCTCAAGAAGTCGTTCATCCAGCCCATGTTCCACTTGTAGTGGAAGCCGAGACCGCCCTGCTCTGGCGGGCGAGTGATGCTCGGGAAGCTTGTTGATTCTTCGGCGATGAGGATGGCATGCGGGGTCAGGCGACCCATGATGCTGTTCAAGTGCTTCAGGAATTCGAGCGTATCGTAGTTGATGTTGCCGCCGTCCTTGTTTGGCACCCATTCGCCCGGACCCTTACCGTAGTCGAGGTAAAGCATGGAGGCTACAGCATCGACGCGGAGACCGTCGCAGTGGAATTCCTTGAGCCAGTACATCGCGTTTGCAATGAGGAAGTTCTTGACTTCGTTACGGCCGAGGTTAAAGATGTATGTGCCCCAGTGCGGGTGTTCGCCCTGACGCGGGTCGGCATGCTCGTAGCAGGCAGTGCCGTCGAAACGTCCGAGAGCGTGTGCATCCTTCGGGAAGTGGGCCGGAACCCAGTCCAAAATCACGCCGATTTCGTTCTGGTGGCAAAGGTCCACAAAGTGGCGGAATTGGTCCGGTGTGCCGTAGCGGCTCGTGGGGGAGTAGTAACCGGTAACCTGGTAGCCCCAAGATTCGTCGAGCGGGTGTTCGGCGAGCGGCAAGAATTCCACGTGCGTGTATCCCATTTCCTTGAGGTACGGGATGAGGCGTTCGGAGAGCTCGTCCCAGTTGAGGAAACGGTCCGGATTAGCCGGGTCGCGACGCCAGGAACCGGCGTGGACTTCGTAAATGTTCATCGGAGCGCCAAAGACCTTTGTGGCCCAGTGCGTCTTCATGTAAAGATCATCGCCCCATTCGTAACCGTCGAGGTGTGTTGTGATGGAGGCTGTTGCCGGGCGGACTTCGGCGAGCTTTGCAAGCGGGTCCACCTTCACATGGAGGTTCCCGTCGGCGCCGTGAATTTCAAAGCGGTAGAGTTCGTTTTCACCAAGATTCGGAATGAAGATTTCCCAAATGCCCGAGGCACCGAGCATGCGCATCTGGTGACGGCGGCCGTCCCAGCTGTTGAAGTTGCCGACCACAGAAACGGCACGAGCGTTCGGAGCCCAGACGGCGAAGTGAACGCCCTTGAATCCCTGGTGTTCGATGATGTTGGCGCCGAGCTTGCGGTAAAGTTCGTAGTGCGTGCCTGTTGCAATCAGGTGGCGGTCAAAGTCGCTGAGGACCGGCAAGAATGCATACGGATCGACGAGCGTGTATTCGATGCCGTCGCCCTGCTTGATGATGAGCTTGTAAAAGAACGGCTTGTATTCCAAGTCGAGGATGGCTTCGAAAAATCCTGTGTCGCCAAGCTTCACAAAATCAAATTCTTCAGTGCCGTCGCACGATTCACCGCGGACAAAGCTGGCCTGCGGCTGGTAGGTGCGGATGACGGTCTTGATCCCGCGATCGGTTTCGAGCGGGTGGATACCTAAAATTGAAAACGGGTCTTTAGTCTTGAAGTCCCAAATTGCCTGCATGTTTTCTGCGGTCAGGCTCGTGAAATCGTTCCATTCCATAGATTTTCTCACTTAATGTTTTTAACGCAAAGAAAAATAACATAAAATGGGAATGTTATGCGAATAATTGCGATAAAAACCGTAATATTTTGATAATTAATTAGACGAGAGACCGCTTCGCTGGTAGACGAGTGACGAGAGTAGAAAAAATCGCAGCTTCGCTGCCAAACTATAACTTTCGTCTCTCGTCTGTAGCTTGCTTTGCAAGCGTTCTTTCGTCTTGAATTATTTTGTTACATTTATTTACAATGGAGGCTTACAATGGCTGTAGTGATGGAAGAAAATGCAAATCCGATGAAGTTTGAAAAGCTTTTTAAGGTGACGCCCGAGATGATTGATGAAAACAAGCACATGAATAATGTGTGGGCGGTGCAGTGGGTTCAGGATATCTCGATTGCTCATTCGGATTCCGTTGGAGCAACGGATGTGATGTACCAGTTCGGTTGCGGTTGGATGATTCATACGCAGTTTGTGGAATACAAGAATCAGGCGTTCTTGGGCGATGAAATCCGTGGTACGACTTGGGTCGCTGGCTACAGCAAGGTCGCGAGCGTACGCAAGTGCCGCTTTGAACGCGTTTCTGATGGCAAGGTCGTGTTTGAATCCGAGACGCAGTGGGTTCTCATGGATATGAAAAAGGGAAGGCCGTTTGCCATCCCTCAAGAAATTAAAGACCGCTTTCAAGTGAAGTAGTCGTTTTACATTTTTGTCCCTTTCACAATGCGATAGAGCGTTTCGAGCTCTTTCGCATTTAATATTTTCGGCACAGGGTAAAGCGGGTTTGCTTCCTTGCTTGCCGACTTCGCGAGTCTTGGAATGTCTTCGGTTTGGATAAATTCCAAGTGTTCCGGAATATCCATAGAGCGGTTCAACTCGCGAATTTGCATAATGAAGACTTTGGAGGCTTCATGGTTGTCAAGCTCTGCTGGGACTGCTCCAATGGCTTTTGCAAAGAATCCGAGGCGCGTTTCGCAAGTTTCGCCGTAGAATTCCAGAACGTGCGGAAGAATAACTGAGTTTGCAAGCCCGTGAGGCGTGTGGTACATACCGCCAAGGCTATGTGCAATGGCGTGAACGTAGCCGACGTAAGCGCGAGTGAATGCATACCCAGCGAGGTATGCCGCTTTCTGCAAGTTTTCACGGGCCTTGATGTTGTGACCGTCGCGATAGGCGTTCTGGATGTTCTCAAGAATCAGGCGACCAGCCAAGATGGCGGCTTCGGCACTTCCGTCGAAATTGCTGTTGCCAATGTAGGCTTCAATGGCGTGCGTGAGCGCATCCATACCGGTAGTTGCCGTAAGATTGGCGGGCAAGTTGAGCGTAATATTGGCATCGAGAATCGCGAGACGCGGAATCAAGACGAAGTCGTTAATCGGGTACTTCTCATGCGTCTGCGGATTGGAAATCACGGCGGCCACAGTCGCTTCGCTCCCTGTCCCCGCCGTCGTCGGGATGGCTACGAGATACGGAATCTTGCGAAGAACGCGTAGCGTCCCTCGCATAAACGAAATCGGTGTCCAACGTCTAACAATGCGGATGCCCACGCCCTTTGCGCAGTCAATGGCAGAACCGCCACCAAATGCGACGAGCCCTTTGCATTTGTTCTTGCGGTAAATGCGTGCTGCATCGTTGATATTGTCTATGGTCGGGTTCGGAATAGTCTTGTCGTAAATGGCATACTTGATTCCCGCTTCTTCCAAGTATTTCTTGATGTTTAGGAAGTGTTCGCTCTTGACCAAGAACTCATCGGTAACGAGCAGAACGTTCTCTATGTCATTTGCCTTGAGGTGCTTGGGGAGTTCGCTTAAAGTCCCTGCTCCGTGAATAAGTTGCGGCTCGCGCCATGGCATAAAGTGTACGCCAACAAAGAACGCTTTTTGGAATGCTCGGCAGGCGAATCTGTAAAGGAAAGATGCCATAAGTGACCTCCTACATCGACTTTAAAAAGCGTAACGCTTTTTCTGCAAAGTTTTGAATTTTAGAACGCAAACTGCCCGGAATAATTCCATAGGGCGGGTGGAAAAATGTCACCGCATCGAACCCTTTCTGCTCCATGATATTGCGTTCATGGCTAAATGTCTTGAATCCGAAAAATCCGTGGTAATTGCCTGTACCGCTCATGCCCACACCGCCAAAGGGAACCTCCAAATTTTCGATTTGGATAATGGTGTTGTTCACGCAAGTGGAACCGGATGTGGTATGGCTCAAAACGTAATTGATATCGCGTTTGTTTGTACCAAAGATGTACAGCGCTAGTGGTTTTGGGCGGCTTTGTACAAATGCAATCGCTTCGTCAAGATTCTTGTAGGCGATAATCGGCATAATCGGTCCGAAAATTTCGGACTTCATAATTTCCATGTCGGGCGTGACATTTGTAAGCACGGTGACTGGCGTGTAGCAATTTTCGATATCGCTCACTCCGCCGATGACTTGTTTAGCGCCTTTGGCAATTGCATCCTTGATGAGTGCAGCATGGCGCTCTGTGGCGCGCTTGTCAACGATGTGTACAAGGTCTTTGCTTTCGTGACGCTTGGCTTCGGTATCGCCGAATCTGCGTTTGATATCTTCGGCAAAAGCTTCTGCAAATTCTTGAACTTTATCTTCTGGGCAAAGGGCGTAATCCGGCGCGATGCAGGTTTGCCCGCCGTTTAGCGTTTTTCCCCAAGCAATCTGTTTGATATGCTTCTTGATGTTTATGCCGGGGAGCAGAATCGTGGGGGACTTTCCGCCAAGTTCAAGCGTGATGCTGGCATGGTGCTTGGCTGCCATTTCTGCAATGTGCGCGCCGACCTTCGGACTCCCCGTAAAAAATACATGGTCAAACGGAAGCTCTAATAGCTTGTCTCCAATTTCAGCCCCTTCACCTTCGATGAGTGCGATTTCATTTTCCGGGAAGTTTTCCTTAAACATCTTCACGAGAACAGCGCTCACGTGCGGCGTCTTGTGCGATGGCTTTGCCATAATCACGTTGCCAGCCGCAATTGCCGAAATAATCGGGTTCACGAGCAACAAGAACGGATAGTTCCACGGCGCAAAAATCAGTACGCGGCCTTTGGGCTCGTAGTGGAGGCGGCTTTTGGACGTGGGCAAAAAGAAAACTCGACTAGCGCTTTTGTCCTTCATCCATTTTTTCAGATGGCTAATTGTGTGGTCGATTTCTTCAATCGTCGGAAAAATTTCACTGAGCCAAGCTTCAAAACGCGGCTTGTGGAAGTCCTGCCAAACTGCTTCGTAAAACTCTTCCTGATGCTTCACGACGGCTTCGCGAAGCTTTTTCAGTTTTTGAATACGCTCTTTGGCACTCGTCTGGGCTATTTTCCAGCGATTTTCCCCTTGAGCATCAAAAATCTTTTTGATATCTATCCCATGTATTTCGTTCATACTCAATAAGATAGAACATATTGGGCAAAAAAGGCGTTTTAGGTGGCGAAAAACAAAGCTTTTTTAAAAATTTTTCTGTTTCATCTATTCATGTATTTTTGTAAATTGAAACTATGGGTTCCATAATTAAGTATAAAGGCAAAGTCCCACAGGTGGGAAAGCGCGTGTTTATCGCTGAAGGCGCATGCCTCGTGGGCGATGTGAGCATTGGCGATGATTCGTCTGTGTTTTACAATGCGGTGTTGCGTGCCGATTTGGCAGAAATCAAAATTGGCAAGCGTACAAATATCCAGGATAATGTGAGTGTCCATGTTTCGACAGGTGTCGGTGTGAACATTGGCGACGAGGTGACTGTTGGTCATGGTGCGGTGCTTCACGGCTGCACAATCGAAGATAACGTTCTCGTAGGCATGGGTGCAATTATCATGGACGGAGCCCTTATCATGAAAAATTGCATCGTCGGTGCGGGCGCGCTTGTGACGGCTGGAAAAAATTTCCCCGAGAATTCTTTGATTGTGGGATCTCCAGCGCACATCGCTAGAACTCTGACTGCAGATGAAATTAAAAACGTAAAGATTGGCGTAGAACACTACTTGGACGCAAAGGATGAACTTCTAAAAGATGTATAAGTTCTTTTTCCTAATAAATCCGGTGAGTGGAGGTGGACAAGGAAAGGTTATCCATAAATTTCTTCCTGAAATTATGGAGTCTATGGATTTTAAGGCCGACGAATGGAAGGCTGAATTCACGCGCAAGGAAGGAATGGAAGAGCAAATTTTGACGGCTCTTTCTTCGACGGAAAAACTTGTTGCGGTGGGTGGCGACGGTACGGTTTCGTCTGTACTATCGATGATGCTCATGTCGGAGTATGCTGATAAAGTTCAGATTGGGCTTATCCCGCTTGGTACAGGCAATGACCTGGCTCGCGTGCTCGGGCTTTACAAACCGTTTGCGGATAAGGGACTTTTGTACTTGGTGCGCAGGCTCTTGATGGCGAAGTCTAGACCGTTTGATATTTGGACGGTGAATGATAAGTTTGCGCTTGCCAATTATTTCTCTGCAGGCATTGATGCCCGTATTGCGCATGATTTTAACCATGACCGTGCAACCGGTGTCATTTCTTCAAATTCTGTGATTGCAAACAAGCTGCATTACGTCAAGCGCTTCTTTGCAGACCGAGCATACCATTTGAAAAGTGGTAAACTTTCGATGGTTGAGAATACGCCGGAACTCAAGGAAACCGTAGATTTGACGGGGCATACGACGGTCATTGTCGGGAATATCCCTAGTTTTGCCAGTGGCGCCAATCCGTTCTTCCAGTCAGACATGGCGGATGGCTATTTGGAAGTTGTCTGCGTGCCGAACATGCTGAATTTCTTGCTTGCGATTGCGGTTGGGAACATTCCGGTCATCGGTTACTTCTTGAAGAAGAACTTGCTCAAGTCGCGTAAGGTGCGCTCGCTGACGCTTGAACTTGCAGATGATGAATACATCCAGCTTGATGGCGAAGATTTAAGCGGCAAGGTGGGCAACCGCGTTACCATTCAGTTTGCATGTCAAGTCCACATGCTCACGCTAGAGGAATAATGTTTTCAGTTTCTTTATCTGAAATTCTTGAAACGATGAATCTTAAAATGCCTTCAAACGAGGGCGTTTTAAATTTTGAACTGACTGGATTTTCTTCGCTCGATCAGGCGGGAATGCACGATGTCTCGTTCTGGACGGGCGACGCCAAGACAGAAACGGGGCTTGCAGGAAATGCCGGTGGCGTGAGCGCAAGTGCTTTTGCGGGCGTTACGGCAGGGCTCCTCTTTGTGCCGAGTTTGTATGAAAAGTATTGCGTAGATGGTCGTTCGGAACTCTTGCCGAATGTGCATTTTGTATGCCCGGTTGAAAGTCCGTACCATGCGATGGTGACGTTCATGAAGGAATTTGTGGAACGTCGTGAAGTTTTTGAAGAAGCGAAAATTGCTGCTTCTGCACAAGTTCATGCTTCGGCAGTTGTCGAGGGTGTGGTAGGCGAGAACGCTATCATCGGCCCGAATTGCGTGGTGATGAAGGGTGCTACGATTGGCGCAGGTACGATTCTTGAAGCGAATGTGACTGTTTATCCGCGTGTGACGATTGGCGAAGATTGCGTGTTCCAGGCGGGTGTTGTCGTGGGACCTCGTGGTTTTGGATTTTACGAGTACGAAGGCAAGCGATGTATGGTCCCGCATTTGGCGGGAGTCCGCATCGGGAACCGCTGTAGCTTTAGCGCTAATGACGTGGTCGCGGCGGGCTTTGTCTCTCCGACGGTGATTGGCGATGATTGTCATTTCGATACGTTCGTGCAAGTGGCGCATAACTGCCGCCTTGGAAACAACATCATGATGGCATCGCAGTCTGGCGTGGCGGGTTCCGTGATTATGGAAGATGACGTGGAATTTGCTGGTGGTGTGCAGTCGGCGGGGCATTTGACGATTGGTAAGGGCGTGAAGGTTGCCGCGAAAGCGGGTGTTACCAAGAGCCTCAAGGCGGGCAAGGTTTACGCGGGCTACCCGGCCGAAGAAATTGACGTCTGGCGCCGCTCCGTCGTGAAACTCCGAATGATGGGAAAGAAATAGGCGGCTGTGCCGCCACAGTTGGTAGAACTTAGCCCGCTCCGCTCTTAGAACTTAGGCTTCCATTTTAAAATCTAAGTTCTAAGCTCTAAGTTCTAAGTTCTTAACTTTCAAGTGTGCATTTTTTTTATAAATTCCCGTTATCTAAATGAAAAAAGATTCTCGTAAAAGCCCGCGTGAGTGGGAATTTAGTTCTGCGTCTTTGTCTTATGGCAAGGCAAACGTAAAAATTGAAGTCCAGGAGTATAATCCGCAACTGGAGCCTCGTGTTGAATGGCGCGTGGGCGGTCGTTCTTTTTACAGTACCGATTGCGCAAAGTGCTTCACGGATTTGAAGTTCAGCGTGGCCCGTACCGCAATTTACGAATCGGGCGAAGGCGTTCATGCTTTGACGCTTGCGTCCCCGGAACACCTTGCACCAGTATTCTTGATGTGGCCTTCTCGCCGCTTTGTGGTCGATGTCACCTGCAACGAAGAAAGTGACAAGGGGTGTGTTGCTGAACTCCCGTTGATGGACGGTAGTGCGCTTCCGTTCTTTAGCGAATTTCGCAGAAATGTGGGTGCGCCTGAAGAACTCGCTTTTTACGATGCTCCGGTGCATGCTTTGTGGGACTTGCCTTACGGTTCCGTGAAAATCACGCCGAGCGAAGCGTTCGAAGTGGAATACATCCTGGAACGAAACGAAAACGGTCGCGTCTTTAAGTCGGCGGCGAATGTTTCTATTTACTCCGCAGAAGACTTGTACAATGTCTTTGCGGCGAGAACTTTCATTTTAAAAAACGAATTTGACGAAGCCCGCAAGGCAGGTTTGCTTGGCGGGGTGGATGAATCCTGTGGGCTCTTGCTTGACAATTCTCCGGAGGCTGTAGCCCCCGTGTTTAGAGTTGCCGATGAACCCGCTCGTCATAAAATCCTCGACCTGTTGGGAGACCTTTGCTTTGCAAAGCCCGCACTCCCGAAAGTTCGTCTGGAAATCATCAACGGTGGTCACTTGAGCCACAGAACAATCTTAGAAAAGGTGTTGCCCTATGCTTTACAATGAAGAACAAGTACATGCCCTCCTCCCTCAGAAGGCTCCGTTTGCTTTCGTGGACGAAATTCAGGAAATCACCGAAGGTGACCAGCCGTCTATCGTTGCTGTTTGGCACGTGACGGGCAAGGAAAAGTTCTTTGACGGTCATTTCCCGAACAATCCGGTGCTCCCGGGCGTGATTCAGATCGAATCCATGGCTCAGGCCGCAACGCTCTTGACGATGATCGCGAAGAAGGCTGATGTCGAAGGCAAGCGCCCGGCATTCATGGGTGTCGAAAACTGCCGTTTCCGCGCTCCGGTGATTCCGCCGCAGGACTTGACGCTCAAGGCTACGCTCGTGATGGCTCGCCATGGCATTTACAAGTACACTGGCGAAATCTGGCAGGGCGAAACGCTTATCTGCAACGCCTCCTTTAGCGCTGCAATGGTCTAATTAAGGCTGAGTTATGACGCGAACTGACGATAAATTGAACGTGTTGATTCTAGCGGCTGGGCTTGGCACAAGGCTGAGACCTTTGACGTCGGAAATCCCGAAGCCGTTGGTTCGCGTTTATGACAAAAGCATTCTCGAAATCCAGATGGAGCGGGCGAAGTCGCTTGGCGATGTCCGCTTGCACGCGAATGCGCATTATTTGGCCGACCAAATTGTAAGCGAGGGTGAACGCCTTGGCTTTGAAAAGGTCTGGGTCGAAACGCCGGAAATCCTCGGGACTGCAGGCCCCTTGCGCCGGATTTATGCGGCCGGGTATCGCGGTGGCCTCTTGATTATGAATGGCGACGCGTACTGCAATTTTGACTTGGGTGCGTTTGTGCGGAATGCACGAAATCGCAGTGAAGTTGCTCTCCTGGCGGTTGATTTCCCGAAGGTGAACACGTTCCGCGTAGGGGCTGATGGTTGCCTTGCGGGTGTTGCTGGACGTTTCGGTGCCGATACGGGAACGGCTGCGACGTTCTCTGGAATTTCGTGGTACAGCGATGAAGCGCTTGCGAGAATCCGCGACGGTGAGTTCGATATCCGTGAATTCTGGAAACAGGAAATTGCGGCTGGCCGTGCGCCGTTTGTCGATATGTCGCAGTTGCATGCCACGTGGATTGATATGGGATCGCCTGAAGGCCTCATGGCTGCTGTGGAAGCGCGTTTGGCGGAATGTGGTCGCGACAAGAATGAAGCGGTTGTGGAACCCGGCGTTGTCATTCCTGACGGTGTGAAAATTGCGCATTCCGTGATTTTTAAAGGTGCCGAAATTCAACCTGGCGAGACCATCGAAAACGAAATCCGCGGAAAAGGTTTCTCTTGGCAGATCCCGCCTAACCACTAACCACTGTCTACTTCCTACTTCTAACTTCCTACTATCCTATGCGTAAATTTAGAGTTGTTTTAGTTGAACCGGAACACCCGCACAATGTGGGTTTTGTCGCACGTGCCATGCATTGCTATGCATTGCCGGAACTTTATATTGTCTATCCGAAGCGCGACAAAGTCTTGGACAAATCTTACCATACGGCCGCCAATAGCCATGACATTCTGGATAACGCAAAGGTCGTCCACAAGTTTGAAGATGCCATTGGCGATTGCTCTTGCGCTGTCGCATACAGCCGTCGCATTTTTGCAAGTTCCATTAAGCATACGATGGTGCAGAATTTGTCTGATATGCTCCCGGAAGATGGAACGATTGCACTTGTGTTCGGTCGTGAATCTTGCGGGCTTGCACTTGAAGAAGTGAACGCTTGCACGTACCAGTGCGAAATTCCGGTGCCGGGACTCATGAGTTTGAATCTTGGACAAGCGGTCTCGATTAGCTTGTACGAACTTTGCCGTTCCGGGGCTCTCGCGAACGGCGAGGGCCGCGCGAAGCGCACAACGCGAGGCGTTGCCGAAACGGGTCCTGCAACTATTCAGCAGATTGATGGCTTCAAAAAGTTCCTTGATCGCTATCTCACGGGTCAGTATCACGATCAGGCATGGCGCGATAGCTTCCTCAACACGCTCTTGCAGCGTTTGCACCCGACGCGTAACGAACTCTCGGCATTGTTCGGTTTGCTCCGCAATTTGGCAGGCAAGCCCGCTCGTTTGGAACATGCCGCTGAGAAGGCTGCAAAGCAGGCCGCGCAGAATGCTGAACAGGATGAAGCGCCGAAAGCTGAAAAATCGCAGAAGTCCAAGTAGTACTACGCCGGAGATGATATGTACGAAATTTTGCCTTATAGCCCTGAACTAGACCAGCGATTTGACCATTTCGTGGAATCGGAATCGGTGAATGGCACTTTTTTGCAGACTAGGCGTTTTTTGAACTATCATCCCGCAGGCCGCTTTAACGATGCGAGTTTTGCCCTCCAAAAAAGTGGAACTATAGTTGCGTATTTCCCGGGCGTTCTCAAGGATGGTACGTTCGTGTCGCATGCAGGTTCCACGTTTGGCGGCCCCATCATTTCAAAATCGTATTACATGGGTGCAAGGCTTTTTGAAATTCTTCAAGAAGCGGATCAGTATTTAACGACGAATTTTAAGCATTCTATTCTTAAAATAACGCCTCCGCTTTTTGCTGAAGAAAGCCCGGACTTGCTTGAATACGTTTTGGAACATTTAGGCTACACGCGTCATACAGAGCTCAGTAGCCAGACGACACTTTCAAAAGGTGTCGATCCGTTTGAAAATTGCAATCGCAACCAGAGACGTCTTTGGAATTACGCGCAAAAGTTTATTGATGCGCTCCCGGAATCTGAAAAGTGGGAATATCGTGCTATTGAAAGTGACGAAGATATCAGGACTTTCCACAGGTTCCTTGTAATCTCCAAAGAAAAGCATAACACCAAGCCGGTGCATTCCGCCGAAGAACTCATTGACCTTAAAAAGCGAATTCCGCAAAATTTGCGTTTTAGAGGCTTGTTCTTCAAGGGCCGTTATGTTTGCGGCATGATGCAGTTTATTTTCGAAAAAAAACGTATTCTGCACGACCAGTATATTTCACCGGATGAAAGTTTCAGCGAGTTCCATCATACAACTCCCATGAACCTCTTTGCCTTGCGTGAAGCGGCTGAAGAAGGCTTTCTGCATTTTTCATGGGGTATTTCTACCGAAAATGGCGGAAACTTCTTGAACGAAGATTTGCTCCATTACAAGGAATCGTTCGGCGCCACCGCCTGCGTGAACGCTAGATACGAGAAGTAGCTTCTTTCACAAAATCCTCATATTCATAGATGTAATCGGATTTGTCGTAGTGCTCGGAAGCGAGTACCATGCAAACTGCGCCCGAAGAGAAGTTCTCAATTTCGCGCCAATGCATTGTCGGGATGTAAAGCCCGTGATAGGAACGGTTCAGCGAATATTTGGAACGCTTTTTGCCGTCGTCCAGAATCACGTCAAAACTACCGCTTGCAGCGATAATCAGCTGACGTAGCTTGCGATGGGCATGGCCCCCGCGGGTTGTTCCGCCTGGAACGTCGTACAGGTAGTACAAGCGCTTGATATCAAACGGGATGAGTTCTCCGCCTTCAACAACGCTCAAGTTGCCACGCTGGTCGTGAGCGATGGGAATATCAATTAAACGTGGTTCTTTAAGCTGTTCTTCGTTCCATTCCATGCCGTTAATATAACAAAAACATCTCAAAATCAGATGGCTTGCCGGTGCTTTCGTAACTTCTTTGGACGATTTCACAATGGGGGTGGGATGATGGGGGAAAATTGCTATATTTGGGGCGGTAAATATTTAGGCTAAAAGAGGTCAAAATGCTCATTCTTCGTGGTACTCCGGCTCTGTCGGATTTCCGTCTGCAAAAGCTTTCATCTGATTTTAAGGCCGCTGGGATTCCGGTTGCATCTGTGTATGCCGAATTCCTCCATGTGGTGGATCTGTCCGCCGACCTGACCGCTTCCGAAAAGGAAACGCTCGAAAAGGTCCTTCATTACGGCCCGATGCGCGAAGTCAAGGCGCTCGAAGGTGAACTCTTTGTGGTCTGCCCGCGTCCGGGTACGATCAGCCCGTGGAGCTCGAAGGCTACCGATATCGCTCACATTTGCGGCCTCCCGGCAATCAAGCGCATCGAACGCGCCATTGCTTACTACGTGAAGTTTGAAGGTGCAGCTCCTGCTGGCGCACGTGAAAAGATTTCTGCCAAGATTCACGACCGCATGACGCAGGCTGTGTTTGCTGATACTGCCGCTCTCGAAGTTCTCTTCAGCAAGGAAGAACCGCGTCCGCTCAATGTGATTCCGGTCCTTACCGAAGGTCGCAACGCTCTCGTGAAGGCCGACAAGGAAATGGGCCTTGCCCTCTCCGCCGACGAAATCGATTATCTCGTCAAGAACTTTACCGAACTCAAGCGCAACCCGACCGACGTTGAACTTTACATGTTCGCTCAGGCCAACTCGGAACACTGCCGCCACAAGGTGTTCGGTGCCGAATGGACTATCGATGGTGTGAAGCAGGACAAGTCCTTGTTCCAGATGATCAAGAACACTTACCAGCTCCACAATTCCAACATCTTCAGCGCTTACAAGGATAACGCTGCTGTGATGAAGGGTGCAACGGCTGGCCGCTTCTACGCTGACCCGCGCAACAACAAGTACGACTTCCACAACGAAGAAGTCGACATCCTCATGAAGGTCGAAACCCACAACCATCCGACGGCTATTTCTCCGTTCCCGGGTGCCGCTACGGGTAGTGGTGGTGAAATCCGCGACGAAGGTGCAACGGGTAAGGGTTCCAAGCCGAAGGCTGGCCTTACGGGCTTCAGCGTTTCGAACCTCAAGCTTCCGGGTGCAGTTCAGCCGTGGGAAAAGGACTTTGGTAGTCCGTCCCGCATTGCATCCGCTCTCGACATTATGATTGACGGCCCGCTCGGTGGTGCCGCATTCAACAACGAATACGGTCGTCCGAACATCCTCGGTTACTTCCGTACGTTCGAACAGGAAGTCAATGCCCAGAACGGCAAGGAAGTCCGCGGTTACCACAAGCCGATTATGTTGGCTGGGGGCTTGGGCAACATCAAACACCAGCATATCGAGAAGGGCCACATCGACCCGGGTGACCACTTGATCGTTCTCGGCGGTCCGGCCATGTTGATCGGTCTTGGTGGCGGTGCAGCAAGCTCTGTTGCTAACGGTGCCGGTAACGAATCTCTCGACTTTGCTTCTGTGCAGCGTGAAAACCCGGAAATGGAACGCCGCTGCCAGGAAGTCATCGACCGCTGCTGGGCGATGAACGAAGAAAACCCGATTACGTTTATTCATGACGTGGGTGCAGGTGGACTTTCTAACGCCTTCCCGGAACTCGTGAATGATGGCGGCCTCGGCGGTAAGTTTGAACTCCGCAACGTGCCGAACGACGAACCGGGCATGAGCCCGTTCGAAATTTGGAGTAACGAATCCCAGGAACGTTATGTTATCGCTATTGCTGGTGACAAGCTCGATGTGTTCGACGCTATCTGTAAGCGTGAACGCTGCCCGTACGCTGTAGTGGGCGAGGCTATCCCTGAAAAGCACTTGACCCTTACGGACAAGCACTTTGGCACGACTCCGATTGACATGCCGCTCGGCGTGCTCCTCGGTAAACCGCCTCGCATGATCCGCAATGAAAAGTCCCAGAAGCGCCCGCTCTCTTCTCAGGTGGTGCCGGCTGGTGTGACGGTGAAGGACCTTGCACATCGCGTGCTTGCTAACCCGACCGTTGCAGATAAGACGTTCTTGATTTCCATTGGTGACCGTTCTGTGACGGGTATGATTTGCCGTGACCAGATGGTTGGTCCGTGGCAGGTGCCGGTTGCTGACTGCGCCGTGACGAGTGCAACGCTCGACACGTACGAAGGTGAAGTCATGAGTATGGGCGAACGCGCTCCGATCGCTCTCATTTCTCCGGCTGCTGCAGCACGCATGACGGTTGCTGAATCCCTCACGAACATGGCTGCCGCTTGTGTCCCGGATATGGGCCGCGTAAACTTGTCCGCAAACTGGATGGCTACGCCGAACTACGAAGGCGATGGCGCTGACCTTTACGAAGCTGTGAAGTCCATCGGTATGGAACTCTGCCCGGAACTTGGCATTACGATTCCGGTCGGTAAGGACTCCATGAGCATGAGCACCGTGTGGCAGGACGAAAAGGGTAGCCACCGCGTGACCGCTCCGATTTCGCTCGTTATCAGTGCGTTTGCTCCTTGCGCTGACGTTCGCAAGACGCTCACGCCGCAGCTCTTGCAGAAGAAGGACACGACGCTTGTGCTCGTGGACCTCGCTCGTGGCAAGAACCGCATGGGTGCATCCATTGCCGCTCAGGTTTACAACCTCCTCGGCGATAAGGCTCCGGATGTCGATTCCGCTAAGGAACTCCGCGCCTTCTTCGAAACGATCCAGAAGCTCAATGCCGATGGCAAGATTATGGCTTACCACGACAAGAGCGATGGCGGCCTCTTCACGACGGTGGTCGAAATGGCATTTGCCGGTCACGTGGGTGTGACGCTCGATGCTACAGCTCTCAAGGGCAATGTGATTGACGCTTTGTTCAACGAAGAACTCGGTGCCGTTCTCCAGGTCGCAAACGCAGACCTCGCAGCTGTTAAGGCTGCATTTGAAGCTGTCGGTCTCGGCGATACCGTTTCTGAAATCGGTAAGCTCAACGATACGTACAACATTGTGATTGGCGACTACGCCGAAGGCCTCTCTGACCTCCGCGCCATCTGGAGTGATACGACTCGCCGCATTGCCGCTCTCCGTGACAATCCGGAATGTGCCGAAAGCGAATACAAGCTCAAGCTCGAACAGGACGATCCGGGTATCACGCCGAAGGTCACGTTCGATCTCGCTGCAAGCGCCAAAATCATCAAGGATTACGCAAGCCGCCCGAAGATGGCTATTCTCCGTGAACAGGGCGTCAACGGCGAACTCGAAATGGCTGCTGCATTTGCAAAGGCTGGCTTCGAATCTATCGACGTTCACATGACGGACATCCTCTCTGGTCGCGTAAGCCTCAAGGACTTCAACGGTCTCGTCGCTTGCGGTGGCTTTAGCTACGGTGACGTTCTCGGTGCAGGCGAAGGCTGGGCCAAGAGCATCTTGTTCAACCCGAAGGCTCGCGCTGAATTCGAAGCTTACTTCAACCGCAAGGACACCTTCACGCTGGGCGTTTGCAACGGCTGCCAGATGGTCTCGAACCTCAAGGATTTGATTCCGGGCGCTAAGCACTGGCCGCGCTTTGTGCAGAACATCTCCGAACGCTTCGAAGCTCGTTACTGCTCTTTGAAGGTCGAAGATACGCCGGCTGTGCTCCTCAAGGGTATGGCTGGTTCAGTCCTCCCGATCGCTGTTGCTCACGGTGAAGGTCGTGCCGAATTCGCAAGTCGCGAAGCCGCTGAAGCATGTCTCAAGACGGGTCTCGTGGCTCTCCGCTATGTCGACGGCAAGCACGAATACACCGAACGCTATCCGCTCAACCCGAACGGTTCTCCGTTTGGCATCAACGGCCTCTGCTCTGAAGACGGCCGCGCTCTCGTGATGATGCCGCACCCGGAACGCGTATTCCGCACCTGCCAATACTCTTGGCACCCAGCAGAATGGGGTGAAGATGGCCCGTGGATGCAGCTGTTCCGCAACGGCCGTATCTTCGTAGGGTAATAACCGCGCCTTACACGCTTGAAAAATCCGCTTCTTGCTTTACCGCAGGGGCGGATTTTTTTTTGTGAAAATCTATAATGTCACAATATGACATCGTAAAAGACTATATTAATTCATGAACAATTTTATGTTGCCTTTTTAGCTTGTAGGCGATTGGAGGTTTTATGAATAAGAACAATTTTTCGTTAATTGACAAGAAAAATAATAACGGTGAGAAAGACGAAATTATTGTTTATCAGCCGGAGGGCGGTGAATTTCACATTGAATTTCGCGTAGAAAACGAAACCGTATGGTTGACACAAGCGCAGATGGCGGAGTTGTTTGATGTTCATCGCCAAGCAATCACCAAACATGTGAAAAATATCTATGAATCTCTTGAATTGGATGAAATGTCAACTAGTTCCATTTTGGAACTAGTTCAAAAGGAAGGAAATAGAGTTGTAAAACGTTCCGTAGCGCTTTATAATTTGGATCTCATTATATCTGTTGGATTTCGTGTAAACACTCAAAAAGGAATTGAATTCCGTCGATGGGCGAACCTAGTTCTTAAGGAGCATTTGCTTAAGGGATATAGTGTTAATCAACGATTGATTTCTCAAGAAAATAAAATTGAGAATCTAGATTCTCGTGTCGTTAACCTTGAAAAGCAGGTAGACTTCTTTGTCAAAGCAAATATTCCTCCTAGTGAAGGCGTTATACCAGCTAATGCTCGTTGGAGCGGTTATGAATTTGCTGTGCAATTAGTTCGCTCCGCGAAAAAAGAAATCATAATCATAGATCCGTTTGCTAATGATACATCGCTTTCGCTTGTTGCAAAACGTGTTGCTGGTGTTAATGCCGTCATTTACTCTGCTCGAATTACGCATGCGATGAAGGATGAAGTTAATCGTATAAATCGCCAGTTTCCAACTGTTGAATTGCGGACAATGCGTGAAGTTCACGACAGATTTATCATCGTTGACGAAACTGTATATCATGTTGGGGCTTCAATTATGGATTTAGGCTATAAAATGACTGCGTTTTCGGTACTGAACCTTGTGACCAAGGAACAGTTGCTTGCTTTGGTAAAGTGAATCCCAATCTCTAGTCAATTGGTGTAGATTTTTGTATTTTCTAGGCGGAAAAAGCGAAAAAGAAATGAAAAAGCTTGTTATTTACATTCATGGGAAAGGCGGCTATGCCGACGAGGCCAATCATTACGAGACCCTTTTCCCGGATTTTGATGTCATCGGTTTTGATTACAAGGCTGAAACCCCGTGGGATGCCAAGCAGGAATTTTCGGCTTACTTTGACGCGGTTGCCGCAAATTACGATGAAGTCATGCTTATTGCAAATAGCATTGGCGCGTTCTTCTCGATGAACGCTTTGGGCGAAAAACGCATCAAGCAGGCGCTCTTCATTTCGCCGATGGTGAACTTGGAAAAGCTCATTTGCAATATGATGCTTTGGGCGAATGTCTCCGAAGATGAACTCCGCGAAAAAGGTGAAATTGCGACGAACTTTGGCAAGACGCTTTCTTGGAAATACCTTTGCTACGTGCGAGAAAATCCCATCAAATGGAATATCCCGACGCATATTTTGTACGGCTCCAATGACAATTTGACCGACCTTGAAACGATGCGCGAATTTGCACAAAAAGTGGGCGCATCGCTCACGATTATGCAAGGCGGCGAACATTGGTTCCATACCGACGAACGGATGGATTTTTTAGATAGGTGGATTGAAAAATGTCAGAACAAACATTAACTCGCGAAAACTTAATTGAATTTTTCGGTGAACAAGAATATGAAAAACTCTGCCGCCACGAGGCGGGCCACGCTTTAATCGCATTCCTGTTCAAGCGCCAGATTGATTACGTCAGAATCAACAATTCCAAGGAAAAACCGAGCGCCACGCGTATGCCCGGGAGCTCGCTCGATGGTGCCGCTCACATCGCTATTGCGGGCCACATGTCGGACTTTTTGATCCGTAAAAATTTCGCTTGCGATCTCGACACTGTTATGAAAGAACTCCCGATGGAGCTTTACAGGAGTGACCCTGATTACCAGAGTTTCCAGGCTGCTTGCTATTACTACCAGCTTGCCGAAACAAACGTTGTCGAACAAGTTTACAATCTCATGATGGCTTGCCAAAAGTCGCTCACCGCAATCGTCGCCGCCTTAAGCGAAAAAACGAATTTGAGTGGTGCCGACCTCGCCGCCATTATGAGCGGTAAGTAATCCCGTTGCAGTCCCGTCATCCTGAGCAACGCGAAGGATCCATAATTTCTCGTATATACATTATTTTACTTTTTATTATAAAATCTCTGCAAAGCTATGTTTTTATATTGTTAGTATGCATAGCTTTTACAAATTCTTTTACCTCCTCCTTGCTACAAGCGTTCTGCTCTCTTGCGAACGCAAGCAAGTGAATAAGCCTATTGACGTTTCGCCGGATTCTTCACACAAGATTTACGGCTTTGTCCGTGATACGAGTGCTTACGCGATGGTCGTCGATACGTCCGTTCACGATAGCGCTTTCCGCGAAGAAACTGTCCCTGTAGAGAAAGGGGGCTTTGCGGAGTATTTTTCAAGTTTTCACCAAAAGGGTTCCCCTGAAACTAAAATCTTCTATGCCTATTCGGATTCTATAAGTCCATTTGTAAAGGGACGTTCCCAAAAATCGGCTTTTATAGATTTGGTCGCTTTGGCCTATGCTAGACACTATGCCATGGAAATAAGTCCAGACGATATCTGGCTGTTGATTTTAGATGGTTTCCGCTTGCATGTAAAGAGCAATAGTGATTCTTTGAAAGACCGTTTTGTTGGCCCTGATGTCGATACGGACATTAAGGTCTTTGCGAATCACCTGACTATGGAATCTACGCACGAAGAATGGTTTGGCGTCATTGCAGATTTTTTCGATAATCTTCAAGAAAAGTTGCCGCCAGAAACGGGTGCTCCGTTGCGGACGAAATTTTCGACCACAAGCCCGGTCGATTACAATATTTCCCGTTCTATGGTCATGGCCATAGCGTCTGAATATTATACATTTTTTGCCTATACTTTCTGCGGTATTCCCCAAATAAGGATTAATGGCACAAAAGAGGATTGGAGCTTGTTGAAGGATTCTTTTAATAAGCTTGCAACTCGCCTTGATATGGAATGGTGGTTACAACAGTTAAATCCGATTCTTGATGAATTTGTTAAAGCTTTCGATGGAAATAGTTCTATCGCTTTTTGGAAAAATATATATAAGCTATACGAACCCAAAGGATGTGGAAATCCTAAATTCAATGGCTGGTTCTCCAAGTTCTATCCGTACTTGATGGGATATTCTGATAAAATGGAGTTTGTAAAACGTACAGATTGGGAACATGATGTCGATTTCGAAACCCTGCCGAATGCTCTTACGTCTGTTGATGTTAAATGGAACTATTTGGGTCAAGAAATTCCTTTGAAACTTTATACAGGATTTGTCGGAATCCAGGTGGATACGACTTCGAAAATGCTGAAGGCTGCTAGAGGGTACGCTTTGCGTTCGCAATGTGGCTGGTGCGATATAAAGAATGTTGCGGATACAATGACTTATATTCCTGGGAAACCGCATCGTATGCTAGAGATGTTGGCCATCTCGGATTCAATGAATATCTATGACAAAAACGGCCTCTCTTTTGCGACGCATGACCGCAATGAAATTGAGAATTTTATAAAGGCTTCGAACTACAAAGACGAATATATGGAACCATCTATACGGTCCAGAATAGAAAAAAAGTATAAATCGATTTTGTCGGTCAACCTGTTCAAAGATGGAAAACTCTTAGATCACTTGCAATATTTCGTTGTGCCTGAAGAGAATGCTGGCGGGATTCTTACCCTCCAGGGCGTGGTTGCAATAAATGACAAGGAACGTATTGAATCCTTCTTTAAGGAACGAAATGTCGCTATTGATGGCGTGGTTAAGGAATTTGAAAATGAACAATCCCTCCCGAAATTGAATATCGATATTCTTGTGGATACGGTTGTCTTAAAAGAGGGAAAATCTCTTAGAGAAGATCTTGAAATGGGTGAATTTAAAACAGGGATAATCCAAGCCTTTAAAAACTCAATGGGCTGGCGCCTCAAGAGATTGTTGTATCGCTATTATAATGATAATTTTGATTTATCCGCAGTAGCAGCGATGGGCTATAAAGAAAAAGGCCGTGTAGATGAGCATGTATCCTTATCCTTGGAGCCTGATTCCAATAAAGAATTCAAAGAGGAATTGAGGGATGTGTTACATTACGGTTATATGCCTCCAGAAGTTCATACGGATATCGGCAATGATGAAATCGCACAAGAAATTGTTGATTTCGTTAAAATCCATCTTGCGTTTACAAGGGAATACCGCATGGTTTGCAAGCAGAATGGGCAAGATGCCAAAGATTCAGTCGATATCATTGGAGCTCCGTCTGCAAAAAAGAGCCTTTGCAGTGAAATTAAGTTCTCTAAAGACCTTGCAACAGGCGGTGTTGTCCGCTATGAATGTTTAGAATACAATAAAATAATAGTGCCTAAGAAACGAGAAAAAATGTTGAACTCTAAAGATTCTACACTTGCAGACTCTCTTATGGCTAGGTTCAACGCTTTGTATGGGGAACCTCGTGAAAGAATTCGTTCCACTTATACAAATGCGTATTTTAACAAGCGTAACGACGTATATGATACTCGTTATAACCTCCCGATATCGCAAGTCGTAAAGCTTAAAATTCCAGCTTGTTTCGTGGAAGAATGATAGATTATGCATAGCCTTTACAAATTCCTTTTCCTCTTCCTTGCCGCATACGCTCTGCTCTCTTGCGAACAGAAACGTGATGAGCCGGTGATTGAGATTTCTTCGAAACCGACCGAGAGTTTTGAAGGCTTTGCTCGCGATACAAGTGCTTATGCGCTGGTTATTGATACGACTGTTCGCGATAGCGTATTCAATGAAAAAATCATCCATGTAAAAAGAGGCGGCTTCGTAGAGTATTTTGCAAACGAAGCGGAGAAAAAGGGGACGAACGGGCAAAAAATTTTTTATGCGTATTCCGATTCTGTGAATCCGTTTGTTAAAGGTTCTTCTGAAGAACCTTCTTTCATTAATCTTGTCGCCCTTGCATACGCCAAGCATTATGCTATGGAAATAAATCCAGATGATATCTGGCTTATGATTTTGGACGGCTTTCGTCTTCATGTCAAGAACAATCGCAAAGCCCTCAAGGACCGCTTTGTAGCTCCGGGTACTGATACTGTGGTCTCGGTTATGGATAATTCGTTGACTCTAGAATCTACGCACAAGGAATGGTTCTATACGCTCTCGGAACTGTTTGATTCATTGCAGGCTAAGTTGCCTCTAGAAACGGGCGCTCCGTTGCGAACGAAATTTTCGACGACAAGCCCTGTGGATGCAAATATTTCTCGTACGATGACGATGGCTGTGGCATCGGAATATTATTCGTATAGGGTTACAACGCTTTGTGGAATTCCGAAAATAAAAGTGAATGGTACAAAAGAGGACTGGACTTTACTCAAGGATTCCTTTAACAGACTAGCTTCACAGTTGGATATGAAATGGTGGGCGGATGGACTTAATCCTATTTTAGATGAGTTTATCAATATTTATGATGGCAAAATAAATCTAAAACATTGGAAAAATATTTATAAGTATTACGAACCCGAAGGTTGTGGTACTCCTGATTTTAGTGGCTGGATTTCAAGATTCTTTCCTTATACAAAAGATTTGTATTCTGATACGGAAAAATATATCAAACGCAATGATTGGAATAAAAAATTAGATTTTAAACAAGTTCCTAGGGGGATTACTTTTATAGATATCCGATGGGAATTCTTTCAGGAGATAATTCCATTGAAACTTTATACCGGTTTTATCGGTATGCAGGTGGATACCACAAATAATATGTTGAAGGCTTCTAGAGGTTACGCTCTTGTCTCTTATGGAATGCAAAAGTTAAAAAATGTTGCTCGGAATACAAAGTATATTCCTGGAAAAGCATATCGCTTGGTGGAATCTTTGGCATTTTCGGATTCCATGAATATTTATGGGGAATAAGGCTTGGTTTATGCAACTAATAACGCTGACGAAATAGAGGAATTTGCTGAATTTTCTTCCTTTGATGAAGAATATCCTGAAGCCGAATCGTGGCGTAGGGAAATGGTCGGGGTTGGTGAACCCAATCTATCTATCAATTTGTACCGAGATGGCAAGCTAGTGGATCATTTGCTTTATTATGCGAAACCTCGAAAGGAAACATTCAAGGAGCGCGTACTCGATTTTTTAACTTCGGATTATGATGGCGCTATGCTTTCGTTGCAGGGCGTTGGGCGATGGAAAAAGCCTGCTGCAATCAAGAATTTTTTTAAGGAACGCGATATTCCTATAAGTGGAACTGTCCATGAATTTGAAAATGAAAAATCTCTCCCGAAATTGAATGTCAAAATTTTTGTGGATTCGGTTTTCCTTAAGAGTGGAAAATCTCTTAGAGATGGTCTAGAAATGCGTGCTTTTAAAACAGGAATTGTCCGAGCAATGAATAATTCTATGGGTTGGCGACTCAAAAGGTTGTTGTATCGCTATTATAAGGAAACTTTTAATTTATCTGGTCTTGCCTCATTGTCGTATAAGGATGATGGTTCTGTATTTTTACCGTCCGCGAGTACTGCGTCTCGTAAGAGTAAAAATAAGGCTTTTGATAAAGAACTTCGTGATATTTTGTATTACGGATGGAAAAATAAGGCTTTTGATAAAGAGCTTCGTGACATTTTGTATTACGGATGGATGCCGCCGAAAGTTCGTACGGATGTCGGCAATGAAGAAACCGCTCAAGATATTATCGACTATGTCTGGATTCATCTTACTTTTACAAGGGATTACCGCATGGTCTGTAAGGAGAATGGGCGAAATGCTAAAGATTCTGTCGATATTGTCGGAGCGTCGGATGCAAAGAAAGATCTTTGTAACGAGATTACGTTCTCGAAAGACCTTGCAACAGGCGGCGTTGTCCGTTATGAATGTATAGAATACAATAAAAAAGTGAAGTACGGGGATCATCCTGAAGAAATCGAGCCAAGGCATACGAACGTTCGTTTTGACAAACATGACGCAGTGTATGATGGCGGCCTCCCGATTTCGCAAGTCGTAAAACTCAAAATCCCACCGTGCTTTGTAGAAGAAAAAATCAATGAAGATGAAAAATACAATGAAGATTTCCGTTTCTAAATTTCTTTTCCTCATCCTTGCCGCATGCGTTCTGCTCTCTTGCGAACAGGAACGTGATAATGTTTCTGTAGATTTTATTCCTGGAAAACCGCGACCTATGCAAGAATCTTTAGCGCTTGCAGATTCTATGGTTGTTTATAACGCGCAGGGCTTGGCCTACACAACGAATAGCTTGAAGGAAATCAAAAAATTTGCCAAGGCTTCGGTACTTGATGAAGAATATGTTGAATATGATAGAAGCCTCAGATATGTTTCTGAAGATGAAGCGAATTTGTCTGTTAGCTTATTTCAAAAAGGGAAACTGATTGATTATTTATTCTACTTTGAAAATCCTTATTCTGGGGATACGGTGTTTGATGGCGTTGTATATTCGTTGCAAGGTTGTGGCAGAATAAAAAAACTGGATCCTATTTATGCGTTTTTCAAGGAACGGAAAATTTCTACAGAGGGTAAAACTGCGGAATTCAAAACACGTCCGAATCTACCAGCGTTGAAAGTGGATATATACATTGACGCTTTTGAACTTAAAGAAGGGAAAAATCTTGGTGATACGATGCCGCCAAGGGAATTTGAAACGGGCCTTATTCAAAGTGTAAAGAAACCTTGTGGTTGGCGGCTTGAACGAGCGCTCAAACGATATTATAAAGAGGGCTTTAATCTTTCTGTTGATGCTACGATTACGTTTGGGGATAGTGGTCGCGTTACGAATGTTTCGATGGATACGGAACATCCCGAGTATAAGGATTTTTTGGAAGAAGTCAAGTCCATTTTATATTATGCCTGGATGCCGCCAACGGTGCAAACTCGTCTTATGGATCCGCTTCCTTGTATGTATTTCTCTGATAATTTGCCTCCGGAATTACAATCACGGAATATTTGGAGTTATGTCGCTGCACAAGAAATTGTCAAGTCAGAAAAGGTCCATCTTTCGTTTTCTAGAGAATATTTCCGATTGGAATGTAAGGGAGAGGGAAGTGAAAAAGATTCTGTTGAGATTGCCGGTTATTCTGGCATTATCAAAGAACATTGTGATGAAATCCGATTTACGAAGGACTTTGCTACGAGCGGAATTAATTATTTGGAATGTATAAAAATAGAGCCGCTATTCACTAAAAAGCCGATTAAATTTCCGACAATATACACGTTGTTTGATCGATACCATGCTATGTACGTCAAAGAAGACCTTTCTTTAAATCAAGTCGTCCAGCTCAAAATCCCGGCCTGCTTTGTGGAAGAATAAATTTTTTATATTGTTAGTATGCATATCCTTTACAAATTCTTTTTCTTTATCCTAGCCGCATACGTACTTTCTTCTTGTGGAGACGAAAAAGTCATCAAATTGTCTTCGAACGCGAAGCAAAGTTTCGAAGGCTTTGTCCGCGATACGTGTGCGTATGTCATGATCGTTGATTCTAGCGTTCAAAGCAAACCTTTTAAAGAGAAACTTGTTCCTGTTGAAAAGGGTGGTTTTGCAGAACATTTTTCTATAAATAAACAAGAAAGAGGACGCAAGATTTTTTATGCGTATTCTGATTCGATAAGCCCTTTTATCAGTGGAACGTCTGATATATCATCATTCTTTGATGTCGTTGAACTTGCGTTTGCCAATCATTATTCTCTGGAAATAAACCCAGATGATATTTGGCTTATGATTTTGGATGGTTTCCGCTACCATGTCAAAAGCAATCGCGAAGCTTTGAAAGATAAGTTTGTTACTCCGGGAACGGATACTGTAGTTACTTTTGAGGATAATTCGCTGACCACCGAATCAACGCATCATGAATGGTTCTGGACGCTTGCGAATTTATTTGAAGTCTTGCAGTCCAAGTTGCCCGAAGAGACTGGGTTGCCGCTTAAAACAAAGTTCTCGACGACAAGCCCGGTGGATTACAACATTTCTAGTGCGATGGTCATGGCTGTGGCTGCTGAATATTACGAGTATGTGGTTTCTTCGCTTTGCGGAATCCCCAAAATCAAGATAAATGGTAAAAAAGAAGACTGGATTTTGCTCAAGGATTCTTTTAACAGACTTGCATCGCGTCTGGATATGGATTGGTGGGCTGTTGGGCTTAATCCTATTCTTGATGAATTTATCAATGTCTTTGAAGGCAAAATAAATATGGATCATTGGAGAGGAATATACAAGCGTTACATTCCAGAATTTTGTGGCAATGTGACCTTTAATGGTTGGATTTCTAGATTTTTCCCGTACACTGGATTAGATATAAACGAGAGTAATTATTTAAACGAACGTATTGATGCTTATAAAAGGCATTCTCCAGATTGGAATGAACAACTGGATGTTAATAATGTTCCTAGAGGAGTGACCTCGATACGGATTGAATGGAATTATTCAGGTGAAAAGATTCCTTTGAGGCTTTATACCGGTTTTATTGGTATTCAAGTTGATACTACCACGAATATGTTGAAAGCTGCCCGAGGCTATGCTCTTTTCGAAAACGATGTGAAAGAATAATTTTCTTAAAACGGGATGGAAATTCCCACTTAAGCAGGTGTTGCCCATAGCTCAGAGCGTAGCGACCCCATAGCCCATACCTGTTTGACAAATCGTCAACACTTTTAACGGCTGAACTTGGGCTTTTGCCGTGCTTTGAGCGTATATTTAAATTCGGTGTTATGGTCTTTCGTTGTTTGGGGATAAAACGCGAATGGCATAGAACCAAAGGATTAACTATGTTGAAACAGCACATTCGCGTTGCTGCTCTTTGCAGCGCGTTCTCTTTTGCATTGGCGTCAAATTCCTTCGCGGCAGATTTGCCGACGGCAAACGAAATGTTTGCCAAGATGGGCTTTGGCATAAATATCGGGAACACGATGGAAGTTCCTCAGAATCCGACGTGGTGGGGCAACAAGTTCCCGACTGAGGCGTACATTGATTCGGTCAAGGCGGCGGGCTTCAGCACGATTCGTATTCCGTGCGCGTGGTACAGCCATTCGAATGCTTTGTCGCGCGATTCTAGCAGGGCAGACATTGTTCCGGGCGGTGGCCCGAACGAAATTGCTTCTAGCTGGATGGATTCCGTGCAGACGGTCGTGGATTACTGCATGCGCGCTGGCCTTGTGACGATTTTGAACATCCATTGGGATAATGGCTGGCTCGAAGGCAACCTAAACGACAAGGAAAAAGACAAGGTGAACGCCCGCCAGAAGGATTTCTGGACGCAGATTGCAAACCGCTTCAAGAACTATAACGAAAATTTGCTTTTTGCAAGCGCTAACGAACCCGCGACAACGGACGATAATTACAAGCACGAAACCGAAATCCTGATGACGTACCACCAGTCGTTTGTGGACGCCGTGCGTGCAACGGGTGGCAACAACGCCAGCCGTACGCTCGTGATTCAGGGGCCATCGACAAGTGTGGACCGCAGTTGCGAAGTGATGCCTGTGAGCAAGCTCCCGAAAGACGTGATTGCGGACCGCCTGATGGTCGAAGTGCATTTCTATGACCCTTATACCTACACGCTGTTGAATGACGTTGTTGATTGGGGCGCTCAGGTCTATCCGCAGTACTACTGGGGCGACGACCTCGCGACTGGTGCGGATATTGTGCATAACTGCGGCTACAACGCCTGGGCGGGAGCTATGGGCGACAAGTGCACCAGCGCACAAATTCAGGACCAGTTCGGCAAGATGAAAAAGAATTTTGTCAATAAGGGCGTGCCTGTGATTATCGGCGAGTTCGGTGCGAATGACCGCGTGGGGGTGTTGACCGGCGACAATTATGCGAAACACCGCAAGGGCCGCCTCGCTTATTACGATGCCGTGATGAAACTCGCGAAGGAAAACAAAGTGGTGCCTATCGCCTGGGATACGGGCCACGAAGGCGAAAACAACATGACTATTATCCGTCGCCAGACAGAACCGGACGGTTCCGTGTTTGACAAGGACGTTTTGAACATCATGCGTCATGCGTACGGCCTTGACGATTACGTGAATAACGGCATTACGCACATTGAAAACTTTAAGACCGACGATGGTACGATTTCCATTTTCAAGCGCAATCGCCCGGTGCAGTCCCGCAGCTTGCGCACCTCCCGCACTTATGACTTGCTTGGCAAGCAGAACCCGCAAGCGAGAGTCGTGAAAGTTAAGAAATAAGTCATCCCTAACCTCATACATCAAAGGCGGAGCTGAACTCCGCCTTTTCTCGTCATAATCGTCTAAACTAAAAGCCGATGCTTGCTTGAACCATGTAAATTCGGTTCTCGTCCTGACCGGTGTAGTAGCCGCGTTCTTCGCCCCAGGTGGCCGCTTCAACCGAGAAGAAACGCAATATCTCAAGCCCGACACCTGCAGAGGGGTAACCGCCTCTGAAACCGCCTGCAAGCCTGAGGGTGATAAAGCGAATTTCGTTGTTAAGTCCCGGAATTGCGGCGAGCGTCTGCTCCAGTTCAAAACCGAAGTTCAAGTGCGTAAAGAACTTGTAATTCCTATCGGCGTTAAACATGTCGGCAAAGTCTACGGCCACGTTAAATTTGCGTCCAAAGCCTGTATTGCTGTTCATGAATTTCGGGCTGTAGTTTGCACCGATGGTAAAATTCGGAATCAGCGTTTCGCCAGCGAGCTGCTTGAAGTAAATGTCTCTGAGCGATGCGCCAAAGCGAATTTCGCGGTTGAACTGGTAAAGTACGCCCAAGTCAAGGCCAAACGAGAATGTCTTGGAATCAAAGAAGTTGTCGGTCGCATCGCCCGCTTGATCTTTAAGGGTGTCTACAATTGAACTGTAATTGGCAAGACCAACGGTCACCATGTTGGTCTTGTGGCGCTTGACGATTTTACCGCCCAAACCGACAGAAAGTTGATTCGGGATGATTTCGTAGGCGCCACCCATCTGCGCGACAGCATCGATGATGAATGTATCTACAACGACGTAGGGGAGGATGATTCCTGCATCAACGTAAGGGGCGACGCTTCCGTTCATCCAGAATGCTGCACCGAAGTTGTGGAACGCCAATTCCGCATCGAACTTGACTCTTGCTTCCATGGTCTTGTGGTCGTAAGAGTTGATGGTCTTGACGTATTTGGGGTTTGCGATGAGTGAATCAAGAATGGCGCCGGTTCTGCTGGAAGGCATCGGATGATCTGCGGTTATGCGGTCGGCATCGTTCTGTGCCGCACGGAACAAATCCTGAACGTCCTTCACATCGCTGTAAGTCGTGAGGAACTTGAAAATGTCGCCTGCACCGCCGAAGGTGAGTCGCATGTCGCCAATCCAGTTACGTGGGTAGTAACCTTGTTCAGGGCGTTTTTCAAAGTTGCCGAGTCTGTTAATTTGGCTCAAACCTGCATAGTTGTAATGGATTGCTTCCTTGTCGTCAACGACGGCGACGTGGGCGCCACCCATGGATTCTGCACGGAGCGAAAAATGCATTGGTGACTTAGCAGAGACAATTCCAAAAGCGCAGGCGAGAATGGCAAGTATTGTTAGTTTATTCATTTTACGATTCTCCCTTCAAACCACTTGAGGAACTTTTCGTCATCGTAATTTGTCCAGCATCCACCAACCATCTCTGCACGCTTTCTCCAGTCGTACTTGATGTTGTTGATGTCGTTGTCCTTACGGATAAGTTCTTTCTTTTCAATGAGAGAATTAATTTTTTCAACAGTCTTTTCGTCTTGATTTTCCGGGAACATGCCGCCTTCAGCGTACATGAAATTGATGGTTGTTGTGAACTTGAGCCTGTGGTTCTTCTTTTCATCGCGCTCGTTGGGGTCGCGGTAAATGAATTCCCATTCATCCAGGTCATCCTGAGTCGTCTTCCCGTCCATGTCGATATCAATGATGTTGTACTTTTCAAGGACACTGAGGGAGTCAAGCTGGGCTTTTGTCAGGTCGTAAGTCGTCGGATCATAGCCGAGAGCCTTGAGCTCTTCGTAGTTTGTCGGTCTCTTCTTTACGAGGACAATCGAGCGGCTGTCGCGGACATCTTCATCGATTTCGCCGTCTCCGTCGTTGTCGTAATTGTCAAGCGCTTCTTCGTCGACGCATCCGTCGCCGTCATCGTCGCGGCCGTTTCCGAAGTTGAAGAATACGCTTTCACGGTCTTCGGGAACTGTTTGCGCTCTGTCGTTCATTTGGATGACTGTATTGGCAAGTCCGACCGAGATTTCGGCGTAATCGTCATCTTCAAAATCCTGGCGGGTGGAGTCGGGCAGGTAGGCCTTGATGATTTCGGCCGCGGCTTCTGGTGCAACCTTGATGGCTTCGGCTGCTGCGGCCATGTCATTGAGAAACGGCTTGAGACTATCGCCGAGGTCGTTCAGTGCGTTGAGGTCCATCATCATGCCGGAGCTGTTGGCTGAGACAACGCTTGAAAGCTGCGTGTTTACGGCCCTGACGCGGAGAGCCGCCTTGGTGAGTTGGAGTATGGTGTAGCTATCGGCGATGTTGCTGAATCGAACTTTCTTGTCGGTCCTGTCGGTTGTGTCGCGGGCGACAAACTGGTTCAGATAGAACATGACTGAATCAATACCACGCGAGATGGAGTCCGCTTTTTCGTCGCTCATGACGAGGAACCCGTTGGTCACCTTGCCGTTTTCGTCTTGCTGATTTTGTGCGTAGGAGGCAAGCTCAAAGGCGTCGATTCCTTCTTGCGCTTTTAGGACCGTCTTGCAAAGGCCAACCCATGCTTCAGAATATCCGGAGTCCGCACGCAGGGCCTTGCTGAAAAAATTGCGGGCGACATCGTAGTTTGACTTTTGATACTCAAGGTATCCGTCGTGAGTCAGTGCTGCAGCATCGCTGCTGTCGGCGTCGCGGCTGCCAGTCGGGTGGAACAGGTTGCAACCTGCTATGCCGAGTGACAATGCGATTGTGATAGGCCACATCCAATTGCCTTGCGAAATTTTTCTCATATTGCCGGTCCTGAAAAAATTATTTCATTACTCCGTACAATAAAATAACTTCATTCTTACAAAAATGAATAATCCGCTTTTTTTTATTGCCAGTTTTTTCGGTAATCCCGTAAAAAAATATATTTGCGCTCAATGAATGCTTATAAAGAGTATTTTCCGACGAAGGCCTACCGTATTGCTGAAATGCGGCTTTCCTCCCTGCTCAGGGTCGAAAGGGATCGCCTAGACTCCATTGCCGAAAGCTTGGGGCGGGAATGTGCCATTGGTCCCGACAATCTGCGGGAACAGTTGCCGGAGATACTCAAGTTCACGCAAGCGTATCACGCCGCCTATGACCAGTATCTGAAGGCGGTCCTTGTACAACAGCCGAGGCCCATCCAGTGCAGGCCTGCCTGCGGAAACTGCTGCCACCACTACCCGATGTCGGTGGAACCATTCGAGCTGATTTTCATGTACAGTGAACTTCGCAAGAGGGACGACCTCCTCTCGTTGATGGAGGCCTGCCAGATGCGTTCGGACAAGTTTGATTCGCTGTTCGAGTCTCGCAAGGAAGAGGGGCTTTCCGAAGACGATGCCGAAGATAGGGCTTTGCACGATTACTTTGCCTGGTGGCGTTCTTGCCCGTTTTCAAACGAGGTGGGGGATTGCACCGTCTATCCGTTGCGTACAGTTTCTTGCCGTATGTACTTTAGCGAAACGGATCCAAAGTATTGCACGCCTGATATGCTCCAGACCGAACAGAACGATAGTTATATAGTTTATATGCCAGATGTTGTCGAAGATGCCGTGTACGGAATCTCGGAACATTATGCGGCGCTTGAGTTGCCGGAAAGCTTTTTTGGCGGTCTCTTGGCGCTGAATGGCTATGAAGGAGTGCTGGGCGAGTGAACGACGGTCAGTTAGACTTGTTCGGCTTTGTAGCGCCCCTAACGGAACCCGAAGTCAAGGTTCCTTCGCCGGATTGCTCGGCCAATGGCCTTGTACACTTCAAGTACAATCCGCTTATGAAAAAGAGCATCCGCTGTAAGGGGGGATTCTTGTTTGGGCATCCGGAGGTGTTGCTGCCTGCGTACATGAAGGGGCCGGAATTTGCCGCAGCGCGTGAACTTGCTGCGGAATGGGCTGAACATGCAGTACGCCGTAAGACGCAAAAGAACAAGGCTATTGTCAAGGACTTGGTGAATCGCTTTTGGCAGACTGTAGACCAGATTTTTACAGATAAAGGTGAAACTCCGCTGGCGAGCAAGGGGCGTTTGCCGCCGATCCGCCCGCAGGGTGTTCATCACAACTTGACGGACGTGCTTGCCGCGATAAACGACACGTATTTTGACGGAACGCTCACTTGCCGAATCACCTGGAGTAACCGCGTGGGCGGCTTGAGTTTCCATTCGGTGCGCAAGGATCCGGTGACGGGCGAGAGCTTCCATTTGATTAGCATTAGCCGTGGCTACGATGCTGCTAATTGTCCTTTATATGCAATTGCAGGCGTGGTTTATCACGAGTGCCTGCATATCGTTATTCCTGTCGAGGAACGTGGCGGGCGCCGCGTTGTGCATGGGCGAGAATTCCGCCAACGCGAAAAACGCTACATCTATTACGATGAATGGATCAAGTGGCACAAGGAAGTCCTGCCGCGCAACATCCGCGCCATGCGACACCACAAGGCTATTTAGAACTTAGCTCGCTTCGCTCTTAGAACTTAGAGCTTAGAACAATGCTCAGATCTCTAAGTTCTGCCGACTAAGTTCTGCCAACTTAATCAAACAAGTCTTGTATTTTCTGGAAAATATGGCTTAGAGCGCCCGTAGAATCTCCGATGACCTCAATTGCGTGTTGTGGCGTGTGAACCACAATTACGGATTCGTTCTTGTCGTAAGGAATCGAAAAGTCGATTAGACTGCTGCGTTCTTCGGTGATGCTCATGGCTGCAATACAGAGGTCTGTCTTCTCGTTCACGAGTGACGGAATCAACACGTCAAAATTCATGTCTGCAAACTTGATGTTCTTGTTCAGCATCTTGCCGATGGTGTACATGATATCGATATCGATGCCCGAAAGTTCGCCCCACTGGTAGAATTCATAAGGGGCGTAGAGTGCTTCGGTTCCGACAACGAGCGTGTCCGTTCCAACCCAGTCCTGCTTGATGACTCTGACGGCGGACATGTTCTTGGACCACTTGTCCTTGATTTTCTGAATTTCGCCTTTTTTCTGGAGGACCTTGATGCATGAATCAATGCTTGACTTGAGCGGGCTGTTCTTGCTCATGGCGATGCCGAATACATCCTTGTTCAGACGTTCTTTCAGAATTGAGAAATCGGAATGGTGCTTGAGGATAGTCTCTGCGACGGAATAGTCCACGGCGATGCCGTCCAGTTCTCTTTCTTCCAGAGCCTTGGTCATTTCGGGAATGTTTGCATAATACTGGATGCGTGGCAGCTTGATAAGCTGTTGCACCTGTTCGTCAAGTGTCGTTCCTGTCTGGACACCGACAAATTTCCCGGAAAGGTCGGCTAGCTTGTAGATTTCGTCAGGCTTTTTCGGTTCGAGGTAAGTCATCTTGGGGACTTTGCTCAGAGTTGCTTCTTTTCCAAAGTCATTTCGGATGACAAATGCGGTTTTCCCGATATAGTAGGGCTTTGAATAATCGATTTCGTGTCGTAGGCATTCGCAGATGGTAAATGCCGAAATGATAAGGTCTGCATCGTTGTTCTTGAGGGCCGTGACGAGTTTATTGCGGTCCATCTTGATAATAGAAGTCTTGATGTTCAGCTTTTCTTCGAGGAGCTTTGCAATGTCTACGTCAAGGCCTACGATCTGGTTCCCGCTCATGAAAGAGAACGGAGGGACATCTGCTGAAGTGGCGATCCTCAAGATTTGTTCAGAGCCGCTTTCCTTGGTGCTAATCAGTGGATTAGTCTTTAAGTTCTTGTTCCAGTGCTCGTTGAGCTCGGTGAGTGTGCCTGCAGCGTTCAAGCTATCGATGAGGCGGTTGATGATTCCTTTTATGTCAGGAATGGAACTGTGCTTGTTCATGCCGATAACGAATTCGTTTGGAACGTCGATATCGTTTTCGATGTATGTGAGACCGCTCATGCTGTCGTTGAATGTATGCGTGAGGACGTTCTCGTCATAAGCCAAAATATCGATATCGCCAACCTGAAGGGCAAAATAGGCGGTTATTAAGTCGGGATAATGCTTGATTTGTGCTTTAGGGAGCTGGCTTGCAACCCCTTCTGATATACTTGATTTTTCTTCGACGCCGATTTTGTATTTGGGCGAATTGGCTTTAGAGGCTTGTGCGGGGGGCTCTTCGGAAAATCCATTACAACCGGTGCAGATCGCTAAGAATACACCGAAAACAACGAAAAGTAAAGCAACTCGTTTTCTCATATATGCCAAATGTAAGAAAAAAAAATGAAAAAAGCAACAAGGAATGTGCTAAAATTCCGGGTAGCCGTTTTTAAGAGCTTCGTTGTATTGGGCTCGTTCACCGCCGATGAACTTGGGGCGGGTGCGGGCGGCGATGATTATGGCCTTGCCGATGTGGTTATGTTTCAGGCGCACGGGGACGGCGACTTCGCGGAGGTGCATGCCGATAAGGGTCCCGCCGATGTCAATACCAGCATTTGCCTTGATGTGCTCGAGCGCTACGGGAGCCTTGAAGCTTGCGTAGCAAGCGGTAGCGAAGGAGCCGCCTGCTTTGGGCTGTGGCACGACGTTCACGATTTCTGCATTCGGGACGGCTTCGTGCTCGATAATGATGGCTCGGTTCAGGTGTTCGCAGCACTGGGCCGCAATGTAGATGCCTTTGGCGCCAAAGATGCTCTGGAGGCCATCGAAGATGGCCTTGCCGACTTCCGGGACGGAGTGGCTTCCGACCTGGTTGCCTAAAGTTTCGCTGGTGCTGCAGCCGACAACGACGATATCGCCTTTCTTGAGCCTTGCGGTCTCGACGAGTTCCGCTGCGACGTTCATGGCGTCAGACTTGATTTGCTCAACAATGTTCTTGTCGTCAATTTCGTAAGTAATACCTGCCATTTTTCAACTCCTGCTAGTTACTTGTCCAAAGATAGTCTTTTTTGTGATTCTAGGCAAAATACCGCAATTTAGACCATTAATTTGGGAACGTTCCGTACATAAAATGCAACAGGAATGTATATTAATAGTAAGAATTATTTTGGGCGATTATGAGTGACAAAACTGACAATTCTTCGAGTGTCATTGGACTCGACCGAAAAAAGATCAAGGATTTCTTTTTACGCAAGCTTCCGGAGATGAAGGAAGCGGTTATTGACGCTATTATCGAAATTTTGCCGAGTGTTCCTCACTACCAGGAAGAGAACGACCACTTCACGTTCCGAATCATCATGGGAAATGGCAACCCGCCGATGGGTTGGAATCGCCGTATTTACGAATTTGCGGGTGAAGCTCTTGAAAACTTGTTCAAGGAACGGGTCAAGGCCTGTTTGAAGGATGTCATCCATTTTTGCAAGAGCGGCTGCGACTTGATTATCCAGCAGATGCCCGCTCGTGAAAAGACCGAGCCGTCTATCCAGGTAGGCGTTTTCCAGTCGGACTTGGGAAATGCGGGGGAGACGGAACGCGCCCTTCTGGAAAAAGGTTTTTTGCTGATTGAATGCGTCAACCGGTCCAAGATTTGTATAAATTCTCATACCCCGGCAGGCGTGAGCGATTACTTGCTCATTCGCTTTGACTTGGACGAAAATGAGTTCTCGGATGACCTGGAAGACAAGGACCTGGAATCGTACCCGAAGGGATTCTGGGCCGGCCTGTTCTCGCAAATCAAGAGGGAAGTTCACGGTACCATTTGCCTTTTTGTCGACCCGGCCTGGGATGGCAACAAGGACGACAATTTCGATAGCGGTAAGATCGTCTTTGACGATTACAAGGAAATGCAGATCAAGCCGGACTCCATGCTGGATTCGCAATCCTACCGCGATTTGTACGAACAGAATTTTATCCGCAAGATGTTCATCTCGATGCTCAATTACGATGGCATTACGGTGATTGATACGAATGGCTGCGTGCGTGCGTTCCACTGCTTTGTTTCTATCCACCGCGGTAAGTTTACGTCGGGTGGTGCAAGGCACCGTGCTTACAGGGCTCTTGCAAATTTGTTCAAGGACAATGAACTTTACAAGGCTCTTTACTTCCAGTCGCAAGAAGGGAACATCAGGTTCTACCACAAGTTCCGCGTGTCCTCGTCGTTTGATTCAACGGTCATGGACCAGTGTGATGTCGTGAACGAGGCAGAAAATGTGAAGCCCAAAACGACGGATCATGTGGACGGGAAGGCGGCTTCGCTTGCCTCGGCGGTGAATGCTGGGCTTGCGGATATTTCCACGGCGGATGATACTTCTGTACTGTCGGATTACCTGAACCGCTTGCGTGATGCCCATCTGGGAATTGACAATTTCTATAACGAGCCGAAACCTGCCGAAGATTTGTTCAACGCCGCACATGAGATGACAAGCGAATCCTGGAGTCGCGTGAATGTGGGCCGTGTGATTAACGTTCCGCTAGTTTGCTTGATCGGTAACTCGTATGGTTATTCAACGAATGCGGAACCGTTCCTCAAAAAGTTCCTTGAAAAAATTCCGGATACAGTCTGGAAATCTTATATGCACAGTAAGTGCTTCGAAGATTCTTCGCTTTCGTCAACGCTTGGCAGCAAGAATCAGGAAAGCCAGTGGTCTAAGCTGATGAACGAGGCTGGCGCCGATGATGGCAAGGCCGAAAAGTACGTTACAGATGAATTGGCCAAGCATATCAAGGCCGTCTATAAGCATGTGAGCAAGCTATTTGCCCAGAAGTTCGAAGAAGAACGCAACCTCTGGGAAAATCTGTTTAAGGGATACTAGAACTTAGCTCGCTTCGCTCTTAGAACTTAGATCTTAGAATATAGTTCTTCTCTAAGATCTGCCAACTAAGATCTGCCAACTAAGTTCTGCCAGCTAAACTTTTCCGGTTGCTTTTTTCTCTCGGTAGAACAAATAGATCATCCACACGAGGCCGGCAATAATCATTGCCGAGCAGAGCGTCTGTCCACGGCTCATGCCAAAGAGGTCCACGCGTCCAAGGTGTGCATCCGGCTTGCGGAAAAATTCAATGAAGAAACGGAAGAGCCCGTAACCCATCAAATAGAGGCAAGGAACCTTGTCGTGGAGTTTCGGAATCTTGCGCAGGTTGTACAAGACGATAAAGAGCACGATACCTTCGAAGACCATTTCGTAAAGCTGGCTCGGGTGGTGGAGAATCGGGTTTGCAAGCGTGCTGTCGTGGGCAAGCGGGAACCACATGCCGATGGCGCTAGTGGTGGCTTCGCCAAAGAGTTCTCCGTTGATGAAATTGCCCCAACGTCCCCAGGTGTAGGCGAGTGGCGTTACCAAAAAGGCGAGGTTGAAGGTCTTCCAAACGTCAAGCTTGTTGCGCTTTGCACCGATGTACATGAAGATGAGCCCTATCACAAGACCGCCATGGTACGACATTCCGGAAATTCCGACAAAATGGTAACCGAGGTCGTCATGGATCATCGGGAAAATAATTTCGGTGGGATTGGCAAGGTAATAGCTAGCCTTGTAGAAGAAGACGTAACCGAGGCGGGCGCCGAGCAAAATGCCTGCGATAATCCATGTGAAGAAGTTGTCAAGCTGATCCTTGGTGTAGCCGAGCTTTTCTTTCTGGCTGATTTTCCACATGGTGATGTAGGCGGTCACGAACGCAAAAATGTACATGATGCCGTACCAGCGCACAGGAAAACTTCCGAGCTGGAATGCTGTTCCATCAAAATAAGTCGGTATTAAGTTCCACCAAGATAATTCCATGATAAACCTTCTTCTTTTGTGTTTAAATCTAAATTATTTTTTCAGGTCCAGGTTTTGGTGAGCCCAGTAATTGATGACGGTGGCTGCCACCTGTGTTGCCGGTTGCGAACGAATTTCCCTGTGCATCTGCATTACGATCACGACAATGGACTTGCTCGGATCGTTTTTCGCTTCGGCAAATCCCATGAACCAGTCATAACGGCCGGCGGGGTCTGTTCCGTCGAGAGATCCAGTTTTTCCGCCGAGGCGGAGAGCTTCGAAGTTCTTGCGGGCCATGTTCTTTGTGGACATGTGCTTGTGGGCGGTTCCTTGCGTCACGGAGCGGAGCATGGATTCGCGAAGGCCGTAGTACGTGTTTTCGCTGAACTTTCCGACATCGAGGGCGAGCGGCTTTTGCGGAGCGAAAGGTGCCATGTCGCGAGCCCATGGAATTTCAAGAGGCTTCTTGGTGAGGACTGCACGGACTTGCGCTGCGGCGAGGAGCGGCGTAAGGGTTGTCGAGGTTGTAAAACCGCAGGCGACTTCGGCTAGGCCGTAACCCGTGTCCGGAGCTGTGTAGCTTGATGTGTTTGGGGCGTTTCCGGGGAATCGCTTGTTGTAGCCAAGCTTTGCGGCGGCTGCATTGAGGCGCTTGGCGCCGACATTCTTTCCGACAATAGCCAACGGCGGATTTGCGGAACGGGCGAACGCTTCGGAAAGTTCCATCGTGGGGCCGTTGTATTTTTCAGGGACGCGGAGCTGGTTCAAGTAAAGTGTGTGGTGACGGCCGATCATCGGGATGGGCGTGTTAAGCGAGTAGCGGTTGCTTTCCATGGCGGCGGCTATCGTCACGAGTTTTGCAAGCGATGCGGCGGGGAAGGTGGGGCGTCCAATCCAATCCGGTTTGTTCTGCACCTTGCCATCGCGGCGTTCGCCCCAGGCGATGATTTCGTTTGTCTTGGTGTTCACGACGAGGATGACTCCCAAATCCGGGCGGTAGCGGCGGAGGAGAACGTCGATTTTATCGGCGAGAATTGGATCCTTTTGCGACTTGATGTGAACGGTGTCGCGGACGTTGTCTGTGTTTTCTGCTGTTGCGTTGGTGGTGCTTGCAGCATTCCCGGCTGCGGTGTTGTTCGCATTTTCGAAGTCTTCGTCTTCGATGCCTTTCAGGGCGGATAGTCCGTTCGGGTTTTCTTTTGCAGATGCTTCTGCTGTGTATGATTCGTCGAAGGGATTGGTGTCGCTAGGAGCTATCGCTTGTGCGAGCGTGTCTGCTGCTAATGCG
Source organism: Fibrobacter succinogenes subsp. succinogenes S85 (assembly GCF_000146505.1). Lineage (GTDB taxonomy): Bacteria > Fibrobacterota > Fibrobacteria > Fibrobacterales > Fibrobacteraceae > Fibrobacter > Fibrobacter succinogenes. The sequence continues at coordinate 383,428 of NC_017448.1, read as the reverse complement.
GCTTGCTGCTCGGTGGTTTCTTTTGCGGATTCCGGATCGTCTTTGGTGGAACAGTGAACAATGGCAACAATAATCGTAACGAGGACGGTAATCGCAATGCAGCGGTTGCGCATTCTCTGGGCGTAGGGGAGTCTTTCCATAGAATTACTTGAAGATGGTCTTGCGGTAGTAGGCGAGTTCGGCGATGCTTTCGCGGATGTCGTTTAACGCTTCGTGGCGTTTTTCTTTCTGAAAATCTTCGAGGTTCGGGTACCAGCGGTAACTGAGTTCCTTGATAGAGCTCACGTCGATATTGCGGTAGCAGAGCCATTCCGAAATTTCGGGCATGTATTTGTACAAAAAGCGCCTGTCCTGTGTGATGGAATTTCCGCAGAGGAGGTTCTTGCCTTTTTCGGTAAATGGCTTGATGAATCGGAGTGTTTCGAGTTCGGCGTCCTTGAGGGAATACTGCGAACGGCGGCAACGGTCCACGAGTCCGCTCTGGTTGTGGTGCCGCGTGTTCCACTCGTCCATGCTTTCGAAAACGTTTTCGGACTGGTGGATGGCGATGACGGGGCCTTCGGCGAGAATGTTCAAATTGGCGTCGGTAACAATGGTCGCAATTTCGAGAATGACATCTTTTTCAGGATAGAGGCCGGACATTTCCAGGTCCATCCAAACTAAATTTCGAGAACTCTTTGGCATACGCGCGAATAATAGCATTTTTTTTGATTCGTCGTTCCCGCCGGAACCTGTCCCGACCTATGACTATTGACCAATGACCAATAACTGGTTGTAAGTGTTGCGTAATGAAAATGAAAGGAAATGCTATATATATGGATAAATTCTCACAAAGTTATAAAATTATTCTTAAAAATGTAATTTTTTGTTACAAATTGTCTTTTTCTTACAACACTTACGAAAATGTTACCGTTTTTTTTATTATATTTGGCGCATTATGGAAAATGTTGTTATTACAGGTATGGGCTGCGTTTCCTCTCTTGGAAACTCCCCCGAATTATTGTGGCAGAACTTGCTCCAGGGCAAGTCTGGCATCGCTCCCATTCAGCGTTTCGACGCTTCGGCTTACACTTCTCGCATGGCTAGCGAAATCCGTGAGTTCGACGCTTCGGAAATCTATAGCACCAGAGACCAGTCCAGGTTCTCCCGCTGCATCCAGTATGCCGTTTACTCGGCATTCCAGGCCTTGAAGATGGCTGGCATCTCTCCGGAAAACGAAAATCCAGAACGTTGCGGTGCTATCATTGGTAGCAGTATCGGTGGTTTGCAGTATTGCTATGATGCCGCTGTGGCTCTCAGCAATCGTGGTCCGTCCCGCGTTTCCCCGTTCTATATTCCGATGGCCATCGTGAATATGCCGGCTGGTGAAGTTTGCAACAAGACTGGCTGGATGGGACCGTCCTACACGGTCACTTCCGCTTGCGCAACTTCCAACCACTCCATCGCCAATGCCTATGACATGATTCGTCTCGGCCGCTGCGATGTGATGCTCGCTGGTGGTGCCGACGAAACGGTGAACCCGCTCAGCCTCGCTGGCTTTACCAGCATGAAGGCCGTCAGCAAGCGCAATGACGCTCCGGAACAGGCTTCCCGCCCGTTCGACAAGGATCGCGATGGTTTCGTGATCGGTGAAGGCGCAGCAGTCCTTGTGCTCGAAAGCGAATCTCACGCTAAGGCTCGTGGTGCAAATATTCTCGCCCGTATCGCTGGTGTCGGTGCTAGCTCTGACGCTCACCACATCTCCGCTCCGCGTCCGGATGGCAAGGGTGTGATGCTCGCAATGGCCAATGCCATGAAGGAAGCTGGCATCGAAGCTAAGGATATTAGCTATATTAACACTCACGGTACATCCACACCGCTCGGTGACATTGCAGAATGCTCTGCCATCGAAACACTCTTCAAGCAGTCCTCTGCATCGGCTCTCGAAAACCTCAAGGTCAATTCGTCCAAGTCCATGATCGGCCACTGCCTGGGTGCTGCAGGTGCTCTCGAATCCGTCGTGACCATCATGTCTGTGATGAACCAGAAGATTCATGGTACACTCAACGTGTTCGAACAGGATCCGGAAATTCATCTCGATGTCTGTGCAAATGGTGCTGTCAACCAGAAGATTGACTACGCTATGAGCAACGGCTTTGGCTTCGGAGGCCAAAATGGAGTTATCATTTTCGCGAGGAATTAATGCGTAAGGCCAACAGTTCTGCTATTGGCTCTTCCGCTTCTCGTAAAATAAACGCTAAAATCTGTGCGTTTTTGCTTATGCTGTCGCTGGTGTTCCCGGCGGCAGCTTTGTCGTCTCCAGGGGATCCGCTCACGTGGCGCGATTCCACCTGGGATTATCGAAGTGAAGATCCTACTGACATTAAGTCCGAGATTGAGCCGGCTAAGCTTTTTGGCGTGGCTTCGCTCACCTTGATTGCTTATGGGGCCGCTTACGGCTTTGTCTTTGAAAAGGGCTGGTGGGATGATAATGGCGGTCGTGGTTTCCATTGGGAAAACGATTTTGACTATGCCTTGAACCTGGACAAGTTCGGCCATTTTGCGGCGGGTGTCGTCATAGGCGAGTCCTTTTATGAGGGATACCGCTGGGCGGGTGCAAGCGAATTCCAGTCATATCTGTTTGCGGGTTTGACGGCTTTGGCAACCCATATCGCGATTGATATCAAGGATGGCTTTGCTCCATCGTGGGGCTTTAGCATTTTTGACGTGCTTTCGGGCGGTCTTGGCGGTTTCTTGCCGATGGCGGAGCGCTATGTTCCCGTATTTAAGTATATAGATCTCAAGTGGAGCTACTGGATCAATTCCAATGCGTATTATGACCAGGAGCATCAGGCTTCGGGTGGGGTCTTTACTGACGACTACGTGAACCAGACTTTCTGGCTTTCTGTGAAACCCTATAGGCTTTTGCCGGAATCTGCACGCAGGTATTACCCGAGCTGGCTTGCTTTTGCGATTGGCCTGAGTATTGACGACAAGGTGTTTACCGGTGAACCGCACCCGCGCCGTGAAGTCTATTTGGCGCTTGACTATGACCTTGAAGCGTTCCGTCCGCAGAGTCGCCTGGCACGCTATCTCGTGAAGATGCTGAATTACTTTAAGCTCCCGGCGCCGACAATTCAGGTGTATCCGGAGTTCCACTGGTACTTGCTGTACCCGATCAAGTTCTAAATTTGTGTATGAGGTAAATGATGACAGAAAGAGAAAACTTTAAGTCCCGTCTAGGTTTTATTCTGATTGCGGCCGGTTGCGCCATCGGGCTTGGCAACGTTTGGCGATTCCCGTTTATCACGGGGCAGTATGGCGGTGCCGCCTTTGTGCTGATTTACCTCTTCTTCCTCTTGATTTTCGGTTTCCCGATTCTTGTGATGGAATTTGCGGTTGGCCGCTCGTCTAAGCGTGGCGTGGGCCGTTCTTTTGCCATCCTTGAAAAGCCTGGGCATAAGTGGCATTATGCGGGTGTCCCGATGATTGCGGGCAACTACATCCAGATGATGTTTTATACGACGGTGACGGGGTGGATGCTCTATTACTTCTACCGCATGGTGACGATGGGCGACCTCATGAATTTGTCTCCTGCCGAAGTCGGGGCTGAATTCACGAATATGCTCGGTAATGGTCCCTTGCTCTCGTTCTGGATGGTGGTCGCGACTTTTGCGGGTCTTTCGATTGTGGCGCTTGGGCTCCAGCGCGGTGTGGAACGCATCACGAAGACGATGATGTCTGCGCTCCTTGTCATTATGGTCATCCTGATGGTCCGCGTGCTCACGCTCCCGGGTGCTGGCGAAGGTCTTAAGTTCTACTTGCTGCCGGATTTTGCAAAGCTCAAGGAAGCAGGAATTGGTGAAGTTGTGTTTGCTGCTCTTGGCCAGTCGTTCTTTACGCTTAGCCTTGGCATTGGTTCCATGAGCATTTTCGGTAGCTATATCAAGAAGGAACATTCGCTTTTGACCGAAGCGGCCCATATTTGCGTGCTCGATACGGGTGTCGCTTTGATTGCGGGCCTTATCATTATTCCGTCTTGCTTTGCGTTTGGGCTCAAGCCGGATGCAGGTCCGGGCCTTATTTTTGCAACGCTTCCGAACGTGTTTGCGCAGATGCCGGCGGGCCGTGTTTGCGGCGCAGCTTTCTTCCTCTTTATGTCGTTTGCGGCTCTCTCTACGCTTGTGGCTGTGTTTGAAAACATTGTCGCTTACTGGATGGACGTGCGCAATGTGGAACGCAAGAAGGCGGTGAAGTGGAACTTTGTCGCGATTGTGATTCTGTCGCTCCCGTGTGCGCTTGGCTTTAATGTGCTTTCGGGCTTTGAACCGTTTGGACCTGGTAGCTGCGTTTTGGACTTGGAAGACTTCCTCGTTTCGAATACGCTCTTGCCGCTGGGTTCGCTTATTTTTGTGCTGTTCTGCAATTCCCGCTATGGCTGGGGACAGTTCAAGTTTATCTCTGAAGCGAACTTGGGCGTTGGCATGAAGTTCCCGAAGTTGAAGATTTTGCACCTCTACTTTAAGTGGGGCTTGCCGATTATCATTTCCGTGATTTTCGTGCTTGGTTACATGCAAAAGTTCGCCCCGAGTGTTTACGATAAGATATTCGGATAGCTTTTAGCAATCATCCTGTGCTTTATCCCGTCAAACGATCGTTTTGTCGGGATATTTTTGTATCTAAGGTTTATGAGAGTATATTTGAGATAAATGAGTCGCTTTTTTCTATTTGTATTGCTTATTGCTATGTCTGCTTTTGCTCAAGACGAAAGCGTTAGTGATTATGACCGGTGGATGCAGGCGAAGGCGCACCGCGATAGCGTCAGGAATGCGGAACGGATTCAGAAAAACTCAGTCCCTTTCGATTTCTTGGTCGGGATGACGTTGAATGTGGGCTTTAAAGTTATAAATAACGAAAAGCAGTTGAGCCGTTACAAAAAGGTTGAACGGGTTGTCTTTTTTGAGGGTGCTTTTTTCCAGGCGGGAGCGTCTGTTCAATGGCCTTTGCTGAAATATTATTTAGTGGTAAGGCTTGGCGTGCTGTTTGAATATGCTCCGTTGTTTTTGTCGGAACCTTTATATGTTGAAGACGGCAATGGGGAAGACAAGCGTGTTACTGAAGGAGGCCTGTCGCAGGGGCGGATTGCGTTCCCGATACTTTTTGCTGTCAAGCCGCGGTCTAGCTTTGTGTCGTTCGAATTTGGCTCTCAGATTTCCATACCGCTTTTCGATAAGCTGGAGTTAGATGGTGCACGCGATAGGGAACTGGACTCGTCTATGGAATTTAGTATGCTTTTGGGCGTGGGTTTCCGCGTCAATGAACGAATCTATTTAGACTTGCTTTTGGATGCCAAGTTCTATCACAAGTATAACGAACGCTTTGCAGATGGTTTGGCCCATTGGTCTTCGGTCGCTATCAAGGCTGGCGTGACGTTTAATCCGCTGTGATAAGTGCCTTACATCAAAAATACGGCGGGTAAAACAAGGCCAATGGTGAGTACTAACCCGGCATAGATTCCGCCGAGCAGGTCGTCTGCCATAACTCCCCAAGCTCCGGGGAGTTTTTCCATTTTATGGATGCCAAGCGGCTTGAGAATATCGAAAAAGCGGAAAAGCGCAAAGCCGATGATTAAGATCCAGGGGGCGTTCAGAATCCATTCGGGGCGGATAAAGGCGAATGTCATGAAAATTCCGCAGACTTCGTCAATCACAATCCAGCCAGGGTCTTCGGTGCCGGTATCTTTCATCGCTTTTTTTACAAACGGGATGGCGGCGAAAAAGATGAGCAGCGCTGCAATCATAAAGTTTTTGGGAACCGCGAGGAAAATGGCGGCAAATGATTCAAGTGCATTTGCATCTTTCGTGTTGAACGCGTTGTCGTTGATGACGATGGGGTAGGCGTAACTTAACATGGCCATGGGGTAGGCGACAATTGCAGCGGCGAGGCTACCCATGGTGCCGGGCGCTTTCGGGCTCATTCCCGAGCCGAAAAACGTCACGACGAGGGTGGTGAACCAGTCTGTTTTGCGCCATTCATGCGGAACGCGCTTCTTGCCATACTTTTCTTTAAGTTCTTCTCGATTCATCTTTCGTCTCTCGTCTGTAGGCGCTTTGCGCCGTTCTTTAGTCTAATTCCGGCGGCCATGGGGCTTCTGCAATTTCCTTTTCTTTAGCTTCTGCAACGGCGCGTTTCTCGTGCCAGCGTTCAAGCTGTTCCTTGAAGGCTGCGCGCAAGCGTTCCATGCCGATGTTCTCCTTCGCGCTGATTTGGATGGCGTCAGGATAGTTCTGCAAGAGCTCTGTGCGGCGCGCTTCGCTTGCGACTTCGACCTTGTTGAAAACGCGGAGGCGCGGCGTATCCTTGTCGATAATGCTTTCGAGCGTCTTGTGCGTGACTTCCAAGTGGTCGCGGTAGTCCGGAGCGCTTCCGTCAACAACTTCCAAGATGCAATCCGCATGCGCGGCCACGCCGAGCGTGCTCTTGAACGTTTCAATCAAGTTGTGGGGGAGCTTGCGGATGAATCCGACCGTATCGGAAAGGATGATGTTTTCGCCATCGAGAAATAGCTTTCTCGTCGTGCTGTCAAGCGTTGCAAAGAGTTTGTCTTCAACGTAAACGTCAGCGCCGGTCAAGCGGTTCGTGAGTGTCGATTTGCCGGCGTTCGTGTAACCTACGATGCCCACTTGGAAAATGTCGTTTCGCTTGTCGGCCTGTTGCTCGCGCGCATCTTCGATTTTCTCAAGCTTCTTTTTGAGTTCCTGGATGCGCTTGCGGATCATGCGGCGGTCTGTCTCAAGCTGCGTCTCGCCCGGCCCTTTGGTGCCGATGCCGCCATTGTGCTGGCGGCAAAGGTGCGTCCACGCACCGGTGAGACGCGGCATCATGTACTGCAATTGTGCCACTTCAACCATCAGGCGGCTTTCTGCCGTGACGGCGTGCTTTGCGAAAATATCGAGAATAAGTCCTGTGCGGTCGAGAACCTTGATGCCGGGCATGCGTTCTTCGAGATTGCGCACTTGCGAACCCGAGAGGTCGTCGTCAAACACGACCATCTTGGCGTTGTCTTCTTCGAGAGCGCGCTTGACTTCGCCCACCTTGCCTTCGCCAATGAGCGTTGCCGGGCTAAAGTTTTGAACGCGCTGCAAGAAACTACGTGTAACGTATGCGCCAGCAGTTTCTGCGAGGCGACCGAGCTCTGCGAGTTGCTCGCCTGCAAGCCACGGACGAATTTTGGGTGTGGCGATGCCCACTAGAATGCATCGTTCCTGTTCTTTCTTATGTTCGACGGGCTTGGCGCCTTTTTTCTTAGGTTCTTCCATATATTCTATTGGCTTAAATTCGGTAGAAATATATCAAAAAATAAAAGCGTTTTTTTACGGACTAAAATGGAATATGGTGAATCTATTAAAAAGACTGTAATGGTTTGTTTACCTAATTTGTGGTGTTCTGAATTTCTCAATATTTCAGAAATGTGTTTTTTGAAATTTTTTCAATGTTTATTTGCATATAAATTCCTTATTTGTAATATTTCGTTAATTGTGATATATTGCACATGAAAAAACTTATACTAAATTTGAGAATACAAAAGTTAGGGATTTGTATGAGGAAAAAAATCTGCCTTGGAATGGGGGCGACGCTTGCGTTCGCCATGAGCGCTTATGCTCAAAATTATAAAATCAACAAAGTCGGAAACGATGAAGAAAAATCGTTTAACGTCATGCTAAACCAAGCTGTTGTTGGTGAAGCACCTGCGGGATCCTGGCTTGATGTAGCTCCAATCATTCCTGATGGAAAAGTTTTTGTGGGCTTTACTGTTTACGATGAATACGGTGATGCTTACAATCAACGAAAAGTTTCTACTGTTGAAAAAAGCGAATCAAAATTTTTAATGCCGGATCATGATGTTTTTGTTTCGGCTTCTTTTGAATCCTTGCGCTATTACCTTACTGTAAAAAATACAGATAACGGAAATGTGACGCTTTCGTTTAGTGACCGTTATCGTGATCGTACCAAACCGGGTGTAAAGGTGACTGTGAACCCGAATCCGGCAAGTGGTTACAAAGTGGCCTCGGTTAGCGTGAACCGTTCCCTAGATTCTAAAACAATTGTGCCTTGCACGACTGTTGAACCTGGTAATGTAACGAATCCAGGAATGTGGGGAATGGGTAGCACTGCTGTCGAAGGAAGTTGTGCTTTCGATATGCCGAATTTTGATGTTGAAGTGAGCGCTACGTTTGTTGCAGAGTCCGCCGATCTGTCCTCCTCAAGTGTGGAAGTAGTTTCGTCAAGCAGTGAAACGCTTGCCTCGAGTTCTAGCGTTGAGCTTTCTAGTTCTTCTGAAACGCCTTCTTCGTCTAGCGTTGCGCAGTTTAGTTCTAGCAATATTCTCTCAAGTTCTAGTGTTGCACTGTCTAGCTCGAGTGTCGTGGTTTCTAGTTCCTCAGTGACTTCGTCGTCATCTAGCGCAACTCCCTCTAGCTCTAGCGTTGCTCCTGCATCATCTAGTAGCGTCAAGGTGGAATCCTCGAGCAGCTCGAAACCTGCTTCTAGTTCTTCTGTCAAGCCGGCTTCTAGCTCTAGCGCAAAGGCTGTATCGTCTAGCAGCGTTAAGGCTTCTTCGAGCAGTGCTAAGCCTGCGTCTTCAAGTAGTGCGAAGGCTGCATCGAGTTCTTCTGCAAAACCGGCATCTTCTAGTAGCGCAAAATCTGGTTCCAGTTCTTCTGCCAAGGCTTCTTCTTCTAGCAGCAAAAAATCAACATCGTCTAGTTCAAAGGCTGTATCCAGCTCTAGCATTATCCCGGATATCGTTGTTGAAGCTGTGGGCACCGAAGAAGATATGCCGAGTTGCACTGCCAAGCGTGAAAACATGACTTATTATGTTACGGATTTGAAAACTGTATTTGTCTGCAAATCTAGAGTTTGGACAAAGTTTAATCCGGGCATGGGTTTGGAAAAGACAACTCCTATTGCAAAATTCTCCGCTTTTGTGAATGGCCGCAATCTCCAGATTTCGGGCGCTAAAATTGGAAGCGACATTAATTTGCTTGATATGCAGGGCCGTGTGATTTACAGCAGTCGTGCAAGTGTTCCGAATTTCTCGATGCAAGTGCCACGTAGCGGATCTTATTTGCTCCGTGTAGGTGCTCAGCAGCAAATAGTAAATGTACGATAAAACGTAACGTTAAGATACTCCCAATCTAAATGAGACCCTGCGCAAGTGGGGTCTTTTTTGTAAATTGAGCTTATGATTAAGGGGCCTGTTAACAAGATTCTTCTTTGCGGTTTAATTTTGAGTATCGCTTTGCTGCTGTACCATTTTAATGAATTTGATTTTTATTATGTCAAGCATCCGCATTCTACAGAACTTGCTACATCATATGGATTGCCTTCTTTGCATAGCGTAGAGAAGTATAAATGGCTCGATTCAACAGCGACAGATGAAGAATGGGAAGAAGAACAAGTACAAAAAGAAAGAGTCTTTCGTTTTATAGACGTAACAGTAGAAAGAGTAAATCTTTATTCGTACCGTCAGGATTTGCTGGATTCATCGAATAGCGAAATGACTTTGTGCGCAAAAGATCCGCTGGATGGCTTTATTCCGCATTGCGTTAAGCGAAATGGCCCCAATAAAATCTTGGACAACTATTTGAACGAACATCACTCTGAAATTTGCGAAATTCCCAGTGTTCGGAAAATAAACCATGCGAAAATATTTGTTGAAAACCTCTTTGATTATCGTTTTGACACAGGATCCTTTGGTGTCGAATATGCCGATATGTTTTGCATGAATTTTATCGGTATTGAAGTCGGCAAATATGATAATTACATGGTGAACCGTCTCTTGCAGACCTTATATGATTTAAAAGATGAAATGAAAGACGCTTGGTAATCCTCTGATTTTTCTATCTCTCGTCTCTAGTCTCTCGTCTAAATTCTATATTTACCCCCCCGTCAGGGCCTATCATCCAGGTAGGTTCCTAGTCCGGCCAAAACATGCCTCATGGGCACGGCCGATAAAGGATATATAATGGCAAAGAAAGTTCAGGATGCCCTCAAGGACATCATCTCCCTCTGCAAACGCCGCGGCTTCATTTTCCCCGGCTCCGAAATTTACGATGGCCTCGCCAATACTTGGGACTACGGTCCGTATGGCGTGGAACTCAAGCGCAACATCAAGAATCTCTGGTGGAAGAAGTTCGTGACTTCCCGCCACGATGTGCTTGGTCTCGATAGCTCTATTCTTTTGAACCCCCGCGTTTGGAAGGCTTCTGGCCATGTGGGCAACTTCTCTGACCCGCTCGTGGACTGCCTCGCTTGCCACGAACGTTTCCGCGCTGACCAGCTCCTCGAAGAAAAGCTCGGTGAAGGCTGCTGCGCTGGCAAGAATTTTGACGAAGTTCACCAGATGATGGTGGACAACAAGATTGAATGCCCGACTTGCGGCAAGACCGATTGGACAAAGCCGCGTGCATTCAACCTCATGTTCCAGACTGAAATCGGCGTGATTGAAGGCGAAGGCAACAAGGTCTATCTCCGTCCGGAAACCGCTCAGGGTATCTTCGTGGACTTCCGCAACATCGTTGACAACGTCCGCCCGCGCATCCCGTTCGGTGTCGGTCAGATCGGTAAGTCTTTCCGTAACGAAATTACTCCGGGTAACTTCATCTTCCGTACTCGCGAATTCGAACAGATGGAACTTGAATTCTTCTGCGAACCGGGTACTGAACTCGATTGGTACAACTTCTGGCGTAAGTACTGCTTCGAATGGCTCGTGAACGATCTCGGCGTGAAGCGTGAAAAGCTCCGCCTCCGCGAACATGCCAAGGAAGAACTTTCCCACTACAGTAACGGCACCACCGACGTCGAATACGAATTCCCGTTCGGCTGGGGCGAACTCTGGGGTATCGCATCTCGTACGAACTACGACCTCACGCAGCACCAGAACGAATCCAAGGTCAAGCAGGAATACATTGACCCGGTTCAGAACAAACGCTACATCCCGTACGTTGTTGAACCGTCTCTCGGTGTGGAACGTTTGCTCCTCGTGCTTCTCTGCAACGCTTACGAAGTCGAAAAGCTCGAAAACGACGAACGTACCGTGCTCCACTTCGATCCGAAGGTTGCTCCGGTCAAGGTTGCCGTGCTCCCGCTCGTGAAGAAGGGCAAGGTCAAGGAAAAGGCCGAAGAACTTTATCAGAAGCTCCTCAACCGCTGGAACGTCGAATACGACGAAACGCAGTCCATCGGTAAGCGCTACCGCCGTCAGGACGAACTCGGCACGCCGTTCTGCGTGACCGTTGACTTCGACACTGTTGGCGAGGGTGAATCCGATCCGGCAAAGCTTGGCTACGTGACTGTTCGCGAACGCGACTCCATGAAACAGGAACTCGTCGCTATCGACAAGCTCGAAGCTTACCTCTTCGAAAAGCTCGGCTGCTAATTAGTAGACAGTAGGCAGTAGACAGTTGACAGTGGTGGAGCTTAGCTCCACAATTGTCTTCCCCTGTTTACCAGTCACTGCGTACTAACCACTAAAAAGAATCCGTTTGTTGCGGGTTCTTTTTTTATATTTCTATCAAATGATTCTGAACAAATTTAAAAGTCTGCTGGCCATTCTACTGCTTGCATCGACCTGCCTGTGGGCAGAACCAGTCGGCACATCCGGGAAAAGTTCCGATGACGAACGGAGCTATTGGATCGATATCGCTTTATTCTTTGGCTCGTGGGTTGGTACTACTACGGGTGATGTGAATAAGTATCTTGATGTGAGGATGGGGTTCCCGTTCATTATTGATTTCGAATTGCAGCTATCGCGAGTGGCGGTAGGCTTTTACTATGGTTGGGGACTGATACATAGTTTACCTTACCTCTACGATGGTGTTTGCTTTACTGAATATGACCGCAGTCATGAAGAAACAGACGAATCTCTTGGGCTTACTTTAGGTTATGCGGTCTTCAATTCACGTTATGTGGAATTACAGCCCTTTATTGGTTTTGGTGGAAATATCTTCAATAATGGTAATGATGATATGGATTTCTCTACGTTTATTATGGGAGGAAACGTAGATTTTCGCTTTGATTCGGGCTATATTAATGCGGGTGAAATCGGTTTTAATTTGGGACTTATGCTTCGTCTTAAGTATATTGCGGAATTTGGGTCATTCTCCGATAAATACCGCGATGTCAAACACGAAAACTACTATATCAATCACATATTCGCGATAAGCCTCGGTATAGCGATTATGGATTAAAAGTTAAAGGTTCTTTTTTGATGAAATTTTTTATGAAGTATGTTTTTTGCATTCGCTGTTGCTTGCGCCTCAGGTGCATTTGTGGCTTGTACAACGGATAATTCAACGGTCCTTCCGGACTCCTCATCTTCGGCGAGCGCGCCTTCGTCTTCGAGCGAAACCGTCGCGGATACCGTTTGGCATCAGGCAAATCTCACATGGTACACGTCTTGGCCGGAACCCGACAGCGAAGAATGCATCGAGTACAATGGCTGCACATGGGCTGGCTACTTTGCCGGTGTTGAAGGTCAAATGACCGAAGAATGGGTGAGCCAGCACAACATCATTGCCGTTCACGAAAAGGACTGGAAACAGTATAAGCTCAAAACTTTTAGACTCCGCATGAACGGCTCCACGATTGACGCCGTAGTTTATGATATGTGTTCCGATAGCGACTGCGATGGTTGTTGTACCGAAAATGCGGGCGATATTGGATTCCTTATTGATATTGAAAAGTACACTCGTGAACGTTTTGATGGCCATGGCGACGGCGTTGTCGAATGGACTTGCTTGGATTGCGAGTAAAAAAATTATTATTAGTAAAAATAATTGCTATTAGTAGAGGCTTTCTTCTATGAATTTCATTGGAAAAATTATGGGTGATACATGCACCCTCGTTGTTCTGATTTTCTTGTTTATCATATTTGTCTACTATATTTGGAAAGTTATTAAAATATGCAAGATTACCATCTCTCAAATAGGGAATGTTGCCAATCGACCGAATTTGCTGGAATACCTTGAAAAGCCCTATTTGGTGACGAGGTTTATCTCTAAAGAGTATAAAAGAACGATTTGTTTTAAGGACCGAGATGATTCGCTTAAAACATCGGAATTTGCATCGGACTATTTCAATTTGGGAGCCATTCTGACAGCTGCTAAAATTAATGTCAATGCAATGGGCGCTGCTGCTGGCATCCTTGTCGGTATTGGTGTTCTGGGAACATTCATTGGCCTTACGATTGGTCTTGGTGATATTGATTTGACTCAGATAAAAGACAATCCTGACCAATTAATCAAAGGTGTTGGAGGCTTGATTGCGGGTATGAAAACCGCTTTTGTCACTTCTGTGGCTGGTATGCTTCTTTCTACGATTTATACCTTGGCTGAAAAATATAGCTTGAATATTTTGACTAAAAAGTGTGTCACTATATCGGACAAGCTTGATGAAGTGTACTATATCTCGGAACTTGAAAAACAGACTATTATTCAGGAACGTCAAAAGAAGGATATGTCCTATCTTGTCAAGGGCCTTGTTTCTGAAATGAACAAGTCTATGGATTCTCAGATAAAGTTTGTTGCGGCTGAAATGACCAAAAACTTTACCGCGATCGATGGCAATGGCAATACGGTAACTTCGGGCAATATGCTGAATGCTGTGATGAAATCCTGCGCCGAACAGAAATCCATGATTGAAGGTGTGCTTGAAGAATTCTATGACCGCTTGAGCGATGGGTTGAGAGAAAGCGCTCTTGAACCTTTGATGCAAAAATTGGATGAACTGACCAAGGCAATTCAGAGCCCTGCGGCATCGATGGCAAGTAGCATTGGTGATGACTTGCGCAGGAGCATCATGGAAATGATTGATGAACTTAAGAATTCTGTGTCAAATGCAACTACCGAAAGACTTGAAATTCTTGGGCGTCAATTGGATAACGCATCCGATACGATGTCAACTTTGCCTGAAATCCTCCAAAAACTGACAGAGAATATTCAAAATAATGTGGGGCAGATGAGCGAACAGATTTCTGCCGCTAATGCACAAACGGCTCAAGTGGGTGCAAATTTGGTTGAAAAGCAGTCTCAGATGAATGACAAGTCTGTGGCTCTTATGCAGGAATTTGAAAAGCAGGCAAATGCATCGACAGCAACTCTGAAAGAAACTGCAGCCTTGCTTACAAAATTTGAACGATTGCATAAGACTGTGGAATCTGCGGCTAGCAAATTGGAATCTGCTTCTGGTCATGTTGAAAATTCTGCTACGTCATTGCAACAATCGCAAGATAATTTGGTGCAGACTTATAAGAAATCCATCGAAGAAACGGATCATACTTTCAAGCAAATTGAAGAATCGCTGGACCACTCGAAGGAAGTTTCTGCGCAATATGCTCAGGAATTCTCGGAAATTAGCGAGTCGCTAGAAGGTATCTTCAAGGAACTGAGTGATGGCCTGAATCAGTATTCTGAAACTGTTGCGAAGCGGACTAAAGAATTTTTGGATGCCTACACGCAGAATGTGACCAAGGTTTCTGAAAGTCTTTCAAATACTTATGGGGAATTGAGTGATACTTTGGAAAAACTCCCGAATGTGCTGAATGGAGCAAGAAAGTAATGGCTAGACGTCATAAAATAACTTTAGATGCAGGCGGTGACCAAAATCCGTTTGCGATGTCTACAGGTGACATGATGTCTGGTTTGATGTTTGTCTTTGTTCTTTTGATTATCGCCCTTGTTTGGCAGATTACAAAACAGGACAATATTAAAAAACAGGCCATTAACAAGTATCAGGATACAAGAGACGAAATATACAAGGAATTGAAATCTACGTTTAAAGATTCTTTGAATGTGTGGGGTGCAGAATTGGATTCTGCAACTTTGACCGTTCGTTTCAATGAAATTGCGTTGGATGGAACTCCGGTCCTGTTTGCTTCGGGGGATACCTTGCTCCCGCCTCGGTATAAATCGATGATGAAGTTTTTCTTTCCAAAGTATCTTGAAATTTTGGATGGCGAAAAATTCCGTGAGCATATTGAGGAAATTCGTATTGAAGGACATACGGATTCAACTCCCTGCTACAGCTTGTGCAAAACTCTTGAACGCAATTATCTGTACAATATGAACTTGTCGCAAGCTCGTAGCCGAAATGTGCTAAGATATGGACTTACAGAAACGGATGTTTCCAAAGATACCACACTTTTGGAATTTGCGAGAAAATATATTATTGCAACGGGGCTTTCTTTTAGTCAGCCTAGAGCGACACAAGAAAAATCGAGACGTGTTGAAATCAGAGTCAGGACCAAGGCTCAGGAACAGATTGAAGAAATTATTAAAACTTTAAAGTGAGAACTTTCTGATGATCAATCTCCCTGATTTCGACAAGAAAGCTTTTGTAAAAAGAGCGAAGAATGTTTTTCCTGCTAAGTTAGAAGTTCTCTTGAATGAGCACCTTCAAAAAATGGAGGCGCTTGTTGCAAAACTTGATGTTGTCGAAGAAACTGAGATTTCAGAAAGTGCGGTTCTTGCGATAAGGCGTAAAATTGTAGCGTATTTTCGTAATACCCCAGAACAGGATCCATTCTCTATTCGGGAACGCCGTCTGATGTGCTATTTTGCGGGGGATATTGTCGGTGGACCCGTGACTTATGAAAAAATTGCAACGATAATTAATACTGGCTGGGGTGATCGCTATTTGGCTCCTTTGATGAGAGTTTGCCTTAACAAATGGAATAGTGTATCGGATGAAATTGCTCCAATGCATGATCTTTTTCTGAAAAAGTTGAAAGCTTATAAAGGTCCTCAATCCCGTTACAACGAGTGGAAAGAAAAACTGGATTATTTTAAAGCGGGGAACACGAGAGTATTAAATGGTGCTGTAAATCTTGGGAAAAATTTGAGAATGGGTTATGAATCTCCTTTGGATTTTAAGTCAGTTATCGACTTTCCCAAGGATATGATCCATTCAGAATATTTCCAGAAAGTCATTCGTACTTTCTATACAGCGGATGTCGGGAAAGGGATTCCGCAGTCTCTTGATAACGTGCTTGAAGAACATGGCAACTCTGATACGAGCATGATTGTTCTTTCTGATTTTATAAGGGGTTGTGAAGAACGCTCGGTAAAACGCGATCAATTGAAATTACAGTCTATGGCATTGCGTCGGATTGGTCATCCGGCCGATAAAGGCAAATGGACTCTATTTGATAAGAGAGATTCCGAGTTGCAGAAAAAAGTTGAAAATGCACGGCAAATCGTGAATTTTTGGCTGATTCAAGAATATATCAACGAAATTTTCCAAACGTTGATCGTTGACCCGCGGCGTAAAGAATTTTGGTTACAGTTGACTAAGACTATTTCGGATGTTAAAGTCATTGGACCCGCAGATGGCAAGAGGCGCTTGTCGCGAATTGAATCGTTGAAGGATTCCTTGGATTACTGCTTTAAGGTTACTGCGTCGCAGACCAGTGCGTATGCGTTTGTAATGACCATTGGTTCGTACAAGTTTATTGAATTTTCGGAAAAGGGAAATGCCTTGTACATCTACCGAAATGATGAAAATGTGGACCAACTCCTGGGTGCTAATCGCATATATTCGGTAAATGATTTGAAAAAGCCTTATCTTCCGAATATGGATACTTCTTACGCTTACAGTTGCAGAATGGTCCATAAATCGAGTAACTGGGAATATCCTCTTCTTATGTGGATGAAACGATATGTTAGATAGTATCAAAATTACGGAAACAAGTTTTGTCTTTGATAATACCAACGCTCCTTTTTTGAAGACGTTGACGGATAATGGTTTTGCCACGCTACTTGCGGATGGCGGTATAGATGTTCCCTTTGAAAATGTCTATGAGCTAAATGAATTTGAACGCGAAATTGTGGGGCTTCCGCCACTCTATCCGTTTGAAATTCTTGTTTCCCATCAGGGAATTCCCTTTACGCCCGCATTCACCTATGAGGTCTCTTACAAGTCTTTTGCTCCGTGTGGCGATGAACTTCCTAAAAAAGAGCAGAAAGGACCTGTCGTTTCGTTGATAGTCAAAGGTGAACAGATTGAATATCTGCTGACTCTAGAACAATATCGCCTTGTAAAAGCGTTGGCTGAATTTAATGGATTGCAGTCTAAAAGTAAATTGGAGTCTTACAAGAGCTTTGCCGAAATCAAGGAGCTGTCTAAAGAATCTGCTTCGGCGCTTGACGAAACTTTAAATAACAGAAATGTCGTTTTGCCAAAGAATGTTCGGCTTGACATTTCTTATAACAATGGTGAACTTGAAATTACTCCCTCCATTGATGATTCATCAAATGATGAATTTGTTAAAAAGTTTGATGGCAGTTCGGAAGTCCATGACCATTATCCGATGGCAAAAGGGGTACAGAAGACTATTGTTGTCTTGGATACTCCGGTTCAGGAATCGCTCAAGAAAGTCAAGCAAAAACGCAAAGTCAAAAATCCAGAAGAAATCAAGGCCATTGTAGAACATCCGGAAGAATTCTTTGATCCCGAAGTGACTGATTTGTCTGCTTTTTATAGCGACCGAGTGATAGGAAAGGGCTTGTATGAACCGAAAGTCTATCCGTTTATTACGCCTTATAAATCGCAGTGGATTCCTTCTTTCGAAGTTGAAGACCGTACGAATGGTACAACGAAAATCGCCATAAAGAATGCAACGGAACTCGCTGAATTTAGCGAAGCTATAGCTACGGCAAAGCGAGAAAATAAACCATATTGCGAATACAAGGGCGCGAATATTTCCATCGGTGAAGCCGAGAAAATGGAAAAGTTTGCTAAAGAACAGCTTCGTAAAAAAGAAGCTGTTACCGCGACAGGCCCGAATTCTATTGAAGAGAAAAAGAAACAGCACGAAGTGCTTCTGATTGAAGAAAATCTGGAAGTGACTGGTTACGATGTCACCAAGGAACAGAATTATTTGCCAAAGCATCTTACGTTGGAAGAAAATCCTTATCTTCAAAAAGAATTCAAGCTAAAAGACCATCAGGTTGAAGGTATTGCGTGGTTGCAGAATTTGGCTAAAAATGCAAAAGGCGGGCTTTTGGCCGATGATATGGGGCTTGGAAAAACCCTTCAAGTGCTTTACATGCTCGATTGGCATTCTCGATTTAATAATGCTGCGAATAAACCGTATCTCATTGTTGCTCCGGTGTCTTTGCTTGAAAACTGGGTTCGTGAATACAAGCGATTCTTTAAAGAAGGAATGAATATTGAAATTGTAGAGCGCATTCCTAATGAAAATAAGGGCTTTGTTGCATTTCATGCCTATAAGCATATCATGGTTGTGGGGTATGAGGCTATGCGCCGTGGACAGTTTACTCTTGCTGCGATTGATTTTGCGGTAATTGTGTTGGACGAAGCGCAAAAAGTGAAGGCCCCTGGTGCTATGGTGACGAATGCAGCGAAAGCATTGAAAAGCGATTTGCGCATTTCAATGACGGGTACTCCTGTTGAAAATACCTACATGGATTTGTGGTGCATTATGGATTTTGCAGTACCGGGATTGCTTGGAAACGCTAAGGAATTTGCCCGAAAGTACCAAGACCCGCTCAAAGATGCTGAAACCGATATCGCCATGTTGGGAAACAAGTTGAGGCATGAATTGGGTGGCTACTTCCTTCGCCGCATTAAGTCTGAAGTGAGTAAGGACTTGCCCGAAAAACATGTGGAGTATCACAAAGTTCCCATGCCTTCTGAACAATACAGCCGCTATGTTGCCGCAATTAACTTGGGAATAAAGACTCACGCCCATCCGTTTGAACGCATTCAGAGCTTGAGAAAAATCAGTGACCATCCGTATTTGGATTTTAAGGATGTAGACCACCTTTCTGTAGATGACTTGATTCGTAGTTCTGCAAAGTTGTCTGCAACGATGCGGATTCTTG
Source organism: Fibrobacter succinogenes subsp. succinogenes S85 (assembly GCF_000146505.1). GTDB lineage: Bacteria > Fibrobacterota > Fibrobacteria > Fibrobacterales > Fibrobacteraceae > Fibrobacter > Fibrobacter succinogenes. The sequence goes on along the minus strand of NC_017448.1, from coordinate 364,544 downwards.
AAGATATTCGGGCGAAAAACGAAAAGGTGATTATCTTCACGGACCGTCGCGATATGCAACGGATGTTCCAGCGTATTTTGCTCCAAAAGTTTGGAATCGAGGCGAGTGTCATCAACGGCGATACATCGACATCTGACAGGGGCAATAAAGTCTCGCGCCAAAAAACGGTTGATATTTTCCAGGAAAAAAGCGGCTTCAACGTTATCATTATGTCGCAACTTGCTGCTGGTGTCGGCTTGAATGTGGTGGGTGCAAACCATGTGATTCATTATTCCCGTCATTGGAATCCTGCGAAGGAAATGCAAGCGACAGATCGTGTTTATCGTATTGGGCAGACCAAGGACGTCTATGTTCATTTCCCAATGGCTGTGTGTGATAACTTTGATTCGTTTGATGTTGTGCTGGATGCTCTTCTACAAAATAAAACGCACCTTGCGTCTGCATCATTGTATCCTACCGATCGTATTGAAGTGGTTCAGAAGGAACTTGATGGAAAACTTTTTGGTACGACCATGGCGGACGACCAATCCTATGTTGCTCTCGAGGATATTGATGATATGAATGAATATCTGTTCGAAGCGTTTGTGGCTGTTTTCTATGCTGCATTAGGGTATAAGACTGTTGTTACTCCGCGCAGTGGTGATAAGGGCGTCGATGTGCTTGCTTTTGGTTCCAAAGACAATTTGGCTATTCAGTGCAAACATTCTCGTAACAAAGTCGGTGTTGAAGCTTTGGGCGAAGTGGCTGTTGGCGCAAATGTCTACAAGGAAAAATATTCGGGAAAGGTTTTTAAGCCTGTTGTTTTTACCAATAGTGAATTTGGAGTAGATGCTAAAGAAAGGGCTAAATCAAGCGACATAACTCTTGTTGACGGCTCTTCGCTAAGTAAATCTTTCAAATCGAATACATATCAATGGAACGATGTATACATGGCCGATTCCAATAGATAATAATAAACGTTGTTTGTGTTTGTTTGAACTGAATTTTTAATGAGTTTGTCTTGCCGACTGATGTGAATTTGTATATTTATCTTGATAAATTTGAGAAGGATGATAAATGAGATTGGTTGGGCAGAAAATTTCTATTGCATTGCTCGCATTGTCTTTTGCGGGATGTGCAGGTTCAAATCAAAATGGGACTCAGCAATCCTTGCGACGAGCGCCGCTTGATGAATCTGTTGAAGTTGCCATTATACCGGCATCTTTGCTCCCGATAATTCCTGAAAAAGCAGAACATGTGAATACGCTTCTGTTGACAGGAAGTGCTTTTGGTAACGAGGAAGTTTTTAAAAGCGTAGCCAGGAAACAAGGTGCAAACTTTGTTTTTGTGAAAAAGACAGGCGAGTATTATGGCTCTACCGCGTCTGTTGTTGACCTGTACTATCTTCCGGAATAGGCTCACAAATGAAACCATTCTTCCTTTTGATATTGCTTTGCTCTATAGCCTCGTTTGCACAGCCATCAATAAATAAAAATTTTGACGAATTTGAAAAGAGTCTGATGCTCAACGGTTCTGCCGAAAATTCGGCCGAATCTGAACAACCAAGCCTAGACAAATTTGAACAGAGCCTGATGGCAGAATCTTCAGATATGGAGCCGATTTACAGAGCTCGTGATAACCTTCTTGAATCATTGAAGGAAAAGGATTATTCCCAAGTCTTGAAACTTATGGATACACTCTCGACAATGGAAAATCGCATGGTCATTCCGTTGAGTTCTATTGAAAAGGAAGTGATTTATATTGAAATCCAAAAGTACGATAAGCTGCTTGATTATTTAGTAGAATTTTATCGTGGTGTTTATGATACGTCCCGTTACGAACAGAATGTCGTGTTTGCATCTCAAGACGGATTGGAAATATATCTTCAACAGAGATTGCGTGAACGCACTGAATTCAAAAATGAATTTTATTCATTGAATGAAGAAGTCCTGAAAAAGCTTCCGAAGCGCAAACGCGATAAGCTCAAAATGTTGCTCTTGCTCCCTGAAGCGTACAAGAGCGAAAAGTATGGAACGATTGTTTTGCATTTGGCGGAATCGCTTATTGCTGACTATTCGAATGATCCTGATGTTCCGTGGATAAAGAATTGCATTTACTTGCCTCTTTCAAGGATGGATCCTGTGGAATTCATGTTGCAAAGGCGTAAGGAGCAAAAAGAGAATATCATTCAGGAAAAACTCTATTCTGGCGGCTTTGGCTTGAACGCTCTCTTTATCTCATTGGGTGGAGCTTCTGGTTCCAAGAACTTTTACAACAGGGAACGCTTTGAAGTCGAAAATTTACCTATAAACATTGAAATCTATGCTCAAATAAAGCGCTTTGCCATTTTGGGTGAACTCGTCAATAATGGAATGACGGGTAGCCATACTTATGAGGTCGGGCTTGGCTTTGTGGCGTTTGACAGCCGTTATCTTAAGGTGCGCCCCTATATCGCTTGGGGTAAATCGTTTATGGAAATGCGCCCGAAAGATGACGAATGGGTGGCTTATGGCAATGATTCTGGCCCGATGACTTTTACTGCTGCTGTGAATGTGGATTTCAAGTTCATTACGGCTTTCCTCTTTTATGCCGATCATGCTTTCTCCAGTTTTTCTCTTGTAGGCAAACTTGGTTTTTCAAATATTGATTTTGATCATAAGTATGTTAAGGGCGAAACGACTAGCTTTTTCTTCAATCTTGGACTTGGAATTTATTTGTGGTAAATTATGAAAATGCGAATTCTACTTTCATTGCTTTTGCTTAGTGTCGTGGCTTTCTCTCAGCCATCCAAAAAAGAACTGTATGACCGTGCTCGAGATGTTCTTCGAAAGTCTTTGGAGTGCCGAGACTACGAACGTGCCGGTGAAGCGTTGGACTACTTGAAAACGAATGTGGAGAATGGTGCTCCGCTTTCGGAAATGGAAGAGTATTTGGTGAATCTTGAATTGGGCCGATTTGAGGATGCTCTTGTTTTCTACGGAGACATTCACCGGGATATCTTTGATAAAAACTACACGCGCCCTGCTGTAAGCCGTGTTGAAGTTGAAGATTTGTTGAATCGTTATCTGATACAAACGAATAAAATGGATAAGCGATTTGTTGATTCATTATGTGTGCGCATAGATGCTTCGGATGAAAGGCAAGAGTACAAACTTTTGCACAAGACCCTCATTTATTTGGACTTTGTTGCTGCTCACGCTTCTACGGTGGGTGAAGGGGACGACGTTGTTGTTTTGAACTATAATGAAGATTTGTCTTCTCTTGAGGAATTCCTCGCTTTGATCAAAAAGTATGTTGAGGAGTATCCTTATTCGGATCATGCCGCGTATTTGAAGGATTTGTTTATTGGCCCGGTCCAAAAGTATTTGGAAGAGCAAAAACAGTTCAAACAGGATCCTTTGGGACAAAAGTACTATACGGGTGGATTTGGATTTTATATGTACATGGGCTTTGGCTTTATGACAGGCGAGGGGAGCGATTATCTGAATTACGAATCGGATACGCCCATTATGCTTGGCTTGGATTTCCGTGTGAAGCGCTTTGATTTGAGCTTGTTCTGGTCGTTTGGTTATATTACCGGATATAATTTTAAAAAGTGCGATGTTGATGTAAAGGAGATGTCTTCGGGGGGTATAAATATCTATGGACGTGAAGGAACGTGGGCGGTTGGCGCAAGTCTTGGGTTTGTTGCTTACGATTCGAAATATTTGCGAGTAGAACCTTTTGTCGGTGTGTCTAGCCTGAGATATGATCATCTTGCAAGTACAACGCTTGTTCCTGAATTTATGTTGGGCAATAATGTCGACTTCCGTTTTTATGCGGCTCAGCCATCGTCTGTGGGGGCTTATGCGCATTCGTTCTTGTTGCGCTTTAAGTACATGATGCATATTGGTTCTGTTGAAGAAAAATGCTGTAACAACGGCAAGGACTTTAGCGCCGTTAGACATACTTTTGCTTTTGGTATTGGTGCGGAACTCTGGTAAATGGTGAAAATGCGTTCTTTGTTCGTCTTGATATTTCTTTGCCTTGCATCGGCTAGTCTTTGGGCGCAAGAATCGCAGATGGTTTCCAAGAAGTCTCTGTTCTTGCGTGCTCGCGAAGTGCTGCATGAATCCTTGAAAAACGAAGATTATGAACGCGCTGCGACCGCTTTTGATTACCTTAGGGAAAACGTGAGTGCAGGCGCTCCGCTGGAATTGTTTGAGGAATATCTAGTGGATATGGAACTCAAGCGTTTCGAAAATGCAATCGCGATTTATACGGATGGCAGGCGTGCGTTTCTAGATTCTGCATACACGAAGAAATTTGATTTGCGCCTTAGGGAAAATGATGGCTTAAATCTCTATTTGTACAGACATCTTTCGCCTTTTGACAAGCCTATTGCGGATTCGCTGATTGCCCGCGTAGATTCTTCGGACATTAAGCAGGAATCTAAAGATTTGTACAAGACTTTGCTTTATTCCGAAATTCTCCTAGGCTATAAAACCAAACTCTCTAATTCCTCGGATTCTGTGCGCTATATCTATTTTATCAAGGATACCACTTGCGCCGAAGATTTTTTATTGACTGCTCAAAATTTTGTTCAAAATTATCCTTCTTCAGTCCATAGTTCTTATTTGAAGGATCAGATTATTCCGTTTGTTCAAAAAATAATGGATAGACATCGCCTTTATCGCAAGGATCCGTTTGCACATAAATATTATACGGGCGGGAGCAATTTGTACGTGTACAAATGGATGGGTACGTTGAGTGGTGATGCAACGGATTATTTGAATAATAAGATGGGGACATCATTCATGATTGAATTGTCTCTCCGTTCTTGGAGATTTAGCTTGAACGGCTACTATTCCTATGGGATGATTACTTATTTAAAGCCTGATTTTAAAAACGATTCTGATGATGTAAGCGAGGAAGATGTTACGTATGGCTTGAATTTGGGCTTTACCGCATTTGATTCCCGGTATATTCGTGTTGAACCGTTTTTAGGTTATTCAAGGACAAGTTTTGAAAGTGTTGCCCATGCAGATGCTTCGGATGAATTTGCTTTGGGAACAAATATTGATTATCGATTCTGGTCAACAACGCCGAAAAATGCATTCAGTTACTTGACCGTTTCCTGCTTTTTGCGCTTTAAGTATATGGCCCAGTTTGGTTCCTTTAAGCAGGAAGGCGTCGGGAACAATAAAAAACTTGGAACTGTCCGGCATACGTTCGCTCTAGGTGTGGGCATCGGGGACTGGTAATAAGACTGGTAACAAAAAAGCTCGGCTTTTGGCCGAGCTGAATTTTTACTTATCGCATGTTTTAAAGAAGCAGCTGCGAGCGCCTGTGTGGCAAGCGACCTGCGGTCCCTTCATTCGCACCTTGAAAAGCAGTGCGTCGGAGTCGCAGTCGGCGGCCCATTCGACGACCGTCATCACGTTTCCGCTGGTGTCGCCTTTGTGCCAGTATTCCTTGCGGCTACGGCTCCAGAACACCATTTCGCCACATTCGTGCGTGCGGCGGAGTGCTTCTTCGTTCATCCATGCCATCATCAGCACATCGCCCTTGTCGGCGTCCTGAACGATTGCCGGTGCGAGCTTCACGCCACCGAATTCCACTTCGAACTTTACTTCTTTGATTAAGTCTTCAAACTTCATCTTTCGTCTCTCGTCTGTAGGCGCGAAGCGCCGTTCTTTCGTCTAATTATCCGCGAACCTGTCCGTTGCCACGGAGAATCCACTTGTAGCTGCAGAGGCTTTCGACGCCCATGGGGCCGCGTGCATGGAGCTTGTCCGTAGAAATGCCCACTTCAGCACCGAGACCGTATTCGCCACCGTCTGCAAAGCGTGTGCTGGCATTCACCATGACGCTGCTGCTATCGACATTTGCGACAAAGTAGTCCTGAACGCTTGCATCTTCTGCAACAACGGCTTCTGTGTGGCGGCTGCTGTTCTTTTCGATGTGGTCGCAGGCTTCTTCGACGTTATCGACGAACTTGACGCTTGCCTTGAGGGCGAGGTATTCGTGATGGTAGTTGCTATCATCGCCGATGTCCTTGATGCGGCTGTCGTGCGATTGGGCATCCTTGTTGCCAAAGAGTTCCACACCGCGATCGGCGAGGCAATCAATGAGCTTCTTGACGTTTGCATCATCAATGTGGCGGTCGATAATCACGCATTCCATGGCGTTGCACACACACGTGCGCTGCGTCTTGGCGTTGATGAGAATGTTCACTGCCTTTTCCATGTCGGCGGACTTGTCCACGTACACATGGCAGATGCCGTTGAAGTGCTTGATGACAGGAATCTTGCTCTGTTCTACGACGGCGCGGATCAAGCGTTCGCCACCGCGGGGAATCACGAGGTCGAGGCAATCGTTACGCTGCAAGAGCATGCCCACGAGGTCATGGCTCGTTTCGGTCACGAGCTGCACGGCATCCTTGTCGACGCCGTTTTCTTCAAGAGCCTGGTGGAAAATTCCGGCGAGGCACTTAGCAGAGTTTAGCGATTCCTTGCCGCCACGGAGAATCACGGCATTGCCCGCCTTAAAGCAAAGGCAAGCGCCGTCAATCGTCACGTTCGGGCGGCTTTCAAAAATAAAGAACACAGAACCTATCGGCACAGCGACACGGCTAATCTTGATGCCGTTCTTGAGTTCACGAGATTCAAGAACGCGGCCAAGCGGGTCGGTAAATGCGGCGATTTCTTCGGCACCCTTGGCCATGGATTCGATGCGGGCATCGTTCAAAGTCAGGCGATCCATCTTGGAATCGTCGAGCTTGCCGGCGGCTGCTTCGAGGTCAATCTTGTTGGCGGCGAGAATTTCCGGCTTCTTTGCACGGAGGATTTCTGCAACACGTGCGAGCACGGCTGCGCGCTTTTCAGCGCTCAATGTACGAATTTTCTTGCTCGCGTTCTTTGCGTTGTTGGCGAGCTCGTCAGAGTATTTTTCCAAATTAACGTTATTCTGTGTCATAAGAGCAAATATAGAAAACGAAAAAGTCCCGCACCAGGGCGGGACTCTTGTAATTGCGTTTGAACTATGCCGATTCTGGATTACAGCAAGTTCACGATTGCCGTGAACAGAGCATCCGAAAGGGCGTTCGTTTCCAAGCCTTCAATCACGCTGAACTGGTTGAACATGATCTGACCCTTGCCAAACGGCACGAGCTGCAGGTCCACACCCGTCTTGATTTCGCCATCCTTGAGCGTCACGGAACGTGCATAGACCTTAGCGCCAGCGAGCTCGTTCAACGAAATGCCCGGCATAGCCGATGCAGAGTTGTGGTCGAGAACGCCGTTGCCACCGAACACAGCGAGGAGCGGAGAATCCTTCGGCAAGTAGTGCAAGCTGAATTCGTTTGCACCCGTTGTCCAGTGGGCTTCGATCTTGTTTTCGAAGTTGTGGCTCTGGTTCAAGAGGTCGATATCTTCAGTCGTCATATCGGAGAGCAACAAAGTCTTGCCACCGTTCTTCGTGACATCGATAATCTTTTCCAAGATTTCATCTGGCCAAGAACTCAAGTTTGCAGTGAAGATAATTTGTTCGGAACCGTCGAGAGCGGCGAGCACATCGCTCGATTCGTCATAGTTATCCAAGAAGCAAACCTTGCTCATGGCGTCCTTCACGTCGGCCTGTTCAATCACGATCAAGTCTTCGTAGCTAGAATGGATTTCCTTGCCGCAATCCTTGAGCGTGAGCTTAATCTTGTACAAACCGGTAGCGCGCGGAGCCATCAACGTGCAAATGCCAAGCTGCGTAAGAGTCTTCTTTTCGGCAGGTTCTTCCGGCATGACCTTCTGCGTGTTGAGGACTTTGTCCTTAGCGTCGAGGAGCGAAACTTCGATTTCCACATCTTCCAAACGGCTGTTGTTCAAAAGCGTGAGCTGGAAGCTGACTTCGCTCTGCGGTGTGGCAACGTGTTCAAGTTCGCTGATGAGCACGCGGCTCGGAGTCGTGATTTCACGAGCAAAATTCTGGACGCCCTTGGACTTTCTGTTTTCGTCGTTAAGGCCGCTAAAGTCGGTGCCGTTGTCGGCCCACTGGTCGAGGAAGAAACCAGAAATCTGCGGGTTGCTCTGGAATGCCGTAATCTGGTCGTACTTGCTCTTGAGGGCGATGCGGTAAACATCGGCGTTGAACGATTCAAAGTTCGGCCAAATGGAGAGCTTGCTATCGTCGACGAACGTTTCCACAGACTTGAATTCGTTCTTGATCGCCTTCTGGCTCTTGATGCTGCGAGGACCGGCGATGGTGGTTGCGCGCTTCGGGAAGAGCGTATTGTTCTTGAGCGTCACCAAAACCTTGTTTTCGATATCGTTCAAAATCGGTTCTTCTTCATCCTGGAAGTGGCTGTCTCCAAGACCCGTATCCGGCACCATGAGTTCTTCGTCTTCCTTGTCCAGCATGTGGGCGAGGTAGTGCGTGTAAGCGGCACTCGGGTTTAAACGCGGGTTCACGCGCATCGTGGCGTACTGCGAAATACGGTCGATGGAAACCGGGATAATCTTACCCGTATCCTTGTGGAAGTTTGCTTCGTTGTCGAGGTAGATACTGTTGAAGTTGCTGATAGCCGGGCGGCAGGTGTCGATCGGGCTAATGGCGTTCAAGAGCTTGTTACCGTTCTGGAGCATGAATGTTCCGTTTTCGGAACCGAGAATCCAGGCGGCGATGCACGGATGGTTGTGCTGGTCACGCACCATGTCGTTGATGAGCTTCTTCGTGATTTCGAGACCCTGTGCGGTAGAACGCATCGTGTGGATCGGGAATTCCTGGAACACAAACAAACCAATCTTGTCGCAGATGTCGAGAGCCGTGCTGCTGAGCGGAGCGCCGCAAGAACGGATGACGTTGAAGCCTGCTGCCTTCACGGCGTTCAAGTCCTTTTCGAGAGCCGGGTTCTGGTCTGTCCAGAGGCCGCCTTCGCTCCACTGCTGGTTGTAGCTCACGCCCATGAGCTTCACGATGGAGTCGTTGATGTAGTAGTCACCCTTGAGGCAGTCGAACTTGCGGAAGCCGAAAGTCTTCACGACAGGGAAGGTGTATTCCGGAGCCTTGCCCTTGGCGCCCTTGATTTCGAGCTGCATTTCGATGGCAAACAGGTTCGGACGTTCCGGACTCCAGACGCACTTGTCCTTCTTCCAGTCCTTGATGCCAAGCAAGAACTTTTGCGTGGCGTTTTCCTTTTCGAGCTTGATGTCCTTGAAGAATTCGTAAACGTCGCCGTTCGGGTTCTTCATGAGGATGCGGAGGCGGGACTGGTAACCACGCGGGTTGTTGAAGAATGCTTCGACAGAAACGCGTTCCTGGTCCATGTCCGGTTCGACGTGAATGTCAGAAATGAATGCGGCGTTGCCGAGAATCAAGTCCACGTGACCGCAGATACCGCCATACGGATACTGCGACCAGGGGAGGCCAACCGGCATTTCTCCCGGGTGGGCGTAGCGGTCGTTTGCGCCTTCCTTGCTTTCGCGACCGAAGTCGATGCGGCTGTTCGTTGCACCCATGTTTGCAACGCGGATGCAGAGAATGTTTTCTTCGCCGAGCTTGATTGCCTTCTGAGTTTCAATGACAAAGGACGTGTAAGCGCCAAAGTGGTCGCCCAAAAGTTTACCGTTAAGCCAGATGGTGGCGTGTGTTGCGATCTTTTCAAAGCGGAGGAAAATGCGCTTTGTGACCTGCTTTTCGTCGTCAATCGTGAATCTCTTGAAATAGAATGCGCAGTCCTGGGCCATCAAAAGCTTGTCAAAAGCTCTTTCCCAGATGTGGGGAACGCTAACAGTCTGTGTTTTTTCAGGATACGTTGCATACCAACGATTGGAGATGCCGGTGTCTTCCGTGTCCCAGATCATCTGCCAATCGCCATCAAGGCTGATAATTTTGCTCATTAGGGGATCCTTTATAAAATTCCGAAGTAAAGATAGTAAAAACACGATGCTGTCATTTCCGACTTGATCGGGAATCTCCTGTTATTAGCCCACTTGAAGGGGAAAGCCTTCCCCTGATTTCTGTTTTGACAGGCAATGCCATAGAAAAGGTTGGTGAGCCTGTCGAACCCTCCATCACCCCTTCGCCTAAGGGCTCCGCCCCTAAAACCCCTGTCGCAATAAAATTCTTTTGTGAAATCATTCCCGATTTGGTTTAAAAGTTGTTTATCTTGTTTGTGATTTGCTTGCGATGAAAAAAGAGCCGTTCTATAAAGAACGACTCTGAGATTCTATTCGATAGTCAAATAAATATTTGAAAATCTGTGTCCCTATGCAGGGTGTTTTTTAATTGCTTGAAACTTTATGCAAGTTGAATCCGAGGATGATTCTGTCTCCGGTGTTTTTGATACGTTTGATTTCAAATTTAAGTTGTGTAACTCCAGCAGGAATGATAAGTTCCGCAAATCGATAGGTTGCAACGGAATTTTCAGGTGTGTTCAGTATTTTTCCCGTCTTACTATCTTTTATCGTTAAAGTATAATTTGATGATACTTCTGATTCGTTCAAAGCGTAGTCTCCACGTACTAGCCATGCGATTGCTGCGGCGTATTTCTTTCCTGGTTCTACGCTAGCGACGAAAGTCTCTGTTTCGTTTTTGAAGAAATCATCGTTGTTTCCGTACCAATAACGAGATACGTTTTTTGACATCAATTCCTGTATAGTTGATATATGCTTTCCTTGGACGAGTACTTTATTACTGTTGTAGTACAAATTGGGTAGCTCTTCACTATAGGCTGTAAGCCAAAGTGCTTTCACTACTTCTGGATGCCATTTATAGAATGGTTGTTTTGAAAGAAGGACTGCCGTCATGGCTGCAGCAAGAGATGATGCTCCCCAGTTGTCTGAATAACCTCTAACGTGTTGTGCAAGAGCGTTTTGGGGACCATATTCGATAACTTGTTTGTCGTATTTGAAATACATGTTGCCCAAGTGGTATATTTCAGGTTTTGCGTAACCTGCTGCGTATGGTAAACGGGGTACGTTAACTTTGTTTACGAAAAGACCTTTTTGTGTGCCATTTTCATAGTAGATTTGCTCAATTCCGCCTACACTTATTGCGTTCATTGCGATGCCAGCTCCGGTTTTTGTTCCGTTTTCTGTGTAAGGAACGAATTCAATCACGCGATTATTGTATATGTAATCGTCCAAATAAGCCGATTCTTCGTTATAGGTGACGACGTTCTTTGATGATGTGGCGATTGTGTTGCCTATATGCATGTCGAGCGTGTATGGATTCTGAGGATGTGCTGCAAATTTACCTTGTTTTCTTGCATCACCCTCATCAATTGTGTACCTTGTGGCGTAAGGTGCGATTGCAGACACGAGCTTGTCTGCAAAAAAATGGTCTATTCCTAATTTGTAGTCGCGTAGAGCGTATTGATTGGATTGGGTTTCATTTTTGCAACTTTGCTTTGTTATGTCTATTTTTTTGTCGCCGACAACATTGTAGATGTTGATTCCCGAACCTAGACTTCCCAAACATAAGCTTAGGTGTAGGTGGTTTCCTGTGGAATTGCAGGTAAAACTAGTTTTGTCGTAATTGTCGTAGATGCTTACGCCGAAAGATGTTCCCGTCACGTAATCTAAAAGCATTTGACGATCGTTTTGCTTGTAGAAATGTTTGTTAGTTGGTAGAGTTCCTGCGACTACTTTGCATTCGTCGCCGTTATTGCTTCTGTATCGTGCTGCGTTGTTTGATAGGTTGAGTGGCTGGTAATTGTTTCTCGGGGCGTCTCGTTCTTCACGTGGATTCACATAGGTGTCGAAAAAGGCTTTGAACGATTTCTTGTATCCATCCATGTAATAAATGCTTTCGTCTGAATTGTAGATTGCGTATGATTTTGTAACTCTGTCGTTTGAATTTGTTTTTGCTAAGATGTTGTGATTTGTTTTTTTATTTTGGTTTATAACTTTTGTTTTTTCGTATACTACGATGCCTGGATTTTGGGCGTCTTTGCTATTGATTGCTTTGCCTTGAGCGTTGTATGTTGCAGCGTTTGTTGAAATTGCTAAGCATGACATTAGAAACATAGATAGATGTTTCATGCATCCTCCTTATGTGTAAAGGTTATTTTGTTTGTTTTGTTTAAACTAACTTTGTGTTAGCGGGCGTAAATGATAAAAATAAATTAAAGGAATTAACTTACACGAAACTTTTATTTTTGTAGTATTGCGAAAATAAATTGGTCAAAAAGTAAGATGCTTTTGGATAAATGTATTAATTTGTATCATCTTAGTATCATATAAAGTTTTGTTTCTTTGTTTGTAATAAAATAGTAATGAAAATGATTCTGAATTTATGTTCATTATATACGGTGGGGACGTGCGAACTTTTTGGTTGCACATGCGTGCTTTTTTTGAAAAAGTTGCGCGTGCGTTTGGACGGGGTGGGTGAGGCGAAAAACTTAAAAAGTGCTGATGATTTTGAACTGGAGTGCCCGGTTTGACGCTTTTTGTGAAAATAAAACGGCTGTTATTGCCTTTTTGTCTATGAATTCTTGCTTTTTTAGCCAATTTTCCTCATTTTTACCCTTAATCCCCTTTGATTTTTTGTGCTTTATTACTAAATTTGGGACTCCAATAGCAACCTAAAAAGGATTACAAAAATGTATTCTATTGTTGAAACAGGTGGTTTCCAGTATAAAGTCGAACTCGGCAAGGCCTACAAGGTCCCGACGATCGACGCAGCTGTTGGTTCTGAACTGGAGCTCAAGTCCGTTCTTCTTTTCTCCGGAAAAGAAGTGCAAGTCGGCACCCCTGTCCTGAATGACGCATCTGTCAAGGTCGAAGTTCTCGCCCATGGCAAGGAAGACACGATTATCGTGTTCAAGAAGAAGCGTCGTACCCGTTACGAACGTCGTAACGGTCATCGTCAGGGCTATACCGAGGTGCTCGTCACGGAACTCCGCTCCGGCGCTGAATCTGCAGTCGTTGACCCTCAAGTTATTACCCGCAACCGCGCTCGCGTGGCTGCCCTTGCTAAGCAGAAGGTTCAGAACAAGCCGCTCACTCGCAAGGAAAAGATCGCTCAGGGACTTCCGAAGCCGGCTAAGGTCAAGAAGAACTCTCTGCGTAAGGCTAAGGAGGCTTAATCCATGGCACATAAGAAAGGTCAAGGTTCAGTACGTAACGGCCGCGACAGTAACGCCAAGTACCTTGGTGTTAAGAAGTATGCGGGCGAAACCGTCAAGGCTGGCAACATCATCGTTCGTCAGCGCGGTTCTCACTTCCACAAGGGCAACAATGTCGGTATGGGCAAGGACTTTACCTTGTTCTCCCTCGTTGATGGCACTGTGAAGTTCGAACGCCTCGATGCAAAGCGCCAGAAGGTCTCTGTCTATCCTGAAGAAGCCTAATAACTTTGGTTAGCTTTTAAAAGCCGGACGCGAAAGCGCCCGGTTTTTGTTTTTGCCTTTTATGAAACAGAAAAACGCCCAGCAATCCGCTGGGCGTTTCTGCTTAATGACAACTTGTGATTAGCCTTCGACCTTCGGAAGCTGGGCGAGGCTCTTGGCAATGTCTTCATCCGTCGGGATGTAGTCGCTCATTTCGCCGTCGTTGAACTTCTGGTAAGCAACCATGTCGAAGTAACCCGTGCCGGTGAGACCGAATACGATGTTCTTGGCCTGACCGCTTTCCTTGCACTTGAGAGCTTCGTCGATCGTTGCGCGGATGGCGTGGCTGGATTCCGGAGCCGGGAGGATACCTTCGGTCTGGGCGAAAAGCTTTGCGGCTTCGAAGACCTTAGTTTGTTCGACAGACGTTGCACGCATGAGTCCCTGATCGTAAAGTTCAGAGAGAATGCTGCTCATGCCGTGGTAGCGGAGGCCACCAGCGTGGTTTGCAGACGGGATGAAGCTAGAACCGAGCGTGTACATCTTGGCGAGCGGGCAGACCTTACCGGTGTCGCAGAAGTCGTAAGCGTACTTACCGCGAGTGAAGCTCGGGCAGCTTGCCGGTTCCACAGCGAGAATATCGTAGTCGGCTTCGCCACGGAGCTTTTCGCCGATGAACGGGCTCACGAGACCACCGAGGTTAGAACCACCGCCAGCGCAACCGATGATGAGGTCGGCCTTCACGCCGATCTTGTCGAGTGCAGCCTTCGTTTCGAGACCGATGACGGACTGGTGGAGGAGCACCTGGTTTAGCACGGAACCGAGAACATAGCGGTAACCCGGCTGCTTCACAGCGGCTTCCACAGCTTCGGAAATAGCGCAGCCAAGGCTACCCGTGGTGCCCGGGAATTCGGCGTTGATCTTGCGGCCGATGTCGGTCGTCATGGACGGGGACGGGGTGACGGATGCACCGTAGGTGCGCATCACTTCGCGGCGGAACGGCTTCTGTTCATAAGAAACCTTCACCATGTAAACCTGGCAGTCCAGTCCGAAGAAGGCACTGGACATCGAAAGGGCGGTACCCCACTGGCCTGCACCCGTTTCGGTCGTCACGCCCTTGAGGCCCTGCTTCTTAGCGTAGTAGGCCTGAGCGATGGCGGAGTTGAGCTTGTGAGAACCCGAGGTGTTGTTGCCTTCGAACTTGTAGTAGATGTGAGCCGGAGTGCCGAGAGCCTGTTCGAGGAAGTAAGCGCGAACGAGCGGAGACGGACGGTACATCTTGTAGAACGTGCGGATGTCTTCCGGAATTTCGATGTAAGCGGTATCGTTATCAAGTTCCTGCTTGATGAGTTCATCGCAGAAAACCGGCTGCAGGTCTTCGAAAGTCACCGGCTTGCCGGTTCCCGGGTTCAGAAGCGGAGCGGGCTTCTTCTTCATGTCGGCGCGGACGTTGTACCATGCCTTCGGAAGTTCATCTTCGTGGAGATAAGTCTTGACCTGACCATCGATCTTGAGCGAGTTTCTCATAGTGTATCCTTTAATTTTGTGTAACCGCACCCAATTATATTAAATCAAATTTGCGTTGACAACAGCATTTGTGCAAAAAGGCCTGTGTATATGATTAACCTTGATTGGTGGCGGTGCTTTCTTGAAATTTTAAAATTTTTTAATATATTGTTTCTATCACCATCATAAACATTAGGAGCTCCTATGGCCATTGACCACAATCTCTTAACGGGACAGTTTCGTCCTCTTGGCGAAAACAAAATTGAGCATACCCTTTCTGCAAGCCAGAAGGTTTTGCCTACACATACGGGGAAAAGCGCAGTGCGCCATTTGACCCCGCGAAAAAGTCGAAGTACGAAAAGTCGTGAAGCTTAACGAAAATCCTTTTGAACTGTTAAAGAAATCTGCAAAGTCCAAGGCGCGTCTTGGCGTTATCCATACGGCGCATGGCGATGTGACTACACCTGTTTTTATGCCGGTGGGTACTGCCGCGACGGTCAAGGGGCTTACGAGCCGTGATATCCGCGAAATTGATGCAGAAATCATCTTGGCGAATACGTACCACCTCTATTTGCGACCGGGTACAAAGCTCATTGCAGAGGCGGGTGGTGTGCAAAAGTTCATGAGCTGGAACAAGCCGATGCTTACGGACAGCGGTGGATTCCAGGTGTGGAGCTTAAAACAGTTCCGAAAGATTACCGAAGAGGGCGTCCAGTTCAAGAGTTTGCTGGACGGTTCTCGTCATTTGTTCACGCCGGCGAGCGTGATGAATGCGCAACGTGAAATCGGTGCGGATATCATTATGGCGTTCGACGAATGTACTCCGTACCCGAGTACTGTTGAAGAGGCGGAAAAGTCGCTTGCGCTTACGCTCAAGTGGACGCGCGAGGCGAAGGAATGGCTTTTGGCAAATCCGCCAATCCACGGCTACCCGCAGTTTTTCTTTGGAATTGTGCAAGGCGGCATGCACAAGGAATTGCGACAGAAGTCCATCGAAGCGCTCAAAGAAATTGAGCCAGATGGTTATGCGATGGGTGGGCTTTCGGTTGGCGAGCCTGTCGAGACGATGTATGAAATTGCGGACTTTTGTACAAATTTATTGCCTGAGGACCGCGCCCGCTATGTGATGGGTGTAGGAACGCCGTGGAATTTGCTGGAGCTTGTGAAACGTGGCGTAGATATGTGCGACTGCATTTTGCCTGCGAAAAATGCACAGGATGGATTAGTTTATACGAGCCGAGGCGTGCTCCGTTACAAGGGCGCGAAATTTGCGCACCAACACGATTTGCCGCTCGACCCGAACTGCGATTGCTATTGCTGCCGTAACTATAGCCGTGCGTATTTGCGCCATCTGTTCAAGGAAAAAGAACCGCTTGGCTGGACGCTCGCGGCAATCCACAATTTGCATTTCTACATCCACTTGATGAAAGATGTTAAATCTAACATTGCAGACGATACCTTCGAAGAATGGGCTGATGAACAAGTGAAAATGCTGCAAGAAAATGCGGGATAAAATCATATTGTAGCATATAATACCTTTGTTGTAGCATATTAATCGCGCTATCGTTAATTTTGAAAAACGTGTCTAAAAAAGCATGGATAAATCCTGCTCTAGGTTGGATTTATATGTATATTGATGAGCGAGTGGATGATTGCTATATATTAGGGAGAAAATATGTTGAGGTCATTTTATGCTTTTATTTGCTTGCTTATCGCGGGAAATGCTTTTGCCGTAGTTGCAGTTAGGGATACGATTTATATTGATTACGATTTGCAGGGAGGAACGAATAATCCTGAAAACTTATCTTCCTATTTGTATAAATATAGCGATCGCTCGGACGCCCCTTCAATTAATTTTTTCCCGCCCACCAAGGATGGTGCCGAGTTTCTGGGCTGGTATTTTAATTCATCTCCTTACGATAATAACGCAATTACCTATGCTGATGCTGTTATTTCTGTCACCCGCACCCAAAATGGACGGTTGTCGCTTTATGCTCGTTGGGGAGTGAAGGCGAAAATCCCGCAACAGAACGAGTCGGGGTGTATGCTTGTCCACGATGCTGCAGAACTCTACGGTGCTGTAAAAGTTTCTGATAGCTTAATGCGCAAAAATAAACAAATTTGCGTTTCCATTGAAAATGATATCGTCGTTAACAAAAATCTCTTGGCTTCCGATGGAACCCCGAATGAGGGATCTCATTACTGGTGGAAACCTTTTGGGAATTTTATGGGTGTCATTGAAGGGAATGGTCACACCATCTCGGGCTTATATGGAAATGTCGGACTTGTTAATCTTGCTGAAGGTGAACATAATGCTTTAATTCAAAATTTAGGAATCATTGATTCTTATTTTGCTGGCAATGGTTATGTCGGTTCTTTTATTGCTAATACGCTAGGCTTTGGAACTTCACTGAAGAATGTTTATAGTACGGCTACTTTGGATAGCAGGGGGAGCTATGTCGGTGGTCTTGTCGGTTATGCCCGTGTTCAACAAGACTATTGTATAGATGTTACTCTTGAAACTTCGATAAGCAAAGCCCCTCGTGCAGCCAACACTTATGATAATAATCATAATGCGGTAACTGTAGAAAATGCTTATTTTGCTGGACGTTTGGTGGGGTATCGCGGAGGTGGCCTTGTGGGCGGGACTGATTTCTCCGTTTTCAAAAATACCTTCTTTGTAGGAACTGCTGAGGCAAAGGAGATTTTTTCGGCAATTAGCCAAAAAGGTCTGACTCAGTGTCAAGATTTTCCGAACTGGAAAGTCGTTGCTGAAAATACTTTTTATATCGATACCTATACTAATGACGAATTTGAAGCGAGTGCGGCTTCTGCCACAGCTTTTTCCGATGGAACCGTTCTTGAAAAAATCGTGAAGGGGTCCAGTTACCCCATCTGGACGCAGGATATCGGCAAGGACGCTTACCCGAAATTGAACGGCGTGTATTACGATATTGCGTATGATTTGGCCGGTGGCGTCAATGACTCTGTTAATCCGAGCTATTACAAGCCTGAACAGGAAGTGCTGTTGAAGCCTGCGTCAAAGGATGGTGATATTTTTGAAGGTTGGTTTGCCGATTCAAATTTTACAACACCGGTAGAAAAAATACTTGCTACGGATAAAGGAAATAAGAAGTTTTTTGCCAAGTGGAAAAAGGGATATTCCATCACTTATGTGAATGATGGCACTTATTCTTCTGTGTTGAATCGGAATCCGGTTTATCGTTATGCGGATTCTGCAACATTTGTGTTGAAAGAACCCTCTAAAAACGGGAAAACTTTCGTTGGCTGGTACTCGGATTCTTCCTTTACAACTAAGGTAACGGAATTGCCCACGGGTAACACCGAAGATATTGTTCTTTATGCCAAATGGAGTGCCCGAGAAATCAAGATTATTTACAACTTGGACGGCGGCACAATGGGTGATGCGAAAAATCCGGAAACAGCAATGAGCGGAGAAAGTATTTTGCTTAAAAGTCCGACTCGTGAAGGATTCCTTTTTCGTGGCTGGATAGGCCCCAATGGTGGTAATTTGGATAAATTAGGTGACTTTGATCGTTCCATTTATGTCAATTCGAAAGACGATGAATTTAATTTGAAAGCTGTATGGATTTATGCACCTCAAAAACCAGCAACAGATGCTGACGGCTGTTATCTTGTAACGAATGTTCATGAACTGTTCTATTTTGACGAAATTGCAAACAATGAATTAAGCGAAAAACCGCCTATAAAATCCTGTATCAAAATCATGAACGATATCGTTGTGAACGAAAACATGAATAAAGATTATGTTGATTGGCATCCGATGAACTATGAAAATATTTTTGCAGGAATCATCTATGGAAACGGACATTCCATCAGTGGCATGTATATGAGCTGTAATTTCTTCTATAACGATAACTATAAAGCTTTTTATGGGTTGATTGAAAATAAGCCTTATCAGCAAGTTTATCCTGAAGTGCAGAATTTATATCTCGCTAATTTCTATTTCGCCAATGAATATTATGATAAGGTTTTGCTCAATGTAAATGGTAGGGATGGTGTTGGTGGTCCGAGAAGCGGAATTCGCAAGACGATTGACCCGACCCCGTTGAAGAAAAATTTTGCTCCTCGGTATGACGCTAAAGGTCGCAGTATGAACGCACGTCCTAATTATGGAGTCTATTTCTGATATAGAGAAAAATTTCTAAATTTGGGCGCATGATCAGTATTACTAAGCTTTTGATGGACACCCCTAATTTCGGGGATTCTCTTCGTTATGAACCGCGTGCCCACGAATCCAAGAACGGTGTGGGCCCGGGCCGTGGTCCGGTGGTGGTGTGGAACTGCACCAAGACTTGCAACCTGAAGTGCGTGCATTGCTATGCCCGTTCAGAGGCCATCAAGTACCAGAACGAACTTTCACACGAAGAGGGAATCAAGCTTATTGATCAGCTTGCGGATTTCCATGTGCCGGTGATTTTGTTCAGCGGTGGCGAACCGCTTTTGCGCCCGGATTTTTTTGAACTCGCGAACTACGCAGCAAGCAAGGGCATCCGTCCGACGATTTCGACGAACGGCACCTGCATTACTCCGGATGTGGCTCAGAAGCTCAAGGCGATGGGCGTTGGCTATGTGGGCATCAGCTTGGATGGTTGCGAAGAAACTCACGACAAGTTCCGCGGCAAGCAGGGCGCGTACCAGATGGCTTTGCGCGGAATTCGCAATTGCGTGGCAACGGGCCAGAAGGTTGGGCTCCGCTTCACGATTACGAAGTACAACTATCAGGACTTGAACGCTATTTTCGATTTGCTCGAAGCGGAAAACATTGATAGAGTTTGTTTCTATCACCTTGTCTATAGCGGTCGCGGAAGTGCGATGGTCGATAACGACTTGAATCACGAAGAGAGCCGCAAGGTGATGGACTTGATTATTGACCGCACTTTGGACTTTAAGAAGCGCGGCGTGAACAAGGAAATTTTGACGGTCGACAACCACGCAGATGCCGTTTATCTGTACCAGCGCATGAAGCGCGAAGACCCGGAACGCGCCGAAAAGATTTTGGATTTGATCCAGCGCAATGGCGGTAACCGCAGTGGCATGGCATTTGGCAATATCGATAGCATTGGCAATGTGCATCCGGACCAGTTTACGCAATATATCACGCTAGGAAACGTTCGTGAACGCAACTTTGGCGACATCTGGACGGATGAATCGAACCCGATTATGGCGGGTCTCAAGAACCGTAAGCCGATTCTCAAGGGACGCTGCCCGAATTGCAAGTTCTTGAATTTGTGCAACGGCAATTTCCGTACGCGTGCCGAAGCCGTTACTGGCGATTTTTGGGCTGAAGATCCGGCTTGCTATTTGACGGATGAAGAAATCGGGCTGTAACGCCCCTTGCGATGTGCCGCAAATGCTGAGTCAAAAACTTCTCGCGATTATTCAAGACGGCTTTCCGTTGGTGGAACGCCCGTATAAGGCGCTTGCGGAAATGTTGAATGTTTCGGAACAAGAAGTTTTTGATGAAGTTGAGAAAATGTGCGTGTCCGGCGTGATTCGCCGTATCGGTGGCGTGTACGATTCCAAGAAACTCGGCTTTATTTCAAGGCTTTGTGCAGGGAAGGTACCTGCTTTGTCGCTTGATTTTTCTGCAGAACCGCATTCGCAAACGCCGATGGAAAAGTTCGCTACAGTCGTGATGAGCGAACCCGCGATTACGCATAATTACATCCGCAGTCACGAATACAATGTTTGGTTTACGGTCATTGCCGAAAATGAATCCGCAATCCAGACGGTTGTTGACCGCGTGTGTGCGCAAACGGATTTGCACGATGTCCATGTCCTCACCGCCACAAAGAAGTATAAAATCAATACGGTGATGTCATTAGACGAGAGACGAAAGACGAAAGACGAAAGAGGCGAGAGTGCCCCGGCTTTGCGTCATTCTGAGGACCAAGTCCCGCGTCTTTCTGACAACCGAAGGTTGGAAGAATCCAGTAATTTCTTGGGAAAACTCACTGACTCCGACAAGTCCCGAATCCACATCGCTTGTGACGACATTCCGCATACGCTCACTCCGTTTAAGGACTGGGGCGTTTCTTGCGATGAACTTCGCGAGGATCTTGCCGCCAAACGCATGCGTCGCTTTGGTGCAATCCTCCGTCATCAAGATGCGGGTTTCCCATGCAATGCGATGGTCTGCTTTAGTTTAGATGAGAGACGAAAGACGAAAGACGAAAGAGGCGAATGCTGCGGGGATGCTTGCATACCCCCATAGCTGAGCCGACAGGTCTTGGCACGAAGTGCAAAGACGAAAGTGTGCTCGCAAATTCGGAAAGAGCGGGTTCTCTACTTGCAAAAAAACATTACGTGTCGCATTGTTACGAGCGTCCGTCTTTTGAAAATTTTCCGTACAACTTGTATGCAATGATGCATGCTCAGACTCCCGAAGAATTGGACGGTTATATCAAGGAATCCGTGGCTTTGCTTGATAATCCGGAATACGTCGTTCTCCATTCGCTCAAGGAACTCAAGAAAACGAGCTTTAGATTTTTTGCGTAGTCCAATCTTTTCTATCTTTGGGTTATGCGCAAAATTTACATGGCAGGCATGAGCCACAAGGTGGCTGAAATCGCGATTCGCGAAAAGTTTTATATCCCGATGGATGTAAAGACCGAGGCGTTGATGCATTCTCCGTTTGATGAACTTTTGATTTTGGCAACGTGCAATCGCACGGAAGTCTATGTGGCGAGTGACCGCGAAATCTCTGATGGTGAACTCGTTCGTTATGTGTGTGGACTTGCCCGTCAAGACTACGATGATTTTGCGAAGTTCTTTTATTTTAAGTCGGGTGACGATGTTGCGCATCATGTGATGAACGTGTGTGCCGGGCTTGATTCTGTCGCCATGGGTGAGGATCAGATTTTGCACCAGATTGGCCGCGCGTACGAAACGGCGCACCAGCTGAATGCAACGGGTAATACGCTGAACAAGCTTTTTCAGAGTGCGATTCATACGACGAAGCGCATCAAGACCGAGACGAACTTGAGCAAGCTCAGTTGCAACATTCCGTTCTTGGCGATGAAGCAAGTGCAGAAGACTTTTGACGATCTTGAAAATCGTACTGTGTATATCGTGGGGCTTGGCGAGATGGGATCGCTGATGCTCAAGTATGTACAAGAAAATACGACCAAGATTTTTGCAAGCAGCAAGACTTTTGCAAATGCTGAAAAATTTGCGGATGTGCTTACTCCTGTGAAATTCGAAGACCGCTACGAAGTCCTTGGCAAGTGCGATGTCGTTATTCTCTGCAGCGCTTGTCAGGAACCGATTGTCACGAAAGATGAATTTGTTAAGGCTATTCAGGTTGCAGATTCCATCGATGTCCCATCAAAGCGCCTTGTCGTTGACCTCGCGAATCCGCGCAATGCTGAAGCTTCTATTGGTGAACTTCCGGGCGTTGAATACGTTTGCGTTGATGACCTTGAAAAAATCGTTTCTGAAAATCGCCGTTTGCGCATGATTGAATTTGATGCGGCTCAGAAAATCTTGAAAGAAGGTCTTGATGAATTCTTGCATTGGAACCGCATGGATGAGGTCTCTAAGCAAATTCATTTGCATGCTGAGAAAATGCTCACGACGGCAAATGAAGAATCTGAAAAGTTGTTGCGCTCCATGCCCGAGCTTTCGGAAGATGACCGCCATCGCATCCAGATGATGTACGAACGCTTTGCGAAGAAAATGGCAAATGACTTTTTGTATAAAGTCAAAGCCGAAAATTCTCCTGAAGATGTGCAGGTTTTCCTGAAGTGCTTGGATTCAAAATCTCCTAGAAATTAGAGGAGGCTTGCTGTGAGTGACTTGAAATTACGTATCGCAACGCGCAAGAGCGCTTTGGCTTTGGCCCAGACGACGATGGTGGCAGATGCTATTGTCGCTGCTAATTCTGTTATTGGGAATGCCGCCGATTCTAATAATGCCCGCGATTCTCTGACTTATGAACTTGTCTCCATGACAACCGAAGGCGACCGCCGTTTGGATAAGTCGTTGGCGAGCTTTGGTGGCAAGGGCGTGTTCATCAAGGAACTGGAAATTGCGCTCCTCGAAGGTCGTGCCGATATAGCGATTCACAGTTTGAAGGATATGCCTGCTGAAGTGCTGCCGCAGTTCAAGCTTGCTGCAGTCTTGAAACGCGAAGACCCGCGAGATGCATTCCTTTCGCGTGGTGGTTCGGCTGGAATTCGCTTTATGGATTTGCCTGCGGGCGCTCGTGTCGGTACGGGAAGTATTCGCCGTGTGGTGCAGCTGAAAGCGCTCCGCCCGGATTTGGAATATGTGCCGATTCGCGGAAACATCCAGACTCGTATAGGCAAGCTTGCGGAACTTGATGGCGTTGTGCTTGCGGCGGCGGGCCTTAAGCGTATGGGGCTTGCTGACCAGGTGACGGAATACTTTAGCACTGAACAGATGCTCCCCGCAAGTGGTCAGGGAATCCTTGCAATTGAAACGTTGAATGATGCAACTGTTCAAGAATCGCGCGTCACAGGTCGTGCGGACCTTGCGCAGATTCTCGCTCGCGTGAATGATGTCGCGACATATTGCATTGCTTCTGCTGAAATGGCTTATTTAAAAGCGCTTAACGCAGGCTGCCAATTTCCAGTGGCAAGCTTCGCAGAATTTGTTTGCGAAGATGGTATTGAAAATCGCGGCACTTGTGGCGCACTCGAAGAGAATGCTAATAGAATTGCGCAGACTTTGAAAATTCGCGGCATTTACTGGGACGAAAAATCAGAAAAACTGCTCCGTGCAGAAGTCGCCGGAAACGTTGATTTGAACTCGGAGGATTGCGTTCAGCAATCCAAGAACTTGGGCATTGAACTCGCCTGTGCAATTCAAAAACAATTGTAACTTACACTGTCATTCCCGACTCCGTTTGGGAATCGCCTTCTTGTATCGCAAAAAAATATCCCGCGCATTTTGAATGAGCGGGCTCTAACATTTTCGTCATTGCGAGTCGCGTAGCGACATGGCAAACTATACGTTATTTCTTTTCAGGCTTCGATACAACGGGTTTGATTCGTTTGCCGCAAAGCGTTACGATGATTCCAGCTTGTGCGAACATGTAGTAAGCCGTGTCGCGGTTGTTGTTCAACGTGGACTTCGGATCGTAATCGTCCTTGGTCACGAAAACTTCGGCAACGCCTGAAAGGCTGATGTCCAAAGAGCAACGTTCGCACGGGAATCCAATCACGTAGAGCTTGGAACCTGGAGGAACTTTTCCGCGGGCGTAGTGAAGTGCGTTGATCTCGGCGTGAACCATGAACGGATACTTGTTCGCCTCGAATTCGTGGTGGCTTAAAAGCTCGCCCGAGTCGGCATCTAGCAAATCGTAGGCGAGGAGTTGCTTTTCGCGCGTGTACGGAACGGTCTCGTCGTCAAATCCAGCGGGAGCGCCGTTGTAACCCGTGCTGATAACGCGCCCGTCGGCGCTCACAAGAACGGCACCCATTTGGGTATTTTGGTCTTTGGAAAGGCGTGCCTGGGCACACATCATCTGCGTATAGACTTCGTCGCGAAGCTTTGCTCTAGAACTATTCATGCTAAAAAATATAGGCAAAATTTTAATGGCGAAGTTTTTCTAAATTTGGTTTCGATGGAAAATTCGAATCATTTTGGTAAAGTTTATTTGATTGGCGCGGGTCCTGGCGATCCTGGGCTTTTAACCGTGCGCGGAAAGTCAATTCTTGAAAAAGCCGATGTTGTGGTTTACGATCGTTTGGTTTCACCGGGCGTGCTCTCGTTATGTAATCCGAAAGCAAAGATGGTGGATGTGGGCAAAATGCCGACGCACCACAAGGTGAAACAGTCCGAAATTAATAAACTCCTGGTAAAATTTGCCGTTGAAATGCCGGGCGCGACCGTAGCTCGTTTGAAGGGCGGCGACCCGTTTGTGTTCGGTCGTGGTGGCGAAGAGGCTTTGGAGCTTGTCGATGCAGGCGTCGAATTTGAAGTTGTGCCGGGCGTGACGTCTGCTATAGCTGTGCCTGCCTATGCGGGCATTCCCGTGAGTCATCGTGGAATTGCAACAAGTTTCCATATCATCACAGGGCATGAAAAAGCCGAGGCTGGTGATTCGCTTTCTTTAGACTTTGAAAATCTTGCAAAGAGCCAAGGAACGCTCATCTTTTTGATGGGCATTGCCAATATGGACTTTATCGCACGTCGTTTAATCGAGTGTGGCAAAGATCCGAAGACTCCGCTTGCATTTATTGAAAAAGGTACAACCCCGAACCAGCGTACCGTTATGGCAACGCTTGAAACAGCGGGCGAGACCATTGTCCGTGAAAATGTGACGGCACCCGCAATTACGATTATGGGTGGCGTGGTTGAACTTGGCAAGACTCTTGCGTGGAAAAAGAATTTGCCGCTTTCGGGTAAGCGTTTGGTTGTAACGCGTGCCGCAAAACAATCTAGCGGGATTACCGCTCGACTGACAGCCCTCGGTGCCGAAGTCATCGAAACTCCGATGATTGAGACACGGAATGTTCTCCCTTATTGTCATGCCGAACTCCCTTCCTGCATCGCCAATTCTTATGAATATGATACTGCTGAACTAGCCGATCTAGCCGATTTCGAAGACCTTAAAGACTTTGATATTCTTGCTTTCACGAGCACGAATGGTGTTGAAAGCTTCTTCGAGCAGTTGTTCACTGCGGAGTATGACGTACGCGAGCTTGCCGGCAAGAAAATTGCAAGTGTCGGAAAGATTACCGAAAAGAAGTTGCTTGAATACGGCATCCGTTGCGATTACGTTCCTAAAGATCACACCGGCGAAGGACTAGGTTTGTTGTTGCGCGAAGTGGTTGACGACGAATCTCGTATTCTTCTTTTGCAAGGCAATCTTGCAGACGATACTTTGCTCAAACTCTTACCGAAAGCAACACGTTGGATCGTTTACGAAACACTGCCGATTGCTGAACTCCCGGATTGGAAACGTGAAGCTATTGCCTCTGCTGATGCAGTCGTCTTCGCCAGTTCTAGCGCTGTTGAGAATTTTGCGCAAATATCAAGTCTCTCGTCTTTCGTCTCTCGTCTAAGTTTCTGCATAGGTCGCATGACTGAAGCCTCCGCGAAAAAGCATGGCTTTGAAACTGTCACCTCCGACGAAACAACGATGGATTCGCTCGTCAAAAAAATCGTGGAATATTACACGATGGGGGAGAATGCTTAATGAAAGCTATTCTTATCATCGCTCACCATTGCATTTTGCCGGGGGCGTACAAAGGATTTGAAGAAATCCTTGACCGCTTGCATCATGATTTGCCGGGTACGCGCGTCGCAAGTACGAGTTTGTTGGATTTGGAAAACGACCTCCGTACGCTTTTGCGCGAAGATGTGGAATCGGTGACGCTTCTGCCGTATTTGCTGTTGAACGGTCAGCATACAAAGAATGACGTGCCGCGTGTTGTTGCAAAATTGCAGGAAGAATTCCCGCAAATCCCGATTACGCTTTTGCCTTGCCTTGGCGATTGGAAAGAATTCTCGAGCATGGTTGTGTGCGGTATTCGCAATGCGCAGTTAGACGAAAAAAAGCCTTCAGAGTCTCTCGTCTCTCGTCTTTCGTCTAAAACATCAAACCTCTTCTCCATCGAGTTGAATCTTGAAGGACGTAACGTGCTTGTGGTGGGCGGTGGCCGCATTGCTCTGCGCAAGGTGAAAACGCTTATCCCGACCGGTGCTCATATTACTGTTGTCGCTCCGCAAATCGACCCTGAATTTGAAACGCTCAAGGCTGACGAGCCGTCTTCTATCACATTAAAACAGCGCCCGTACGAACCTCTGGATTTGCGTTGCGTTTTCATGGTCTTCATTTGTACTGACCAGCCCGCAGTCAATGCTCAAGTTTCTAACGATGCTCGCGCTCGCCGCATCCTCGTGAATAACGCCTGCGATTACCTCGACGGTGATTTTATTGTGCCTGCTCGTATGGACTTCGGCGAAAACATTGCTGTGACCGTCTCTACGCAGGGCCGCGCTCCTTCGCTCGCCAAGAAGCTCAAGCAGAAAATCCAGACCGAATGGGCCGAAGACCTTGCGCAAATTGAAAAAGATTTCAAAAAGGAATAGTTATTATGATTATTCGTCCTCGTCGTTTACGTAGAAATGAAGTTATCCGCAACATGGTTGCAGAAACTGCTGTAAATCCCGATGCCCTCGTTTACCCGATGTTCGTGGTTGAAGGAACGGGCGTCAAAGAAGAAATCCCGTCCATGCCGAACCAGTTCCGTTTCTCGATTGATGAAATCTTGAAGGAACTTGAAAGCTGTGTCGCGCTTGGCATCAAGTCCATTTTGCTATTCGGCATCCCGAATCACAAGGACGAGATGGCGACTTCGGCTTATGATAAAAACGGCATTGTGCAGCGTGCTGTGCGTGCTATCAAGGCGAAGTTCCCGAGTTTGTACGTGATTACGGACGTGTGCCTTTGCGAATACATGAGCCATGGCCATTGCGGCATTATCAAGGATGGTGATGTGGATAATGACCCAACGCTTGAACTTTTGGCAAAGACCGCTGTTTCGCAGGTGGCTGCCGGTGCCGACATGGTGGCTCCGAGTGACATGATGGATGGCCACATCACGGCTCTCCGCGAAGCTCTTGACAATGCGGGCTTTACAAATACGCCGATTATGGGTTATAGCGCAAAGTTCGCTAGCGCTTATTACGGTCCGTTCCGCGATGCCGCTGATTCCGCTCCGCATTTCGGCAACCGCAAGAGTTACCAGATGGACGTGCGCAATGGTCGCGAAGCGCTCCATGAAGTGGAACTCGATCTTGAAGAATGTGCAGATATCGTGATGGTAAAGCCTGGCCTCGCATTCCTCGATGTGCTTCGCCAGACGGCTGAAATCAGCAATGTGCCGGTCGCTGTGTATAACGTAAGTGGTGAATATTCGATGGTCAAGGCTGCTGCAAAAATGGGCTGGATTGATGAAAAGTCGATTATCCGCGAAAACATGATTGCGTTCAAGCGCGCCGGTGCTGATATCATCATTACGTACCACGCCAAGGAAATTTTGGAAAATAAAATTCTGTAAAATAAGATTT
Source organism: Fibrobacter succinogenes subsp. succinogenes S85 (assembly GCF_000146505.1). Classification (GTDB taxonomy): domain Bacteria; phylum Fibrobacterota; class Fibrobacteria; order Fibrobacterales; family Fibrobacteraceae; genus Fibrobacter; species Fibrobacter succinogenes. The sequence goes on along the minus strand of NC_017448.1, from coordinate 336,667 downwards.
TGTAAAAAGGCGATCCCGGAACAGAGTCCGGGATGACAATTAAAAAAGGATGCTAAAATGAAAGAATACGAAGCTTTCTTGAAAAATCTCGGTGTCACGAATGCTATTGCTCAGGACATCATTGAAATTGCGACAGTGCTTGTCGTTATCGCCATTATCTTGGCGATTATAAAGTTTATTCTTAGTTTTGCCATTAAGAAGGGCGCTGATGAATCGGTAAAACCGCTACTTTATTCGCTGTTCTCTTATGCGCTGTACATTGTCGGCTTGCTCATGATTCTGCATATTCTCGGTGTGAACACCGCAGGAATCGTGACTGTAATCGGTGCCGCTTCTCTTGCCATTGGCCTTGCTTTGAAGGATACGCTTGGCAACATTGCGTCGGGAATCCTTTTGCTGTTCCTCCATCCGTTCCGCGCTTCGGATTATATCGAATGTGGTTCTTTGAAGGGGAAAATTGTAGGCGTGGGGCTTTTCAACACGACGCTTATCTCGTTGGATGGTCTTTACGTTTCTGCACCGAACAGCATGTTGTGGGGAGCTCCGATTGTCAACTTTAGCCGCAATCCGAGCCGCCGCCTTGATTTGGCTTTTGGCATTGATTATGCGGATTCTGCTGAAACGGCGATGAACGAAATGAAACAGCTCGTCGATAACGATCCTGAAGTTTTGAAAAGTCCTGCACCTTCATTCTTTGTGTCTGCGCTTGAAGATAGCTCGGTGGCTGTCAATTTGAGAATTTGGGTCAAGACCGCAAATTACTGGGATATGCGTTGCAAGTACATGAAGGCTGTGAAGGAACGCTTTGACGAAGTCGGTATTTCTATCCCGTTCCCGCAGCGCGTTGTGCATATCGTTAAGGAGTAGTTATATGAATCACTCTTTGAGCGAAAAGTTGTTTGCAGAAGCAAAGACGCTCATGCCGGGCGGCGTGAACAGTCCTGTGCGTGCGTTTAGCAATGTGGGGGCGACGCCTCCGTTTATCAAGCGTGCCAAGGGCAGCCACATTTACGATGTGGATGGCAACGATTACATTGATTACGTGGGCAGCTGGGGCCCGATGCTTTTGGGGCATGCGCACGATGCAGTGATTAAGGCTGTTGCCGATACAGCTCAGAATGGCCTCAGTTTTGGCGCCCCGTGCGGTCTTGAATCGGAACTTGCGAAGTTTGTGATGAGCCTTGTGCCAAGCGTCGAGATGATTCGCATGGTGAACAGCGGAACCGAAGCTACGATGAGTGCCATCCGTGCGGCTCGCGGTTTTACCGGTCGCGATAAAATCGTGAAGTTCGAAGGCTGCTACCATGGTCATAGCGATAGCTTGCTTATCAAGGCGGGCTCGGGCATGCTCACGACGGGCAAGCCGAGCAGCAAGGGTGTGCCTGCGGACTTGGCAAAGTACACGCTCACGCTCCAGTACAACGATGTGGCGGGCGTTAAGGAACTTTTCGACAAGATTGGTGACGAAATTGCTTGTGTGATAGTAGAACCGGTGGCTGGCAACATGGGCGTTGTCCCTGCGAAGCCGGAGTTCTTGCAGACTCTTTCTGAAGAGACTAAAAAACATGGCGCTTTGCTCATTGTCGATGAAGTCATGACCGGTTTCCGTGTCGGGATTCATTGCGCACAAGGCCTTTATGCCATTAAGCCGGATCTCACGACGTTTGGTAAGATTATCGGCGGTGGCATGCCGGTGGGCGCTTATGGCGGTCGCTTGGACGTGATGCAGCAAATTGCCCCGCTCGGCGGAATTTACCAGGCGGGTACCTTGTCGGGAAACCCGGTCGCGATGGCGGCAGGACTTGCAACGATGCGTGAACTTTCAACGCATCCAGAACATTACGTGCATGCCGAAGCTATGACGAAACGCTTGATTGCTGGGCTCAAGTCCGCTGCAACCGAAGCGGGCATTCCGCTTGCGACAAACCAAGTCGGTTCTATGGGCTGCATCTTCTTTACGGAAGGGCCGGTCACGTGTTTTGCCGACGTGCAAAAATCCGATTTGGAACTTTTCCGCAAGTATTTCCTCGGCATGCTCGACGAAGGATTCTACTTTGCGCCGAGCCAGTTCGAAGCCATCTTCGTGAGCGCCGCTCACACCGAAGATGAAATCGACCGTACCATTGAAGCCGCGAAGCGCGTGTTCAAAAAATTATAGCGGCGGCGCATTTTTTTTCGCATTCCCCTAGCGGTCCACGCATCTTGTAAAACTTACGCATCTCGCAAAAAACGCACCCCGAAGGGTGCGTTTTTCATTACTTTTCTTCAGACGTTTCGCTTGCGGCGTTTTCCGCATTCGCTTCGTCCGGCGCAGTCACATTCTCAGCCGTATCCTTGTCGCGGATGGTTGCGCGTCGAATCTTTCCGCTGATTGTCTTTGGCAGTTCCGTCACAAAGTCAATGATGCGAGGGCTCTTGTAACTTGCGGCAATGTTCTTTGCAAAGAGCTGGATTTCCTTCGCAAGTTCCTTGGAGGCTTCGTAGCCCTTCTGCAAAACGACTGTTGCCTTGACCGCTTGACCGCGAGACTTGTCTTCGACACCTGTTACAGCGACTTCCAAAACGGCAGGGTGCTTGTGCAACACTTCTTCCACTTCGAAGGGGTTGATGCGGTAACCGGAGCTCTTGATCAAGTCATCCGTGCGGCCCACGAACCAGAAGAATCCGTCCTTGTCGCGGTAAGCCGTATCGCCGGTGTGATACACTCCGCCTTCAAAGACTTTCTCGGTGCGTTCTGCATTGCGATAGTAACCGCCGAACATGCCAAAAGGCTTGCCCTGGTCAATCTTGATGATAAGCTCACCGACTTCTTCAGCCTCGCACGGCTTGCCTTCGGCATTGATGATTTCCATCTGGTAGCCTGGAGAGGGTTTGCCGATAGAACCCGGATGCGGTTCGCTAAAGCCAAAGTTACCCGTGGTAAGTGTAAGCTCGGTCTGTCCGTAGCCTTCCTGCATGCGGATGCCCGTCTGCTCATAAAACCTGTTGTAAATATCCAAGTTCAACGCTTCGCCAGCGGTTGTGCAGTACTGCAAACTCGAAAGGTCGTACTTGCTGAGGCCATGCTGCAAAATGTAGCGGTACACGGTCGGCGGCGCGCAGAACGTCGTCACCTTGTATTCCGCCATCTTCTCGAGGAGCTTGCCCGGGATGAACGTGGTCATGTCGTAAGTGAACACGGCGCTTCCAGCAATCCACTGCCCGTAAATTTTGCCCCAGAGAGCCTTGGCCCAGCCTGTTTCGGCAACGGTCAAATGGCGACCTCCGTCCACAACGTGCTGCCAGTACTTGGCGGTTACAATGTGTCCGAGCGGGTACGTATAAGTGTGTGCCACCATCTTCGGATTTGAGCTCGTGCCACTCGTGAAATAGACGATCATGATGTCGTCGTTATGCGTAGCGGCATCGCCAACGGGGCGTTCAAACGTTGAGGGGAAAAGTTCGTAGTCGTCGTAGAAGCTAATCCAGTTCTGGCGAGCAGTCTGGCCGACTGTCACGAGCTTTTCGACCGATTCGCACTTGGACTTTGCCTTGTCCACTTCCTTTTGCAAGGCGGGATCGTCGTATGTTACGACCATCTTGATTTCGGCGGCGTTGAATCGGTATTCCAAATCCTCGGCGGCGAGCATGTTTGTTGCCGGGATGGCGATTGCGCCAATGCGGTGCAGAGCGAGCAAGAAAAACCAGAATTCGTAGCGGCGGCGCAAGATGAGCATCACGCGGTCGCCCTTCTGGATACCTTGTTCTACAAGGAAATTCGCCGTGCGCTGGGAGGCTAGCGACAAGTCCTTGAACGTGTAAATGTGGCTTTCGTCGTTGTCGTCACACCACACGAGGGCTTCACGCTTCGGCTCCGTCTTGGCATATTCGTCAACAACGTCATAAGCGAAGTTAAAATCGTTCGGAATCGTTATCTTGAAATTTTTATACAAGTCTTCATAAGACTTGTAATCAATTTTAGATAGAAACTTATTTAAAATCATCTGTGCGAAGTCCTGAAATTACAAGTCCTTGTACATGATTTTTTCGCGCAAGGTCGAAATGTAGCGCACCATGTTCAAAATGCGTTTCTCGCCAATCGTTCTGAAGTCTTTGTCGTGGAACACCAGGCGGTGGACTCCACCCGGCAAGAGCATACGAAGGCAGGCGTAAGTCTGCGCGATACCGAGAATCGGGGTGGGCAAAATCGAGAAGCTAAGCGTTGCGGAATTCGTCTTCTTGATGTTGCCTTTGACCTTCTGGTAAATGCCGTGGAAATCTTCGTAGTAGTCGAAAATTTCGAGAGCCTGTTCCTTGAGGTACTTGTTGCCAAACCAAATCGGCGGGATAAAGCCAGAGGGCTTGCCGTTGCCGTGAGCCTTCCACAGTGCGAGACTGCGCTTGAGGAGTGCTTGCGTGAAGCGTTCGTCAATACCTGCAAATTCTGCTTCGTTGTTCGAAACGAGGAGCGCGAGCTTGCCTGCAATACTTCTGTTCAGCGAGAGGTCTGCGCGGTGGCGTGCGCCGTGGAGCATAATCTCATAGCCTTCCTTGACAAACTTGTCGAGTTCTTCGCGGAACTGTTCGGCTTCGGATTCCGGGGCTGCGCCAAATGCGGGGATGACCGCAATGCTGATGGGGGAGCCTGCTGCTTCTGCAAGCTTTCTGATCTGGACGGACGCCTTCTTGAAGTTGTTCACGCTAAAGCTGTGGTAGCAAAGGATGAACTTCTTCTTCTTTTGGAAGGTCGCTTCGGCCGCTTGGATGTCGGCGATATCTTTATTCTGTTCCATAAGCTACTCTTGTTCTTTAGATTTTGTGGAAACTTCTTCTTCCAACTTCTGCGAAATGAAGAGGTGGTAGAAAAAGAACAATACTGCGCTGCAGATGGTTGCTTTAACCCAGGATTTGAAAAGCCAATCAGACATAGCGGCTCCTTTGTTTAATCTTTAAACTTTTTGATGACGACGATGCCGTTGTGACCGCCAAAGCCAAGCGATGCAGATACTGCAACATCGATGTTCCCTTCAACGCCCTTGTGCGGCACGTAGTCGAGGTCGCATTCTGCGTCCGGGTTGTCGAGGTTGATGGTGGCGGGGTAGAACGAATCACGGATGGCGAGCGTGCTAATCATCGCTTCGATAACGCCTGCTGCACCGACGCAGTGGCCGGTCATGCTCTTGGTGCTAGAGACCTTGATTTTATAGGCATGTTCGCCGAGTGCTATTTTAAGCATCTGTGTTTCGGTGAGGTCGTTCAGGTGCGTCGAGGTGCCGTGGGCATTGTAGTAGTCTACATCCGTCGGGGCGATGCCCGCATCTTTCAATGCCTTGACCATAGCCTTCGCGCAGGTTTCTCCACCCGGGCGCGGGCTTGTAATGTGGTAAGCATCGGCAGAAGAACCGTAACCGGCGACTTCGGCGTAAATTTTTGCACCGCGGGCCTTGGCGTGTTCGAGTTCTTCGAGCACGAGAATGGCTCCTGCTTCACCCATGACAAAACCGCTGCGGTCCTTGTCGAACGGGCGGGAAGCCTTTTCGGGGGCGTCGTTGAACTTGTCGGTGAGGGCATGCATGCCCGCGAAGCTCTTGATGGAGTAGTCCGTGATAGCACTTTCAGAACCGCCGGCGAGGCAGACGTCAAGCCTGCCCGAGCGGACGGCGTCAAGGGCAACGCCGATGGCGTCTGTGCCGGAGGCACAGGCGGTGCAGACTGTCCAGGCAGAGCCTGTGATGCCAAGAGCGATGGATACGTTGGCGCATGCTTCGTTTGCAATCAGTTCGGGCATGGCGAGTGGCGAGACGCGGCGGCGGCCACCTTCGAGGTACTTGCTGTAAGTTTCTTCAACAACGTCCATACCAGCAAGGCCGTTACCAGCGACAATACCAGTCGTGTCGGCGGCGATTTCTTCCTTCGTTAAGCTTGCGTCCTTGACCGCTTCGTTAGCGGCGGCGACGAGGAACTGCGTGAAGCGGGCCATGCGGCGGGCTTCCTTCGGGTCGATTCCGTGTTCTTCGGGCTTAAAATCCTTGACTTCTGCCGCAATTTTCACTGGGCAGTTCGTAGCATCGAACAAAGTGATCGGGCCGATGCCACACTTGCCTGCCTTAATGGCGTTCCAAAGTTCGGGGGCGGACTTGCCTACGGGGGTCACCGCACCCATACCAGTAATAACAACTCTTCTTCTATTCATCATATGAAATTAAAATAGCTTTTTTGCGATAGTAACGGTAATTATATAGGGGTATAATAGGATATATTTGCTTTTTCTATATTTGCAAGCGTAAAAAACATTTTGAATGAGGTCTATGGCATGATCGTCTCTTGGATGACAACGAATAAGTGTAACTTGACGTGCAAACACTGCTACCAGGATGCTGGCGAAAACAAGTCGGCAGAACTTACGACTGACGAAGCGCTCAAGCTCATCGACGAGATTGCCAAGGCCGGATTCAAGATCATGATTTTCAGCGGTGGCGAACCGATGACGCGCCCGGATATCGTGGAACTTGTGGCCCATGCCCGCGAACGTGGACTCCGCCCGGTGTTTGGCACGAACGGAACGCTTATTACGCATGATTTGGCGTTCATGCTCAAGGAAGCGGGGGCCATGGCGATGGGCATCAGCGTTGATAGCATTGACCCTGCTCGTCATAATGATTTCCGCGGTCTCCCGAATGCGTTTGAACTCACATTGATGGGCATCGAAAACTGCAAGGCGGCTGGCCTCCCGTTCCAGATTCATACGACTATTATGGACTGGAACCAGAACGAAATTTTTGACATCATGGACTGGGTCAAGGAAATCGGTGCCGTGAACCATCAGATTTTCTTTTTGATTCCGGTGGGTCGCGGCAAGGAAATCGAAGGACATGCGCTCCGTGTTGCCGAATACGAAGGACTCCTCCGCAAAATTATGGAAAAGAGCCGCACGCTCGGAATTCCAGTGAAGCCCACATGCGCTCCGCAGTTCCTCCGCATTGCAGACCAGCTCGATATCAAGACACGTTACAGCCGCGGTTGCCTCGCTGGCCTCGACTACTGCATCGTAAGCCCTATCGGCAAGGTTCGCCCTTGCGCCTACATGATGGAAGAAGCGGGCGATGTTCACGACACTCCGTTCGACGAAATCTGGGCGAATGCCGAAATCTTCAAGCAGTTGCGTACAAAGGCTTACAAGGGCGCTTGTTCCAAGTGCAAGTTCAATGACCGCTGTGGCGGTTGCCGTGCCCGTGCAGCATACTACCACGATGGTGACTTTATGCAAGAGGATTCTTACTGTGCATACGGTCGCGGACTTAAGTAATGTGGGAACGCCGAATAAAATTTTTGCAGGAGTTGATTGACTCTCCATTAGAGGTGTTGGGGAGTATATGGCCCTGTTTGTTATTTATGCTAATAATAACTGGAGTCCCTGTATGGCTTTCTAAAAAGAAATTTTCCGAAAGGGAAAATCTCAAGTGGAAGGTCTATGTGCTTATGTTGCCTGCCATTTGCCTAGCTTTCTTTTGCTTGTTATTTTGTGGCGAAAAAGCGTATCATGAGTTTACTTTAGATGTCGTATTCACGTGGCTTGGGCTTACTTTTTTCGCTTGGTTCATTTTGCTCCCATTCTTTATGATTGATCCCGCTTTTTTTCGTCGTGACACTAACATTTGGGATAACACGAATTATCACAGTGAAGTCGAAGAAAATATTGACGATCTTTTCGACATGGCCATGAAAGTGGGGCGTGAAAAACGCGAAGGAAAAGATACCTCGAAACAGGAAGCCGAATACGAGCAAAAATTGAAAAATCTTGAAGAAATAAGCAATTCAAATAAGTCTAATTGGTAGTGATGTAAATATGATTGATTTTATAACATTACATTTTGATGAAATTTTTTTTGTTTGCTTTTTTGTAGCGGGGCTGGTAATTCCAATTTTGATGGGATGCAATGAACATCCATACAATGAACCGAAAATATGGAAAATTCGTTTGGTTGCATTGCCGATAATTTTGGGTTGTGTTTTTTATATTTTTAGAAATTCTTGTGGTGTTTTGGGAAGAATCTATATATCATTGGGGCTTTGGCTTGTCTTTATGTTTCCTCGAGGTTATGTTGAGTATATGCTTTATCGTCGTAAAAGCGGCAATAAAAAGGAATAGGTTGTAGTATGAATAACGTAAAAATCAAAGAAGAATCCTCAGACCTCAAAGTGAGCGAAGCGAACGACCTCAAAGCAACGCGACCTCAGAGCGAGTTTACGAACGACCCCGTATCTCTTTCGTCTTTCGTCTCTCGTCTTTCGTCTAATTTTTCGTCGGAAGACGAAAAATTCATGCGTATGGCGCTTCGCCAGGCGCAGATTGCTTTTGACATGAAGGAAATCCCCATCGGTTGCGTGATTGTGAAAGACGGAGTCGTGATAGGGAAGGGCTACAATCAGGTCGAACAGCTCAAGGACGCGACGGCTCATGCCGAAATCATCGCGATTGGTACTGCCGCAAGCACGCTCGACAACTGGCGCTTGGACGGCTGCACGCTTTATGTGACGCTTGAACCATGCCCCATGTGCGCTGGAGCCATCCTCAACAGCCGTGTTTCCCGCATTGTTTACGGTTCTCCGGATTCCCGTTTTGGCGGCTGTGGCACCACCATCGACGTCATTACCGGCAACGCCCTCAAGCGCGCCGTTGAAGTCACGGGAGGTATTCTCGCAGACGAATGCCTTGGCCTTCTGAAAGGCTTTTTCCAGCAGATGCGCCTTGAAAAAGGGGATACTGGCGCGAAACCGCAAACTCCGTAATATTTTTTACTTAAATTTATTACATGAATTTTACCAAGTTTAGCGCTTTCTCGGCGCTCTCTATTGCGTTATTGACACTTTGTTCCTGTGAACGGAACGAAATCCATCTTTCTTTTAACACGAAGACCGTTTCTCCGCAGACGTTCGTTCTTGAATCAACGCTGAATGCAAGCATCCCCGGCGATTCCATCAACGAACCCGAATCCATGCGTACCCACGTGAATGTACGCAGCACGATGAGCCTTCTCATGTCATATGACGATGGCTCGGGCCGCTTTGAAATGAAAATCGATTCCGTCGATTACACAAGCGACAAGCGCTCCGTTGATGAATTCCGCAACATTGAAAAGTATTTATCCATTCAGAATTTCCAGTTCAAGCTTGATCACGATGGCATCATCACGGACCCGACTATCGAAAATGCGGTCGAAATGCCTTCCGAAGATGATCTGAACCTCATTCCGCTTTTCCTCAAGGCCCAGCCGCTTCTCCCCGAAAAGTCGGTCAAACTTGGCGAATCCTGGGAACGCCAGATGCCGATTTTCGGCAAGGGCAATAGTTCCACGACCGTTTATAAGACATTCACGCTGCAAGACGTTTTCCTCCAGGATGGCGTGCGCATGGCTAAAATACACATGGGCGTGAAATACCTTGAACTCCCGGATACAACTTCGAATTTACAGCTGAAGAGTAGCGACTATGTCGTGGGCGATGGCATGGTTCTCTTTGATGTCACTCATGGAATTATATCATCTGCTGAAATGAATCTCGTGGCTGTTATAGATGTTCGCGACCTTGTCGCAGGCGATACGCTTCCGAGCATGAACGTCAATCAGAAAATCACCTTGAGGAACGTTCAATGAAAAATTTAATCTGTTCCTCTCTCGTTGCTGTGGCGACTGTTGCTAGCGTGGCTGTCGCTTCTGGAATGCCGTTCCCGGTGGCCGAAAACAACAAGGTCTTTTTGCAAGAAAAGGATAGCCCTTACGTGCTCGAACAGAGCGTGGTTGTCGGCGCTACGGATACGCTCGTCATTGAACCGGGCGTGACCGTTTTGATGGGCGAGTTTGCAAAACTCATGATCCAGGGCTCGGTAAAAATTGCGGGTACAAACGATAAACCCGTTGTCTTTAGCGGAGCCGATTCTGTGGCAAACTGGAATGGTTTCCACATCATGTCTAGCGCACAACCGTTTGAAATAAAGAACTTGACCGTCGAGAATGCGTTCCGCAATACGATTTTCCGTTCTAGCGGTACTCTTGAAAACGTCAATTTCTTCAATAACTATTATGGCCTTTGGGTTGATGAAAGCCCCAATGTGACGCTTGCTCGTTGTACGTTTGCTCACAACCGTTATGCCTTGTCTGTGAGGGCTGGTCGTGTCGTTTCGAACGGCACAAGCATCTCCGAAAACGTCTATGGACTTTATCTCGAAACCGCAGGCAAGCTTGATGGCGATACGGACTTGATTCGCAATAACCAGGAATCCGATATCCGCAGTGAAGCCGCTGATTTGAAGACGAGTAAAAAGCGCGTCCGCCGCAACGTGTGGCACAACATTGAAGCGCGTTTCTAAGAGGTAGTCGTGGAAGAAGCTTTCCGTAGAGCCATACGTAAGATGACAGGGGCAAGCGTACGCTTGGCCGTGCGTCCGAATCGCTCGGCTATTGTCGCGACGCTTTCTCAGTCCATGATGGTCACGTGGTCGATTGCGCTCTTTGAACATCTCGACGCCATGCTCAACAATCCGGATGCAAACGTCGGCAGTTCCGAGCTCATCTCGTATAGCGAGTCTGCCTGGAAACTTTGCGAATCGGGCTTCCCGCAGATTTTCAAGGATTGCGAAAAACTTTATAGCGAGTTCCGTGCGAAGTGGATCCAGCGTTTTTCGACCGATGAAGTCTTGCGGCTCTTGCTTGAAGGCGGTGATTTCTTGGTCCATGACGAAGAAAAGGGTTGGGCACTCACCGTAAAAAACAACAAGCAGGACATCAACAACTTTTATTCGGCAACGATCCACTTGCTCGTAAGCGATGCCGAACCGTTGTTTGTGCGTATGCATGGCCGTGTGATGCAGTTGCAAGAAAAGCTCTGCAAGTACTGGCTTTCTGAAAGTGCGGTAGACCCGGTGTCGAAGCTTTTGCCATGCCTCGAAGCCTCGCTGCGCGAAAAAGAAAACGCTATGGTGGTTTCGCTCCGTACGTCCTTGAACTCGCTTGCAAAAAAACGTTTTGCGGCGGCGTTCGCCTCTAAAGGTCCAGTCCGTTACTATTCGTCCGCAATGTCTTGCGCCCGCAATGTGGGGCGCTACTGGAACCCGCATTACGCATACGAAAACTGCTTCCTTGCGTTTACGGATGATTTTTGTGATTACGCTCAGGGGCTTACGACTCAGGTTATCGAATGGTACCAGAGCAAGTGGTCTCTTTTCCTTCGCGGGTTTTCTCGCGGTCAGTTGAACTTGTTTGAAACAGTCGCTCCTTATCAAGCGCAGAATGTGTAGGTAAAAAATGAAAAATGCATTCAATACGATTCTTATTTTGACGGTGGTGGGTTTTATAGCCCTTATCGCAGGCGCTCTTTACTTTGGCGCCCCGGCATTTGGCTGGATCATCATGATCGCCATCATGGCTGTCTACTTGGTGGAGCAATTTTCTGCCATCCGCAAGATGAAGCAGATTATCGCCGAAGACGAAGTTATCGATTCTTGCGAAAAAGGGAACGCTTATCCGGAACCGGGAACGGGCGTTGTCGCGAAGAGAATTGAACTTGCAAAGCGTCTGTTGCAAAAGAACATCCGCCTGGATTCCACGATTGCCTTTGACGTGCTTTCGTCGGGTTCTTCGATTCCGCTCAACCGCAGCGTGGGTTCTACGGTCATTCTCCTTGGCCTTATGGGTACGTTCTTCGGCCTTATGCAGTCTGTGGCAACCGCCGGTGGCGCGATTGACAATTCCACGACGCAGGGTACGCTTGATACGATTCAGGTGCTTTTCCAGAACATGAAGGGCATTTTCGGTACTAGCCTTTGTGGTTTGTTTGCCGCCTTGATTTTGAGCGCAAGCCGCACGGTGCTCAGCTCCAAGCGCGATGAATTCATGGCGCACCTCGACACCTTCACGCTCGACATGCAAGAAGATGAAAGCGCAGAAGGCGTGATTGAAGAAGACAAGAACGAACTTGAACGCCTCTTTGAATCTGTTGAAAAGAATTTGTCCGTGATTGCATCTTCCGTGAAGGATGGTTTGGCTGGTGTTGTCTCGATGGTGGGTGAGGAACTCTCTGCCATGACTTCGAAGCTGAACCAGGATGTTGTGGAATCTGTCCAGAAGGTTTCTACGGAAATGACTTCTTCTATCAAGACGGTCAATGATTCTCTCGCTGGTGCAGTGGCTAACATGAACGAATCAACGCAGAAGTTTGGCGAACTTGTTGGCGCTTCTGTGACGAACGCTTTCAGCCCGATCAATGAAAATATCGGTGCGCTCTCCAAGTCTGTTGAGGCTATCCCGTCGAAGCTCGACGATAAACTCAATGGTATTTCTGTTGCCTTGAATGCTAGCCTCGAAGGTCTTTCTTCAGGCGTTAAGTCTTCGCTTGATGGAGTTTCTGGCAATGTGGAAACCGCACTTTCTAAGGTCGCCTCTGAAGTTAAAGCAGGCCTTGATGGCGTTGCATCCGATGTTAAGGCTGGCCTTCAGGATGTGGCGAAGGGCACGATGGATGTGGCATACCTTACTAAGGATGCTATGGACGAAGCTTCTAAGAGCATCGGTGATTCCGTTGCTGAACAGGTCAAGCAGTCTAGCGAACAGTGGGCTGACTTTATGCAGCGTCTCGAAGACAAGACGACTGCCAATGTGGATTCCCAGCGCGAAGGTCTCGAAACGCTCAAGAACGTGGCTCTCCAAGTTGCCGAAAACGCTCAGGCCGGTTCTGCAGAACTCTCCCAGAACGTTTCCGAAAAGCTCGGCGCCCTTTCTTCCGACATTCTCGGCGCATTCCAGAAGCTTTCCGAAACGTCAAGCGTGCTTCTCGAAGCTCAAAAGGCGCTCACCGAAAGCATCGACAATCGCGTGGTCAAGGAAAAGGAAGCCACGGATGCTCTTGGCGGAAACATCGTGGAAACCGCAGAACTTATGCGCGTGAACCAGTCCGAACTCAGCGCCAATCTCGAAATGCTGCGTAGCGGCCTTGAAACGATTCTCGAAAAGCTCTCTGGCGATACCGCAGAATACGAAGAAGAAGATAACTTTGTCGAACACCTCAACCAGTCTCTCGAAGCCTTCCATGAACGCGCAAGCGAAGTGCTCATGGAAAATGCGGTCAAGACTCAGGAAATCTTGCTTGAAGTGCTCGAACAGACACAGCGTTCTGCAATTCCCGCTCAACCTAAAGCTGAAGGTTAATCATGCGTCGCAATAGAGACGAAAATAGCAATCCATGGATGGCGTACACGGACTTGGGCGTTGCCCTCGTTTCGCTCTTTATCCTTGCGTTTGTGGCGATGGCGACCCTCAAGGAACAAAAAGCGGAAGACCTCACGCGTACCGAAGAAGAAGTGCTCAGCTGCCAGGAACAGATGCGTAAGATTGCGGCAGAACGCAATGCGCTTTTGTCCAAGAGCTTGCAGACCTCCATCGAAGCTGGCCTTATCGCGCTCGAAGACGGTAAAATCCAGATCCAGGCGAGTTTCCTTTTCCCGATCAACGGAGCTAACCTCACCAAGGAAGGCGAGGGCGTGATTCGCGGTATCAGCAAGGGTCTTTTGGAAGCTCTTGATTCTACGGACGTGATCATGGTGAGTGGCTTTACGGACGACATTCCGTTTAGCGGCTCGACATCTTATACGAACTGGAACCTTTCTACGGAACGTGCCGTGAACGTGGTCAAGATGCTCGTGAAAATGGGCTTTCCGCCCGATAGACTCTTTGCTGCAGGCTTTGGTGAACACCGCCCGAAATACCCGAACGATAGCGAAGAACATCGCCGTTTGAACCGTCGCGTGGAAATCGGTGTGACCCCGCTCCAGTCCAACAAAACAGCTGAGGTAACGCCCTAATGGAAGAGCTTACCGAAAAACTGTCCGAAATCAAGGCTAGTATCGATGCCATTCGCAAGACTGGTAAGCTTTCGCATTGGCGGATGGTTTATGCGGATACGCTTTACACGCGCGCCCAGGAATATGTGGCGGTGGACCGTTATCCCGAGGCAAAACTAGTCGCGCAGAAGTTGGACCGCTGGATTCAAGCCCACAAGCCCGCTCTCGAGACGAACAAGGGCGATGCGCGCCCGCCGATGATTTTCTGGAATGCAGACTTGCTGAACAACATTGTGAAGCGCATCCGTACAACGCTCAATGCAAAGAAAATGCTCGTGCCGTCTACGGAACGCGATTCCATCAATCGCCGTTTGAACATTGTCGATGGCTGGATCCAGAAAGGCGAATACCTTGTCGCGCACGACGAACTCTTGGCGCTCCGCAGTGCCTTGATTGCACGACTCCGCCGCAGTTACCGCGCCCGCATTGTCGCATCGTCTGCGTACAGTGGCGGATACGTCCAGCCGGCCGGTTCGACCGTGGGCCTTTACAACTCGCTCCATACGCTCGAAGAAACGTTCCACATAGTTGGTGAACACGACCCGATTTGGATTGAAGACTTCCTCGAAATTTACAACGATTTGTTCAGAATCGTGGATCGGTTGGTTCCGCAAGACAAAAAGTAATGTATATTATTCATAACTAAACTTTATAAGGAATAGTTATGAATACCGTCCTCAATCTCAAAAATACAGTTCTTTTGGCCGCTGCGGCCTCCTTCTTTAGTATAGTCGGCTGTTCCTCCGAAGAAAGCATTGTCTATTCTAATGAAAATAATCCTGTCTTTAGAGACGGAAAGATTATTGACCCACGAGATAATAATTCATACGGCGTGGCGTTGATTGGCGACCTGTATTGGATGACTGAAAATCTCCGTTATGCTGATTCTGTGAGTACCAAAAATCTTGCAGGAAACACATGGTGTCATGAGGATGATGCTAAATGCGAAAAATATGGACGGCTTTATTCCTGGACGGCTGCTTTAGATTATGATAAAAAGTTCAATTCGGCAAGCGTAGGCTATGTTTCATCGACGAAGGGAATTTGCCCCAATGGTTGGAGAATTCCGTCTGGGAACGATTGGCTTTCTTTAGTTAATTATGTAGAAACTAATAACGGTGGTGAAGGCTCTGGTACGAGTTTAAAGTCAACGGAAACTTGGAGTGCTTCTGACGAAGTCCGTAAGCCGACGAACCGTTTTGGCTTCGGTGCGAAAGCTTCTGGTCGTCGCAACAATGATGGCGAAACCTTTATGAGTACGGGCCGAATCGCTTTCTTCTGGTCTTCAAATGAACATGATAATGGTACGGCCGAAGGTTGGCAGCTCCGTCATGATGTTGGTGTGATTCAGTTGGGCAATTTCTACAAAGACCATGGCTTAGCGGTACGCTGCGTTGCCAATAAGAATTCTGCAAATATTGTGACGGGGAAGGATGTTTTGGATTCTTCATATCTAGAGAAAATTCCTCAAGATTATGGTACTTTGAAAATCGGGGATCAATCTTATAGGACAATTGAAATTGATGGTGTCACCTGGATGGCGGATAACGTAAATGTCAATGATGATGGGAGTAGTTGCTATAACGACGATAAGGAATACTGCAAGGAGTTTGGCCGTCTTTATTCTTATGAAGCCGCATTGAAAATATGCCCGGATGGGTGGCAACTGCCTACAAAAACGCAATATTCTTCGTTGAAGATGTATGCAAAGACTAATGCCGCTTTGCGCTCTACGTCGGGCTGGTCCAATAATGCATCAAAGGGCCTGAACTTCTGGGGCTTTGATGCAAAACCGGCAGGCGGAATGGACGGGAAGGATTTCTTTGATTTGAAGGCTAGCGCTTATTTTTGGGTGAATGAAAATCTTTCGGATGAATCTAAAGCATCTACTTTCTGGATTAACTATTACGATCAGGTGCCTTCATTCATGTCTTATGACAAAAAGAATAAATACTCCGTTCGTTGCGTAAAGAAATAACAAAAGAATTTTGAATTTAGCAAAAATGCCGTGCAGTTCAACTGCGCGGCATTTTCACAATTGTAATTGGCGGATTACTTCTTGAGTTTCTTGATGAGTGCGGCTGCCTTCGTGAACTGCTGCTTCACGGACTTCGGACCCGTACCGCCTTCAATATTACGCTTGCTTACGCTGTATTCGAACGTAAGCGTCTTCTTCATCTTGGCGACGTCCGGGACGCCTGCGGCGGCCCAAGCCTCGTCAGAAAGTTCCGTGAACTGCTTGCCTGCACGTGCGGCATCGCCGACGAGGCTTCCCACGATGTGGTGGGCGTCGCGGAACGGAACGCCTGCTTCCACGAGCAAGTCTGCAAGGTCGGTTGCAAGGAGAGCCGGGAGCATCTTCGCATGCATCGTTTCGAAGTTGAAGCGTGCCGTTTCCAAAGCTTCCTTCATCACGCGGAGAATCACTTTCACGTTGTGGACGCTGTCAAAGACCGGTTCCTTGTCTTCTTGCAAGTCGCGGCTGTAGCTGAGCGGAGCGCCCTTGGCGAGAGTGTAGAGTGCAGTGAAGTTTCCGAGCATACGGCCAGACTTTCCGCGGATGAGTTCCATGGAGTCCGGATTCTTCTTCTGCGGCATCATTGAAGATCCGCTGGAGAATGCATCGTGCAAGGTGAGGTAGCCAAATTCGCTAGAGCTCCAGTTCACAAAGTCTTCGGCATAACGGCTCATCGTATTGGCGATGATGGCTAGGTCTGCGTTGAATTCAAGCATCATGTCGCGATGGCTCACTGCGTCAATGCTGTTCGGGCTCACGTCCTTGAAACCGAGTGCTTCAGCAACGAGTGCGCGGTGGTACGGGAATGCAGAACCTGCCATAGCGCCACTGCCAAGCGGGAGCTGGCTATGCAATTCGAGGAAGTTGTCAAGGCGCTTCACATCACGGCTCACGGCAAAGAACATGCTCATGAGGTAATGGCTAAAGTAAATCGGTTGAGCCTGCTGCAAGTGCGTGTAACCCGGCATCATCTTGCCAAAGTACTTCTTGGAAAGGTCCAGAACCGTTTCCATAAGTTCAATTTCGAGCTGGCGGATTTCTGCAGCGCGATGACGCATGTAAAGCTTGAAGTCCGTGCAGACCTGGTCATTGCGGCTACGGCCCGTGTGAATCTTCTTGCCTAGTGCGCCGATGCGTTCGGTAAGCACGCGTTCCACAGCCATGTGGATGTCTTCGTCGCTATCGCACCAGAGGTTTTTGCCGGCGTGGTAGTCATCGAGAATGCTCTTGAGGCCGTCGCAAATCTTCTTGTAGTCAGCTTTAGAAAGAACTCCAGATTCAACAAGACCCTTGCCATGTCCGATGCTTCCTTCGATATCTTCTTCAATGAGTTCTGCATCAAACTGCAAGCTGAAACTTAAATCGACCATGCTCTGAGCCATGCCACTAGCAAAGCGGCCCGTCCACATGTTAGTCTGGGTATCTTTCTTCTTAGCCATTGTAAACCTCAAATAAAAAAGCCGTGAAATCGGCTATGATTTCTCGGCTAAAGATAAAAATTTTTAGAGTATTTTGTTAGTCCCAAACGCTCTTTTGTGCGGGTGCTG
Source organism: Fibrobacter succinogenes subsp. succinogenes S85 (assembly GCF_000146505.1). Classification (GTDB taxonomy): domain Bacteria; phylum Fibrobacterota; class Fibrobacteria; order Fibrobacterales; family Fibrobacteraceae; genus Fibrobacter; species Fibrobacter succinogenes. The sequence goes on along the minus strand of NC_017448.1, from coordinate 319,233 downwards.
GTTCATCGCTAGAATCTTCAGTTGCTCCATCTCTTACTGTTGCCGGAGCATTTTCTTCTGTAGGTTCTTCGACGGGGGCTTCAACTTTCTTTGACTTCTTCGGTAGATTGTAGGGGCGATCCCAGACACTTCCTCCGTTGTCAAAACCTTCGTTGTTGCCGCCATTCCTTAACAAGTAAGTATCAATTGGAATTTCAATTTCATCAGGATAAGCTTTGTAGAGCCAAATGGACAAACAGTATGTGAACGGCGCGAACAAGATGCTCGCCATCGTGATTTCGCGATGAATGTTTGTAGAACCGACTCGCTGGCCGTTCAGGTAGGCTTCAAGCATGCCACCTGCTCGGGTGCCTCGAGTCTGAAAGCTACAGTCATCATCGTTGCCCATTTTGCAGACTTGTTTACCGTTAAGGTAAATGTCGTAAGGCGTAGACGCGTATTGGCTTGCGACAACGCCTGTACGCCCTGCAAAGCACCCGGTCAGGTTTACTGACACGGCGGCAAGCAATAGGAGGGAAATGACCTTGGATTTCATATTAGAAACCGATTGCAAGACCCAGACCGAACTTAAAGCCGTTCATGTAGTGCTTTGATTCAATGATGTTGGTTATTCTACCAACTGTATCATACTGTTCTCTGTAGAATGATGTTTCAAAGAAGTCGATAAAGTAGGTTGCCTGGGCAATGAACATCACGCGGCTTGCACGATTGAACAACACACCACCACCGATTTGCAAAGAAAGGCCATTTGCTTCGTTAGAATTGTAGAAACGGTCGGTATCAATGTGCGTGTCACGCCAGCTGTAGGAGAGGCCGCCACCGGCATACGGAGTAATGTTGGAGGTCGTGAACGGATAGTAGGCAGAAAGGGTCAAGTCGATAAGTCTGGTCTTGTCGTAGCTTTCGCCGAGGTTGGTGATGGTCCAGTCAAAACCGAAGAGGAGGTCTCTTGCGTCATACAAGACGAATGCGCCAAGGCCTGCGTCCATCTTTGCTTCGGACGGGTTGAGCGGGAGTGCGCCCACGATTTTTGCCCCCCAGTAAGAGGTCACGCCCTTCTTTCTCGGATTCTTGGTTTCCTGTTCGGTGACGGTATAGATATCGTCATCGTTGGTGGCCTTGTGCCTGGTTCCGATGTTACGTGCGACACGCTGGATAATCGGATCAAAGTCGTCGGGATTCTTTGCCTTGAGGCGGTCGCTCCAGACCGGGGCTTCGTTGTTGATGTCATAGAGCTTGAATGCGGTAATGACGTTTTCGCCTAGGCGGGTAAATTCAGCCATGATGAACTTGGTGCAGTTCTTTTTAATGGCGATATTGTTTGCGGATTCGCGGTCGCCGGTTTTCACGGAATCGTCTTCGGCGTAGTTGACCAAAATAAAGCGTCCGTTATCATCAATATAAGCGTTCATGAGCTTTTCGGCGGCAATGCCAAAGTCTTCATTTAAGCCGACCATGCTGAACGGAGCCAAATAGACGCGTTCGGCAGCGTAAATTGAAGCTGCAAGTGCAAGCGTTGTTGCAAGAAACTTTTTGAAAAAATTCATATTGAATCTCCTTTTAAGGATTAATCTAGTAATTATAAGGTAAAAAGAAAAGCCTTTTTATGTCCAAATGGATATTTGGGTGATAAAAGGGATGAAAATCACGCTGATTTGCTTATTTTGGTGATAAAAAAGAGTTAATTTGGCAATTCTTTTTCAAGAATTTCCTTCATTTTGTGTGTGAGCTTGGTTGCACTTTTAGTGAGTGGCATGCTCTCGTATTCTTTTACCGGAATGGGCTTGAGTATTTTCAAGTTGTATATATAACGTTCTGTCGGGTGAAATTGTAACAACTTGTCATGCTTACGGAGCCCGATTTTTTCATTTCCACCAAAGAAAATAGGAACAACATCACTTTGTGCATAAAGTGCAAAACGGGCTGCTCCTTTCTTGAATTCCCATGGCTCGCCAGGCTTGCTACGGGTCCCTTCAGGGAAAATGATAAGGTTATTCCCTTCGTCCATGGAGGCTTTCGCCATTTCAAGTTGCTCTTCAAAAGGGATGTTGTTTGGAATGTACAAATTCCTGATGATAAGCGAAATAAATTTATTTTGAATGAGCTCGCCTTTTACAATGCAATTTGCATTAGGAATAAGCGAAAAAAGAATGACAACATCGAATAATGAGGGGTGATTCGCAATGACAACTTTGGAACGGAGGTTCTTGAGGGAATCCCTGTTTTCGACGGTGAGTCGAATTGCTCCTAAAAGTTCAGCTATTTTGACGAAAATTTTAAAATACTGGTGGTTGAACTTGCGGACAAAAATCTTGAATCTTCTTTCGTTAAAACCCGTGATAATATGGATGATGGGGAAAAGAAGTATTGCGAGAATTAGGCTACAAATGCCGAAAAAAGCAAAGCAGAAAAGTTTTGCTAAAATACGGCGTATGTAGCGGATTTTTGCCATTATTAAGTCTTTTGCATGTCAATGGCGCAGAGGAAAGCGATGGCTTGTTCTGCGGCGGTATCGAAGTTGTTGCGCAACATCTTGAGCTGTGCCAGTTGGCTTGCGATATCAACGTTTTTAAATGTCGGATCGGCCTTGGATTCGTCGGTCGTGAGGCGGAGTGCGATGGCACAGACGGCGTTCGGGTAGGGGACGCCTGCAACGGGAGCGTAGGTCTCGGGGATGAGTTCGTCTGCGAAAATGAATGTACGCGTGTCTGTGCTTTCACTTTCAAGGGCGGCTATGCAATCCGTGAGGCCTGTGGTAAAAGCGTCCTTCCCGGAGAATACGGCGGAGTAGCCTGCGGTGTTCGTTTCGAGAATTGACGCATTTGCAATGGAGGCGTTAAAAACCGAAAGGCTAAAATGCGCGGGCGAGACCATGCCTGTGTCGAGAAGCGTCTGCGAAATTTTCAGTTGCTGGCTGATTTCTCCGAACTGCGATGCGAATGTCACCTTGCAGGGCGTGAGTTTGTTGCCGTCGTTGTCGCGAGAAACTTGATCGCTCACGAGAACCACCATGCGCGAAATGTAGCTGAGGCGACGGCGCGTCAGCATAGGTACGAACGAAACATCTGGCTTGGGGTGCGCTTCTGTCGGCACAAAGCTTGCCATTTTTTCGATGAAAACTTTTTGCATGATTTACGCCGGGCTTATTTTTTGCGGAAGCGGAGGAGGGAATAGGCGTTCGGGCCTACGCCGTGGTGCGCTTCCTTGAGCTCGAAACCTGCAATTTCGATGGCTTTTTTAAGCTCTTCGTAGCGGTACATTTTGCTGTTGCCGTTTGCGATGCAGGTAAAGTAAAGCGACGTGGCCTGGAGCGAGTATGCGGCGGCTTCAAAACGCTGCTTGTCCCAAAGCGGTTCGAGAACGTAGACGTCTGTTTCTGGAGTGGCTGCCTTGTGGATCTTTGTCAAGATTTTTGTGATTTGCTTGAGCGAGAAGCAATCCAGGAATTGGCTCATCCAGACAGCGTTTGCGCCTTGCGGGAATTCGGTCGTGTCGTCGAGAACGTTGCAGGCTATGGTGTCAATGCGGTCTTTAAAGCCTGCTTGTGCGGCATTCTTTTCGGCGACTGCGGTTTGCCCCGGAAGGTCGATGATGGAAACTTGTATGTCTGCGTTGTATTTGCAGCAGGCAATGGCCCATTTTGCAGTGTTTCCGCCAATGTCAAAAAGTCTTGGCTGCTTCAGTTCTGTAAGCTTTTCGAATACAATCGGGAGTGCTTCGGGGAATGCCAAGTCGGAGTAAAAATGGTCAAATCCGAACCAGCTCTTTTTCTGTTGGTCGGTCAGCTGGGAGAGCCCTTCGTAGACGGTTTTCCACGGACCGAGGTGGGGGAGTCCTGATGGCTTCCCTTCGCGGATGGACTGCTCGAGATTTTCGGCACCGCGGTAGCAGATGTCCTGCGAAAAGTCCATGTTCACTTGCGTCATTTCGTCGTTTAAGAGGAAAAATCCAATTTTTCCGAGCGTGAGGCGCAGGTCATCTTCGCTAGAATCCTTGTGGAGCTTGATGGCTCCCATGCCAAGTCCCATTTCTACAAGAACGCCTACTCCGTAAAGCGAAATGTCTAGCTTCTGAGCAATTTCCGAAATGGTAATGCCTTTTTTGCGCGATTTGCTGATTTCTTCTAAAATGCCCATGTCTCTGAGGGCGCGGGCCGCTTGGAAACTGAGGGGGGCAAATGCAATTTTTTGAGCTTCAAACTTGGCGTTTACAGCGTCGATGGAATCGTTTTTATAAAAATCGAACATGGTGTCTCTAAAAATAAGGTTCCCTTAATATAAAATTATTTTTCTATATTGCCTATCCAAGAAAATGTAAACCTTGATTGAGGTCGCTAAAATATATGTCCGATTTGAATACCCGTATTAAAGAAGTCATGATTGAGTCCTTGGAACTGGAAGATATTACCCCAGCCGATATTGTGGATTCTGCTCCGATTTTTGGTAAGAATGCTGCCGGCGAAGGGCTTGGTCTGGATTCAATCGACGCTTTGGAATTGGGCATTGCCATCAAGGAAAATTTTGGTGTATCTTTCTCGACGGTTAAGGAAGAAACCAAACAGCATTTTGCTTCGGTGAATGCGCTTGCTGCCTACATTTCTGCAAATTCTAAGGGCTAATCCATGGACAAACAGGTCATTTTCGAAAAGATTAAAGCTGCCCTTATTGAAGATTTTGATTTGGAAGAAAATCGAATCGTTCCAGAGGCTCGCCTTTACGAAGACTTGGAATTGGATAGCATTGATGCTGTGGACTTGATTGTGAAGCTCAAGTCTTTTTTGCCGAGAAACATCGACCCGGAAGCATTCAAAAAAATGCGTACTCTTGAGAACGTGGTCGATGGTATCTATAATCTTGTTCAAAATTCGGAATCTAAGTAATGAAACAGGTTGCGGGAAAGATTTTCTTTACCGCGATTTCTGTTTTGTATCCGGTCCTTGTCTATTGCGGAATTAGGTACTGGGGACTTTCGCCACGGCGCATGAGCTTGATGCTTTTGGCGCTTGGCTTTTACCACTTCTTGAATTTTACGCGTAGCAAGTCAAAGGCGGATCGTGGGCGTACGGGGGCTATCGTTGCGCTGATTTTGGTGTGCGCACTTGTCGCATTCTTTGCAAATAACATTTTATTTGTCAAGTTTTATCCGGTGCTCGTGAACTTGAGCTTGCTTGCGTTTTTCGGATTTACGCTATGGCGACCGCCGAGCTTTGCGTTCCGAATGGCGTGCCTGGGGAACAAGTCGTTGAATACATCGCCTTCGTTTAAGGCGGTGGAGCGTTATTGCAATAAGGTGACTTTTGCATGGTGCCTCTTTTTTGTCGTGAATGGATCGGTTTCTGCGCTTACCGTTTTCGTGGGTTCCGATAAGATTTGGTCGTTGTACAATGGACTTATTTCTTACATTTTAATTGGTTTATTTTTCATTGTGGAATATTTGGTTCGAAAAATGGTGCAGAGTAAAATGCAGTCGTATGTTCCTGTCTGTGATTTGGAACGTGATTCTCGCCCGGATGGTGCGTTTGTCGCCGAAGGTAAGACTTGGGGCGATTTTGTAAGCGATGTTTCCAAGGTGCGTTATTACCTGGAAGCTCGTGAAAATGTGCCGTGGATTTTGCATTGCGAAGATTCGTATTACTTTACGGTTTCTTTGCTAGCGATGCTCCAGAGCGGGCGCAAGGCGCTTGTGACTGCGAATCGCCAAGAAGCGTTTATCAAGGAAATCAAGAAGCCTGAATATGGATTCTTGACAGATGAACCGTTTGCTGGTAGTGTTGCTGGCGCGAACGAAATGCCAGCGACTTTGATCCAGGATGTGCTTGGTAATGAAAATGCGCATTGTTCGGATGGTGACAAAGCTCGCGAAATCAAGTTCGGCAAGTTCGACAAGTCCAAAGCCGAGATGGTGATGTACACGTCGGGTACGACGGGTGAACCGAAGGCTGTGTACAAGCGCTTTTTGCAATTTGAAAATGAACTATTTGAACTTGTGAAAGTCTTTGGAAATGACTGGGTAAACCGCAAGGTTTATAGCACTGTCAACCACCACCATATTTACGGTTTGTTGTTTACGGCGCTTTTGCCGATTGCGACTGGGCTTCCGTTCCGCAGGCACCGTATTGATTTTCCGACAGAACTAGCAAATATTGCAGGGGAAGCTGCGGTAATCGCTTCGAGCCCTGCGTTCTTGAAACGTTTATCTGCAGAAACGGATAAGCCGATTGACTTTAAATGTACTCCGATTATTTATTCGTCCGGAGGTCCGTTGCCCGAAGAGGTGGCTCGCAAGGCCTGTGAACTGACGGGATTTTGGACGATGGAAATTTACGGCAGTACCGAGACGGGTGGCATTGCGTATAGGCAATCCAAGAATGGACCGGTGTGGACTCCGTTTGAAGTTTGCAAGATGAGTGTTGCCGAAAATGGTTGCCTGAACATCAAGTCGAGTTATATTCTAGAACCCGAAGGCTTTACGACAGGTGACTTGGTGGACCTTTATGACGACGGCCGATTCTTGCTCAAGGGCCGTTCGGATTCGATTGTGAAGATTGAGGAAAAACGCATCTCGCTCCCGGAAGTGGAAATGCGCTTGAAGCAGACGGGGTTGGTACAAGATGTGCGCGTGGTGCCGATGGTGGGTAAACGCCAATACCTAGCCGCTGCGATTGTGCTGAACGAAGCTGGACGCACAAAGTTTGCGGGGTCGCCCAAACTTGCGATCAATAATTATTTCCACGATTACTTGCTCAAGTTTATTGAGAATACGGTTTCACCGAAGAAGTGGCGCTATCTTGAAGAACTCCCGCAGAATACGGAAGGCAAGATTCGCATGCGCGATATCCAGGCGCTGTTTGGCCTTGCCGAAAGTCCGAATTTCAAGATTCTCAAGTTCCGCCGTGAACCGGGCGCTTTGACCGCGAAGCTTTTGTTCCCGGCGACGAGTGATTACTACGATGGTCATTTCCCGGAATTTAAGCTGTTGCCTGCAGTGGTGCAGGTGGATATGGTTTTGCGCTTGGCGCGGAACTTCTTGGAAGTGCCTAAGGAACTTTCCAAGATGAACCGTACGCGTTTTGCAAATCCCATTTTGCCGGACGTTCCTGTAATGGTGAAAATCACGTACGATGCGGATGCGGGTAAGGTGACGTTTGCGTACACTAGCGAAGATGGTGAAACTTCGTATTCAAATGGTTCGTTGGTAATGAACACTTCAACAGGTGATGCTGGCGAGGGCGAAAATCGTGGATAATGCGGTAAAAGTTTGCGCCATTGTGCCTGTTTATCGCCACGAAAATGCATCGCGCCATGTCGTGAAATCCCTTGTCGATTTGAACATTCCTGTGATTCTCATTGACGATGGAAACACGCCCGAAGGTCACCAAGTTCTTTTTGAAATTGCAAGAGAATTTGCAAATGTCGAACTTGTGACGCATAAATGCAATCTCGGCAAAGGCGCTGCGATGCGTTCCGGCATGGATGCTGCTATTGTGGCGGGATTCACGCACGCTTTGCAGGTCGATGCCGATGGCCAACACGATATGAAGGCGATTCCGTTTTTTATAAACGAGACGAAGGAACATCCTGAAGACTTGATTTGCGGTTACCCGGAATACGATGAATCCGTACCCAAGGCTCGTGAACAGGGTCGTAAGATTACGAATTTCTGGGTGGCGATTGAAACGCTTTCGCTCAAAATTCCTGATGCCATGTGCGGCTTTAGAATTTATCCGCTCAAAACGTCTTGGCCGGTGATGAAACGTTTGCACAACAACCGCATGGGCGTTGATATTGAAATTATTGTTCGTCTTGCGTGGGCGGGCGTGCAGATGCGCTTTTTCCCGGTGAAGGTGAATTACCCGAAAGATGGCGTTTCGAACTTTAGAATGTTCCATGACAACGTTGTGATTTCGATGACGCATACGATGCTTTGCATAGGCATGTTTTTTAGGCTTCCTTTGCTTTTGTCTCGCCGCTTATTTAAAAAGAAATAGTTATGAGCAAGCATTGGTCCGAAATTGAAGAAGTGGGCGGAAGTGTTTGGCATTTCCGTTTTATGCTTTGGATCGTGTGCCATTTGCCGTTGTTTCTTGTTGAATTGTGTACGGCTGTAATATGCTTCTTTTTCTGGCTTGGGGCTGCACCTGTTCGTGCGCGTTCTAAAATTTATTTGGAACACTTGCGTAAATTGGGCGTATACGTGGGTGCGTTTGGAACGTATAAGCACATCCTTTCGTTTGCGCTTTCGATGGTTGAAAAGTTACGAGGCTGGAAGGGCGCTATCAAGCTCAATCAGATCGAATCGCAAAATGACGATTTGCAGATGCTTGTTTCGCAAATGAATCAAGGGCAGGGCGCGTTTCTGCTTTGTTCGCATCTAGGCAATATGGAAATGCTCCGTTCGCTCACTGAATATGGCGAGTTCCATACATCGCGAAAGTTTCAGGTTTTCCCAGTAGTCGATTTGTCGGGCTCCAAAAAGTTCAATGCGCTTTTGCGTGAACTGAATCCGGAATTGATGGAAAATGTAATTGATGCTAATTCCATTGATGTGGATTCTGCCATTTGGATGAAAGAGAAAATTGCAGATGGAAATCTTGTGGTGATTGCGGGAGATCGTACATCTGCTCATACGCGCAGTCGCGTGCTTGAAACGATGTTCCTAGGTGAAACGGCGAACTTCCCAGAAGGTGCTTTTTCGCTAGCGGGCATTTTGAATGCTCCCGTTTATTTTGTATTTGCGATTCGCAAACATGACTTTAATATCCGTTCGCCTTACGAAATGCATGTGGTGCGTGCCAAGACGAATCTGGAATGCTCGCGCAAGGAACGCCCTATGCGCTTGAAAATGCTTTTGCAGGAATACACTGAGTTGTTGGAAAGGCTGTGTAAAGAACATCCTTATCAGTGGTACAATTTCTACAATTTTTGGGACAGGTTAGAAAAATAGTGGAGAACAATTAAATGAAAACCGTCGTTATTGGAAGTGGTAAGCTTTCGATTGAAGATGTTGTTGCGATTGCGAAAAAGCAAGTCGCAGTGGAACTTGATAGTTCTGCGGAATTCCAGAGAAAGATTGATTCTGGTGCAGAATTCTTGGACGAAGCGCTTGCAGAACATGGTGGCATTTATGGCGTGACAACGGGATATGGTGATTCCTGCACGCAGGTGTTGCCGCCGGAACATTACAGCCAGCTCCCGATTAACTTGACGCGTTTCCATGGATGCGGCCTCGGTGATTACTTTGATGCCGAGACGACCCGCGCGATTATGGCGGTACGCTTGAATACGCTTGCGCAAGGTTTCTCTGGTGTGAGCTATGCACTTTTGAAAATCATTACGCAGTTTTTACAGAACGATATTTTACCGCTCATTCCGCAGGAAGGTTCCGTGGGCGCAAGTGGCGACTTGACTCCGCTTTCGTATTTGGCAGGTGCCGTGATTGGTGAACGCAATGTGATGTACAAGGGCGAACGTCGTTCTTCTTTGGACGTGATGAAGGAATTGGGAATTACTCCGCACAAGTTTCGCCCGAAAGAAGCAATTGCCATTATGAACGGCACGGCGGCGATGAATGCGGTCGCTTGCATGGCTTATTCCCGTGCAGAATACCTTTCTGACCTCGCTTGCCGAATTACAGCGATGATTACGGTTGCAATGAAGGGCAATGCGTATCACTATTATGAACGCTTGTTCGAAGCAAAACCGCATCCGGGACTTGGCTTGGCTGCAAAGAAAATTCGTGAAGCCTTGAATCTCGATGTGGCGAAGAATGTGGTTCCCGAGAAAATCCAGGATCCGTATTCTCTGCGTTGCGCTCCGCATGTGATTGGACTTTTCTATGATTCTAGCGCGTTCTTGCGCCAATTGATTGAAATTGAACTCAACAGCGCTAATGACAATCCGATTGTCGATCCGTTCACAAAGAATATTTTCCACGGTGGGCATTTCTATGGCGGGCATATTTGCCTTGCGATGGATACGCTCAAGAACATGGTTGCAAACATTGCGGACCTTTTGGACCGTCAGCTGGCGATGATTGTCGATATCAAGTTCAACCGTAACTTGCCACCGAATCTTGCGGGGAGCAAGGGCGATTACGATATCAATCATGGCTTTAAGGCGGTGCAGATAGGCGTTTCTGCATGGACGGCTGAAGCTTTGCATTTGACAATGCCGATGAGCGTGTTCAGCCGTTCGACGGAATGCCACAACCAAGACAAGGTCAGCATGGGTACGATTGCGGCCCGCGACTGCATCCGCGTCTTGGAGCTTTCGGAACAGGTGGCAGCGGCAACGCTTCTGGCTTCGGCTCAGGCACTTCGCATACGCTTGGAACGCAATGAAATTTCGGAAGACCGCCTCAAGAATCTTCAAGAGACTTACAATCAGGTATTCTCGAAGTTTGCTCCGCTTGAATGTGACCGTCAATTGGAACAGGATTTGCGCAATACGCTGGAGCTGATTCGCCAGAAATTTTACGCTGTATAAAAGGACCTAAATTCGCATGGCAGTTAAAAAAATTAAGGAAACGATCGAATTCCAAGTTGAATTTTACGATGTCGATTCTATGCAAGTCGCATGGCATGGCAATTATGTAAAGTTCATGGAAGTCGCCCGTTGCGCACTTTTACGTAAAATTGGGTATGATTACAACGAAATGACGCGTAGCGGTTACATCTGGCCCGTCGTAGATTTGCATATTAAATATATCCGTCCGATGATTTTTATGCAGAGGATTCGTGCCGAGGTGACACTTGTGGAATACGAAGTCTGCATGAAACTGTCGTACAAGTTTATGGATGCCGAAACGGGTGCGGTGCTCACAAAAGCAGAAAGTACCCAGATGGCGGTGGATATGAAAACGAAAGATTCGCTTTGGGCTTGCCCGACTTGCTTTGTGGACAAGGTCAGAGCGTTCTTGGCAAACGATAAGGTGGTGTAAAATGCGTATGTCCTGTCGAAATATTGGCGTTTTGCTTTTGACAGTTTTGCTTGGCATTGGTTCATCAATGGCGGATGTCTTTGAACGCCCGTTGAGTGCTAAAAACAGGCCGGAACTTGAAAAATCCTTGGCAAAAGTCATGGATTATCAGGTGGCTTCGGGCGATTTTAAGCAGACCAAGTCTATCCAAAAGCTCAATCGCGAATTTGTTTCGACGGGAACGTTCCGCATTTCTAAAAAGGCGGGAATCATCTGGAAAACGCAAAAGCCCGTATTCTCTGAGCTCGCTATCCATAACGCGGGCATTGTCGAACGCGATACTAATGGACAAATTCGCACATTGCTACCAAAGGAAAATCCTATCTTTGCAGAAGTCTCGAATAATATCCAATCGCTGTTTTCTGGAAAAGTCACGGAATTGGAGAAAAACTTCAAGGTCTTTTACGAAAAAAAGTCTTGCGGTTTTAGAATCGGACTGATTCCGCGTGAGGCGATGATCCGCATGCTCGTGGATAACGTCGTGATGGATGCCTGCAAAAACGTGGATAGGATTGTTATTACGGATGGCGAAAAAATTCCAACGACTTTGGATTTTCTGAATTATAAGGTCTCGAAAAAATGAAAAATGTTGGAGGGAAGAATTTGAACGCAAAATCGGGAATTATCCTGTGGGTGGTGATTCACGCCATCTTGATTATTCTCGGCATTTCTGTGCCGTGGAAGATGGATTCCGACTTGTATTCGATTCTGCCGGATTCCAACGAAATCAAGAATGTGAGCGCTGCTGAAAAAACGCTTAGCTCACGTTCTATGCGCAACATAACGGTACTAGTTGGGCATGAAAATTTTGAAGTGGCTCGCAAAGTTGCTGCCTCTCTCGATAGCATTTTCAAGGGCGACTCCTCCATTGAGGAATCCCGACTTTATGTTGATGAAAAGACGCTGAATGAAACTCGCGAATTTCTATTCGAACATCGTTATACGATTCAAGGGGAAAATGTTCGTGAGGCGTTCTTTAATTTGAATCATAAATTTTTGGAACTTGCTGCGTTGCAAAAAATCTATGGCTCGTTTTCTATGGCGAATTTGAATCGCCTGGATGAAGACCCGTATTTGCTTGGCGAAGCCTCCTTTGATAATTTCATGAAAAAAACGCTAACGTCGTCTACGCATTTTAGCTTGCGCGATGGTGTCCTTGCGGCGCAAGATTCTGGCATGACGTACGTGATGTGGAACGCGGTGCTTTCTGAAAATGTATCATCTCTTGCAACAGATGATCATGTGATTGGCCGTTTGAATCAAGTGCTCGATTCTTTAGAAAATGCGAATTTAGGATTGCGTATTTCTGCTTCGGGCGTGCCGTTCCACAGTTACGAAAGCTCGAGTGAAGCTAAGCGTGAGGTGGCGTGGATCTCGGGTGTTTCTATTGTACTAATTCTTCTATTGCTGCTTTACGTATTTCGTTCGGCGGTTCCGATTTTGGCAACACTTTCAACGATTGCAGTTGCCATTTTTACGGCGCTTTCGTTTACGTGGTTCGTGTTTGGCAATGTTCACGTATTTACGTTTGTCTTTGGCACGAGCGTCATAGGCGTGAGTATTGATTATGCGGTACATTTCTTTACAAATTGGAAGTCTGGAGAGCGCAATGTCCGTTCCAAAATTTTTAAGGGATTGTTGCTTGGGTTCTTGACAACAGAAGTGAGCTATGTATCGCTCACCTTTGCTGATTTTACGTTGCTGCGTCAGATGGCTGTATTCTCAATCGTCGGGCTCTTGAGCTCGTTCTTGACGATAACACTTTTGTTCCATGCTTTGTTTGAAAAAACGAGAAATGTCAGAACGAAAAATAGGACTTTTTCTGTAAAGAATCTCCCGCTATCTATTCCTAAAAATTTCATAAAGTGCTATTCAAATTTACCCACGTGGGTTATTGTTCTGTTTTTTGTCTTTTTTGCGATTGCGTTGTTGCCTGGGCTTCGTGCGCTCAATATTCATACGGATTTGGGGAGCCTTTATTCCATGAGTGAAAAGCTTAAAGCGGGGGAAGTTCTGAATAGAAAATTGAATGATGTTGGAATTTCGTCAAATTATTTTATTATAGATGGTGCAACAGAACAGGATGTCTTGGAACAGGAAGAACTGCTTACAGATCGACTCTTGCAAGCCGAAAAGAAAAATTTGTTGAAGTCTTATTTGGCTGTATCAAGCTTTATTCCTTCGCAAGCGACGCAGAGAAAAACTTTTGAAAATACCCAAAAGTTGCTTAAAGATGATTTGACGAAAGAATATCTGACGAGCATTGGCGTGCAGAACGATTCTTTGCTTGATGCAAGTTTAAAAGAAGCGCCGAAATATGTAGGACTCAAGGACTTGAATCAATTCCCATCATCAATTCGTTCAATGGTTGAAATGCTTTGGGTTGGTGCTGTTGAAAATTCGCAAGGAAAAAAGTTTTATAGCGCAGTTTTCCCGCTGCATGCAACGGATGCTTTTGATGCAAAGCAATTGGCCAAAAATATGCCTCACGTTTACGTCGTGAACAAAATGCAAAATATCAATGAATCATTTACGAAAATATCCCGAGTTTCGCTGACACTTGTCGGTTTGGCTTATATTGTGATGTTCATTATTCTTGTGTTTGTGTACAAATTTACAGGTGCTTTGAAAATTTTGCGAGCCCCGATTTTGGCGAGCCTCTTTGCGGCTTCAGTCTTTGGTTACGCTGGAATTGAATTCAATTTCTTTGCCATTGTCGGTGTCATTTTAACGCTCGGCATAGGTATTGACTACGCTCTGTTCTTTAGGGAAGGCGGTCGACAAAAATCGGTTACTGCTCTTGCGGTGATGCTTTCTGCAGCAACAACGCTCATCTCGTTCGGGGGCCTTGTGTACAGTGGCTTTACTCCGGTTTGGACGTTTGGCTTAGCCGTATTGCTTGGCATTTCTTGCTGTTTCGTGCTATCTCCGCTCAGCGCCAAACGTTAAATTTCTAGATTTGGTTTCATTGACCGATGAAACGACCTGTGTACATTAATGATTTTAGCCTTCGTTGCATTTTAGGTAGCGACGAGGCTCAAGTTCTTGATTCGCTCACGAATGGCAAACGTGGGACTTTTACCACGTACGATGTTGCCGGTGTCATGCGCCCTGCGGCGACGATTGACCCTGCTACGCTTGCTCCTGTCCCTGAACAAAAGTTTGATAACCGCGTGAACCGCTTGTCTCAAGCGGCATTCTCAGCGATTGAAAATACGATTCGCAAAGCGGTTGAAAAGTTCGGTGCTGATCGCGTGGGCATTTTCTTGGGTTCGTGCGATAATGGTTCCGAAGCTTCGATGGCGGCGCTCAAGTACTTTAAAGAAACGGGAGCGTTCCCGGAAGGCTACGTTCTCGATTACCAGCGCGCTGATTTTCCAGCACAGTTTATTGCGCAACGCTTTGGAATCACGGGGATGCTTTCGGTGCATTCAACGGCTTGTGCATCTAGCGCAAGTGCGTTTGTTTCGGCTCGCAATAATCTTTACGCAAGCAACTGCGATGTCGCGATTGTGGGCGGTGTCGATATTGCATCGCTCTCGGTGATTCTTGGTTTTGCTTCGCTCGAAGCCATGAGCGATAAGCCGACAAATCCTTTTAGTGCAAATCGCTCGGGCCTTTCGCTTGGCGATGCCGCTGTTTTCTTTGTTGTTACAAAAGAACCTTGTGCAGATCTTTGCACTGCAAAATGCGAAGGCCTAAAGATTGTTGGTTTTGGCGAAAGTGCCGATGCCGACCACATTACGGCCCCGCGTGCCGATGGGGAAGGCGCTTATCAGGCGATGAAGGCGGCTCTTAACGATGCCGGCCTTGATGCCTCTCAAATCGGTTACGTGAATTTGCATGGAACCGGTACAGAACTGAACGATGCCATGGAATCGCGTGCTATCAACCGCCTTTTCGGTGAAGCTAGTCACGCTGATGTTCCCGTCAGCTCGACAAAGGCACTCACGGGGCATACGCTCGGGGCTGCTGGTGCATTGGAACTTGCGTTCTGCTGCCTTGCGATGAATTCTCGTCGCGAATCTGACGCTTGCAAAAATAGTAGTGAAAAAGATTACCTCCTCCCGGCTCATCTTTTTGATGGCGTCGTCGATCCGAATCTCCCGCCAGTTCATTTGGTAAAACCAGGCGAGACAGCAAAAGACCTTAAATATTGCATGAGCAATTCTTTTGCATTTGGTGGTTGTAATGTGTCTTTGATTGTTGAAAATGGTTTGGCATGACAGAAGTTTTTGATACAAAAGATTTAGTCAGTGAACTTGTGCCGCACAAGGGCAAAATGCTTTTGCTCAATCGTGTCCGCGATTACGATTTAAAAGAAAATTCCATCACGACTGAAATTGATATCGCTTGCGATAACATGTTCTATGAAGACGAGCTTGGTGGCGTACCTGTGTGGGTTGCTTTTGAATATATGGCTCAAAGCGTTTCTGCGTTGTCTGGAATTTGTGGCCGTGCCAAAGGTGAAAAGCCAAAGACCGGATTTATCATGAGCGTGAGTGGCTTCAAGGCCGATGTCCCTGTTTTTAAGGAGGGCGAAACCGTTGTGGTCAACGTTCTTGAGAACATCCGTATGGACAAGGCGGTGACTTTTGAAGGTTTTGCAACGGTCAACGGAACGCTTGCTGTAACGGCGAAACTCAATACGGTCGAAGTCGATGACCCTAAAAGTTCGTTAAATTTAAATTGATGCAGAGGTATGGAATGGAAAATGAAAAGTCAGTTTTGATTACGGGTGCTAGTGGCGGAATTGGTCTTGCCATTGCCGAAGCTGTAGCGAAAGAAGGCTACACAGTTGTTGCTCATTACAATAGAAATTCTGCACCGATTGATGAACTTGCCGAACGCATCCGAGCCAATGGCGGTAAAATTCGCACATTGCAGTTCAATATTTGCGACCGTGAACAGTGCAAAGAAGTTCTTGAAAAAGACATTGCCGAAAATGGCGTTTACTATGGCGTTGTGACAAATGCTGGCGTCTGTGCTGATGCCGCATTCCCGGCTATGACCGACGAATTTTGGGACAAAGTCCTAAATACAAACTTGAACGGTTTTTACAACGTTGTCCATCCGATTGTGTTGCCGATGTGCCGTAAGCGCAAAGGCCGCATTATTACGATTTCGTCTGTTTCTGGCGTGATTGGAAACCGCGGTCAGGTCAACTACAGTGCTTCAAAGGCTGGCCTCATTGGGGCGACAAAAGCGCTTGCAACTGAACTTGCGAGTCGCAACATCACCGTGAATAGTGTGGCTCCGGGTGTCATTGAAACCGAAATGATCAAGGATGCTCCGCTCGATATGATTCTCCCGACCATCCCGATGAAACGCGTGGGCAAACCCGAAGAAGTCGCTGCAACCGTCGTTTTCCTGCTTTCTGAAGGTGCTGCGTACATTACGCGTCAAGTCATTTCGGTCAATGGAGGCTTGGCGTGAGTCGTCGAGTTGTCGTTACCGGAGGCAGTTGCGTTACATCTTTAGGGATGGAATTGGATGATATTTTTTCGGAACTTAAGTCTCTGAAAAATCACATCGTCCGTATGGATGATTGGGACAAGTATGCGCAAATGAATACGCGCCTGGCGGGCCCGATTCTCTATGATTTGCCGGAATACCCACGCAAAAAAGTTCGCGGTGCAGGCCGTGTGGGCGTGCTTGCGATTACATCTGCGGATAAGGCTATGCAAATGGCTGGCCTTGCGGGTGAAAAGGAACTTCTCAAGTCTGGCCGTGTGGGCGTTGCTTACGGTTCTTCGATGGGGAGCGTGCGTCCGCTTTTGGATTTTGTCTCCATGCAGAATCCGCCGTACAACTGCGCAAACGTTTCTGTGACGACGTATATTCAGTCCATGCCGCAGACATGCGCTGTGAACGTAAGCCTTTTCTTTGGCCTTACGGGGCGACTCATCACAACGAATACTGCTTGCACGAGTGGTAGCCTTTCCATCGGTTACGCTTATGAAGCCATCAAGTACGGTATGCAAGATGTGATGATTGCAGGCGGTGCCGAAGAGCTTGCTGCTACAGAAACGGCTGTGTTCGACACGCTTTTTGCAACGAGCGTTAAAAATTCAACGCCCGAACTTACGCCTGCTCCGTACGATCGCGACCGAGACGGCCTTGTTATCGGCGAGGGCGCGGGAACGCTTGTGCTCGAAGAATATGAGCATGCCAAAGCTCGTGGCGCACACATTTATGCAGAACTCGTCGGCTTTGGGCATAATACGGATGGCGAACACATCACGCAGCCTAAGAAAGATACGATGCAACGTGCGCTGGAATTGGCTTTAAAAGATGCCGAAATTTCAACGGATGCGATTGGCTATGTGAATGGCCATGGTACCGCAACGCATCATGGCGATATTGCTGAAAGCTGGGCGACATACAACGCTTTTAAGCAGCGTGCCGTGGCGATTTCTAGCCTCAAGAGCTACATGGGCCATACGCTTGGCGCATGCGGCGGTATCGAGGCCTGGCTTGGCATCAACATGATGAATCGCGGATGGTTTAGCCCGAATTTGAATTTGAAAAATGTGGACCCGGAATGCGCTCCGTTGGATTACATCACGGGTTCCGGGCGTGAAATTGATACGGAATATTTTATGTCGAATAACTTTGCGTTCGGCGGCATCAATACTTCGCTTATCTTCAAGCGTGTTTAAAACTTCGTCAGCGATTCCACGCGGTAGCCATCAAGAACTTCGCTACCTTTAAGGTCCGCAAGCTCAATGACAAAAGCAAAACATTCTACTTTACCGCCCATTTTCTCTACAAGATGGGCGGCAGCTTTTGCAGTTCCGCCAGTGGCGAGCAAGTCATCGACGATAACAACGCGTTGCCCTGGCTTTATCGCATCTTTATGGACTTCCATACAGGCGGTTCCGTATTCGAGATTGTAAGTGATTTCTACAGTCTCGCGGGGGAGTTTCCCTTTTTTGCGCTCAGGGACAAACGGCTTGTGGAAATGCTCTGCAATCGGAACACCAAATAGGAATCCGCGTGCTTCTAGCCCTACGACTACGTCAAAATCAACATTTTCAAGCGTCTTATAGAAAGTATCAAGCGTGAGCTTTAATCCATCGGGATCGCTCAAAATTCCTGTGATGTCACGGAACAAAACTCCCGGCTTGGGAAAATCCGGAACCGCAATAATGTAATCTTCAATACGTTTCATTTTCCCCTCTCATTCGTTGCTTATGCGCTGAGCAGTTTTTCGACTGTTGTAATAATCTTGTCGCGTTCTCCGCACCAGTTCGGTGCAATCAAAAGCTCGCTCGGGCTTTCGCCGCTGAATCGCTCAATCGCGATATCCTTGCCAATAATCTTGATCATCTCGGCAACCGCTTCGCAGTATTCCTCGAACGAGAGCAATTTGACTTCGCCATTGGCGTAATCCTGCGCCATGACCGTGCCGACCACAATGTGTAATGGGTGGATTTTGACCGCTGCAAGTTTCAAATCGTGAACGACTTGTGCCGTGTGCTTAAAGTCTTCCATCTTTTCGCCAGGGAGCCCAACAATCACATGTGTCGTGACGGTGAGGCCTGCGGCTTGACAGCGCTTTACAGCATCTTCAAATTCCGCAAGCGTATGCCTGCGGTTGATGCCCGCGAGCGTCAAGTCATTTGCTGTTTGGAGGCCGATTTCAACGATAATTGGTTTCTTGTGGTTGAGCTCAGCAAGGTATTCAATCTTTTCGTCTTCAAGGCAATCCGGGCGCGTCCCAATGGCTAGCCCTGCAATTTCCTTGTGCTTGATAATCGGATCGATGATTTCGCGCAGATGTTCAAGCGGCGCGTGCGTATTCGTGTACGGCTGCAAGTAGGCGAGGATGCCTGCATTCGGGTACTTGTCGCGAAGCTTCGGAATGTACTTTTTGAGCTGTTCCTGAATCGAGACTTTAGCTTCATCAAAGACAGGGCTAAAGCTGCGGTTGTTGCAGTAGCTGCAACCCGAAAACCCTTTGGTTCCGTCGAGGTTTGGGCAGCTCATGCCGCCGTTGAGCGGGAGTTTGCGCACCTTGAGATAGTTGGGGAAAAGCTCCAAAAGTAAATCGCGATAAGGTTTGTAATGCATGCCCATAAAATAGTTAATAGTGGTTACGGTTCACCACCGTACATGATAAATTTGCCATCGGTATGGGTGAATTTTACGCTATAATCTGTATGGTCGAAGCAAAATTCGGGCTTTTGAATCGGAAATTTCCCTTTTTCAATTTTGTAGAAACAGTTGTTGATTTTTAAATAGCGGCCGACAAACTTTGGTGTTTCTGCAGAATTTTCTTTGGGGCAATAGTCAATTTCCAAGGTGTCCAGATTTTTCTTTTTCTTGTCCTGTAAAATAATTGCGCATGTCCAAGAATAGTCTACAATCTTTTCAGCTTTTATGCGGTATTCTTCTGTTGAATCTTGCTCCGGCAGCATTTTTCTGTCTCCGTTCAGTCGTTCACTTATCTTATAAGAATTGATATTGACGGAGTAGTATTTTAAGTCTGTGGTATTGTGAAAGTCATCGTCCCATCCCATAAGATGATGGTCGTGTGAGGTTCCCCATTGCTCCAAAACCACTTTGACAACTGCGGTGGAGTCGTTATCAAGCCCGACAAAGCTCCAATTATGAACTTCCTTTTCAATTTCATAATCGGTTGTGCAACCGCTCCAAAATAGCGCAGTCAAAACAACTAAAAAAGTAAATATGCTTTTTAAATACTTCATCATTTTTTGCTCCGGTCGCTAATGCAGATAGCTTGTGCCATGGGGTAGAGGTCTTTCGGGCATTCTACAATGCCGCTTGCAACAACTTGATTGCTATTGGATTTCACATATTCAAGGCAGTATTGTGTCTTTGAATCTTTTTCTGTGCTTGTCCATACAAGAGCGTAGTTTGCTGAAAAACTCCCTTTTTTACCATTGTTCATTTTCTGCTGCACTGCGGTAAAGCGCTCGTTATTGAACGAAGCGGCATAATTGCTAATGGACAATTCTTCGGCACTTGGAATATGTGTGCCTTCTGGGCAAAAACTTTTTGCTTGATTCCAAGTTGTGTATGAATTTTGGTTGTAATTGGTGAAATTGATTTCGATGTCGGATTCATCCCAATTTGAAACGCATTTAAATTCAGGTAACATCGGGGTGGGGCATTGTGTGGATTCGATGATTTTATTTTTCCAATCGGTAAAGTATTTGTCAAAGGAATCGCTTTTGTTTGTAATGCTGTCGAAAGAAACAGTTTTATTTCCTGCGGCGGCACGAATGACGGTTACATTATTCCCCTCTTGAATATCGTATTCATCACCTTTAGGTGATATAGCTTTTTTCAGGTAGAGTGTTATGTACTCTATACTACCATTTAATGAAGAGGAACCATACGAAAATGTTAATGTCCATCCGTTTACTTTATAGTTTTTCAAGCTATCATAAGTGCCACCTGCGAACTCTTCAGGACTCTTAAATTTAGTAAGAGGGTTGTTGTAATTGTTCCAAAATACTTTGCCCCATCCGTAGTTGGCTTCTGTATAGTTATCGACACACCCGTAGAATGTTGAATCTATTTTATCCCAAAATATAGATGAGTTGGCGGGGCCTTTTTTGCACATGTCTTTGGAATATTTGTTACGCTCCATTGCTTTACTGACTTTAACTTCAAAATCTTGGGCATATTGCCATATTGGGTAAACGCATTTATAGCCTACAGCATCAAGTTCAAAAACTTCACCATTGTTTTCTTCTTCGCAAAAATAATCGTTCTGTATAGGGATAGAAAGTTCTTCTTTTAACGCTACAGACCAATAGTAATTTGGTTGGTCTTTACAAATGTAATAGGTATCGCCGTATTTTTTTGCGTAATGAACAAATCCTTTTGTGCATATATCGCCGTAATATTGTGGTATTGGAATTTCAGTCCATTTGTCATTGCAAATGAAATACCCGACAGAATCGTGCATGGCTTTGTCGTTGGTTCTAGATTTGTTGCAGTATCCCAAGTAATACGAAATCTTGTCTACTTCGGTCCAAATACCATCGCGACATTGATAATACTTGTTATCCATAATGGTTGATCTTCCAAGCGAGTTGTCTTCATCGCACAAGCCGACTTTATTTTTGAGGTAGACGTCCAATGAATTGCGCCATTTGTAGTTTTCGGAAACACTGTCTTTCCAAATGAATTTGTTGTTTTCGTAGACGCATGCAAAATTATTTGAATTATAGTTGATGTATGTGCCTTCTAAAATTTTATCACAGCTGATGTTCTTATAGGGGAGTGCTTGTTCCCCTGACATTACGTTCCATTTTGTCTTAGCTGAATCACAAGTCCATACGAGACTATCTTGAATGACGGTATCTTTTCTGTCGTACGTGCATAAGCCATTTACTGCTTCTACATCGTTAAATGTGCGCCAATAATATGTCTTGTTTTTGTAATCGCACAAGAATTTCTTTTTATTGTAAACGCTTTCTTTATTTGAAATTATCGTTGTGTCTTGAAAATGGGTGCTGTCACAACTTCCGAGTCCAAAAGCTTTCGTCCAATAATCGGCGTAAATGATGTCGGGATCGTGTGCAAAAGCCATGTCCGCAATTTCTGTTTCCGAAAGAATATCTTGCCATGTTTTTTCGCTGCCGACTGCAGAACGTAATGATTTGTAGTTCTTGTAAAAAGCGCTATCGCTCTTTTCAACCGTGCTTATCATATTGACATGTTGATTCAGTCCTGCAAGATGCTTGCTGCTTGAATCTTGCTCAAAATCTATAATCTGCTTGTTGTTGTAATCCAGAAGTTCAAAAATTTCTCGGAGTACTTTTTCTTTAGCACGGGCAAGATAAAATCCGTCTTCTTGCACGAGTTCTTTGATACGTTCGCTTGCCAACGCCATGGGCAGATTTAATGTTGGTCTTGGATTCTTATCAATATTGATGTATTCAACAAAATCCATTTTAAGCTTGCTAGAAGAATCGTTATAAGCGCAAGTATACTTGATGCGTACGATTGACGATGCAAAATCGTCGTAATCCGATGAAAATGTAATGGTGCCGTTTCGCTCTTTTTTCAATGACGCTTTTATCGTCGCTATGGAATCAAGATTTTCATCAACAACATCAATGTCTATTTTAACAGGAATAAGCTTGTTGTTTAGGCTGAATTTGCCTTGAAGCGCCAAGGTCCGACTTTCAACATTTTCATTGCCTTCAACATAATGAATGCTAGAACCTGCTGAATTGTCGTCGCTACAAGAGGTGAGAAAAATTCCTAAGCAAAGAATCAAGAAATATCTAATCATTTGACTCACCATCCTTAATGCATAATGTTTGTACGCCTGGATACAAGTCTTTGGGGCATTCAATTATTCGGCTTGATGTGTTTTGGTTGTTTTCAGAATGATTTTCGATACAGTATTGGGTCGTTGAATTTACGGGAGTCTTTGTCCAGTAAATATCGTAGAGGTATGTTTTCCCGTTGTAACGTACGTATAATGGGCTGTCGTGGTAAATACTTGCGTTTATCGGAAGTGCATTTAACGAATCCGTCCTCCATTCGGTTGTATCGGGGATGTGGTAGCCTTTAGGGCAGAATTTATCGGCTGTAGCAAAATCTATATAGGATTCTTCGCCTACGTTTGTCAATTGAGCGATATAGGCAGGGTAGGCGCTTTCGGGGTGCGTGTACTGTTCCATGAATTTGTCAAAGCTTTCGCTTTGGTCAGACAGATTTTTAAAGTCTATAGTCTTGTCTCCTCGTAATCCTGAAAGGTAAGGGCGAGTCTTTTTGAAAAATGCTCCGTAGGGATGCGAATTAATATTTGCCGTAACATTTATGACGTCGAATAACCCTGCAATCCATCCAGGTCTTTGCGAAGCTTTAATCGTAAAATCGTCTATTTCCTTTTCAAGGGTGTCTTTACTTATGAATACGCCTCCATCAAATATTCCTAATCCATAGTGCTCTTGATTTTGAATGCCCATGGATTTCCAATTGCGCGTATCGTTATTGCAGTAGAAGTAGTTTGAGTTGTTCCAATATATCGCAGTTCCTTTGTTGCCGTTTTTGCATTCATCTTTGTGGGCTAATTCGTGTTCGTACTGTTTTTTCTCATAGTCCAAAAGTTTAGTCCACGAATAATGATTGCAGGTAAAGTATGAACCATTTTCTTCCTCGGTAATTCCTTGTGTGGAATCTGTGCAGAATTTGCCATTCTTTTGGTACTGCGCAACACTGTCCTCTGGAATTTCAAGCCAAGCGTCTTGATTTACGAGCGAAACGTATTCGAATCTGCAACGGTAATATTTGTTGTCGTATTCAACAACTTGATGGTCATTGCATTTTAATAAGTCTTTGACAGGCGGGAGAATTTCATCGTCATTTAAAAGGCGCCACGAATACTCGTAATTGCACATGAAGTAAGAGTCATCGTAGGTGACTATTTCACCTCTTTTGCCGAAATCTTCATGGTATTCTGGGGCGCTTACGGAAATCCATTTGGTTCCGTTGCAGCTGTAATATTCACCGTCTCCAAGTTTTGCTTTGGTGTGCTTTCTGTTGACTGTGCAGTTCCCAAATTTTTCGATAATAGGGTCTTTTGAAGTTGTATCTTTTTTTGTTGTATCAATTGCCGGTTTTTGTGGGATGGCATTGCAGTCAATGTCATTTTTCCCTTGTGCAATCCATATGGCCATATTATAACGGAGCTGAGAAAAATCACGGTCTTGAGCGATGTTTTCGAGAACGTTCTTGTCGCAGCGGGATTCTTCAAGTCTATAATGGTCAATAAGCCGTTCCGAAATATCAGAAACAGATAAAATTTCATCCCAAGTCTTGTCGCTTCCTACAGCCTGCGAAAGTTTCTTGAAATTCTTGTAGAATGTGGAATCCCATGTGAAAAAAAGACTGTAGTTATAAGCAAGTGCTTCAAGTGTGTCCTTGCCGTATGGGGCATTACTAATGCCGTATTCGTGTTCAAGTTCTGGATCTAAAAGATTGTGTATTGCTTCACGAGTGTGTTGCCTTGCTATGTCAAAGTTTTCCTTCTGTTGTAAGAGCTTTTTCATGTATCCGCTTTCTAGAGTTCTATAAAAATCAATATTGTAGTACTCTTTTTCGTTCATGTCAGCGATGATGGTGAACTGCATTTCGGTATTGTCTTTTGTGTCGCGGAATCGGCAAGTGAAATCCAGTTGAGCAAAAGGTCTATAAAAGTGAATTTCTGGAGCTTTGTATGTAAACTCTAGCCTGTTCCTTACAATGCGTGCTTCGATGGTTTGTGTTTTTTCAAAGTTTTCGTCCAGTGCGGATATTTCAAGTTTAATAGGCTCAAAAACGGATACTAGGTTGAATCGGCCTTCAAAAGCAATGTTTTCGTTGAATATTTGGCTTGTGCTACTTGTGATTTTAGAAGAGGACTTGCCGAAATTATCATCTAAATCTTCAAAATGGCCGGAGTAATAAGTGTCCGAACCACACGCCGCCAGTATGGCGATGAACATTGAGATCAAAACACCAAATAATATCTTAGATTTCATTTCCACACCCATTATCTTTTAATCTCGTTGTGGTCGGCTGAGTACCCAGTGCTGCCATTTGGCATAGTAGGAATACATTTGTTCTGTGCAAACGAAAACGCTATCGTAGAGTGAGCTTCTTCGGTTGGCGTTGATAAGCGTATCTCCAATATTCTTGTCGTTGCAGACTTCCATGCCGAAGGCACTTTCCCAAAAGTTGGGAATATATTCATTTTGGTTGTAAAAAGTCATTCCAGGAACATCGACCCAGTTTGGGTTTTGATAAGTGCGTGCTAAATCGTCGGCGGCTCGGATGCGGAATAACGTATCTGCCCATTCTCCGTCGCGGATGGCCTCTTGCAATTCGAGAAAGTCGCTGTAAAATACGGAATCAGAGAGAAAATAGCGGCAATAAATGTAGGGGAGTTGTATGGGGTTCATTGAAGAAACATTCGGAAAATATTGGTCTTTTTCGTATTCTCGGTCTGAAATCCCGAAATTTTTCATATTGTCGTATGCATTTTGCGTCGCATCACCGTATGACATGTTCTTTTCGAGCAAGTTGTATTCAATCGCTTTTGATGCGGCTGCTGTGTAAATATTTAAAACTGGAGTTCCGTAATAAACGTTTATTGTTGACGTTGATGTGTTCATTGGAGCGTATCGCTCAAATTCCATTTGGATTGTTTTGTTTTCGGTTGTGGCATGGGCGAATAAAGTGATTTTTGCATATTCCTCATATTTAAGCGGCGCAGTTTCAAACATGCATTTTGCTCCCGCAAAGCATTTTTTTCGCGTCTTGACCGTTTTTTCAAGACGGTTGCTGCTATTGTACATTGAAACGATTGCGGAATCGGGGATGATGCGGCTTTCTAAATAGACTTCGAATGAAAATTGCTTGTTTTCTTCGACGCTTGTGATGTCTAAACTATCGCCATTATCGCAGGCGGTCATAAATGCAAAAAACAAAACAATAATAAAGAGTTTTGAGAATTTCATTTGCTTATAATATACAATTTGTATTGAAAATCTCAAATCTCTTCATCTCTTGAAAAAATACGCTTCATCAGGAAAACTTGTAAAATTAGAGAATCGCAATTGTATAGGATTGATACACTTGTTACATTTTTTCTCTCGTTTGTGTTTTAGTCTGCCTAAAATATGCCCTAAATCGCCCGAAAAACGCACTTCGAGTATATATTTAACCTGTAAACATAACCGAGGTGTCCTCATGAATTTTAAAAAGAATAAAGCTTTTGCGATTGCGGCGACCGTCGCCATGGCGCTTTCTGTGCCGTCTTTTGCACAGTTGAACAATGGTGATATGGAGTATGGTGACGGCGGCTGGTATCTGTGGAACAATCCTGATGGTCCAGCTGTAGCCGAATCGCAAATTGCCGTGCAGGGGCTCGGTGTCGATGGTTCCCAGGGCGCTAAGGTCGTCGTGAAGGAACTTCCAAATCCGTGGTGGGGCTTGCAGCTCCAACCGCCTAAATTCTTGGCAGACTCCGGTTTTTACAAGCTCTCGTTCAAGGCTAAGGGCAATATGCCTATCAATTCTGTGGTGCAGGGCGGCCCTCCGGACTACCGCCAAAAAGAAAGCGCTTCGTTTGACTTGACAGACAAGTGGCAGACTTATGAAATGATTTTCCTTGCCGACCAGAAGGGTTACGGTCTCAACAACATTACGTTCCAGATTGGGCTTAAGAAGGGCTGGATCCAGCTCGACGATGTCGAAGTCGAAAAGATGGACGAAATGTCTGACCCGTCCTGGTATAACAATGCCGATGCCCGTATCGATAGCCTCCGCAAGGTGGATTTCACGGTCAAGGCAAATCCGGGCGAAAAAGTCCACGTGAAGCTGTTGCGCCATTCGTTCCCGTTCGGTACGGCGCTCGCTCTCTACGACACCAAGGATAGCACCGAAAATTGGTACCGCAACGCTGCCAAAAAGTACTTCTGGCATGGCGTTTCTGAAAACCAGTTCAAGTGGCCGGAATACGAACCGAAGAAGGGCAAAATCAAGCGTGATGAAATGAAGGAATACACGGACTTCACAGCTCAAAATCACTGGAAACTCCGCGGTCACGCGCTCATGTGGAGCCACCAGGGCTATGGTTTTGACAAGCACTACAGCAACAAGGGTCGCTGCGAAGAAATGGCTGAAAAGCTCAAGGCACGTATCTATCGCGACCTCAAGGAATACAAGGGCAAGATTACGGAATACGACGTGTGGAACGAACCGATTCACGAATCCTGGACGTTCAACAAGTGCGGCTGGGGCATTCTCGACAGTGCCTTCATTTGGGCTCACAAGGCTGATCCGAGCGCATTCCTTTACATCAACGATTACAACGTCGTTGCTGCAGGTGAAACGGATCGCTATTATGGCTTGATTAAGGGTATGCTCGAACGCAAGGTGCCTGTGATGGGCATTGGCGTGCAGTGCCACTTTGGGCTCCGTCCGGTTGTGCCGAGCCTCATCAAGGAACGCTTGGACAAGCTCGCTTCCCTTGGCCTCCCGATCAAGGTTACAGAATTCGACGTGGGCGACTGGCAGGCTGGTATGAACGACACCGAAGAAGTCCAGGCTGAAAAGTTCGAAACTTTCCTTCGTACCGCATTTAGCCACCCGGCTGTGAACGGCATTGTGTTCTGGGGCTTCTGGGACAACCGTCACTGGGTCAAGAATGGCGGCATGATCGCTTCTGATGGTCGCGAAAAGCCTGCTGCAAAGCGCGTTTACGACTTGTGGCACAAGGTCTGGACAACGGACCTCTACGCTACCGCTGATGAAAATGGCGAAGCCAAGTTCCGCGGTTTCAAGGGTTACTACCAGGTCAACGCTGGCGACAAGAAATTCCAGATTACCGTGAAGTAATGACGAGCCCTTTACGGGCGAGGATTCCAGTCAAGTTTCAAAGCCGCGTTATGCGGCTTTTTTACTATCTTGCTTTCCATGAAACAGAAAATCCCCGGAATCCTCTTTTTACTCGCCATGCCTCTTTCCGTCCTCTTGTACATCAAGGTGGAGGCTCTTTCTGGCTCGGAGATTCTCGGGCTATTTTCTGCCGTCGCGCTTTACGTCGTTGTCGCGCTCGTCATAGCATTACTCTTCAACAAGAAATCCTAAAAAAGCTACTCGTCCTTGATGTTGTACGGCAAAAGTCTCACGCCAACAGGGTTGAGCTTTGAATGCCCACGCACTTGTGGTAGCTGTAATCCAAATCCGTTCGCTCTGAGCTTTTCTTCCTTGATTCCCTTGTTCACGATGAACTCATAGACCATGGTGGCTCGGGCGTCAGATAATGCTTGCGGGTCCTTTGATTCACCTGGCTTTACGCTGCACTGGATTTCAATCGCAATTTGTTTGTTATGGCGCATGACAGATACGACATCGCTTAACGCCGTGTACGAGGAATTAAGCGGCTTGTCGGTACCCTTGTGGAACTGGATGCGCCTTGCGATTTTGTCCAAGTTCAGTTTTTCGCGAATGGGGCAGCCGTTCACGTCAACTTCCGTACGTTCCAGTGTATTCGGGCAGTTGTCGAGATAGTCAAAAACACCATCCTTGTCCGAATCAAGCGGACAACCTTGCTTGTCGACTGGTGCATTTTCTGGCGTATCCGGACACTTGTCCTCTTCGTCAAAAACGCCATCGCCATCAAAGTCTAGTCTGCATCCAATGCTGTCAACCTTAACGCCTGCCGGTGTGTTTGTGCATTTGTCCATAAAGTCGGGAATGCCGTCTTCGTCGGAATCAATGGGGCAACCGTACATGTTCACGATCTCGTTTGGGGCGCTGTCGGGACACTTGTCCCATTCATCCGGAACGCCGTCTCTGTCTCTGTCCAAGAAACATCCGTATTTATTCACGGTGAGCCCTGCAGGGGTGTTCGGGCAGGAATCCAATGCGTTCGGAACGCCGTCTTCATCAGTATCTAGAATACAACCGCGTTCGTTGATTTCTTCGTCTGGAGTGCTCTCGGGACACTGGTCCAGTTCGTCCGGAACGCCGTCGTTGTCGGCGTCGCGGATACATCCATTTTCGTCAACAGGGTATCCTTCCTTAGTGTCAGGACACTTGTCCTTGTAGTCTGGAACACCGTCGTTATCGTGGTCAAACGGACATCCCCAGCCATCAATAAGGACCGCTTCTGGGGTATTGGGGCATTGGTCCATATCGTCTGCAATGCCGTCGTTATCTTCGTCCGGGGCGCACTTGTAACCATTCTCCTTGAGAGTTCGGCTAGACTTGGGGCATGAGTCCATGCGCTTCTTGTAGTCTTCAATTTTCCCATTCAGGTCAAATGTTCGACTGAGCTTGATGGATGCCGCAATAGGAGGGCTTCCGGGGACTGTGTATTTATAGGTATGGCTGTTGTTCTTTACGGTGATGGGGTGACCACGGCCGATCTTGCGCGTGCGGAAGAGATCCATGCCGAGGTCTGCATTGATAGAAAGAGTCGTGAACTTAGGCAACCTAAGCTTTAAGCCGGGAGAAAATCGGATTTGGTCGTTTACGAATCCGCTCTTGATATACTTGGAACGCACCCATGTTTCACCGGATGCTTCCAGAATTAGCGATACCCATTCGTAAGGGAATAGCGTCAACCCCGAGCCCCAGATGAATATGTTTTCGTGGTTTTCCAGAGTCCTAAGAATGCCTGCATAGTTGTTCCACCGGAGATTCCGGTGGATGTTCATTGTCAAGAACAATGTTCCTGAGATGACATAGTCTGCCGAGGAATACGAATGCGTTGTTGAGTTCTTGTGGATGTACCAGAGGTGTCTTGGACGGAGACCTTTTTCGTTTGTACCGGTCGGGAGGAAAAATTCAATGGCGGCTGAGGCGTTCAGCAAGTCTCTAGATGACTGGCTTGGAGGTTGAGCCTTGACCATGAGTCCTATGTCGCCAAAACCTAGACCTTTGAGCTTTGTTCCTGCTGCATCTCCATCGTAATGGACGCTCAGGTGAAGTCCGAGCTCTAAATAGTCCAAAAGTCCATAGCCGATATACCCGAGAACCGAGTTTGACGGGGATTCTGTGAGCTTTTTCTGATTGCCGTCTTCATCGGTGATGTAGCCTTCTAGGCTTGCTGGCTTGTTGCTGCTAGCCATGTCAAACCCGCCCATGATAAAAAGGTCACCCGGATTGAGTGTACGGGCTCCGGGAACATGGATTCCACTGCTGTTGAAGGAAAATCCAGACTGCGCAAACAGAAAAACGGCGCAAAATAGAATGGTTGATAGGAGTAGTTTCATTTTTTCGTAAAGAATTTAGACATTTTTTTTGATTAACTGTTTGCATTTTCAAATTTATGTATATATTTCACTTCCGAAGTGAGAAACAAGAACTCCGCAAACAAATTGCCGCCATGGCATAGAAAGTCGCAGAAGGCGTACAAGGTGAACAGGATTATTATAATCCTGCAAATCGTGACCGCACTGGCGATGTGTGGAGTTATTCTATATGGCATGAACAGATTGATGCAATAAACTGGAGGAAAGCTTATATGAATAAAGCTTACTATTGTGGTCGTCGTCCTAAGAGTGATGCGTTTGATGATACGCCGGATCCAACCTATTTGGGCGAAGAAGATGATCTGATCAAGGAAGAAGAAGAACCGCAGGAAGAAGAAGTCGACGAAGAAGTTGATTTTGACAAGCCATCCTTTGGCCGTAACCCCATTTGGTCTGACTACGGCGAGGACATGGATTTCGACCAGTGATATGGTCGAATAAATTTGTAAGACTCGGCCTTGCACTTGCTTTTTTGATCCTGACCGCCTGCGCACCTAAGCAGGCGAAGCTTGCCGCGTCATCGCAGGGGAAACCTATCCAGCTGGAGAAGGTGTCTATTGATGTACCTGGACCAAATCCGGGTAAGGAAGTCGTAGGGGATTCCACGAGGCCATCCTGGGTCTATTATCAGTATGGCTTACAGGCGATAGACAACAACCAGTGGGCTGTTTCTAAACACTATCTTGAAGAATCTTTGCGTCTCTTGGTAACGGAAAAGTACGATTCAACAAAGAGCAAGCTGACCCGTTCCGAAGATTCCATTTACAAGATGCAGATGCCTGTGCGCATTGTTCAGGCTCTTGAAGATGTATACCCGAATCTAGCCGAGCAGGAGGGGAGTGATTCCACTTCGACGGATAGCCTTTCCATAGATGGCGTGGATGCTTATGATGAAAATGCGGCGGATAGCGCATCGATGCGAGTCATCGAAAATTTCCTCGACACCGTTGATGCCGGGCGTTTTTCGCTTCCGATTCGCTTTAACGAACGTGTCATGCAAGAAATTTACTACATGACGACGTCTGCACGTGGTTTTATCACGCGTTCGCTTTCTCGCAAGACGGCCTATGATTCCTTGATTTACTCCAAGCTTGCCCAAAAGCGCATGCCGCGAGACCTCATTTATTTGGCGTTGGTGGAATCTGGTTTTAATGTGAAGGCATATAGCCGAGCTAAGGCCGCGGGTATGTGGCAATTCATTCCGGAAACGGGTATCCGCTATGGCCTGGAAGTTGATTTTTGGGTCGATATGCGTCGCAATCCTGAAATGGCGACCGAAGCCGCTTTGAGCTATCTTTCAACCTTGTATGCTGAATTTGGCGACTGGCTTTTGTCAATGGCCGCTTACAACTGCGGTGAAGGCCGAATTCGTCGATTGATCCGAGAAAAGAAGGCTGATTCTACATGGGGCAATCGCCCTGTAACGTATTGGGACTTGCAGCTCCCGCAAGAGACCATGCATTATGTGCCGCGAATCCTTGCGGCGATGGTCATTGGCCATTATCCAGAGCATTACGACGTGTCTGTTACCAAGCATCAGCTGGCTCCTTACGATACGGTAACCGTTTACGATTCCTTCTCGATGGACGAAATCTCTAAGTTCCTGAAGGTCCCCGAAGATACGCTCCGTACTTTGAACATGGAACTCACCATGTGGTGTACGCCACCCAATCGCGATGCCTATTTGCTCCGTTTGCCTTACGGGACGCGTGCTGCGTTTGTGCAAAATTACGACCGCATGGAAAAGAACGGCTTTTCGAGCTGGAAACAGCACAAAGTCCGCAAGGGCGAATCCCTTGGCGCGATTGCTCAGCAGTATGGCGTTCGCGTGGCCGAAATTCAGCGAGCGAATGACTTGAAGAAGACCAAGCTCAAGCCCGGCCGTACGCTCCTTATTCCGATCAAGGTTGCTCCGCGCAGGTCTACTGGCAAAAAGCCGACTAAGGTTCGCACATACGTGGTTCAGTTGGGCGACAATCTTGGCTCGATTTCTCGCCGCTTTGGAGTTTCTCAGGAATCGCTTCGCGTTTGGAATAATATTGAAACTGGTTATAACGTCAAGAAAGGCGATACTATTTACGTCTCTAAGCCGGATTTAAAGCCAACGAGCTTTATCCAACAGCGTGTGGCGCTTAAAAAGGGCGAAAAGTATGTGGTCAAGGCGGGGGATACCTACGCTCAGATTGCTAAGAAGTACAAGGTTCCTGTATTCTTGCTGTTGCAGGCAAATCAGGGTTTTACAAAGCGCTTGACGATTGGTGATTCTCTTGTGATTCCTGCTTATGTCCGCCCACTCCGCCGGATGTCTGGCGCTGTTGATGATGGTGTTCCTGAAGTGGAACCTTCCAAGTCTAACGAACCCGTTACGGATTCTAAAAAGTCTAGCAAGACCGCTAAAAAGACGGCTGAGAAGACTCCAGAACCTGCAACAAAGACTTCAAAGAAGGCCCCGGTCAATACGACTATTATTTATACCGTTGAGCCTGGGGACAATCTCTTTGCCATTTCCAAGAAGTTTTCCACGACGGTTGCCGCTATCCGCGACATGAACGAAATGGGCAATTCTTCAAATATCAAGGTCGGTCAAAAGCTCAAGATTCCGGGCTCTGCTGCTCCGGCACCGAGCGCTCCGAAGGTGGAAGAGATTACTCATGTGGTCAAAAAGGGTGAGGGCCTTTGGGATATTTCGCGCCAGTACGGCGTGACAATTGAAGATATTGTGAAGTGGAATGGCCTGAAAGACACGAAAATCAAGATCAATGAGAAGCTAAAAATCAAGACAACCAAGAAAATCAAGAAATAATCGTTTGTTTTTTATAAAAAAATGTGTAAATTCGTGTTTTTTTTGTAATAAATTGAAAAAAATAGTGTAGTTTTAACTTGAAAAATCAAAAATTCATTGGAGTATAATATGAAGAAGAAAATCTTGGCTCTCTGTGCTGCTGGTCTTATTTTTTCCTTGACTGGTTGTGAAGAAACCATGGACCCGAACGACCCGCAGTCTGTTCGTAGATATTTGACGAAGAAGCAGATTGGCTTTACGCCGAACCAGTTCGTCTCTTATGCCGTCAATAGCGATACCGCCAAGATGACTTTGTTCCTCCAGGCTTCTTTCGAAATTGATCAGCCGGCAGATAACGGCAATAACGCTGTCGCCATCGCTGCCAATAAGGGCAACATGATGGTGCTCAACTACTTGTTTGATCACGGTGCAAAAGCTAATGTCAACAACGGCAATGGTGAACCGGTTATCGATAACGCTGTCATGATGGGCAACAAGGAAGTTGTCGTCCGCATCTTGGATCAGCTCAAGAAGGAAGGCGTTGAACCGCAGAACCTCGCTACCGCAGTTCTTATCGCTGCTAAGACAGGCAAGGCTGACATGCTCGAAGTGCTCGCTAACGCTGGTGCTCCGCTTGAAAACCGCAGCCCGGATGGCTATATGCCGATTCATTGGGCTGTCAAGTCCGGTAACTACGACGCTATGATGTTCCTCATCAATAAGGGTGTCGATGTGAACGCCAAGTGCGGTCAGGGGTACTCCGTGCTCGACTGGGCTACGAACGAAGGCTATACTCGTCTCATCAAGGCTTTGAAGAAGAAGGGGGCCAAGAATACTCCAAAGTATATGCTCGATTCTCGTGGCAGATAAGCGAATCTTTTCTGCTTGAATTTACAGGACGGGCTTAAAGCCCGCCTTTTTTTTCTATCTTGTCAAACGGAAAAACAACAGGAGATTTTATGTCCGTTCAAGTGATGGTTAATGGTATTCCGGGTAACATGGGCCGCATCGTGGCCGAAACTTGCGTTGCCCGCGGTTTGGAACTCGTCCCGTATTCTTTGACGGGAGAAATTATCGTTGAAAATGAAGCCGAAGTTGCAGGCAAGACGATTCAGCTCTTGAAGCCCTCCAACCGTGAAGCCCGCATTGGCGAAGTGCTTGCCAAGTATCCGAACATGATTTGCATTGACTACACGCACCCGACGGCTGTGAACGACAATGCTGCTTTCTACGTAAAGCACAAGATTCCGTTCGTGATGGGAACGACCGGCGGTGACCGCGAAGCCCTTGCTAAGCTCGTTGCCGATGCCAACCATCCGAGCGTCATCGCTCCGAACATGGCTAAGCAGATTGTCGCTTTCCAGATGATGATTGAATTCTTGGCCAAGGAATTCCCGACCGCATTTGAAGGCTACAAGCTTTCCGTGGTTGAAAGCCACCAGAAGACCAAGGCTGATACGAGCGGCACAGCACGTGCAGTCGTAGGCACCTTCCAGAAGATGGGCTTTGACTACACACCGGACGATATCGAAAAGGTCCGTAACGAAAAGGAACAGATGGAACGCATGCATGTGCCTGAAGAATACCTCGGCGGTCACGCTTTCCACACCTACAGCCTTGATAGTGCCGATGGTACGGTTCACTTTGAATTCCAGCACAATGTTTGCGGTCGCAAGATTTATGCCGAAGGCACTGTTGATGCTGTGAACTTCCTCGCTGACCAGATTGCCGCTGGTACAGCAAAGCCGTTCAACATGATGGACGTCTTGCGTTCTGGAAAAATGAGATAAATGCGTTCGTACATCCTTCGTCGTTTGTTGCTAATGATCCCGACATTAATCGGGATTTCGTTGGTGTGCTTTATCTTGATTCAGCTCTTGCCGGGTGGCCCTGTGGAAGAGCTGATTTCTCGTGCGCAGCAGGCGGCTTCGATGAAGGGTGGCGTAGATGCTTCCAAGGCGCTCTCGCCGGACCAAATTGCGCAAATCCAGGCGTACTTTGGCTTTGACCAGCCCGCGTGGAAACGTTACCTTACGTGGCTTTGGAACGTTTTGCATTTGAATCTTGGGGAAAGTTACACGTACGGGCTCCCGGTCTGGGACGTGATTGTAAGCCGATTCCCGATTTCATTGTTCTTTGGTGTGACATCGTTCTTCTTGAGTTATCTTATCTGCATTCCGCTTGGGCTCTGGAAGGCGGTGCATCACGGAAGCAAGCTTGATTCTTTTACGAGTGGTCTTATTTTCTCGGGTTACGTGATGCCGGGTTATGCGCTTGGCATTTTGCTTATCATCTTTTTGGCGGGTGGTTCGTACTTGGACATTTTTCCGCTCGGTGGGCTCACGAGCGATGACTTTGAGGATTTCACGTTCTTCGGGAAAGTGTTTGACTTGGCGCAGCATTTGGCGCTCCCGATTTTCTGCTACATGATTAGCGAATTTGCGTTCCTCACGTTCCTCATGAAGAATTCTGCGCTTGAGGAACTGGGCCGCGATTACATGCGAACAGCTTTGGCAAAGGGCTTGAGTTTCAAACAGGCTCTTGTACGCCATGCTCTCCGCAATGCGCTGATCCCGATTGCGACTCGCCTTTCCGAAATTTGTACGCTTATGTTTGCGGGCGCGCTCCTCATCGAGAAGGTCTTTGATATCGATGGCATGGGGCTCTTGTATTACAATTCGATGGTCAATCGCGATTACAACGTGGTGATGGGAATTATCTTCCTCAGTAGCCTTATGGCGATGGTGGGCCGTCTCTTTAGCGATATACTTTATACGCTTGTCGATCCGAGAATTAAGTTCTCGTAATTGCAATTTGTTTTTAATTTGATAAAAAAATCCGGAAGAGTTTGTCTCATCCGGATTTAAAATTTGTCGCGACTCTCGCCTTACTGACGCTTACGCCTACGGCTTCAACGTCTGCTTGTTCGCCTCGGTCATAAAAATGAGCAAGCTCATTTTTGCGACACTCGGCTCCGCGCTACTCCCACGGCGCTTTCACTTTGTTCAAGCGCGTGTTCACGCGGCTCTCGCCTTATTCCCATTGCAACTGCGCTACGCTTGTCGCGTGTTCGCGCGCCTCGGCTATGAAAACATGCGAGCATGTTTTCGCAGCACTCGGCTTACTCCCACTCAATGGTTCCGGGGGGCTTGTGCGTCACGTCGTACCACAGGCTGCCAGCGCCTTCGGCTTCGAACTTGCGCCAGAGACCGGCGAGCATTCCCTGGTCGATTTCGGCGAAGTTTGCCGTCATGGCTTCGGTGGAGTTCACTGGGCGCATCACGATGCAGGGCTTGTTAGCCGTGCGGAGCGGAACGAGCACGACCGGCATCTGCCAAATCTTTTCGTACAAGTCGTTTGCCTGCAAGAATTCGGTGCAGATGTTGTCGAACTTGCGGAGCGTATCGAAGTTTTCGCGGGTGGCGTACTGTTCAACAAGCTTCGGATCTTCGTCTGCCACGCTACCAATCTGGTAAATCACGCGGTTGATGGCCTTGAAGCGGTTGGCAAGTTCTGTAGAGAACTTTTCGCATTCCTTCCAGCTGAGGCCCGGAGTGGTGATGAGGAACGGCTGTGCGTAAGTACGGCCGTCACCCTGGACGCCAACGCTCTTAATCGGGAGCATGCGACCAGCAATGTTGTTTGCCTTGAGGTAATCGGCGAGGGACTGACCTGCGGTGTCCTTCACGTCTTCGAACTTTACCATGTCGCTTGTGAGCTTGCCTTCGCTGCAGAGCAAACGAACGCCGAGACCTGGACCCGGGAACGGGTGGCGCCACACGAGGTTGTGCGGAATGCCGAGTTCTTCGCCGAGTGCGCGGACTTCGTCCTTGTACAAGTCGGCGAGCGGTTCCAAGACGAGACCCTTTTCCATGAGGTCCAAAACTTCTTGCACGCGGTTGTGGTGCGTCTTGATCTTGTCGGCATTCTTGGTGCCGCCGCTTTCGATGGTGTCGGGGTAGATGGTACCTTGTGCCATCATCCATTCGTTCGGATCGAGGTTGAGCTTAGCCATTTCCTCGTCCTTGACCGTCAAGAATTCCTTACCGATGATGCCGCGCTTGGTTTCCGGAGCAGTCACGCCCTTGAGCTTGGCAAGGAAGTGTTTGCTAGCGTCACGGATCTTGAGGTTGTTCATACCTTCCTTCGTGAGGAAGTCCATAATCTTCTGGGATTCGCCGAGGCGCATCATGCCGTTATCCACATGCAAGCCGAGAACTTTTTCCGGTCCGAGCACGCGGTTCAAGAGCACAAATGCCACGGTGGAGTCCACGCCACCGGAGACGAGTAAGAACACCTTGCGGTCCTTGACTTGGTCCTTAATGCGCTGCGTGATGAGCGGCAAGTAGCTCTTCATGTTCCAAGTCTTCTTGGCGCCCGTAAAGTCGACGAAGTTTTCGAGAAGCTTCATGCCGAACTTGCTGTGCGTGACTTCGGGATGGAACTGGATGCCGAAAATCTGGCGTTCAGGCTTATCGCTATCAAATGCAACGGCGGCGATTTCGCAGTCCTTGGTGCTTGCCACAATCTTGTAGCCTTCGGGAAGCTTGGTGACCTGGTCGCCATGGCTCATCCACATCGGGGATGCTTTCGGGAGACCCTTCAAAAGCGGGCATTTTTCATCGCCCACGATGAGGTCTGCAATGCCGTATTCCTTGACCTTGCCCGGTTCCACGTGACCGCCCAACTGCTGGGCGATGAGCTGGTGGCCGTAGCAGATGCCGAGCTTCGGCACCGGGAGGTTCAAAATTTCAGGATTGTATTCCGGAGCGTCAGCCGCATAAACGCTAGACGGACCGCCACTGTAAATGATGCCCTTCACGCCTTCGAGTTCAGAAACCGGGGCGGCAGGGGAGTGGATTTCGGTAAACACGCCAAGACGGCGTACACGGTTGGCAATCAAGTGAGCATACTGCCCACCAAAGTCCAAAACGGCAATAGTATCAACGTTTTTCATACATCTAAAAGATAGAAAAACCTTCAGAAATCTGAAGGTTTTTTAATACTCACTTTGGTGATTTGATAAGCAAATTATTTAAGAAACCGCTTATGCTTCCACTGCAACATATTCGCCGTCGGCATCTTCGTTTGCAGTATCTTCGCAAACCATACCGGACATGCGTCTTGCAAGTTCAATGAGCGTCTGCACGCCGAATCCGGTGGCACCGAAATCGGTGTATTTCCAGGTCTTGTTGACAAACGCTGTACCTGCGATATCCCAGTGTGTCCAGGCAGTGTTTTCTGGAACGAATTCCTGCAAGAAGAGGGCGGCGGCAATAGCGCCCGCGTCGCTTCCGGTGTTCTTGAGGTCTGCAAAGTGATCCTTTAAGGCATCGGCGTATTCTTCTTCGAGCGGCATGCTCCAGAATTTTTCGCAGCAGGCTTCACCACAGTTGATGACCTTCAAGGCGAGGTCATCGTCATTGCTGAAGAATCCGGCAACGGCGTAACCGAGTGCGCGAACCATGGCTCCTGTGAGCGTCGCGAGGTCAACAATGTGCGTTGCTCCGATGAGGCCTGCTTCTGCAAGGCCGTCCGAGAGAACCAAGCGTCCTTCGGCATCGGTATTGTCGACCATGACAGTCTTACCGTTCTTGGCGGTAAAGATATCGCCCGGCAATACAGACTTGTTGCCAATTGCATTTTCGGCGAGGCAGCAGACTGCGCTTACTTTAATCGGGAGCTCAAGTGTCGCAATGGCCTGGATGGCGGCAAGTACTGTTGCAGCACCGCTCATATCGCTAATCATCTCGGGCATGGATTTAGGCGGCTTGAGGCAGAGACCACCCGTATCAAACGTAAGACCCTTACCGACAAATACCAAGTGGTCGGCGGAAGTGCGCGCATTTTTCGCTGCTTTCTTGGAGCTCTTGCTTCCATCGTAGCTAAGCGTAATCATGTACGGTTCGTGAGAGCTGCCCTTGCCGACAGTCACATGTCCCATGAAGCCTTCCTTTTCGAGTTGCTTCATGTTGCGAACCTTGATTGAAAGACCCGGTGTGTATTTTGCAATGGTATTTGCGTTTTCAACAAATTCAGCAGGCGTGAGGTCGCTGGAGCTTGTGTTGATCAAGTTTTTGGCAAGGACTATTGCCTTGTTTTCTATGGCGACGACATCTGCAATCTTCTTGAATTCTGCAGTGTGTTCGCCAGCAACGAGTTCGAACGTGACCTGGAAGGAGTCTTTCTGCTTGCTTTTGTAGGCGTCAAACTTGTAGTCTGCATAGTGAAGCCCAAGCAAAATGCTCTTGAACTGTTCCGGTGCGGCGTCTGCAAGCATGATGGATACGACCGGAATCTGGCGCTTGCTAGCCTTCTTGGCGAGGCGGAATGCGGCCATGCGCAGGTGGTCGAGCGACGAAAGACCGCGTTCTTTGGCTGCATTCACAAAAATGGTCGGCTGGTTATCGATTTCCAAAAATTCAAGGTCTTCGAATGGACCGTCTTCCATGCCGTTCAATACGGATTCGACTTGCTTTTCAGCATTTTCCGAAAGGACGTTGGAAAACTGAACGGATTTTTTAACGAAAAAGAGGGCGTAAGCATTGGCCTTGCCCGAAGCTGTGGTAACTATATTTGTTTTCATATAGCGTAATCTAGTATTTTATAAACGGGGAGCTTGTATTTTATATTGGTTTTTCGAATACAAAAATACTATAATATTACAATGATTATCATTGGAGGATCATTATGAATCTGAAATGTACTGGAATTTTGACGGCTCTCGCCGTTTCTGCCGTGATGGCACAGGAGGCTGCTCCTGTTGAAACGGCTCCCGTTGCTCCGGCTCCTGTTGCAGAACAAGCTGCCCCGGCTGCAGAAGTTGCTCCCGCTCAGGCCGCTCCTGCTGAAGATAAGTTTACTGCTGTGGAACAGGAACTTGCTCCGGAAAATCTTTTCAATGAACCGACTGCTGTTCGTGGTGAAGATGCTGCAAAACCGGTTGTCAAAAAGACGACAAAGAAGTTTGTTTATCGCCCGGTCTATTCCGCATCTGAAATTGAAAATACCAGCGGCAATGTCAAGACGATTTACGTGACCGAAACAGCCACGGCCGATACTATTGACATGGACCAGCTGCGTGGTCTTATCCCGCTCAAGTTTACTTTCGGTCTTCAAGGCTTTATCGGTAATTCGTTCCTTTCGGGGGATAACGGTCGCTATGAATATGACCGTTATTCTGGCTTGACTTGGAGCATCGGTGCTTTTGCCTTGTTCCCGCTGGATGAGTACAACATGGCGTTTAAGACGGGAGTCTTGTTTGAACATGACAAGGTTAGCAACAGCTACAGCGAAACTTATAAGGAAACTTTTGGCGAATACCGTTTCTCGTTTAGCCAGTACCGCATTTCTCTGCCGCTCCTCCTCTCGTTGAAGAGCGCTAAGTCCAATGTCTATTTTGATGTCGGTGTGCAACCGTCCTTTGCTGTTGCAGACAAGTTTAGAATGAAGTCTTCGGACAAGTCTGTTTACATCAAGGATGATATGATGGATAATGATTGCCGCTCGGTGATTGACTGGTCTATCGTCTTTGGCTTCGGCATCCGTGCCAATCGCTATATCGGTTTCGATGCCCGCTTCACTTGGGGTATCAACAACCAGTATGACGATTACGATGTCTGGTCTATCAATAACTTGTCTTCGAAGTCCATTACGGTGGGCGCAACATTCTACGCATTCTAGTATAACATGATTCTTTCTATTGTGGCCATTGTCGTAGGCCTTGTTCTTCTGGTCTGGAGTGCAGACCGGTTTGTGGATGGGGCTGTCGGCGTGGCCCGATTTTTAGGTATGAGCACCTTCCTTATCGGGATGGTGATTGTCGGGTTCGGAACATCCGCGCCTGAAATGGTCGTTTCTATCTTATCTGCGATGAACGATACGCCTCAGCTTGCTTTGGGCAATGCTTATGGCTCCAATATTGCAAACATTGCGTTGATTCTTGGAACGACTGCACTTATTGCTCCTGTTGTCGTACAAAAGCAGGCTATGTCACGCGATATTCCTGTCTTGTTGGCGATGACGGTCTTGACGGTCTTGTTGCTGTGGGACGGCAATGTCTCGCTTGTCGATGGTGTTGTTTTGTTGGTTGCTTTTGCTGCCATCATGACCTTCAACATTTTAAGCGAACTCAGGCAAAAACGCAAACGTAAAAAGTCTGCAGAAGTGCATGACGAACTTGAATCCGAGTCTACCGAACAGGTTTCAATCGTTAAGTCTTCGTTGCTGTTGCTTTTGGGGCTTGTGCTTTTGATTGTGAGTTCCCGCATGCTTGTGTGGGGTGCAATCAACGTGGCTCAGGCTCTTGGCGTAAGCGATTTGCTGATTGGACTTACGATTGTTGCCGTAGGAACGTCGCTTCCGGAACTGGCAAGCTCGATTGCTGCAGCCCGTAGGGGAGAGAATGATTTGGCCGTCGGAAACGTCATCGGCTCGAACATTTTTAATACGCTTGTCGTTGTCGGACTTGCCGCTGTCATTACCCCGATTAAGGCTATGGAGCCGGAAGTTCTGATTCGTGACTTGCCGATTATGTCTGCGCTGACACTATTGCTCTTCTTTATTTGTATTCCGTTCAAGAAAAAGAATGGCAAGCGTGTTAGCGGTTTTGGAAGAATTGGTGGAGCGTTCTTCTTAAGTCTGTACGTTGCATATTTAGTATTGCTCGGAATTCAGGCTGTCTAAATCCTGAATCCGCAATCCTAATTCCCGAAAGTCCAGACGATGCCGTATGCGAATCGCAATCCTTCAGGCGTGTAGCCGGATTCCGGTGCGTAGATGCTGTGGTTGAAATTCTCGATGCGGTTGTAGAGCTCAAACGAAAGAATCTGCATTCGCGCTTCGAAATCCATCGCTAAATATTTCTTGAGAGAGACGAGCTCCGGCTCGCCTTTTTCATTGATGGTGCAGTCGTAGCGGTTGTTAAACCATTGGAAGTCCACACGGACACTCACGCCAAGCCTGTCCTTGACAAAACGGTTCTGCCAATGGATGCTGCCCTTGTAGTAAAGCGAAGGCGTATCGATAAGCTTGGTGCGTGTCATCTTTTGCCCGCGTTCCAGGTAGAATTTCCAGTTTCCCAGGCGGAAGCCGACTTGCATGAGCCAGTCAAGCGTATGGGCGTGGTCAAGATTTTCGTAACGGAATGCGGACTGTACGGAATCGGTCACTTCGGAGATCGTCACATCGTTAATGTCATCATATGAACTCGTTGAATCGATTCTTCCTGCAATTGCCCAGTGGGGCTTGATCAAGTTGTTGGCGTGCTCGTAACGGAGGCCTAGACCATAAAAGACATCGCGCTTTTGCCAGACGAGATTTGCTGTCACTCGGTCGCGTACTTCGTGTTTGAGATTCTCGTTAGGGAATGCGACTCTTCCAGTTTCAACAAGCTTGAGTTGCGTAACATCCGGGAACTTGTTGTCATGGCGGTACGAGGCGCTTGCCATCAAGTCGTGGGGGAGCAGGTAAGTTCCGTCAATTGAAAATGCGGGTGCAAATTCAACGGAGTCCAAAAGCGAACTGTTGCGTTGCATGCCGGCTTGCACGCGGAACAGAGCTTTTCCGAATAGTGTGTCCGAAACTTCAGCGTAGCCAATTTCGCGGTCTTGATAGAATTTTTGCTTAGTCTTTTCGTGGCCCGATTCTTCGGTGTTGAGGAATTCATATTCAAAACGGATTCGCGGGTTCAGGAATGAACTGTAACGAATATCGAAGTTTCCGAGAATTGTTTCGTAGTTGCGGACTTTGCTAGTGTCGTAATAGCTGGTAGTGATGCTGCGTAGCCCGTTTTCGTTGTAAGTTGTGTCCGAGCCTTTTATAATTTTGGAAAGATTGCGCAGTTCTATTTCATGATTTCCATAGTGGATTTCTGTGCCGAGCGTCAAATCCTTGATGGGGTAGAATTCAAC
Source organism: Fibrobacter succinogenes subsp. succinogenes S85 (assembly GCF_000146505.1). Taxonomy (GTDB): domain Bacteria; phylum Fibrobacterota; class Fibrobacteria; order Fibrobacterales; family Fibrobacteraceae; genus Fibrobacter; species Fibrobacter succinogenes. The sequence continues at coordinate 276,766 of NC_017448.1, read as the reverse complement.
GCCACCGCCATACGTGCGAGATTCAATGATAATCCTGTACGGGTCCGTCTGGAAATTGCGGGCTGTCGGGTCAAGTGTATCGAGCAGAACTTTATGCGTTGTATTGTCGGCGTTGTCAAGGCTTAAATAGTTTATCTTAACAAAAGCCTTGCCGTAGCCAAATCGCCAAGTGACTATGGGCTGGAGGTGCATGCTGTTCATCGCGATGTTTCGACCGCCAAACGGAATTTGCGTGGAGTCACGGCCGAGAGCAAAGAATGGCGAATGCGTCACGGGTTGGTATTCGTAGGGCTTCGAAAGCATGTCGGAATGGCTTGATACACCGAGATCGAGCGTCACAGAATCTGTAATAAGGCGGCGGAATTCAAGGCGCAGGGCGTTTCCTTCGAATGCTCCTCGTTCCCAGTTCACGTCTGTAATTGGCGTATCGACCGGGATGCCGTGTCGCTCCTCAAATAGAATGCCGTTTTCGCCGTTAAGCGCAAGCGTAGAGGCGTCATAGCTTAAACGCGTTGTGTAAATGCCAGCAAGTTTGCTCGGGTAGCGTTTGCTTAAGCTACCTATGCCAAGAGACTTTGCCGGAAGTTCCGGACTGCCAAGGATGGACGTGCCAAGCACCCATTCAGATTTTTGTCCCGCGACATCGTAAGTACGCTGCATGACTTCGCGCAGTGGAATGACCCAACGTCCAGCATCGGTTTCTCGAGGGGCCGGGTCGGGGGCATTGGGCGTCTCAAAAACAGAGTCCTGCGGTGCGGGGAGCTTGCTCGGTTTTGCGTGGATGACATCGGCAAAAACGCTGGTCGTCAGCGTCCATATAACAGCTAAAAAAAGAATTCCACGATTCATTAGAACCATTCTGCGCGGGACTTTTCGCGCCTTTCACGGAGCGCTTGAACAACGGTGTAAGGCATTTTCATGCAACCAGGGGGGTAAGTCCCGTTCTCTGTGTGGAAGTCGGAACCGCCTGTACCCACAAGACCAAACCTTTGCGCCATTTCTTTATACTTGCGGCCAACAGCACCCTTTTGTGCAGGGCTGTAGACTTCCATGCCCTGGATACCCCATTCTACCATGTTCTCGATGAACTTGTCGCTGAGCCCGGACTTGTACGGGTGGGCGAGTACCGCGATGCCGCCTGCATTTTCAATCAGTCGGATTGTTTCTTGCGGATTGAGGCCCTTCTTTTCGACGAACGCAATGCAACCGTCACCGAGGTACTTCGTGAACGCTTCGGAAAAGTTTGAAATGTATTCTTCATCGACGAGCGACATGGCTATGTGCGGGCGACCGATGATTTTACCCTTGCAGTACGAATGTACCTTTTCAAATGTGATGCCGATGCCGAGCGCGTTCAGTTTTTTGATAATCGCCTTCACGCGTGCGATGCGCTGCTTGGCGAAATCTTCAAGTTCCATGTTCAAGGCGAGGTTCGTCGGGTCGCAGAAGTAACCCAGAATGTGGATGTCCTTGCCCTGCCACACAGCAGAAATTTCAATCCCTGGGATGATTTCAAGACCGATTTCCTTGGCGGGCTCTTCGGCTAGCTTATAGCTATCCAGGTTGTCGTGATCCGTGATAGAAATGCAACGGAGACCTTTGCGCTTGCAGAGCATGAGCAACTCATCAACGGATAGAGTGCCGTCAGAGAGCTTGGTGTGCATGTGCAAGTCTGCATAGCCGCCATTTTCGGTGATGATTGTCGAAAACATCTTTTGCATGGCTAATCCTCGTTATCCTTTGAAAAATAGCGAGCCATCATCCTTGCAGGTGAAATAGTCTTGAGCGCATGTAGGCTCAAGTTTAAGAACGGATATTCACGAGCGCAATCGAATCCAACGCGTAGTACAGCACCACTGATTAAGGCGAGGTACAAAAACTGTGGTTTGTAAGTTCCCAGATAGACACAAGCGAGGGGGGCGTAAGTTTTTACCTGATATTCTAGTCTATCGAATAGTGGTTCGCCATAGCGGCAATCTTTATCGGTGTAATAAGAGGCTGTAGCCTTTTTTTTCTGCAAGAGGGCCTCTAAATCGCTATGGGCAATGAATAAAATGGACTTGAAACTCTCTTCGGGGAGTTCGTCCAGAATGACCTTGGCGATTTTTTTGTCCTCAGGCATAAAGAACACCGTTTTTTCGTGATCTTGCAGCGACTGTGGAAACGAAAATGTATCTGAACTCTTGTTATATCCCGCCTTGCGGAGGAACCAACGGTATAGCAATGGCTTACAGAGTAAACGCATTGCGAAATATCGTTTGCCATCAGCAAAGTATCGAGAAGAAAACAAAGAGGCTCCTATTTTTTTATTTCAGTAGAAATATATTAAATTTGGGCCATGCCTAAACAGAAGTTCTATGCCGTAAAAAGCGAAAATGAAAAGAAAATCGTAACCACATGGGACGAGTGCCTTAAGCTCACGCATGGGGTTAAAGGTGTTTTGTTCAAATCCTTCGGTTCCCGCGAGGAGGCTCAGGCTTGGCTCGACGGAATGGAGGCTCCTGCGCCCGATGGGATTCGTGTATTTGTCGATGGTTCGTTTTCGCCGGGATTTGGCCCTGCCGGCTGGGCGTTTGTTGTAACTGAAGACGACAACGAACTTGCCCGTGGTTCGGGAATTACGGCATTCGATGCTGAAAGTAGGAATATCGATGGGGAAGTGATGGCTTCGTTCCAGGCGATGAGATGGCTAGATGCGCACGATATGAAGGGCGTTATTTGCCACGACTACGAAGGCATTGCGCGCTGGGCTAAGGGAGAATGGCAAGCTAAGAGTAATATCGCCAAGATGTATGTGGCGGCTGCAAAACCTTATTTGCACCGAGTGCAGTTCGAAAAGGTCGCCGCCCATACTGGCGTCAAGTGGAATGAGCTTGTAGATAAACTAGCAAAAGAAGCAATCGCAAAAGCTAAGAAGTGCAAATAGGATTGTAGAACTTAGCTCGCTTCGCTCTTAGAACTTAGAACACTCTCTATTATCTTTAAGCATTTCTAAGTTCTGCCGACTAAGTTCTGCCAACTGCACCGAAGGTGCTTTTATTCATTCTCGTGCTTGCTCATGCAGTGGAGGCTGCCGCCCTCTTCGATGACAGTACGGCAATCAATACCAATTACCTTGCGATCCGGGTACACGCTCTCAAAATACTTCTTGGCCTTCGCGTCGTTCGGGCATTTGTATTTCGGGAAGATAAGTCCTCCGTTCACATAAATGTAGTTCATGTACGATGCCGGGAGAATTTGTCCGTCATCGAGCACGCGCTGCGGCGGGAGCGGGAGCGTATCGACCTTTGCGGTTTCGTAATGTTCCTTGAGCCAGCTTTCGATGAACTGCTGGGCTTCGGTCAAAATCGCGTAGTTGGGGGAGCGCTTGTTGTCCGTCATGCACATGACGACTCTGTCTTTAGCGACAAAGCGTGCGACGTTATCGATATGGCCGTCCGTGTGGTCACCGTGTAATCCGTGCGGGAGCACGAGCATTTCCTTGAGGCCGAATGCCTTGCAGAGAGATTTCACGACCTTTTTCAAGTCCTTTTCGTCATTGCGGTTCTTGCCGACAAGGCAGTCTTCAGTCGTTATGCCGAGACCGTCTCCGTTGACTTCAATAGCGCCGCCTTCAAAGATGAACGGGACGCTTTCGTTGAGCGGGAGTCCCTGCTTTTCGGCAATCTTCTGCGGAATGGCGTTGTCGAGTCCCCATGGCGGGAACTTGGCACCCCAGGCGTTAAACTGCGTTTCGGTAACGACCTTCTTGTCGCCCTTTTTCATAAAGAACGGACCGTAGTCGCGAATCCAGATGTCGTTCGTCTTGATGACGATAAAGTTCACCGGGAACGGACGATTGGCGAGAGCTGCCTTTTCTTCGTCGGTCAAGAAGTTCTTGGCGGGGAGCAACAGATTCACCGGCTGGAATTCCGTAATGTTACGGATAAGCTCTACATAGAACTTGCGGATGTTGATGCCGCGTTCACCATACCAGTTCGTCTTGTTGTGCGGGAATGCAAGCCACGTGGCACTCTGCTTTTCCCATTCCGCCGGATAGCGGACAGAAGATTTCGTTGTCATGTAATAAGTCCTTTAAAGGGTTGTAGGTTTTAGGTCTTAGGAAAAGTCCTAATTCCTAATCACTGTCTACTTCCTACTGTCTACTGCGGCTCCGCCGCCTTAATCTGCCCAAATCTTGAGGATGTCCTTGTACAAGTCCACGCGTCTGTCGCGGAAATGCGGCCACCAGCGGCGATTTTCTTCGGTTTCGGCAAGGTCAAGTTCAACATAGCTTGCACCCAGGAATTCAGGATCGCACTTTTGCAAGATGTAACCATCCGGTGCTGCGACAAAACTTGTACCCCAGAACGTGAGGTGTCCTTCGACGCCTGAGCGGTTGGCTGCAATCACGAACGTGCGGTTTGCAATGGCGTGTCCGCGCATGACTGTCATCCAGCTATCTTGCTGTCTCGGGTAAATTTCCTTGGGCTCAGAATCCATCCAGCCGATAGCGGTCGGGTAGATAAGCACGTCGGCGCCCTTGAGGCTCATGATGCGGGCTGCTTCGGGGAACCACTGGTCCCAGCAAATAAGTACGCCGAGCGTACCGGCGCTGGTCTTGATTGGTTCAAAACCGGTGTCACCTGGAATAAAGTAATACTTTTCGTAGAAGGCGGGGTCATCGGGAATATGGCTCTTGCGGTAAAGCCCAGCGATGCTTCCATCGCGTTCAAATACGAATGCGGAGTTGTGGTAAATGCCACGGGCGCGCTTTTCAAAGAACGGGAACACGACAACGGCGTTCAGTTCCTTTGCAATTTCTTGCCATTCAGCGACAATCGGGTGATCCTTTTCAATCGCCAAATCGAAAAAGTCTGCGTTTTCTTCGAACGGGAAGTAAGGAGTGTGGAAAAGTTCGGGGAGGACGAGTAAATCAATGTCCTTGCCCTTGAGCTTGAGCGCTTCGTCCTTATACCACTTGTTATTGGAATCGAAATCCCCGGTCCACTTGCCTTGCAACGTATATACTTTAATCTTGTTCATGTGCAATAATTTAGCAAAAACGAGCCATAACTTCAATTTTTTGTAAGAACATTGTTTTGTTTGCGTAAAATCACACAGAGTGGGCTTTTGCGTGTTGTAAGTTTTCTATATTAACCCTTGAATTTTTAAAACCCTTGATTTTTTAATAAAAGGATAAATAATGTCTCTTAAACTCATTTCTCGTGGTGCTGCTGCCGTGCTCCTTACCGCCGGTATTGCTTCTGCTCAGTTGATGAATTCGAAAAGTCTCGATGTCATCCGCGTCGAAAAGACGGGTATTTCTGCTGGTAAGATTGATAGCCTTGCTACCATGCTTGGCCAACAGCAGGCTCCGGGCCAGAAGTTGACCGACGAAATGATGACCCAACTTCGCTATGCAGTTGTTGATAATCTCGTTGGCCAAGAACTCATCAAACTTGAAGCAAAGAAGATGGGTATCAAGGTCGCTCCGGCTAAGGTAGATAGCTTGACCAACCTCTTCAAGAAGCAGTTCCCGAGCGAAGACGCTTTCCAGAAGGAACTCAAGAAGTCTAACACGACGATGAAGCAATTCAAGGAAAAGATTGAAGACCAGCTCAAGAGCGAACAGATTCTTGAAAAGAAGGTCCCATATCCGTCTGCTCCGACCGAAAAGGATCTCGAAGCTTTCTGGCAGCTCAACAAGAGCAAGGTTGCTATCAACGATACGATTAGCGGCGCCCGCATCTTTATCTCTACCAAGGGTAAGAATGCTCAGGAAATCAGCGACGCCAAGGATATGTTGAAGGGTCTTGCAGCCCAGGTTCGCTCCAAGAAGGCTACGTTTGCTCAGCTCGCAGCCATGTATAGCGACGACAAGGAAGCCAAGAAGACGGGCGGCATCATGAACAAGTTTGTTGCCAAGTCCAAGAGCGCAGCTTTCGCTAAGGCTGTCGGCAAGATCAAGGTCGGTGATATCTCTGAAGTTATCACGGAAAATGACGGTGTCTCTATCTTCATGCTTACCGAAAAGAATGACGGCAAGTTTGAAAGCTACAAGCACCAGATTGATTACATTCTCCGTGTGCAGGCTGAACAGGAACGCCAGGCTAAGCTCAAGGCTTACCTTGATGACCTCGGCAAGACCTACAAGGTCCAGTACCTCGACAAGAAGTACGAACCGCCTCAGGCAATCGGCGCTACTAAGTAATTTAGAGCTAAGAGGGCGCCAACGTGCGCCCCATTACCCCAAGGATGCTAAATGGCATCCTCTTTTGTTCTGGAAGACCAGAAAAATTTGAAAAATGGAGTTGTAAATGGCATTCAACACTACACATACTGGGCTTATCGAGTTGCGCAGCCGCATCGATAAACTCTGGGGGTATCTTTGACTTAGAGGCAAAGACCGAAGAACTCTACGTCCTTGAAAAGGATTCCGGCGACCCGAACCTGTGGAACGATCAGGAAAAGGCGCAATCGATGATGAAAAAGATTGGGAACCTCAAGGGACTCATTGATTCCTGGAAAGAAGTTTCCCAGACATGCGACGACCTTGCCGAGCTTTACGAAATGAGCAAGGACGAAGAATCAGCCGACCTCACGGCGACGCTTGAATCCGACATTGCCGACCTCAAGTCCAGAGTTGAAGCGATGGAATTCAAGAAGATGCTGAACGGTCCGGACGATGCCTGTGCATGCCTCATGTCTATTCATCCGGGTGCAGGTGGTACGGAGTCCCAGGACTGGGCGCTCATGCTTTTCCGCATGTACACGCATTTCTTTGAACGCGAAAAGATGGACTTCAAGGTCGTGGATTTTCAGGAAGCTGAAGATGCGGGCCTCAAGAGCGCAACGATTGAAGTCTCTTGTGAAAACGCTTACGGTTTACTTCGTTCTGAAATAGGCGTTCACCGCCTGGTACGCATTAGCCCGTTTGATGCCAACGCTCGCCGCCATACGAGCTTTACTGCCGTTTATCTGTACCCCGAACACGAAGACGTGGAGTTTGATCTTGACATGTCCGAAGTGCGCGTGGACACATACCGCAGTAGTGGTGCCGGTGGCCAGTACATCAACAAGACGGATTCCGCAGTGCGTATGACCCACTTGCCGACAGGTATCATGGCGAGCTGCCAGACGGAACGTTCGCAGATCCAGAACCGTGAAACTTGCTACAAGATGCTCAAGACCATGGTCGCTGAACACTATCGCTTGGAAGAAGAAGCGAAGCGCGATGCCCGCATGGCCGAGAAAAAGAAGGTCGAATGGGGTAGCCAGATCCGCAGCTACGTGTTGCAGCCGTACCAGCTTGTGAAGGACCTCCGCACAGGCGTTGAAACGTCTGATACCGCGGGCGTGCTTGATGGAAAAATCAAGCCGTTCATCGACGCGTATCTGCTAAGCACAAGCGAAGGGAACAAATAGACGAAAGAACGCTCGCAAGGCTCGCTATAGACGAAAGACGAGAGAATGTCCAATGATTTTTGACATAATCGAAGTTAGCGTTTGGGACTTGAGCGAAGAGAAGGATCCTTTAAAGTTAAAAGTGGCGGGTTTTGCCCGCCATTTTTCTTTTATTTTAAATTGTACTTTTCCTTGGCAGCGATGCGCTCTTCTTCGGAAAGGCTCTTGATATAGCTTTTCCAGCCTGGGCAAAAGTTTATATGGAATCGCCAAATGCGTCCAATCAGCGACTTGGGGTTTTTGTCGTATTGTGCGCGGAGTTTGCAATTTGCACAAGCCATTTTTTGACACCTTTTGTTGATTGTGATTTTTCTTAATATACAATAAAAATGCTCCCGGTGGAAGCCAGGAGCATCTTATTTTTTAATGCTGTTTTGAAGTAAAAATTACTTCATTGCACCGCGTTCGAGCTTGATCGTGAAGTTCGTGATGTCGCAAACTTCGCTCGGACCCCAGTACTGGATCGGACCCGGGTAGGTGTAAGATTCAGTCTTAGCCCATTCGTCGCGGCGAGCGGCGAAGTACTTGAACGGAGCGCTCATCGGGCCATCAAGTTCAACGAGAGCCTTGCGGATAACCGGCTTGTCGGCACCGTGACGGCGTTCGATGTTCATCATCATGGTGATCGGAAGGCCGCCAGCGACCCAGTTTTCGATACCCTTAGTGACGTTGCGGACAGAGCTCATGTAGCCGTTCATGCCATTGAGGGCGAGAACAGAGGCTGCAAAGCCGAGGCTGTAGCAGTAGTCAGCGTCGAAGTTGGACGGAGCTGCGCAACGGCCTTCGTAACCGAAGAAGTGGTTGAGAGCAGAGAACTTGCCCTTGAAGTCACCACGGTTCTTGAGTTCCTTCTTGACCATTTCGATGATGAGCTTTTCAGTTTCGATGAGGGAAACCTGAACGTTGCCATGGCTGTCGCGTTCGAGCATGAGCTGGGCCTGGATGCCAGCCGGGAGGCTCTTGAGGACTTCAGCGGATTCAGCGCTGACCCATGCGCAGAGCTTTTCGACCTTAGCAGCCGTGTCGAGACCTTCGACTTCGGCTTCGTGGTGGGCGAGAGCTTCAGAAAGTTCAGAGATAAGGACGCCAACGTCCGGGATGAATTCGAGGAGGCCTTCCGGAATGAGGGCGACACCGAAGTTCTTGCCCTGAGCTGCACGAGCATAGACAACGTCAGCAACCTGCTTGATCACGTCCTTGAGCTTCATCTGCTTTGCCTTGACTTCTTCAGAGATAAGGCAGATGTTCGGGTGGGTCTGGAGAGCGGCTTCGAGAGCGATATGGGAAGCAGAGCGGCCCATGAGCTTGATGAAGTGCCAGTACTTCTGAGCGGAGTTGGCATCGCGCATGATGTTGCCGATGAGTTCAGAGTAGGTCTTCACAGCGGTGTCGAAACCGAAAGAGGTTTCGATAAATTCGTTCTTCAAGTCACCGTCGATGGTCTTCGGGCAACCGCAAACGCAGGTCTTGACGCCCTTGGACTGGAAGTATTCACCGAGAACAGCAGCGTTCGTGTTGGAGTCGTCACCACCGATGATAACGATAGCGTCGAGGTCGAGCTTGTTAGCAACAGCGATGCACTTGTTGAACTGTTCTTCAGTTTCGAGCTTGGTACGGCCAGACTGGATCATGTCGAAGCCACCGGCATTGCGGTAGGCGTCCATCTTGGCGTCGTCAATTTCAATGTACTTGCCGTTTTCGAGACCGCTCGGACCGCCGAGGAAACCGAAAAGGACGGAATCCTTGGAAACGGACTTGATGCCGTCGTAGATACCGGCGATAACGTTATGTCCACCCGGAGCCTGGCCACCAGAGAGAACCACGCCCATGCGGAGTGCCTTGCCAGCCTTGGCTTCGGCAGCTTCAAACTGAACAACCGGAAGACCGTAAGTGTTCGGGAAGAGTTCCTTGATCTTGGCCTGGTCGCTAACGGATTCCGTAGCTGCACCCTTGTTAATCTTCACGCTGAGGGCGCCATTCTTGAGGGACACCGGGAGCTTCGGCTGATAGGCCTGACGGGCCTTGGTCAGTACAGAGAGATTTTCGGACATTGTTTATTCCTTTTTTATTTGCCCCGCATTCGCGGGTTTTTGGTTAAAATCCGGCGTAAATATAGTAATTATTCTTTTCAAGAACCAAAAAGTACGTCATGCGGGCGGGGCCCCAGCTCGGAAAAACTTAAACCCATCCTGGCGCAAGCGCCAACCTTACGGCTCGACCATGACCATACAAGTATGGTCGCGGCACTCGCCTTTTAAGGTTGTGGCCGACGCTTTTATTCTCACAACGATAAGCTTTGTATACATTTGTATATTAAGCCTCGCTAGTTAAGTATAAAATCAGGGCTTTATTTATTTACAAAATGTGATAAAAGTCAAATTTTTGTATGATTTTTTTAACTTTTTATTCCAAATTAGAGTAAATTTTACTATATATGCGGCGCGTAATAAAAAAGTAATGAGTGCCGTGTGACAATCATTACACAAAAAGCAATAAGAAGGTGAGTGTATGAATGTTTTAATCTGGGGATCCGATACGATCCTTGGCCATGGGCTCCTGTCCATGCTCAAGGACATCAAGGATGGTGTTTTCAACGCTATCGGTAATATTGAAATTGGGGAAATCTTTGCCTGTGATGCAGAATCCGACAAAGATGTCATCGACGAGGCTTGTGCCAACGCCGACTTCGTTTTCAATTTATCCTATGGGTTTAAATCTGACAAGCTCATCGAAGGCTTGAACGTTCATAACAATACTTGCCCGGTGCTGTTGGGCCATTCCGTTGGCGATAAAAGCCTTTTCCGCGAATATGCCCAAAGCAACAACGTGCCGATTCTTGAATGGGCTCCGAACTACGATATGGAACTCCTGAGTGTCGAAGCTCAAGTCTACGACATGCTCGGCGCACTGCAATGCGCATAAATTTATTCCAACATTAATTCATTCGGAATGGCTCCCTCCATGCAGAGGAGCCTTCTTTTTAATCCGACGCCAAGCGCATAGCCGCTAAGGCGACCGCGACTGTCTATCACGCGGTGGCAGGGGATGACGACTTGAATCGGATTGTTGTGCAGAACATTCCCGACAGCACGGACTGCCTGCGGATGACCGACTGCTTCGGCAACTTGTTTGTACGTACAAGTTTTACCGTATGGGATTTGGCGTGTGACCTCAAGAACTTTTTTCTGAAAGTCGGTGCCGTATATTTTTATGGGAATAGAAAACTCGCAGATCTTGCCTGCGAGGTACAAATTAAGTTCGTTCACGGCCTTGCGGTAGGCGCTGCGAACGCGGCTATTTAATTCCGTTTCCATGTCGGGGCTTGCATAGGCGCAAGCCTGCACGTTGCTCGGAGTCGCTTTTACTTCGTCTGAAGTTTCCCGAAATTTTAGGCCACAAAGTTTGGATCCTTCGAAGATAAAGGTCCATTCGCCCCAGACATTCCGGTGGCTTATCTTTGTGAATTTCGGGTCATTAAACTTCATACCATGCGGTACTTCTCCTAGCGCAATGGATATTCCTTGAAATCCTTGACGCCGAATTCTTCCTTGAGGTAATCCCAGCGCACGAGGCGGTTCTTCCAGTAGTACTTGCGGTACAGGCGGCGAGCCACGCGGCTAGTGATTTCGTACGGAATCGTGTGGTGTTCTTCGGCAACGCTTTCCATCGAAATGCGGAAGTCGAGTTCGCCATTCACGACGTCAACGGTTTCGCCGACTTGCACATCCGGGATGTGGCTTACGTCGACCATTGTCGCATCCATGCAGACGCGTCCGAGGATCGGGCAGAGCTGTCCACGGATAAAGACAAAGCCCTTGTTGTATTCGCCGCGGAGGTAGCCGTCACCGTAACCGATAGCGATGGTTGCGATGCGCGTGAGCTGCTGGGCTGCCCAGTAACCGCCGTAGCTGACGGTTTCGCCAGGCTTCACGTCGTGCACGTGGCGGATGGTGGACTTGATTTTCATGACCGGCTTGATCGGCAATGTGGTCGGGATTGCTCCCATGCAGTTGTAGCCGTAAAGCGTGAGACCTGGGCGCACCATGTCGAAATGGCTTTCGGGGTGCGTGAGCGTGCCTGCAGAACTGGAACAGTGGCAAATTTCAGGACGGAGTCCTTCTGCTTCGAGCACATCGACGAGTCGTGTAAAGCGCTGAATCTGAATTTCCGTTTTCGGGTTGCCCGGCATGTCGGCTGTAGCGAGATGCGTGAACATGCCTTCGAACTTGAGATGCTTGAGGCTGAGTGCTGCGCGAATGTTGTTGAAGTCTTCGGCATCAAAGCCGTAGCGGTTCATGCCCGTGTCAATGGCGAGGTGAGCCTTGCATTCTGTACCTGTTTCACCAAGGAACTGGTCAAATGCCATTGCAGTGCGGATGTCGGTAATGGCTGCCGTGAGCTGGTATTCGACAAAGTACGCAAAGTCAGACGGAGTGCAAGGACCAAGCACGAGGATCGGCAAGTCCATGCCGTACTGGCGAAGCAACATGCCTTCGCTGATGTGGGCGACTCCGAGGTAGTCGGCGCCACCGAACTTGGCGGCAAAAGAGCAGGCGAGGCTTCCGTGGCCGTAAGAGTCGGCCTTGACGGGGAGCAAAATTTTTGTAGAAGCCGGAATCTGGCTTCTGATAAATTGAATGTTGTTGCAGAGGGCGTCTAGGTTGATTTCAATCCAGTTCGGGCGAGCAATCTTATTTAAGTCAGGAGGAGTAGCTAAAAGTTTCATGATAATGGAAATATAGGTAAGCCATTTTAAAAATGGGCTCGCGATTGGTAAAAAAGCGTAAATTTCGGGGGTGTTTTGCAAATTTTATTCTAATATGGAATAAATTACACTGGGCTAAGTTTTGTAAAAATCTAGGGCCGAGAAAAAATCGAAAAATGCGAGCGAACCCAATAACCACGCGGAAAGCCTTATTTTATCTGAGTTTACAATCTTTCGTATGAAATTTTCTTTACTGTTTTGCTGTGGTTTTTGCGTTTTTTTTATTGGTACTTTATGGGTGTGGTAAGGATGTGGGTTGTTAAATAAAATTCCTTATTTTGTAATAAAATTTTTTTTCTGACATTGTATGTAATCGCGTGAAACTTCGCAATAAAGGCTAGTTCGGGTAGCCTTATTCCGAAGTGTTGCCATTCGGCAAATTGATACTCCGCTCACGGGGTAGTTGGTTTGCTGATACCCAAAAAACAAAAACATCCAATTTCCTGAAAAGGGAGGATAAAATCATGAAAACAACAAAACAAAAACAAGATGCGTTCATCGCATCCCTGATGCCAGATTCCGACAAGAAGATGGTGCGCATTGCCAGTGCATCGCTTATTGTCGCGTTGATGCTTGGTTTCTGGGCAACGACGTATGAACAGATGATTGACGAAATCATGTTTGACACAAAGTCGGACACTGAAATCGTTACAAAGGTCACCATGAACGATCCTATAACACAGAAGGACAAGAAAGTCGAAAAAAAGCGTCCGCCAAAGAATCAGAATGTCTATCGTAAGAAACCCGGTGGTGGTGGAAAACCAAAGGGAAAAGGCAATCCCAAGGCCGCTCTTGAACGTGGCGTGCTTAAGATTCTGACGGCGTTAAAAAACAATCCGTCGGCAAGTGCGTTTGACAATGCCAAAGTGACGCTCGCTAAAGACATCGACAAAGTAATCACTCGTGTAAATGGCCTCAAGACACATGGTACAGCGAGACTTGGCGAACGTCGCGGTCCGGTGAATGCCGGCTTCAATGACGGATTCGCTTCCGGTGGAACAGGTGGCATTTCCGATTTGTTTGGTGACATGATGGGAGGTTCTCGTGGTCGCCTTGCAACATCGGGATTGAAGGGCAATATCAAAACTCCTAAGCCGAATGAAATTGATATGGGTTCTGCCGGAGGATCTCGCTCGGCGTCCGATATCATGAAAATCGTGCGTCAGCGTACACCTGGACTCCGCCATATTTACAACAAGCACTTGAAAAAGAAACCAGGTTTCCAAGGCAAGGTTACATTGAAGTTCACTATTGCGCCGGGAGGCGAAATCATCAGCATGGCTGTGGTGGGTTCTACGACGGGATATGCCGAATTTGATAACGAAGTCAAGAAGGCTGTGAATGGATGGATGTTTGGCAAGGTTAAATCGGGAAATACGACAGTGACGATTCCGTTTACCTTTACGGAGTAATGGAATGATATTTGGAGTAGAATAAAGACAAATAGATTTTTAAATTTAAGTCGGCGATTCTTGTCGCCGACTTTCGGTGATTTTAATTTATGGGGTAAAGAATGAAAGATCCTCGCATTACGCAACTTGCAGAAAATTTGATCAACAACGCCATTGCTCTCAAGGCGGGCGAAAATATTTTAATCGAAACGACCGATACACCGGACGAGCTCTCTACAGAACTCATCAAGGCTGTTGCCAAAGTTGGCGGTAACGCATTTATCCACAATTACAATAGCCGTGTGCGTCGTGAAGTTATCCGTAGCGCCTCCGAAGAACAGATGAAGCTCTCTGCGGATCTTGCGATGAACGAGATGAAGCAGATGCAGGCTTACCTCTCTATCCGCGCGATGAACAACGCCATGGAGAACTGCGATATCGACGACAAGAAGATGCTTGCCTACAGGACCATCACGCAGGACGTGCTCAACTATCGCGTGAACAACACACGCTGGTGCGTGCTCCGCTGGCCGAACCCGTCTATGGCCCAGGGCGCAAAGATGAGCACGGAAGCATTTGAGGACTTCTACTTCAAGGCTTGCCTTGCCGATTACCCGAAGATGCAGCGCGCTGCCCTGGCTTTGGTCGACCTCATGAACAGGACGGACAAGGTGCGTCTCGTGGCTCAGGATACGGACATCACGTTCAGCATCAAGGATATTCCAGCAGTGCCGTGCTGCGGCAACATGAACATTCCTGATGGCGAAGTCTATACGGCGCCGGTGCAGGGGAGTATCGAAGGCGTTATCCATTACAATACGCCGACGCTTTACGAAGGCAAGCAGTTCAGCAATATCCGCCTCGTCTTCAAACAGGGGAAGATTGTCGAAGCGACCTGCGAAACTGGCGACAACAAGAGCCTGAACGCTATTTTTGATACGGACGAGGGCGCTCGCTATGTAGGCGAGTTTGCTATTGGCTTCAATCCGTTTGTGCTTTCTCCGATGTGCGATATTCTGTTTGACGAAAAAATTGCGGGTTCCATCCACTTTACACCGGGTATGTGCTACGAAGATGCCCCGAACGGGAACAAGTCTGCCATCCATTGGGACTTGGTGCTGATCATGCGTCCGGAATACGGTGGTGGCGAAATTTGGTTCGACGACAAGCTCATCCGCAAGGACGGACTTTTTGTAGTCGATGAACTTAAGTGCTTGAATCCGGAGAACTTAGGATAGTAGTTCAAATCATATTTCTGATAGAAATTGCTAAAGACAGATAACTAGAATTAATTATATTTTTGTCACACAAATCAAAAAATCTTATTACAAGGAAAAACTATGAACTTAAAAACGATGTTTGGCATTGGCCTCGTTAGCGTCGGTGCAGCTTTTGCACAGGAAGCTTCTGAATCGACCGCTCCTTCCATGAGCGAACAGCAGCTCCAGCAGCAGGAAGAACAGGCTGCTGCTTCTGAAAGCCTTACGGCTCCGGTTCCGTTTGTCGCTCCAGAAATTCCGAAGGATTCCAAGCGTACTCCGTTCAATGCTATCTTGCACGGCAAGTCCTACAACAGAAACAGCAACATGGCCGCTGCTAACAATACGGACCTCTTGCTCAAGTATCCGAACTTGTTTGCAAACCGCAAGTTCTTCTACATTGAACCGACCAACAAACTTGGCATTGTCTCTCTCGGTTCTTTCTTCACTGCTTTTGACATTAGCAAGGCTACGCATGACGATAGCCAGCTTGGCCGTCTCACTCTCGGTTACGCCGTTCCGGGCTTCGGCTTCTATGTAAGAGCAGGCCTTGGCCGTGACCGCGTCAGCAACGATGCAGGTGTTGTCAGCACGACTTACGGTGGCGATGACTGGGCTGCCGCAATCGCCAAGAGCTTCTTGGGTATGAACGTCGCTGCAGATGTTGACTGGCTCACCACGAAGAAGCAGACTCATTCTGATCCGGATAAGGGCGTTGAAACCGAAGACCGTTTTGACAGCCTTACCGTTAATCTCAGCTTGACCAACGCTCCGACTGCCAAGAACTTCACTTGGACACTCGGTGCAAGATTCGTCAGCTTCAACAACGAAACAGAAGTTGATGGCGATGTCGAAAAGGCTAACGATCCGGCTTCTTTCTGGGACCTCTCTCCGTACATCCGTGGCGGTCTCTCCGTTCTTGAAAACGAAAATGCTCGCATCCTTATCGGCGGTGCTGCCATTGTCTCTTACAGAAATTATGACGATCCGGTTGACCAGTATGCCATTACCGCTGTTCTCCAGCCGAGCATGCTTGGTGAAGTCTTCGTCGGCGAAGAAAAGAACTTCATGTTCTACGGCGAAGTCGGTTACGACTGGGTTGCTTTCCAGTACTTGAAGAACAACGATTCCGATACGAGCCGTATGATGGACGTGATGAACTCCGTGAACGCTTCTGTGGGCTTCCGTTACCAGTACAAGGATTTCCTTGCTGTTGAACTCGGCCTCGGCGAAAAGCTCTTCACTGGCCTTGGCAACTACTTCCAGGCTGATGGAACGTTCATTGACTTCAGTGCGATGGTCCGCTTCTAATAGCTAATAGCAACGACTGTTTGCAAAGAACGCCTCCCGGAAGGGAGGCGTTCTTGTTTATATAAGGAATAAAAAGAGTCTAGCGAATGCTAGACTCTTTTTAAAAGCGATTCCCGGCTGTAGACCGGAGCGTAATCGCAATTAGAGGCGTTCTGCAATCTGGACTGCGTTGAGAGCAGCACCCTTGCGGATCTGATCGCCAACAATCCAGATGTTCATGCCATTGTCGCAAGCGAGGTCCTTGCGGATACGGCCAACGTAGACGTCGTCGGTACCCATGAGGTTGAGCGGCATCGGGTAGACGTTGTTTGCAACGTCATCGCAGAGTTGGAGGCCTTCGCCGTTCTTGATGGCATTCGAGACCTCTTCGATAGAAAGCGGACGTTCCGTTTCGAAGCTGATAGCTTCGGAATGGCAGCGGAGAGCAGAAACGCGGACGCAGGTTGCAGCGCAGCGGACGTCGCTGTGCATGATCTTTCGCGTTTCGTTGAACATCTTCATTTCTTCCTTCGTGTAGCCGTTGTCGGTGAACACGTCAATGTGCGGAATGAGGTTGTAAGCGAGCTGGTGGGCGAACTTCTTCACGGTGACCGGCTTGCCTTCGACGATTTCCTGGTACTGCTGCTTGAGTTCTGCCATGCCAGTTGCACCTGCACCGCTTGCGCTCTGGTAGGTTGCAACGTGGATGCGGGTAATCTTGCTCAAGTCGTTGATCGGCTTGAGAGCGACAACCATCATGATGGTCGTGCAGTTCGGGTTAGCGATGATGCCCTTGTGGAGCTTGATGTCTTCCGGGTTCACTTCCGGGACAACGAGCGGGACGTTCGGATCCATGCGGAAGAAGCTCGTGTTGTCGACGACGACTGCGCCTGCGTCAACAGCAATCGGAGCGAATTCCTTGGAAACGCTTGCGCCTGCAGAAGAGAGCACGAGGTCAACGTTCTTGAATGCGTCCTTGCAAGTCAATTCAACCTTGAGCTTTTCGCCCTTGAATTCATATTCACGGCCGACACTGCGTTCGGAGGCGAGAAGCTTCAGGTTCTGAAGCGGGAAGTTACGTTGTTCAAGAATCTTGAGGAGTTCCTGACCTACTGCGCCAGTGGCGCCCATGATCGCTACGTTACGAATCATAGATTTAACCTTTGTTTTCTTATTGTTGAGGTTGATTGTTCGTTAAATTTTGAATGATTTTATTGAATTTGTCGATGTGCCTTTTTGCAATCACAATCAAGTCGCGAGCTTGAGAATACTTCTTCATCGCTTCTTGCGTGTCTTCTACAAGACAGTACGAATACAATTCATGAGATGCGGTGCGGAGCGTTTCGGAAGCTTGTACAAGTTCTGAATGCGCTTCACGAGCTTCGAGCGGATGGAAAATTCCAATCGTTTTGCGATTGAGCGACGTCGCCTTGTTGTTGATGGCAAGAGCCTGCTGGCTCCGCTTTTCGCGTTCCATTTCGCCTGCGTTTGCTTCCATCGGTTCAAAGGAATTCAATGCGTTCATTATGTCAAACATTTTTTCAATGACCGTTTCGGCCTTATCTGCGTAAGTGTCAAGGCGGTCCATCACTTCAGGAGCGAGTTCGACATCATCGTCGTCAATTGCGGAATCGCTGTTGCTATTCGAAGCCGTCGCGAAACCTTGTTCCTTCTTTTCGTTGTTCGCATTGTCAAAAGACGAAATGTAGTCTTCGTATTTTTTGTTGTGCGTAACGAGATCCGTTGGAGAGTAAGCTGATGTAAGAACCAAGGTCGGACGTTCAAAGCATGCCGTACCAATGCAGCCCGTCAGCATGCACAACGAGAAGAATAGGAACGATGCTCGTGTTGACCATTCTTCGCTTTGTATGATGCAAAAGATGCTGAACAAGAAAAGCAAAAAGAACGACAGCAAAATACCACCTTCAACATTTTGAATAATGATGGTATTCTTTACGAAATAGAACAGACAGTCTATAACGATCGTGAGAGTCGAAAGAATAGCTCCGACGACTTTCGTGTTACGCCCAGGACTTGTTGCCGTGGCGAATAGCGTTACAAACGATATTCCAAGCGGCAATCCGTAGATGAGCGTTAATTCTGCAATTCCTTGATTCATTCAGATAGTCTTGATTAGAACGGAAGATCTACGTCGTCTTCTGCCATGCCTGCATCGTAGGCCGGAGCGCTATTCTGCTGCATGCCGTTAAAGCTGTTGGGCTGGTAGCTGTTGGCCTGGCTGAAACCACCTGCACCCGGAGCACCACCCTGGCCACGCGGAGTGAGGAGCTGGAACGTGTCCATGTTGATTTCAGTGACATAGCGCTTCTGGCCGCTGGTCTGGTCTGTCCAGCTGCGGTTGGTGAGGGAACCTTCAACATAAAGGCTCATGCCCTTGCGAATGCCGAGCTGTTCAACGATATCTGCAATCTTGCCCCAGCCAATGATGTTGTGCCAGTCGGTCTGTTCCTTCTGTTCACCGTTGTTGTCACGATAGCGACGAGAAGTGGCGAGGGAGAAAGAAACACGCTTGCGACCGCCATTGGGATTCACGCGAACTTCCGGATCCTTACCGATATTACCGATGAGCATAACCTTATTCAAATAAGCCATATAACTATCCTATTTTAATTTTTAAAAATTTCGAAATCAAAAATACAAAAACTCATTTGACATTTTAGTGTCAAAATTCAAAAAAAATAGCGAAAATCCCCTAATTTTAGTGGACTTAACGAAAAACCATGTGGAGTAAACCACATGGTCTTTGCGATAAAGAGAATTATAAAGAGAATCAGCCACGATTAGTGTTCAAAGTTCACGCGATAACGCTTGTGGCCATTCGGGTTCACCTTGGCACCCTTGGCGTTCACGAGATTGCGGTGTTCCTTTGCAACTGCCGGAGTTGTGCGCATTCCGTGGATTGCGTTTGTGGCGCTCGAGGAGCTCGGCGGAACAAATGCGCTGCTCGAGGAGGCAGGGACGCTAGAGGAGCTTGCCGGAACACTGCTAGAAGATGCCGGAGCGCTGCTAGAAGATTGCGGAGCAGGTTCGTCATCTCTCGGAACCTGGCCGTTGAAGCTTTCCTGACCTTTGCGGGTGAGGGCGAGGATCAACATGCCATCTCTGGAGTAGATGTTCTTGTCGGTGAGGTCGACACGGTTACCGTCAAATGTCCAGTCACCCTTGCCCCAGCGGGAGCCATCAAACGTGTCAAAATTGTCGGTCCAGTCAAGCGTAAAGTCGCTGCCGCCTTCGCCCTGGCCCGGCGTATACTTATAAACCTTGACCCAGTTGATGAACTGGAAAAGCGGAAGCTTTGATTCATCGAACTGGCCAACCCAAGCCGCACTCTCAGACGACCAAAGGTTAAAACGGAGTCCCTGTGTACCTGTCAAGTTGGAAACCTGGCCACCTTCCGTCTTGCGGACTTCCTGACCGTCAACAGTCCAGCGGACGTAATTCGGAGTCCATTCGAGACCGTAGGTGTGGAAAGCCTGATCGGCGGCGGGGCTAACAGCATGGTGCTTTTCGCTAGTCTTTTGTGCGCCGGCCTTACCGGTAATGATGTTGGACTGGAAACTGCCCGGATTCTTGCCGAGAACTTCAATATCCACTTCTACCCAGGGCCTTCCATCGGCGATTTCGGAACCATTCTGGTAGAGGAACATGGAACTGACTGTTCCCGATGCGGCTGCCATCTTCATACGGGCTTCAAACTTACCGTACTGAACTTCTTCTAACGTGTAGAGTTCGGCACCGCTAAAATCCTTTGCGCTAACATTGGTGGTGAGGGCTGCTGCTGCGGCTGCTACGGCGAGAGCGCTCTTGACTGCAGTTTTCTTGATGTTCATATTTTTTCTCCATGAAGTTTCTGTACAAAACAGAATCCCATTTAACCAAAGATAAAGATAAGTTAGCGAAATTAAATAACCAATAAAATAGAATGTATTTAAAAGATTAACTGTATCAATTGTGCGAGTGTGCTGTGCTGAAAAAGTGCGGATTTGGGTGAAATTTGCCGTAAATTCATTTTTTAACGGGAAAGTAATTTAATTTTTATACTAATTTGGTAGGAAAAGAGGCGATAATGAATTACTTGATTGTTCCTGGATTGAATAATTCCGGACCGAAACACTGGCAGAGCTTCTGGGAAAAGAGCTTGCCGAATGCAACGCGCGTCATCCAGCGCTGTTGGGACCATCCCGAGAAAGCGGACTGGGTCGAGACTTTGGACAAGTGCATCCAGCAGTTGAATGCGGATACGATTCTTGTGGCGCATAGCTTGGGCGTCTGTACGACGGTCAACTATCTTTTGAAGGCGAAATCGCAAGGTGGCGTTCCGCCGTACATCAAAGGGGCTTTCCTTGTTTCGCCAAGTGATGTGGATAACGTAGAACTTATTGGGAACTTTGCGCCGATGCCGCTTGAAAAACTGCCGATTCCGGCATGTGTCGTGGCGAGCGAAAATGACCCGTTTGTCTCAATGGAACGTTCTGAATTTTTTGCAAGCGCCTGGGGCGTAAAACTGTTTAACGCGGGTGCGCTTGGTCATATCAATTCGGATTCCGATCTCGGTGAATGGGAACAGGGGCGTAAATTCCTTGCAGAATTTGAATCAACGGAGGTTCTAAAATGAAGGTCATCTTGTTTAACGGCAGCCGTCGTGAAAATGGCTGCACTTATACGGCTCTGAACATCGTCGCAAACCAGCTCAAGGCCGCTGGAATCGAAACGAAAATCGTGTTTGTCGGTGGGCGAGTGCTCAAGGGCGAGGTGAACGAAGTTGTCCACGAAGCTAAGGAACTTTTGGAAACGGCGGACGGCGTTGTTTACGGTTCTCCGGTTTATTACGCCTCTCCGAGTGGTGAAATGTTGATGTTCCTCGACCGTCTTTACGGTATCGCAGAAGCAAATCTGCTGTTCAAGCCGGCGGCAAACGTGGTTTCTGCACGTCGTGCAGGGACGACCGCAACTCTCGATGTGCTCAACAAGTACCCGACTTATGCGCAACAGCCGCTCGTGACTTCGCGCTATTGGAACATGGTTCACGGTTCGAATCCGGAAGATGTGCTGAAGGACGAAGAAGGCGTGCAGATTATGAAGGAACTGGGCCGCAATATGGCATGGCTCCTCAAGAGCATTGATGCGGGCAAGCAGGCGGGCGTGACGCAGCCTGACGCCAAGCAGAAAGTCTACACCAATTTCATTCGATAGAAACTTCGCGAGACTCCGCGCTGTTTCGAGATGCCGCCGGTGAATGCCGCGCGGCACTTTTAATTACGAGAAGTCGCGTGGGAATGCCCGCGCATTTTTCTATATTGCGCCGCAAATGAATACGCTATTAAATTTCGACAGCGAGCATTTGTGGCACCCGTATGCTGCGCTGAAAAATACTCCCGCAAGATTCCTTGCTAAGTCGGCTCACGGAACAACGATTGAAACCGCCGACGGATTGAAACTGATTGATGCCGTATCGAGCTGGTGGTGCATGGCTCACGGGCATAACGCTCCTGAAATTGTTGAAGCGATTCGCAAGCAAAGCGAAAAAATGTGCCACGTGATGTTCGGTGGTTTTACGCACGAGCCCGCAATTGAATTGGGTGAGAAGTTAGTGAACTTTTTGCCCGAAGGCTTGAACAAGATTTTCTTTGCTGATTCGGGAAGCATCGCCGTGGAATGCGCCGCCAAGATGGCGGTGCAGTACCAGCATTCGCTGGGTCGCCCGGAGCGCTGTAAGTTGGTCGCCTTGAAGGGCGGCTACCACGGCGATACGGCAGGCGCAATGGCTTTGAGCGATCCTGACGGCATGCATGTGCTTTTCCGCGGAATCATGCCGCACCATTACTTTGCGGAACGCCCGAATTGCCGTTTTGATAGCGCTTGGGACGATAGCGATTTTGCATCGATGGAACGCGTTGTCGAAGAGCATAAAGATGAAATTGCGGCAGTTATTTGCGAGCCTGTTTTCCAGGGCGGAAACGGCATGTGGCTTTACAATGCGGGTTACCTCAGGCGTCTCCGAGAACTTTGCGACCGCTATGGCATCTTGCTTATTTTGGATGAAATTGCGTCTGGATTTTATCGCACGGGCCCGCGATTTGCAATGATGCATACCGCAACACAGGATTGCGCCGACTTTATAAAGCCGGACATTATGTGCGTCGGCAAGGCGCTTACGGGCGGTAGCATTACGATGGCGGCATGTGTCGCATCCGAGAAAGTTGCCGACACGATTACAAATAGCAAGATTCCGGCATTTATGCATGGCCCGACGTACATGGCAAACCCGCTAGCGTGCGCGGCTGGGATTGCTTCGCTTTCGCTGTTTGAAAGTCGCGATTATGCATCAAGCGTGGCGCGTATTGAAAAGCGCTTGAAAGCGAATTTGGAACCGCTCCGTTCGCTTGAAAATGCGGCGGACGTGCGTGTGCTCGGTGCAATTGGCGTTTTGGAACTCAAGGCAAAGCCAAGTGCAGACGATATCTTGCGCGTGATTCGCGAAACTGGCGTGTGGTTACGTCCGTTCTGCAATTACGTCTACACGATGCCACCGTTCATCACGAGCGATGCTGAAGTGGAACGCATTTGCGAAGCGATTAAGATGATTGGAAAATGCGAACCTGCGCCGATTGTAGATGGCGAAGACGAATTCCACGAGTAAATACAACTTAAATTTTTTCTTCAAACGGAACTAAGGTCACACAGTTCCGTTTTTTCTTTGATACGTAGAGCGCCTTGTCGGCAAAGGAGAGCATGTCTGAAACAATTCCGTCTCCGAATGTTCCGCCAAAGCTCATTGTTAACTTTACATCAGGGTAATCTTGCAGTTTAATTTTTTCTGCCCGCGCACGCATCTGTTCAAGTCTGTTTCTCAGCACTTCATGAGTGATGCCCTTGAACGAAATTAAAAATTCATCGCCACCATAACGTACTACGCGGTCTAAATTACGAACAGATGAATTCAGTATCGATGCTACGGCGGCAAGGGCTGCATCTCCACACTGGTGACCGTAATTGTCATTAACTTCTTTGAAAAAGTCGATATCAGCCATTACGACGGCTTGACTATTACGCAATGCAAGTTTATCATCAAAATACTTGCGGTTCATCACTTGAGTCAACGAATCCTTGTAGATTTTATCGTTTATTTCCGTGATTTCGTTATTCTTGTCGGTGAAACCGAACACGGTTGTTTCTTCGCCGGTTCGCACAATTTTCATTTCAACATATTGGCCGACTTCGTTGTGAAATATTTTTGACAAACTATTGCCAACTGGCAAGTATTCCTTAATATAGGACTCATCAGCCACTTCTCGGATACTTTTTCGATCCTCTTCGTGTACAGCCGTATTGATAAGTTTTTCAACAAGAATCTTGAACGGAGGCGGTTCTTTCATGAAGCCAAGAGCACTTTTGATTCGATCGCTTGTGCGGAAGAATTCCACCTTTTCTGTGACAAAATCAACTCCGACTACAGAGGCGTATCCGTTCATGAGCGCATTGATCATATTTTGTTGTTTGCGGTTCTGCTCCAAGAGCTCTTTCTCTTGTTCCAGCTTTGTCATTTGCGCATTCACGTTTTCGACAACGTACAGGACTCGACGTAGTGGCTTGTCATCACCAACGCGTACAAACATTGCCTTACTCCAACCGTGAATTTTTCCGTGAAAAATTTCGGAAATAACATTTGCATTTTTCATGCGTTCCGACAATGTTGAAAGAATCGTAAAATTCTTGATGGTTGAAACGCTTTCTGGGCATGCAAGGTTCACCATGATATTGGTAATACTTTCCTGTAGGGTGCTGCCGCATTTCATGAACTTATCGATGAATTCGTTGGTCTTGATAGGAAACGCAGTGTTATTCTCAAGATCAAGTACATGCATCGAAATGTACAGTTCAGTTGTGGCGTAAGTTATAGCTGTGAAAAACTCCGCAGAGTCCACAGGAAAGTCCGCGATAAACTTTTTGTAATCACCCATATCAATTACCAAGAAAAGTCATTACTCCCGTTACTAGTAAAAATATATTCATTTCAATGAAAACGATAAGACCTTTTTTCTAAATTGTGGCGCGTAAAAGAAGGTTCTTATGGATTACTACAGTTTAAAAATGCGAGCCTCGCAGCATGTTGGCGAAGGCGAAAACTCCCATGAACAGCATATTTCCGGTGCTGAACGCATTGTTGGGCGCGATTCTGTGGAAGCTGTGTGTGCGGCGATGGTGCGCCGTGCGATGAATCATTCCAAGGGCGACCCGGATTTTATCAATGTGAAAATTGAAAAGGTTCACGAAAGCGATATTCAGGTCTTGAAATCGCTCCCTGTAACGCGCGTGGATGTGGAAACGTGGCAGGAAGGCTTGGAGAAGGCTTTTGGCTTGATTACTCCGCTGATGGCCCTTCGGCAGGCTCAGGGACCTTGTGATGGCGCAAAAAAATTTAAAGAAAAATTGCAGGATCTTCTGCGCGAGACGTTCCCGATGCGTGGGGCGATGCTTTACGATATTGCAACGGGAAACCGCTTGGAACCGGATAAAGATCGCGGTGTCCGTGCGACGTATATGGATGCGCTCCATTCGAGCGAAGTCGATGGATGCAAGAATCATTTCAACGAAGCGATTGTGCTTGCGACCAAGGTGGCGAATGCCCCGGGAATGGTGGCTGAATTTTGCGTGAGCGATGACCCAAATTATGTGACAGGCTATGTTGCGAGCAAGGAACTCGGCTATGTGCGCATCATGAAAATGAAGGAAATGGGCGACGAAAACGGAGGCCGCATTTTCTTGTTTGATTCCCGAAAAGCCTCCGCTGAAGAATGCATCGAGTATTTGCAAAAGAAGAAAGTACTCGTGGATGTAGTTGGCAGAACTTAGAGCTTAGAACTTAGAACGAGTCATCCTGAGCGTGGTTCGGCAAGCTCACCAACCTTATTAAGGTCCCTGAGCAAGCGAAGCGCGTCGAAGGGCGAAGGATCCAGGACCGAATGGTATGAACGAACGAATTTTAGACTTTTTCACGAAAGATGCGCTTGAAGCGGCGCGTGCGAACAATACGTACCGCACGTTGCGTCACATCTCGTCGCCAGAAGCATCGCATGTGACGATTGCGGGTAAGGATACGGTTTTGCTCGCTTCGAATTCTTACTTGGATTTGGCGAACATTCCCGAACTCAAGCAGGCGATGGCGGATGCGGTCCTTGAATGGGGAACGGGGAGTGGTGGCGCTCGCCTCACGACCGGCAACAAGACTCCGCACGATAAACTCGAAGAGTTTATTGCAAAGTTCAAAGGCGAAGAGGCGGCTATTGCGTTCAACACGGGCTACATGGCGAACGTGGGAACGATTTCTGCGTTGTGCGGCAAGAACGATTTTATTTTCAGCGACGAACTGAATCACGCAAGCATCATTGATGGCATTCGCCTGTCGCGCGCAAAATGCTTTGTGTATAAGCACAATGACATGGCGGATTTGGAACGCGCGATTGAGACGGCCAAGGTGGAGTTCTGCGCACGAGAAAAGCTTGCGGAAAACGCGGTTTCGAATTTCCGTGGTCTTATTGTGACGGATGCCGTTTTCAGCATGGATGGCGATTTGGCAAACTTGCCGGAGCTTTTGCGAATTGCTCGCGCTCGCGATTGCCTTTTGATGATTGATGAGGCGCATGCCACGGGCGTCCTTGGGCGCACGGGGCGCGGACTTGCGGAACATTACAATTGTGAACATGCCGATGTGACCGTCGGGACTTTGAGCAAGGCCGTGGCCGCCGAAGGCGGCTTTGTCGCCGGATCCAAGCAGTTGATTGAATTCTTGAAAAACAAGTCTCGCAGTTTCATCTTTACGACAGCGATGGCTCCTGCAGTAGCGGCGGCTGCACTCCACAATTTGCAGTTCATTGACGCGCATCCGGAACGTGTTCAGCAGTTGCGTGACAACGTTAAATTCTTTTGCGATGCTTTGCGCTTTCACGGGTTGCAAGTTCCGCAGACGGAATCGGCGATAATCCCGATTATCATTGGGGATGAGGCGAAGGCTTTGCGGATTTCGGAAACGCTCCAGAATGAGGGCGTCTTGATTCCTGCAATCCGTTATCCGACGGTTGCAAAAGGGCAGGCCCGCTTACGCGCGAGCCTCATGGCTACGCATACAAAAGAAGAACTTGAATTTGCTGCAGCTAAAATTGCGGAGGCGATATGAGCAAAGGTTATTTCGTTACGGCGACGGGTACGGATGTCGGTAAAACTTTTATCACGGGTCTTTTGGTGAAAAAATGGCGCGATTCCGGCATTGACGCGGGCTATTACAAGGCGGCGCTCAGCGGTGCAGAACTCCGTGATGGCAAGTGGATTGCAGGCGATGCCGATTATGTCAAGCGCATTGCAGGTCTCTCAGACACGCAAGAACAGCTTGTCAGTTTCGTTTACAAAGAGGCTGTTTCGCCGCACCTGGCGGCACGAAAAGAAGGCAATCTCGTTAATCTTTCTAAAGTTCAGGCGGACTTTAACGCTGCCTGCTCACGCCACGAATTCATCTTTGCCGAAGGTAGCGGGGGAATCATTTGCCCCATCCGCTATGATGACCAGAAAATTTTCCTCGAAGATATCATCAAGACGCTCAAGCTTCCGCTGATTATCGTAACAACGGCGGCGCTCGGCTCCATCAACGCTTGCGTGCTCACTATAGAATACGCTCGTAGTCGCGGCCTAGATATCCGTGGAATTATCGTGAACCGTTACGGCTGTAGCGGCAATTTTGAAATGGAAGATGACAATATCCGCATGATGCAGGACTTGACAGGGCTTGAAATTCTTGCAAAAGTCAAGGAAGGCGACAGCGATTTAGGCGTAGCGGTATTTTAGAGCGAGTCCGCTTTTTAATATTTGAAAAGTGTCATAAAATTTCTATCTTTGCAATAGTCAGTTCGAGACCCATCCTGACTTTAAACAAAACTAGGAGATTTTATGAAAGACGCTTTGCTGGTCTTGTCTGGTGGAATGGACAGTGTGACCTTGCTTTACGACCGCGCCGCGGATATTGCGCTTGCCGTTTCGTTTGATTACGGCAGCAACCACAACGACAAAGAAATTCCTTTTGCGCGCATGCATTGCGAAAAGCTCGGGATTCCGCACATTACGATTCCGCTCAAGTTCATGCACGATTACTTTACGTCATCGCTCCTTTCGGGTGCAGATGCTATCCCAGAAGGGACTTACGCTGACGAGAACATGAAATCGACGGTGGTACCGTTCCGCAATGGCATTATGCTTTCTGTGGCGGCAGGGCTTGCCGAAAGCCGTGACCTCAAGCGCGTGATGATGGCAAACCACTTTGGCGACCATGCGATTTACCCGGACTGCCGCGAAGAATTCGTGAAGAACATGTCGGCGGCGATTTCTGCAGGTACATACGCAAACATCACGATTGACGCTCCGTACACGAACATTTCCAAGGCGGATATCGCTCGCAAGGGTAAGGCTCTTGGCTTGGATTACAGCGAAACCTGGTCTTGCTACAAGGGCGGCAAAATCCATTGCGGCAAGTGCGCGACCTGCCTGGAACGCAAGGCGGCTCTCGCCGAAGCGGGCATCAATGACACAACGGAATACGAGGCGTAATATGTACAGAGTTATCAAGCGTATTGAAATTTCTGGGGCTCACAAGCTCTCGCTCCCGTACGAAAGCAAGTGCCGCGGTCTGCATGGCCACAACTGGATTATCACGGTGTTCTGCCAGTCCGAAACTCTCGATGAAAACGGCATGGTGGTCGATTTTTCGCGCATCAAGGAAATTGTGAAGGGCAAGCTCGATCACCAGTTCTTGAACGATGTGGTGAACTTTAATCCGACGGCGGAGAACATGGCTCGCTGGATTTGCGAACAGGTGCCGCATTGCTACAAGGTGCAGGTCCAGGAAAGCGAAGGCAATACCGTCGAGTACGAAGTGTAAGGGCGCGGGCGGGAATCGCGGCGTTTTCTTTCTATGAAAGTTTGTGAAATTTTTAAGAGTATCGAGGGCGAAGGGATTCGCATGGGGCAGGCGGCAGTGTTCGTGCGTCTGCACGGCTGCAACTTGCGCTGTAGCTATTGCGATTCGATGTATGCGGTTGAAGGTCCCGACTTTAAGCAGATGAGCGTGGGGGAGGTCCTCGCTGCAGTTGAAATGTATCGCAACGAATCCGGTGTCAAGTGCGTCACGCTCACAGGCGGTGAACCGCTGATTCACGAAGGTGTGGGCGAGTTGCTTACTGCATTCAGTGATGCGGGCTTTGAAGTCAACATCGAGACGAACGGCACGGTTCCTTGCAAATGGCAGTTGCCAGGACTCTTCTACACGATGGACTGGAAGTGCAAAAGCAGCGGCATGTCTGCCCGAATGAAGATGGAAAATATCATTTCACTCGGCAAAAATGACGTGCTCAAGTTCGTTGTCGGGAGTGTCGAAGACTTGCAAGAAGCGGAAGGCGTTGTCGCGCGACTCTCGCTAACATCTCCAGATAATATGCCGCATATCTTTATTTCGCCGGTATGGGGCGAACTCACCAACGAGCAAATTGTCAATTGGATGGTGGGTAGCAAGGTCATGACGCAAAACAACGCACGCTTCCAAGTGCAACTGCACAAAATCGTGTGGGACCCCGACATGCGCGGGGTGTAATTAATCTAAATACACAACTTCGCCGATTAGCGGCATGAGCAAAGGCTTGCCAGATTCCTGGGCGGCCTTTTTCGCATTTTCGAGAGGCTCGTAATACGGATGCTTGCTCAGGCAGAACTTCGAATGGTGAACGGTCAGATAGCGTTTAGCGCCAAGTTCAAGCATTTCACGACCCAAGTATTGCGGCATCGTATGGACTTGCGCCCAGTCCGGATTGTATTGCCCGTTTTCAAGAATCCCTAAATCGATGTTCGGGAAGTTCGCCTTGATTTTCGAGTAGTGCGATCCGTAGCCGCCATCTCCGCCAATCCAAATCGTACGCTTAGGCGATTCATAGACGAACGAAGCCCAGAACGTCTTGTTCTTGTGCAAATCGCGACCCGAGAAATGCCTTGCAGGCGTTGCCGTAACGCGGGTGCTGTCGCCAAGTTGCGCTTTTTCCCACCAGTCAAGCTCAATAAGTTTGTTCACGGGATAGTGCCAGTATTCCAAATGCGAGCCTACACCAAGTGCGGTTACCACCTTTTTCACTCGCGGTTCCAATTCTGTGACGGTCTCATAATCCAAATGGTCCCAATGGTCGTGAGTAATAACCAGATAATCGATATCCGGCATGTCGGCGGGCTTGTAAATGTCCGTACCCTTGAACATCTTATTAGCAAATTTGACGGGGGAGCCCTTGTAAAACACCGGGTCCACCAAAATTTTCTTACCCGAAAGGTTCACAAGGTACGACGAATGGCCGAACCAAACAATCCAATCTTTGTCGTTGGGGAGTTTTCTCAAGTCCGTCTTTATAGCGTGAATGGCGGTGTCGGGGACGGTGTTCTTCTTTTTGTTGAACATGAATTCGCGCCAGACAGTGAGCGTGCTCTTGTTGCCTGTCATGAATTCCGTTTCTTCGTCATTCACGAACTGCTTGCCATCGTAATGCGGGGACTTTTTGACGCGCTCCAGGTGCTTACCCTGCGGGAGTTTACCAAAGCTCTCTTGGCTTAAAAACAGAACGCCCGCATCGCCCAAGAGAAAAAGGACTGTTAAAATAATCGTTGTAATCATAACTGGTCAATAATATATAATTGTTTTTCTGTAAAAATTCTATCCAGATGTGCAGGTCTGAAATTTCTTTCGTCTTTGGCCTCTCGTCTAGCGTCAAACTATTGACCAATACCCATATTTTTTGCTATCTTGTAGCGCGTTCGAAATATCTCGAAATCTAACACGTTAAACCAATAGGAGCTCATAATGAGTCTTACTCTTAACGATATCAAGCACCCGAAAATCAGTACTTGGGTGAATGAAATGATTGCCATGTGCGAACCGGACAACGTCGTCGTCGTTGACGGTACCCAGGAAGAATATGATGCCCTCATGCAGAAGTGCGTCAAGGCCGGCCTCGCAACGAAGCTTGCCAAGAAGGAAAACTGCTACTTGTTCCGTTCTCTTCCGTCTGACGTGGCTCGCGTCGAATCCCGTACGTTCATCTCTTCTGTCAAGGAAGAAGATGCAGGTCCGACCAACCACTGGATCGACCCGTCTGAACTCAAGCAGACGATGCGTAAGCTCTACAAGGGTTGTATGCACGGCCGTACCATGTACGTGATCCCGTTCTGCATGGGCCCGCTCGGCTCCCCGATCTCCAAGAACGGTATCGAAGTCACTGACTCCGAATACGTCGTTCTCAACATGGACATCATGACTCGCGCTGGCAAGAAGGTTCTCGATATCTTCAACGCTGACGTGAACGCTGAATTCGTTCCGTGCCTCCACTCCGTTGGTAAGCCGCTCCGCGAATGCGAAAGCGACAACGGCATCTGGCCGTGCGCTGACGTTGAATACAAGTACATCACGCAGTTCCCGGAAGAACGCCTCATTTGGTCCTACGGTTCCGGTTACGGTGGAAACGCCCTCCTCGGCAAGAAGTGCTTTGCTCTCCGCATTGCTACCGTTCTCGCTCGCGACGAAGGCTGGCTCGCTGAACACATGCTCATCCTCAAGCTCACCAACCCGAAGGGCGAAGTCAAGTACGTGACTGGCGCATTCCCGTCTGCTTGCGGTAAGACGAACCTCGCCATGCTCATCCCGACTATCCCGGGCTGGAAGGTCGAAACCATCGGTGACGACATTGCATGGATGAAGTTTGGCAAGGATGGCCGTCTCTATGCTATCAACCCGGAAGCTGGCTTCTTCGGCGTTGCCCCGGGTACTTCTGCAGAATCCAACAAGAACGCTCTTGTTTCTGCTGAAAAGAACACGATCTACACGAACTGCGCTCTCACTGAAGACGGCGACGTGTGGTGGGAAGGCATCGGCTACCCGGCACAGGGCAAGCTCGTTGACTGGAAGGGCAAGACCCGTGACGCTCTCCCGAAGGACAAGGCTCCTAAGGGCGAAGAAATGGCTCACCCGAACGCTCGCTTCACCGCTCCGGCTAAGCAGTGCCCGTGCATTGCTAAGGAATGGGAAGATCCGGCAGGCGTGCCTATCTCTGCAATCCTCTTCGGTGGCCGTCGTCCGTCCACCATTCCTCTGGTCCACCAGTCCCTCAGCTGGAACCACGGCGTGTTCCTCGGCTCCATCGTTGGTTCCGAAATCACGGCTGCCTCTACGATTGACGCCTCTCAGGTCGGTAAGATCCGTCGCGACCCGTTCGCAATCCTCCCGTTCTGCGGCTACAACATGGGTGACTACTTCAAGCACTGGATCGAAATCGGTCAGAAGTCCACTGAAGACAAGCTTCCGAAGATCTTCTACGTGAACTGGTTCCGCAAGGATGCCAACAACGAAAAGCTTCCGGGTGGCTTCATGTGGCCGGGTTACGGCGACAACAGCCGCGTGCTCGCTTGGATCTTCGACCGCTGCAACGGTGTTGACAACGCTGTCGAAACTCCGATCGGTTACATGCCGAAGGAAGGCGCCATCAATACTGATGGTCTCGCTGACTACTATAAGGAAACTCTCCCGCAGATCACGAAGGTTGACGTGGAAGGCTGGAAGAAGGAACTCGCTGACGTTAAGGAAAACCACTATCCGAAGTTCGGCAAGCACCTCCCGAAGGAACTCTCTGAAATCATCGACATGATCCAGGATCGCCTCAATAAGGCATAATGTTTGCCGCGGCTTGATGTCGCGACACTCTGTGTCTAGTTCCTAGCGAACTTAAATGCCCTTGCGATGAAAGTCGCAAGGGTGTTTTGTTGTATTAATGAGTCATTCTGAGCGGAGGGCAAAGCCCGTAGTCGAAGAATCTAGCGATAGTGGCGGGATTTTTACGTGTCATCCTGAGTGACGTACACATTGTCATTCCCGCGAAGGCCGGAATATCCCTTATTCAAACTTTGTAGTTATATCAAGCGTATCGCCGCGACCGTATTGGTCCTTGTAGACAAGTTTCCACGAAATTGTGGTGTCTTTGTAGGATTGAATGGTTGTATTGAAGAGTTCATAGTTTACAACTTTAGCTTTTTCCGGCAAAGACGAGTAATAGCATGTGCCTGGGTAGAAGTTGTACATTATTCGTGACGAATCTTGCCTGCAGGTCTTTTCACCTGTAGATTCATTTGTAATTAAACTCAAATGGACGAAAAAATCTTTAGGTCGTATGTACTCTTCTGGAATATATTCTCTTTCGAGGTTCAACGTCAGACTGTCTGGCAAACCGATTGCTTCAAGATGATAATTTGAACTAAACGACAGCAGTCTTGAACAAGGTTCTCCAGAAATTTTTGAAAAAAGCTTTGCAACAGAATCTCGATTGAAGGCGGGAATTTTTGCGACGGGAATGTAATTGACGAGAGCGTCTTTGCCAAAGTTTAAATTCTTGTAAGTCGTGTCGTAAATGGTGTCTTTGTAACCAGGGCATTCAATAAAGTTGTTATTGGCATCTCTACAGCTCAGCATACGCACAATATCTCGATTGCAATCGACATTAGTCACTCGACGACAATTAAAGTTAGAATCATGAACGCGGCAATCTAATGCATCCCATTCGCTTGTATCTCCGTTAAATTTTTGAATACGATATATAGTCACATTCCAGTGTAATGTGCTGTCTTTAATTGCTTCGTAATCTAGAGTTCCGTCTGCCTTCATCCCATTTTCGTCATTTGCACATGCGAAAAAGCAGAATGTCAAGCCAATAAGCGAAGCTATCATGGTTCTGTAAGACAATTTCATTTTTACTCCTGCAAGAAACTCCTTCTGTTTAGAAAAATACATTAAAGCCACTGGTGATTTTGCTTTTTTTAGGGCAATTTTAAGGAAATCTGTTCGAAATCATTTATATTTTATCACACTTGTATTATATAGGAGGGTTACATGAAACTTTTGCGTGAAATTGTCGGTTACGTGCTCGGGGGAGTGCTATTTGTAGGGCTAATTCCAACGCTGATGTGGCTTGCCTCGGGGATGCCGGATTTATTGCCGATTGATATCGCTAGGGGAGGGGTTGTCATCGCGATAATGCTAGCCGGGCTTGCATTAAGCATTTGGACAATCGTTTACATGAAACGCCGCGGGAAAGGGAATCCGATGGACGCGTTCGGACATGAAGTTGCTCCGCGCACTAGCCACCTGATGACTGACGGCCCGTATCGCCTGAATAGAAACCCGATGCTTACGGGAACATTCATTTACCTTGTCGGAGCAGCCGTCTGGATTTGGCATTGGCAAGCTTTGCTCGTGTATGCCGCATTTGTCGCTATTATGATGGTGCAGGTCTTTAGCGAAGAACGCCGACTCCGCCGCGACTTTGGCAAAGAATACGAAGAATTCTGCAAAATCCGCAGAAGATTTTAAAAATTAAAGGCCAACGATTTATAAAAAGAGGTGCTTGAAAAGTGCCTCTTTTTTGCAAGGATTCGTCGCATTGACCGCCGCAATGGCCACAGCATAAACGAAATTCTTTTTTGATTCTATTTAAATTAATTATTATAAATTTTGTTTCTTTATTTGCAACATTACTTAAAAATCTTTACAAATTATCTTTTTTATTTGAAAACAAAGGAAAATATTTCATCTAAAGTATATTGACGGTTTTATTTTATTGTTGTAACTTTATTGTATGTTTGAGGTAATATTAACAAAAAATCACTCTCTAATATCAAAGGGGAAACATGAGCGAAAACACCTCCAACGATACTCAAAATTTAGATTCTAGCGCTTTTACGCGTGTAAAAAATCATTACGAAGCATTACGTAGTGAGCTCGGCAATAATCAACGATCTTCGGAATACACAATTGCAGAATACGGTAGCTGCGGAGAAGTTGTTCCTGATATTAAAACAACCAACGATCAACCAGTGTGGTCACAGGTAAACTACAAGTTTTTAGAAAATAAATACAATGTCAAAGACAATAATCATTTGTGCGTCCATCCGAATCTTTGGGAAAATGGGGCTAGCAACCATCTGTCGGGCGTGTTTGAAGTTCTAAAGGGAAAAATATACCAAGTTCGCGGCTATGACATGTCCAATCTGACATTCGTAAGGAGCAACCCTCCTATAGAAGGCTGCCGTGACATTGAATTGCCTCGTTGGATTGTCTTTGACACACTTATGAGCAACGAGTGTACAGATGCAGCGATGAAACTTTTTGAAGAATATTTGAAAGAGACGCTTTCAGGTTATTCGCTTAGCGGTTCCATCGTTGGGATGATTATCAGTCATTCCCACATTGACCATTATGGTGGAATGGAAACTGTCGCTAAATATTTTATCGATTCTGGTAATGGAAACATTGACGAAAAAGAATCCGAGAATGATGTAAAAAAGGTCGCTAACCGCTTTATTCTTGCCCCCGCCGGTTTTTACGACCATTCTGTAAGCGAAAATGTTTACTTGGGCAACGCCATGGGCAGACGCGCTTCTTACCAGTACGGAAGCTTTATCAAGCCGTCGGACCCCAATGACGTCCACGGAGAAATAAGTATTGGTATTGGTCAAGGCCAGTCTACAGGGCGCCCGTCAGCAGTGGGGAAGCCGACAATTGAAATTTCGAAAAATACAACACTGATACTTGACAAAATTAAAGTAGAATTCCAGTTGACGCCAGGGACAGAAGCGCCTGCCGAAATGAATAATTATATCCCGGAATATAGAGCTTTGTGGCTTGCCGAAAACTGCTCCGGTACGCTCCACAACCTTTACACCCTTCGTGGGGCGGAAATTCGTGATGCCAAGGCTTGGGCTAGTTATCTGATGCAAACGGCTCTCTTGTATGGAGACAATACGGATGTTATTTTCCAAAGCCATAACTGGCCTCACTGGCGCAGCAAAACAGATGAAAAAGGTAATGTGCTGGATGTTGATATCCGCAAATTCATTATTGATACAGCATCCATTTACAAGTACATCCACGACCAGACTCTACTTTATATGAATATGGGCTACAAGATGGACGAAGTGGCCGATATGCTTGTACTGCCGAGAGGTATTCAGAAAAACTGGAGCCTTAAGCCTTTCTATGGTACACCTGTACACAATGCCAAGGCCATTTATCAGAAATATCTTGGATGGTACGATGCAAATCCCATTCATCTTCAGGAACTTCCGCCGGAACAGTTAGCGAAAGAAATGATGCGCTACATGCAGGCTGGCAGTAAAGAAAAAATGTTGTCTATGATTAGCGACGATATTGCGGCTGGAAATTTCTGGACTGCCGCTTATATGGCAAATCAAATCATCCTTGCTGGCGATGAAAATGAGTCTGTTGCGAAGGATTTGTGTGCTTCCGCTTTGCAGCAGCTCGGTTACCAATGTGAATCGGGAACTTGGCGTAACGCTTACCTTTCTGCGGCTTATGAACTCCGTAATGGTAAAATTCATTCGAAAAGGTCTTCGTCTGATTCTACAGCACAAATGCCTGCAGAAACGTTGCTGGATTATATATCCATTTTCTTTGATGGCGAAAGGGCTGCAAGCAAAATCAGTTGCGATATGTACCTCAAAGTGCCTGAAGATGCGACAACCTCGTATTTCTTGTTCGTTGTGAAAAATGGAGCAATACTTTATCATAAGGTTGAAAATGCTGACCAAATTAAAGCCATAAGTGGCTCAGCAACGATGGTTACTCTCCAGGATCTGAGATTGGTTGCTGCGGGTAAGTACACGGGTTCATGTGGGGCTCTTAAACAAATATCGAAAGCTATGGTCTCTATAGACTGCGACCGATTCAAGTGCTTTGATATTATTGACAAGCATGATGGCGAAGTGCTTTTTGAAAAAGACAAAAATGCAAAAACCGACGAAGAACGCTATGAAAAAGTAGATTTGAAGAAAGAAGTTGAAGACTGCATTGATCTTCTTGAACAATATACGGATAAATTCAAAAAAGAAGACGATGTTGTTCATCTTTCGAATGTCGATATTCCGCGTTGGGAACGTTATTACAACCTGCTTAAAGTGCAAACGCAGGTGATTCTTGACGGAGATTTCTTTATTCCTGGCGATGCGACTATGGGAATAGGAAAAGATAACCAATTTATGTCATACGAGCTGTACTACACGCTCTATAGTCTTTACAGATATCTGTATCGAAGCTATTTAAAGAATGACTATGGTTATAAATTTACAGATTCCAGCAAGAGTACAGAATTTATCAAGTTGAAAGAAAAAATTGTATTGCTTGAAACGTATGTTGCTGACTTCTATCTGAGCAAATCCAAAGATGAAGTTGTGTTTGAAGAAGGCGATGCTTTAGCTTGGTGTTATCTGAATAATGATGATGATACGACTGATGTTTCGTTCAGTGTTGCTTATTTCTTCGGTCTGCTCTACAATCTCTACAAAAAATTTTCTGACGAGATTAAGTAAAGTTGATGCTATAGAAATGATTTGACATTGTAAAAAGAAAGTGCCGCGACGAGAAACCGCGGCACTTTGAGTATGTTATTGGTTACGATTTATTCTATATATTTCTTGATGAGGCGGACCATCAAATCGGCGAGTTTTTCCACTTCGTAATCGCCGACGGAAGCCTCGATGTGTTTGTTTCCGATGCCGCTATCGTTAGTGAGGAAGACGTACGTGCCGCCCGTTGCAAGTTCAAAGAATCTCAGCATAAATTCGGTGTCCTTGTCCACGCCACTAGCAGCCACCGGAATAATCTTGATGCCGTTCTGGGCAAAGAGCGCAATGGATTTTTGCAGGCTTTCGATGACGTTGTCCTTATGGTGAGCAGGGGCGTCAAGAATCAAGAATGCAATACGTGCGCGAGCCGATTCATTCCAGGAAAGCTTTTGCAAGGATGCTTCAAGTGCATAGTCAACAGCTTCGGGATAGTCGCCACCACCGCCTGCTTTCTGTTTGGCGACAAATTCCTGAGTTGTAGAAACGTTGTCTGAAAAATCATCGTATCGGGTGATGTATTCGTCTTGGACATCGCGGTAGAACAAAGCGGCAGTGCGCAAAGCGACGTTATTGCCCAAACTGGCATGGTCAATAATGTAATTCAGGTCAGAAATAAGGAAGCGGATTTCGTCGGTCATGGAGCCTGTAGCATCCACGATGAATGCGATGTCGGCCTTTGCTGCGGCCAGCTTGGCGTCAGCACTTACGACAACGTTGACGTTGACTTGTTCATCGCCCAGCGAGGTAAACTTGACCGGTTCTGTATAGCTTGCTCCATTGACGTTGAGCGAATAGTCTGCCTCAACGATATCACTATCATCATTGGCAAAGAGGCTCTGCCAGCAGTAAGCGAAGCCCGCATTATCCGTCTTTGTGGAGAATAGCACAGTGCCACCCTTAAGGAGTTCCACGGGGACATTTGCAATGGCGGTGTTATTGCCATCGACAACTTGTACGGCTACGAGATTCTTAGGGTAGAATTTCCAGTAGCTTGTTTTATCGTAATACTTGTTTTCGTTGAGGAGACCACTCCAGAATTTCCAATTGTCGAGGTCGTTCCATTCTCCCGCCGTGAGTAATCCTGATGTTCTGTTGTTTGTGCCACCAAGGCCTCCCGCGCCGCTCGTTCCACCGACTCCACCTGCGCCGCCTGGCGATCCGCCTGTTACGCTAACGCCACCGGCACCGCCTGTTAAGCCGCCGGCTCCGCCGCCTTTGGTAGAAGTGGTTGCATCGGAGAAACCTCCTCCGAAACCACCAGCACCGCCTTCGTAGCTGTCTGTAATGGCGTATTCATAGTCACCGAAGGGAGTGTCTAAGAAATTTGTTGCGCTGCTTTTGGGCGTGGCACTTGAAGAACTTTCTGTTCCCGAGCTACTTTCAGCGGAGCTTTCTGTAGAACTTTCTGCAGAGCTTTCAACGCTCGAAGACATTACAGAACTCGAGGAGAATGCTGAGCTGCTTTCGGCGTCAGGACTGTCGGCGGAGCTTTCTATACCTGAGCTTTCGATTCCTGCGCTTGTGGGGTTTTCGGCACCCGCTGCACTCGGAAAATTCCCGATGTTGTCGTCGCTACAAGCGGTACTCAATAGCGAAAACGCTATAACCGCCAACCATTTCTTTTTCATGTTAAGGCCTCCTTCTTGTTTCCTATAACATGAAATATAATTTTAGTACGCAACAAAGATGTGTAAATTTTTGAAATATCGTTGTTTCTGTTGAGAAAATTGTCAAAACATTTTCTATATGCAACAAAGCGTTTTATATAGAAAACGAAAAATTCCATTTTGACACTTAGTGTCATTTTGTTTGGTTATATTTGTGGATCATGCAAAAGTTTTCGCTAAAGAATATCCGCTTTTTGATTGGTGAATTTGAAAAACGATTGGCCGATTTGAGGTCATTTTCGGATTTTACATCTAAAGCGGAAACCGCTGTAAAAGAATCTGCCGATGCGGTATTGAACTCTCTTATCAAGGAAAAGCTTGAGGGGGTGTTTCTTGGGCGGCTGGATCTTGAGCCGGAAACTTTGCTTAGTTTGACCGAAAGAAAGGTCACAAACGCTTCTCATTTGATGGGCGTGTCCGAAAGCGTTCTTGCCAACGCATTTGCGGTCCCTGCGGCCGATGCAAAGAAAATTGTCGAGTATGTGGGGGAGCATTACGAAAATGCTCGAAAATCTGTCAATGTGAAGTTGAATGTTGACGAGAAAACGCGGGAATCATCTGACCTTGTCCGGGCTCTTTACGCTTATCGTCATGGGCTTTCGTTAGCGCAAAAATGCCAAGAACTTTTGAAAGAAAACGAAGCTCGTGTCATTGAAAATATCAACGCATTGCGCCCCTATACGAGTTCGTTCAGGTTTGTGGCGACGCTCCTCTTTAACAAGGAGGCGAAAGTCCGGTTTAATTCGCTGAATGAGCTTTATGAGAGCGATTTTTGGCAGCGTTCTGCGTCTTTGCTCTCTGAATTGCAAACGCTAATAACGGCAGATCCGTCGTTTGCGTGGGAGGCGTTTTCTCAATCGCCAATTCCTTTCTTTACCGACTTGGAAAGGATTTGCCCTTACGCATTGGGCAATGAAGAAATAGTTTCGTCGGAATTGCCGAAGGAAATTCTTGACGAACGGACGAATTTAGACGGCTTAAAGACGCAGCTGCGCCAATATCAAGTTCTTGGCGTGAAGTTTATTTTGCATCAGGGACGAGTTTTGCTAGGGGACGAAATGGGTCTCGGTAAAACGGTCGAAGCGATTGCCGCACTTGTGACATTGAAAAATTTGGGTGAAACCCATTTTATGGTTATTTGCCCGGCAAGCATTTTGGT
Organism: Fibrobacter succinogenes subsp. succinogenes S85; assembly: GCF_000146505.1. Classification (GTDB taxonomy): domain Bacteria; phylum Fibrobacterota; class Fibrobacteria; order Fibrobacterales; family Fibrobacteraceae; genus Fibrobacter; species Fibrobacter succinogenes. Next base: position 237,290 of record NC_017448.1, on the reverse strand, counting down.
GAACTGGATTCGTGAAATCCAGAAGCTTTGTGATATTCCAGCCGTAAAAATCCACGGACCGGACAAGTTTATTTATTTTGATGCGTGGAAAAAGAATGGGGGAGTCGCTGTTACGACTTATGAAACTTCGAGACAGCTGGAATTATCTGAAAAAGATTCCATTTCGATGGTTGTTGTCGATGAAGCGCATTACATCAAGAATCCGGGGAGCCAACGCACCGTGAGTGTCCGCAAAATATGCAAACACTCAAATCGGTTGCTGCTCATGACGGGTACTGCTCTTGAAAACCGCACGAAAGAAATGCTCTTCTTGTTGCAAATTCTCCGTCCGAAGATTGCGTCAATGGCGATGGGCTTTGCTAAAGAAAGTACTAGCCAAGAATTTATGCAGATGATTGCGCCGATTTACTATCGGCGAAAGCGCGAAGATGTGTTGAAGGAATTGCCGGAGCTCATCGAAGAAGAATCGTGGATTGAAGGTGGCGATGCTGAGATGGCTGCATACGAAGAAGCGGCTGTTAAAGAAGAATTCATGACGATGCGCCGGGTTTCTTTTAATGTCGACGATTTTGAACAGTCCGGAAAGCTGAAGCGAATCAAGGAGATTGTTCGTCAGGCAAAATTTGAAAACCGCAAGGTTCTCGTCTTTTCATTTTTCTTGGAAACCATCAAGAAAGTTTGCGCATATTTGAATGATTCTTGCATGGAGCCTATTACGGGTGCGGTGCCTGTGAGCCATAGGCAAGAAATTATCGATGCGTTTGAAAAATCCCCTGCCGGGACAGTTCTCCCGTTGCAAATCAACGCGGGCGGGCTTGGTTTGAACATTCAGGCCGCCAATGTGGTCATCTTGTGCGAACCGCAGCTGAAGCCGAGTGCCGAGATGCAGGCGATTTCTCGCGCATACCGAATGGGTCAGGTCCGAAATGTGCTGGTGTACAGGCTTTTAATGCTTGATTCGATTGACGAGAAAATCAACACTCTGCTCAAATTCAAAAAGCAGGTTTTTAATACGTTTGCCGATAAGTCTCTGTCCGGGACGCAGGATTTGGAAATCAGTCCTGATGAAATCAAGAATCTTTTCAAGAAAGAAGTTGAGCGAATCCGTGCCGCACAAGGGAGCGTTCCGACAGACAAAAGTCTTATTGCAGAAAACGAGTGGCTTGGAAAAGAAACGAATGAAGAAATAAATGAATTTGGCTATCGGGAACATGATCCGGTTTTGATAACGCCGGATTTTATGCGGAAAACCTGCGAACGCTACAATGAGCTCTATTTTGAAGGCATGCTAGACGTAGACCGGTTGACTTTTGAATTGGACTATAGTTCTAGTTATTTGGCCTGTTTTGTTCCTAGCTATTTAAGCATCGTATTCAGCCGCCATTTTGAATTTGATTACCGGAAATACCGCAATACGATGGTGCATGAAATGTGCCATTATTATCTGTATTCATTTTCAATAGAAAATAGATCCGACAACACTTTCAAATATGAGACGGTTCACGGCAAAGCATTCCAGGATTTGGTCGACAGATTGAATTCTAAACATGCTGAGCTCAATGTGATGCTTAGAGATTGTGATTGCTAAAATTGGGTATAACGCCATAAAGCTGTTGTCATTTTATCAAGACAAATTCGATTTTAGCTTTATATAAAGTGAATTTTTCAACTTACTTTAAAGAAAGTAAGGGACAAAAAGGAGGCTTTATGACGTATTCAATGAAGGGATTTTCTCTTTTTGCGGGTTCTATCGCATTTTTGAGCACTCTAGCCTGTGCTGCAACGATAAACGTTGACATGGGCAAGGAATACCAGCGCATCAGCGGCTTTGGTGCCGCATCAGCATGGGCGGGGTCCATCACCGACAAGAACGCCGCCTTCCTTTGGGACTCCACTAGTGGCGCGGGGCTTACCCTGCATCGCATCCGTATTGCTCCGGACGGTTCCACCTCCGAAACAAGTATCGCCAAAAAGGCGAGTGAATACGGCGTCAAAGTTTGGGCTGCTCCGTGGACATCCAAATATACTGTCAATTACGATGGCGATAAAAAACATTTGGATTTCAATCACGCCCAGGACTGGGCAAACACCATCTTAAAGTTTACGCAAGACATGCGAAAAGCTGGAGTCAACTTATACGCAATTTCGTCGCAAAACGAGCCCGACGGCACCGGCGACAACCACTACGAACCCGATGAATTGGCACGTTGGGTCGGCGACTACCTTGGTCCCACCCTTGATACCACGGGCATCAAAATCATTGGCACCGAAGCTATCAACTGGTACGGATTTCCCAATTATAAAAAAGCCTTCTTCAACAATCCTGCCGCCCTGAAATACACGGACATTTTCGGGACGCACGAATACGGCGGAGACCCCGCCGCTTACCCTGAAATTCACGAAGCCGGCAAAGAATTTTGGGAAACCGAAGTCTACGATCTCGGAAGCAACAAGGAAGACGTTGGCATGGGAAGCGCTCTCCGCGTTGCAAACATGATTCACGACGCCCTTACTATTTCGAACATGAACGCTTGGCATTTCTGGTGGATTTATTCCTGTAGCGAACCCAGCTGTGGTAATGGAGCGCTTTGGCCGCAAGGACAAGGCAACCCCGATAACGTGGAGCCTACCAAGCGACTCTGGGTCATGGGAAACTACAGCCGCTTTGCACGCCCCGGCGCGAGGAGAATCGACGCCACCAAGAAACCCGAAAGAGATGTAAAGGTCACCGCCTACCGCGACTCCCTCAAGACGAAAATTGCAGTCGTCATTCTCAATTCCAAGAATGAGGAATTCAAGGCGGACTTTGACTTCGGAAGCACAAAGATTGGAAGCTTTAAGCCCTATGTCACCGACGACAATAACAACCTCAAGGAAGGAAGCGAAGTCAAAGTCGATGGCTCAAAATGCAGCTACAGCGCCCCAGCCCGCAGTGCAACGACCGTCGAATTCATTCTGTGGCAGGAGCCCAAGGTGGAACCGCCCAAGGATTCAACAGAATCAATTGCCTTCGGGAGACTTTCTGTACCGCAAAAACGCCAAAGCACATATAAAGTATTTAGCCCAATCGGAGCGTTTATCGGCGAATTCCAAGCCGAGCATATCGATGAACTCCGCAACGCCATGACAAGCGCAGGCTTAAGCCGCGGCGTGTACATGGTCAAACTCGGGAACGCCAAAACGCAACGAATGGTGCTGAGATAGGCAAATAAAGAATTTCACAATGCAAGAGCTTTGCTGTTGCATTGTGGTCTTAAGGTGTGCTTTATTCGGAAAAGATTATGCTGATGCCGTTTCGCGGACTTGTTCTGCCTGCAACTTGCGAACGTCATTCTCGGAAAGCTTGGTCACGCGGGCGATTTTCTCGATGGAATCACCTTCGGCGAGCATGGCGATGGCGATTTCATTACGTTCGTCATCCTTTCCCTGCAGGTACGAGCCCTGTTTTTCGTAAAGCATGTCCGTCATTCCGTCAACCTCATTTAGAAGGGTTTCATCCGTGTACCCCTTAAAAGATACATCATTCGCAAAGTCCTTGTCAAGGAGCCGTTTCAGTTTTTCTTCGGGGATATCCTTGTCTTCAAGGACATCGCGAAAAATCCGCAGCATTTCGGCCCTGTCGGACTGTTCGCGGTTCTCGGGCAGGGTGCGGTCCTCGATGGCGAAAAACTTCTCTAGTTCAACAAGGTAGATGTCCAGCTTGCTGTAGAACAGATGGCGATTCCGCACGAGTTGGGCGTGGTGGAGATAGGTGTCGCGCTCCCTCGGGAACTGATTTTCGGTCAGGATGGAGAGTACGTAGATATGCGGCAGATTGTAATCTTGAGCCTTCTTGACCGTTCGCGAGATGACACGGGCGGTGTAGTAGATGAGCCTGTCAACGAACAGAGTGTTGAAATTCTGCTGGACCTCGATCAGCACGGGCTCGCCTGCCTGTGTGGTGCCGTAGATGTCGAAGATGGCGGTCTTGTCGTTAAGCACACCAGGATTCTCTGGGACCCCCAAGGTATATGTTTTTATGGCCTTGTCTCCCGTGAGCCCGAGCATTGCGTTCAAGAATTTCACAGTCCGTTCGGGTTTCGCCTCGTTGGCTATGAGCATCTTGAAGATGCCGTCGCTGAACGGATAAACGTTCTTGTAGATTTTTCTGTAGTCTGCCAGGTGCTCAGGATGCTCGTGCACGTCCTTTGCCATGGCGATGAATTCGCTTCTGTTCATATTTACCTCCGGCCGCCTACATGCGAAAAAGGCGGGTGTTTTAGCGTTCCCTGCAAATATATATTCCTGCAATGTCAGAATGTGACAGTGGACGCTTTGGGCAGATTTTTTTCGTAAAAATGCAAAAAATTCTAGTATAGAAGCCTTGTTCGGCCCAAAGTTCCTGCGGTGTCGAATACGTTTGGGCATTCGAGTCGTGGGTGAGTTTTTCGCCTTCTTCGATGGCGGCAAGAAGCTCCATGAAAGGGGCTTGATTTTTTTTTCGTTGAACCCTAAGAGCTTGCTGCTGTATTGCAAGGGGATAGCTTCCTAATATTTGAGACGATGTCTCGTAAATTACAGAGATCGAGCATTCTCGCACATCTTTTCAATTTCATCGAAAAAACGATTGGTAGCTTCTGCATTTGCCTTGCGTGCGTCTTCGGCAGTTTCCCTCATGATTTGGGCAAGCATTTCATCTGTCGGCTCTTTTAGGTCTGTCAATCTGTAAGAATCAATACTTTTGTCGTTATCATAAGGCGCTTCTTGATGCCATATCATAGGCGATATACATTTTTGGGGGCGAAATCGCAAGTTTTGGCACCGTTCTGACTTGAAATGGGGCTTTTTGAATAGTTTTAAGGAGGCTTTTTAGACCTTTTGCCGTTGTTAGAAGTTATATTTCTATTGACATATTGAATTAGAGTAGTACTCTTGTTCCCGCTTTGAAAAGTCTGGTAAACTTTTGTGAGGCATAAGCCTCGCTATCTGGGAAGAAGACGAACGCTCACACCGATCGGGTGTGGGTCGTTGGGCGTTTGCCCGCGACTTGCTAAGGCATATTGCCTGGTAAGCCGTCGTGCTTAAGATAGCGGGTTTACCAGAGCCTTCAAAGCATAAGCCGAGCGACACCATGCCTTTTTTGTTTTCTAGAAAATGTGTGGAATCGCTTGATAAAGGCACTGAAGGTCGGTAATTAAGGTCACTGAGCTTGCCGAAATGCCGAACCGCAGAAACGACTACAGCTTACCGAACAAGACTGCAGCTCGCAGACTGCCTTTGGCAGAAAGGGGCGAAAATGACAAGGTTGATTATAGCGTTGGTCACGATAATCTTCTTGACTAGTTGCGGTGATGATTCCAGTAGTAATACGAATTTGACAAACAAAATAGATTTGCCAGCATCATCTACAATTGATTTATTTAGTTCTAGTAGTGATGTATCTAAAATGATTTGCGATAGCGTTGGAACATGTTTTAAGTCTCCATTAGAAACATGTTCTAAACGACCATACAATTCCGAATGCGTTAAATCTTGCGATGCATATTATAGTTGTGAAAATGATTATATCTGTGCTTCAGAATGGCGGGATAATAGTATTTTTTTTGATGTTTGTTTACAAGCTTGTTTTGATTTCAAAGACAGTCTTATTAATGGGAATTTATATTGCTTCGATTTGTTACGTTATGGCAATACAGGTCATTATCTAGACGAAATCTGTAATTCGACTTCAAATTATTGTAGTTATGATTGGAAAATAGAACCTTGCACAAATGAAAATTGCATGAAAGACACAAGAGATGGTCAAATTTACAAGATTACCACTATTGGAAAACAAACATGGATGGCTCAAAATTTAAATTATCGAGGTTATATCTTTCCAACTGCCATGAGAGATTCTTTAAGCTATTGCTATAACGACAGCTGTTTAAAGTATGGACGTTATTACACTTGGGCTGCAGCTATGGATAGTGCTGCAATTTTTTCAACTGGAGGAAAAAATTGCGGATACTTTAGTTATGATACAATCTGTAAGCCTAAATATCCAGTTCAAGGAATATGCCCATATGGTTGGCACTTGCCCACTATAGAAGAATGGCGACTTCTTGTAACAACAGTGGGAGGCGAAGATGTTGCAGGACAAATATTAGGCGCAACTACAGGATGGTGGCTTAACAATGAAAAAAATAAAAACAGTGTTAATTTTGATATTTTCCCTACGGGATATGCTGATTTTGTTGGAAGCACGATCAATTTTATTGATTTAGGTTATGGAGGAAAATTAGGTGTTCTTGGTGTTGGTAAAAGCGCAAAGTTTTGGTCTTCAAGCTACCACAATCCTTCTACAATTAATGGAGTAAGCGATCACAAAATATTTGGTGCTGAAGGACTTTATTATAGTCCTGAATATGTAAATACTACTAATGGGGTTGGATTTGTTAGTTTTGCTCGATCAGTTCGATGTGTAAAGGATTAACGATTTTTCTATTTGCAAAATATTTGAAAATAGGTTAATATGGATCCAGAATATAAAAGAGGCTGGCTAAGTCTTTCTGCCAAAGAAACCGATAAAATAATGCTTTACCGGTTCTTTTCGTATAATTCAAATACGTTGGGGCCCTTAATTTGTGGTGGTTTGTATTTTTCCTCTCCAAAAGACTTTAATGATCCTTTTGACTGTAATTTTAGAATGAAGCCAACTGCAATAGAAAAACAATATGGCATTAGTTGGGATTCTACTGTAGATGAGTTTAAAGCGGATGTTCATAAAATGGGCTTTGTTTGCCTTTCTCCACATTGGGACAATACATTGATGTGGGCTCATTATGCTGATAAATTTAATGGCTTTTGTTTGGGATTTGAATTTAACAATCCTTTATGTCGCAATGTTGATTTTGAAGAACCTTTTACAACATTCAGAGGAAAAGCTTATTATATACTCGACTTTTGGCTTCATGAGATGATATACGCAAATAAAGATGAATATCCAACAGGGACTTCATTTGGTTTCGATGAAATTGAAGAAGAAATGCCCGAAGCGATAATTCGTTACAAAGCATCGGATTGGCAATATGAGCATGAATGTAGGCTTTCATTTCGGGGAGGAAATGGCATTCATCCAATTCCAGGAGATCTCAAGGAAGTGTATTTTGGATTGCGTATGGATGACGAAAAAAAGAGAGTTTTGACATCAATTTTGGGAAAATATCATCCAACATTTTATAATACTAATAAAAGTGAAACTTATATAAAAGTTGATAGGATTTTGTTTGAATTTTGATTTCATTATCATGAAAGAATGATTAGGTGAAATGCGTAAGCTAGGCGTTGCGGGCTGGCGTCTGAAGCCCGCTAGAAGGGGTAGCGGAAGACCCGGCTTGGGTGGGGTATAAAAAGGAGAAGCCCGCTTGCGCGGGCTTGACACTAAGGGTGGGACGGGGCTGAAGCGAGGGGAAGACTTTCCCCTCTTTCATCCGCCTTACTTCTTCACGTGTCTATGGTATTCCTGGAGACTGCACACTTCGAATCTTCCGAAGTCGTGCTTGTCCATGAGGCCTTCCACGGTAGAGGTGAGGGCGGCGATGGTCGTCGTGATAGGAATGCCAGAGACCACAGCCTTGGAGCGCATTTGGATTTCGTCGACCATGGCTTCTGCGCCAGTTTCGGTGGTGTTCACGATCCACTGCACTTCCTTATCGTGGATAAGGTCGAGCAGGTTCGGGCGACCACGGGAGATACGGAATACGGCGCGAGTCTTGATGCCTTCGTTGTAGAGCATCGTGGAGGTGCCGCGGGTGGCGTACAGTTCGTAACCGAGGTTCACGAGCTGGCGAATGAGCGGTACTGCCTTCTGCTTGTCTTCGTCCTTGAGCGAGACGAAAATGTTGCCCTGGCTCGGGACCTTGTTGCCGGATGCTAGCTGGCTCTTGAGGTAGGCAAGACCGCGGTCGCGATCGAGGCTCATGACTTCACCAGTGGACTTCATTTCCGGAGAAAGCGTGATGTCGACGCCCGGGAACTTGACGAACGGGAAGACAGCTTCCTTAACGCTCACGTAAGGCACGCGGACTTCTTCGGTAAAGCCGATTTGTTCGAGAGATTCGCCGGTCATGCAGCGTGTTGCATAGCTTGCGAGCGGCACGCCGATGGACTTGGAAACGAACGGCACCGTACGGGATGCACGCGGGTTCACTTCGATCATGTAGAGTTCGCCATCCTTGACGGCGAGCTGCATGTTCATGAGACCCACGACGTGGAGTTCCTTTGCAAATTCCTTGGCGAATTCACGGACCTTGTCCTGAATTTCCTTGGAGAGGGTCATCGGCGGGATGACGCTAGCGGAGTCTCCGGAGTGGATACCTGCGGGTTCCACGTGTTCCATGATGGCGCCGATAACGGTGTGCTTGCCATCGCTGATGCAGTCCACATCGAGTTCGGTTGCGTCTTCGAGGAAGCGGTCGATGAGGATCGGCTTGCCTTCGCCAATGGCGGCAGCTTCTTCCACGAACTTGCGGAGGTACTTTTCCTTGTAGACAATCACCATGCCGCGGCCACCGAGAACGAAGCTCGGGCGCACGAGAACCGGGTAACCGATCTTATCGACAATGGCGAGGGCTTCTTCGACATTGTGTGCAATGCCGCTTTCGGCCTGCTTGATACCAATCTTGGTGACGAGCTGCTTGAAGAAGTCGCGGTCTTCGGCGAGGTCGATGTCTTCGGGGCTTGTACCGATGACATTTGCACCAGCCTTCTTGAGACGCATAGCAAGGTTCAGCGGAGTCTGACCACCGAACTGAACAATCACGCCCGCGCACTTTTCGCGTTCGTAAATGCCCATCACGTCTTCGAGCGTAAGCGGTTCAAAGTAGAGCTTGTCCGAAGTATCGTAGTCGGTAGAAACCGTTTCGGGGTTAGAGTTCACCATGATGACTTCAAAGCCGTGCTTGCGGAGCGTAAATGCAGCGTGGCAGCAGCAGTAGTCAAATTCAATGCCCTGACCGATTCTGTTCGGACCACCGCCGAGCACCATGATGCGCTTCTTGCTTTGGTGACCCGGAATTTCGCGGACCGGTTCGGTATTGTCGGCGTAGCAGCTATAGTAATAAGGAGTGATAGCTTCGAATTCGCCGGCGCAAGTATCGACGGAGTAGTAGCTCGGGACGAGACCGATCTGCTTACGCACTGCCATGACTTCTTCGGGAGTCTTGTGGAAGAGGTAACCGATCTGGATATCGCTGAAGCCGAATTCCTTAGCCTGGCGGAAGAGAGCCTTATCCTTGGCGAGGTTTTCGAGAGAACCTGCAGCCGTGATTTCGTCTTCGAAGCAGGCGAGTTCTTCGAGGTGACGGAGGAAGTAGCGGTCGATTCTGGTCACATCGTAAAGCTTTTCGATGTCCCAGCCGCGGCGGAATGCTTCGTAGACTACGAAGATGCGTTCTGCACTCGGGCGTGCGACTTCCTTGGCGAGCGTTTCGTCGTCGTATTCCTTGAACTTTTCGCACTTGGCGCAGGCACCGAATCCGCCGAATCCCGTTTCGAGAGAGCGGAGGGCCTTCTGCATAGCCTGTTTGAAGTTCGTACCGATGGCCATGGCTTCGCCCACAGACTTCATCTGGGTGCCGAGCGTGGAATCTGCCTTCGGGAACTTTTCGAATGTAAAGCGCGGGACCTTTACAACAACATAGTCAAGAGCCGGTTCGAAGCAGCTCGGGGTCGATTGCGTGATGTCGTTGCGGAGTTCGTCGAGCGTATAACCCACGGCGAGAAGTGCTGCAATCTTTGCGATGGGGAAGCCCGTTGCCTTGGATGCAAGAGCGGAAGAACGGGACACACGCGGGTTCATTTCGATGATGATGCGACGGCCGGTCTTCGGTTCGATAGCCCACTGCACGTTAGATCCACCGGTTTCCACGCCGATTGCTTCCATGACCTTCAAGGAGTCATCACGCATGGCCTGGTAGGCGCGGTCATCAAGGCTCTGGATCGGAGCAACCGTGATGGAGTCACCGGTGTGAACACCCATCGGGTCGAGGTTTTCAATGGAGCAGACGATAACGGCATTGCCCTTCTTATCGCGCATGACTTCCATTTCGAATTCTTTCCAGCCGAGGAGCGATTCTTCAATAAGCACTTCGTTGTTGAGCGAGGCGTCAAGACCGCGGTTCACGATGGTTTCGAATTCTTCTTCGTTGTGGGCGATACCGCCTCCAGTACCACCAAGCGTAAAGCCCGGACGGATGATCAACGGCCAGCTTCCGATGGTGTGGGCGATAGCGGTTGCTTCGCTCATGGAGTGTGCGGAACCGGAACGGGGGAGGTCAAGCCCGATCTTGAGCATGGCTTCCTTGAACAAGTGACGGTCTTCGGCGCGCTGGATGGATTCGGCTTTAGCACCGATGAGTTCCACCTGGTAGCGGTCGAGAATGCCGCGTTCGTTGAGTTCCATGGCGAGGTTCAAGGCGGTCTGGCCACCGAGAGTCGGGAGCAATGCATCGGGGCGTTCGCGACGGATGATTTCGTGGAGAATATCGACGCTCAGCGGTTCGATGTAAGTGCGGTCAGCCATTTCCGGGTCGGTCATGATGGTTGCCGGGTTGGAGTTCACGAGCACCACTTCGTAACCTTCACGACGAAGCACCTTGCAAGCCTGCACGCCGGAGTAGTCGAATTCGCAGCCCTGGCCAATCACAATCGGGCCAGAACCGATGAGCATAATCTTCTTGATGTCGGTACGCTTAGGCATTCTTGCCTCCCTTGAAATCTTCAATCATCTTCTTAAATTCTTTGAATAAGTACATGGAATCGTTCGGACCCGGGGCAGATTCCGGATGGTACTGCACGCTGAATGCCGGGAACTTTTTGTGGCGGATGCCTTCGACCGTGTTGTCGTTCAGGTTGATGTGCGTGACTTCGACATCGGCGGGGAGAGACTTTTCGTCAATGGCGTAGTTGTGGTTCTGTGACGTGATTTCGACAGCGCCCGTCAAGAGGTTCTTGACCGGATGGTTGCAGCCGTGGTGGCCGAACTTGAGCTTGGAAACCTTAGCACCGAGAGCAAGGCCCAAAAGCTGGTTACCAAGGCAGATACCCATGAGAGGGATCTTGCCGAGGAGCTGCTTGACCATGTTGTAAACCTGCGGGAGGCTGTTCGGGTCGGCAGGGCCGTTGGAGAGGAACACGCCATCCGGCTTCTGTTCCATGATCTTTTCGTAGCTCGTGCCAATCGGCATAACCGTGATGCGCATGTCCTGTGCGGCGAGGTTTCTCAAGATGTTCGTCTTGATACCGAAATCGAGAGCGACGATGTGGTACTTGCCTTCGTTATTGAATTCGTAGCCGTTCGGGTCGCTCACCTTGCTCGCATAATCCTGACCGTCGAGGCCTTCCCAAGCCTTTGCCTTTGCGATAGCTTCGGCTTCGGTCATTTCCGTGTCTTCGACGTGGAGGTAAGCCTTCTGGGCGCCGTGCGTGCGGAGGTGGAGCGTGAGGGCGCGAGTATCAACGCCTGCAATGCCTGCCTTCTTCTGGGCGAGCATGTAATCATGAAGCGATTCTTCGTTCAGTTCCTTGGAAACCCAGTCGAGGGAGTTCACGACAATTCCGTTCAAGAAAACCTGGCGGGATTCGGACTTTTCAAAGTTCGTAGCGTAAGCGCCAACTTCGGCCGTGGTGAAAACCACGAACTGACCAGCGTAAGACGGGTCGGTCAAAATCTGCTTGTAACCAGCCATACCGGTGTTAAACACGGCTTCGCCAACGGTATCTTTCTTTTCGCCAAAGGCGTAACCGTGGAATACGGCTCCGTCAGCCAAGGCTATAAAAGCCTTACGCTCGCGCTTTGCTTTCCATTGAAATTTTTCGTTCATGATTTACCTTACGTCACAGTTGTTGGGGTAAAAAGAAAGGCAAAAGCTAAATGCCTTTGCCTTAAAAATAAAACTCTTAAAAAAATGAATAGTCTTGTCAAAAACTGAAACCCAACCGACCTTTTTGTGGGTCGAGGCTGCTTGCTTGAAGGCGAGCTCGAAGTCAACAAGTTCCATTCTTTTCATCGGGGGCAATTATAGTAAAAAGATGGGTTAATGACAATCCATATTTCAGAAAAATTTTTACGCTGTTTTAGACACTTTGTTTAGAAAATCAAGTGTTTTCACTAATTGTAAAAACTGACACGAAAAGGCTAGCAAAACTAAAATCAACAACCATTTTTTTTCAAAATTTTAGAAATAGTTTGCTTTTTTGTGCAGTAAATATTATATTTAGTGAACAAAAAGGCAAGTAAACAAGTGTGTCGTTAAAAACGATGGGCAAAAATGGATTTACGCGATAAACTGAACATTCTAGGCGATGCCGCCAAGTACGATGTTTCGTGCTCGTCGAGCGGTTCCAAGCGCAATTCGCCGAAAGGCGGGATGGGGTGCGGGCATAGCTCAGGCATTTGCCATACGTGGAGCGCCGATGGACGCTGCATTTCGCTTTTAAAAGTGCTGTTCAGTAACGCCTGCAAGTACGATTGCGCCTATTGCGTGAACCGACGCAGTAACGACATCCCGCGAGCGACTTTTACGCCCAAAGAACTCATCAACCTTACGTTGGAATTTTACCGCCGTAATTACATTGAAGGGCTTTTCTTGAGCTCTGCAGTGATTGGCACGCCTGATTACACGATGGAACTGTTAATTAAAGTGGCTAAGGAATTGCGTTTGGTACACCATTTTGGCGGTTACATCCATTTAAAGGCGATTCCTGGCGCAAGTTCTAGGCTTTTGTTCGAGGCAGGGCTTTATGCCGACCGCAGCAGCGTGAATATCGAAATCCCTTCGGACAAGCAGTTGCAATACCTTGCTCCCGAAAAGAATTTTGCATCCATTTACCGCCCGATGAATTTCTTGGCGGAACGCAAGCTTGAATACAAAACGGACAAGTCCAAATATTCTCCGAAGTTCTTGCCGGCAGGGCAGAGCACACAGATGATTGTCGGAGCGTCGGGGGAGACCGACTTCCAAATTTTGACGCTTTCGGCAGGCTTTTACAAGCAACAGCAAATGAAGCGTGTTTATTTTTCGGGGTATGTACCCATAAATGCGGACAAACGCTTGCCAGTAATTACAACCAAGCCACCGCTTTTACGCGAACACCGGCTTTATCAGGCCGACTGGCTCATGCGCTTTTACAAGTTCGAGTACAACGAGATTCTTGACGAGAAGAATCCATTCCTAGACCCGGATTTAGATCCGAAAGTGATGTGGGCGCTTCGCCATCCGGAATGCTTCCCGGTCGATTTGCAAACTGCCGATTATGAGATGATTTTGCGCGTGCCCGGCATTGGCGTGAGGTCAGCACAGCTCATTGTCAGTGGAAGGCGTTATTCTAAAATCAGGCTCGAGCATTTAAAGAAGATGGGGGTGGTGCTTAAGCGCGCGAAATACTTCATCTACGATAGCGACGTGCCGCGAGAACTACACAAACTTTATCCCGAGATGATTCGTCCCTTGCTCATAGCAGGCAAACCCAAGAACGATCAACTCGATCTATTTGACACCATGCCCGCCGCACTGCCACAGCCAAAAGCCGCACAACTTTCAGCCAACTCCTAAGTTCAACCGTCTACTTCCTACTGTCTACTTCCTACTAAATCATGTCTCTCGCGATTCATTACGATTCTACTTTCGACGGCTTCTTGAGTGCCGTTTTCGAGATTTACCGCCAACATCTCAATGTTTCTTGCTTTGTCGCCGAACGCACGTACGAAGCGGAACGTGAAGCGGCAACCGACCTTTTCGCGCTGCCCTTCCATGTCGAAACCTCCGAAGACTCAGCCAACCGCCTCAAGCGAGCCATTACCAATGCGGCAAGTAAAGACGTCTTGAATTTGCTCGAAACGTGTTTCCGTTCCGAAGACGCGAACATTGAGATGAACATTCTTGCGTACCTGCGCAAGCTTTTTGCGGGGCTAGACCCGAATTACGGTCGCAATCCGTCAAGTCTCGAAATGATTCCGCTCATTACCATTGCGCGTTCCGTGCGTCGCGAAATGGACAACATGTATGGAATGGTGCGTTTCAACAAAGCACCCGATGGCATGTATATCGCCGAAATCGAACCGAAGTACGACATTCTCGAAATGATTGTCGGGCATTTCCGGTGCCGTTTCCCCAACGGCACATGGGCGATTATCGATGTCAAGCGAGGCTTTGGCGTCTATTACGAGAATTACCGAACACATTTTGTAACGGTTCCCGACCCGAATTACATTTCAGCGCACGCCCCTCCAGATGAATTCACACGCATGTGGAAGTCTTACTACGACACGATGGCGATCAAGGAGCGGCTCAACCCGCGCCTTCTTCGACGTTGCTTGCCTGTACGCTACTGGAAACATCTTCCTGAACGTTCGTTATCGAACTACTCGGCGAAAAACATCGGAAATGTAGTGCCGCCACAACTTCCATCTGAAGTCGCCAAATCAAACGCGTCAGCATCCATAAGGCTCAAATAGCCGAGCTTACGCCTTGTGGCACATATTTTGCTTGAAAAGTCCATGGTTGAGCGCTGAATTTTTTATATATGCGAAAAAATTTTGGCTCTAAAAAAACATTTAGTTGTATATTTATAATGGATTAATTGACCTTATGGAGAAAATTAAAGACATGAACGGCTCATCTGTGAAACCGGGCTTTTTCGTTCAAGATTCTTTTCTGTATAGCAAGGACAACGAAAAGGTTGTTCTTCGTGGTGTAAACCACATGTTTATTTGGACGGATCGTGAAGGCAAGACCATTCCCGAAATTGCAAAGACTGGCGCAAACTGTGTAAGAATTGTTTGGAATACTCGAGGCCGCATCAGCGACCTCGACAACATTATTTCGCTTTGTATTGCCAACGGCATGATTCCTATCCCGGAAATTCATGACACGACCGGTAACTGGGACCGCCTGAGCGACGCCCTTGAATTTTGGCTTCGCGAAGAAACGCTCCAGATGATTTACAATCATCAGGAATATTTGATTTTGAACATCGGTAACGAACCGGGCGACAAGGCCCAGAGCGCCGATGAATTTTTCAATGCCTACAACATCATCGTTACAAAGCTCCGCGCCTCTGGCGTGCGTGTGCCGATCATGATCGACGCTGACGAATGGGGCCAGAACGAAAAGAATTTGTTGAACGTGGGCCCGAAGCTTTTGCAGGCAGACTCCGAACACAACTTGATTTTCTCTATTCACATGTGGTGGCCGACCGAACGCCACAATCCGGTGGCAACAGGCTACGAAACCGTCAAGGACCGCATCAAGGGTACGCTCGAAGAATCCCTCAAGCGTAAGATTCCGCTGATTGTTGGCGAATTTGCTCCGGTGGCTGCTGGCGGCGTCCGTGAAATCCCGTACAAGTTTATCATGTCGGAATGCGAACGCTTGAACATCGGCTGGCTCGCATGGAGCTGGGGTCCGGGTAACTTCGACAGTCCAGAAATGGATATGACGGTTCACGGCTCCTACAACACGCTTATTGGCTGGGGCAAGGAAGTCGCTGTCGATAGTCCTCTCGGCATCCAGAATACGAGCGTGATTCCAAACTTTATCCAGAATAAGGATTTCACAACCGGCTCTCAGGGAACTGGTGCGAATATCATTGAAAACGGTGAATTCAATGCCGAAGATCCGCTTTCTGGCTGGACGACTGACTTCTGGGGTGGAAAGGGCGATGTGACCGTCAAGGATGGCGTTGTGCATTTCGACATCAAGAAGGGCGGCAAGGATTCCTGGAATCTCCAGTTCAAGCAGCACTTTGCGCTCCACAAGGGCGTGACGTACATTTTTAGCATGCGCGCCAAGGCTGACAAGCCGCGTACGCTCAACGTGAACATCAAGAAGGACTGCGAAAGCTATACGCCGTATGCAAACGGCCGTATTCTCGACTTGAGCACGAGCTGGCAGAACTTCAGCTGGAAATTCACGATGAAGGAAGAAACCGACGTCGATGCCGTGCTCATTTTCGACATGGGCGGCGTGCCGATTTCCTGGAATCTCGCAGACGTTTCGCTCGTTCACGCCCGCAGCGTTGCCGACCGCTTGAACAGAACGTTCCAGCGCAACGTGCAAAAGAACTCCGGTTACTTCAATGCTCCGAATGGCCCGTGGGAACTGCACCTGTACTCCACAGATGGCAAGCTCCTCGAAATCCTTGACAAGGGCAAGGGTGGGGAAGGCATGCGTCAGTATCCGAAGATTGAACGCAGCGGTATCATGGTCATCAAAGACCTCGGATAAATGTTATTTGTCATTCCGGCCTCCATACCGGAATCGCCTATTTACGAAAAAAGCGCAATTCCTCGTGGACTGCGCTTTTTCTGTAGGAAGAATTTTTTCTTATGCTTTCGCGGACTTGGCGTTCAACTTTTGCATGAGCGGGATGAGCCCACCGCCAATGGAATTGCCGATCGTAATTGCAACAAGTGCCTTGAGCATTGTCATTGAAAAATCGCCCGCCAGCGAAAAATAGAACATGTCAGCAATGCAGTGCTCGAAACCACTCAAGATAAAGACCATCACCGGGAGGAACACGATAAGCACTTTCCCGACCTGGTTTTCTACGGTCTTGTAGCCGTCTGCCGCGATGAACATGAGCATCCCGCAGAAAATCCCGAGTACGAGCAAACTAGCAAATCCATCACCGTTCTTGATCACGCAAAGTGCGTTAGCTTTAGCTTGAAGTGCCGCGCCATAGCGGGTCGCAGCGATCAACTTTGCAAAAACGAAAGTCCCGATAAAATTACCGAGCCAGACAATTCCTAAAAACCCCCAATAATTAATCTTGTTATTGACAAAGTAACCAACTTTACCCGTAAAAAGATTAAACCCGAAATTTAAAATCGTAAAAAGGCCGAGCCCGAACAAGAACGAACCGAGAATCTTATTATCGCAAGAAAGATAAACCGTTCCGCCGAGCCCAATGCACAAACCGGAGTAAATAGACTTGATAAAATTAATCATGGCGCCAAATTTAGTAAAAAAGCGCCGATTATTACAAGTCCTCTATGTATATTCCTGTTTCCTCAATTTGGTCGCATATGGTCACTAAAGTTGCGGTAAAGACGGGGAGGGCATTCATATCCGTCTCTACCGTTACAGTTTCTGTAAAGTCTCTATCGTTACAGGTGATGATAGCACCAGTTGGGTCTTCCCTTTCTTCCTTATAGGCTTCTTCACAAAGTTCTGTAATTACAGATTGTGGAACACTTTCATCAAATTGCATCATTTCGGTAATATTTAAAATATCATTATGATGGCTTGCCGAAATATGGAGGATTATGGAGTCCGGCTTCACTATGGTAATGGCAAAGTCATTTTCTGTATCGACTTCAATTTTGCACGTCGCATCGTTTGGCTTTTGTTTGGTGCTTACAGGAATTTCAAATGATGAACTTGATAGGGGAGTGATGGAACTGGAGGAGAGTACGGTTGAGCTTGATGAGGGTGTTTTATACTTATCCATCAACATACAAAGCTCGTTTGCTGACTCAATAACGTCTTCTACAGTGTGACCATTCGCCGAATCCTTGTACTTCACAGAAATGGAGCGACCTTCGCAAACGACACTCGCATTCATTGTCTCAGAGCCAACCTTGCTTTCTTCGCACATTTGTGCAATTTCAGCATCAGGCACAGAAATATCATAAGTGGTCGTCAGGTCCATTTCAACGTCTGCACCGACAAGAGTCATTTTCATCGTTGTTCTTTCAGAATTTGCAATGGTATAATCCATAACGACAACATTGTCCGACTGTTTTTTCACGGTGCATTCGTTTTGCGTGAACGAATGAAGCGAGCCATTGTCCGAGCTAGACAAAACAATATCAGCAAATGAAGAGCTGACAACCGCAGAAGACGAACTGAATTCCTGAGACGTTACCGAATTTGGGTTGGTTGGCGCAACCGGAGATGCTTCATCAGAAAAGCAAGCTGTAAGGGCTAGGGCTGCTACCGCAGAAATCGGCAAAATCTTTTTAATCATAAAATTCCTTCTTGCGTTGTCTGGAGAGACAAATGTTGTTATAAAAATACAATTTTTTGTATATTCATCAACAAAATAAGTTTTTACGAAGGCGTTAATGCGCATACCAGTAATAAGACTTGTGTACCCAACACAAAAGCGATTCAACAAAGAAAAACGTCAAAAGACCGATAATTATCGCAATAGTTTAGTTTACATAATCCGCATTATCGGCAACACTAATTTAGAAAGGGGAGTCTTGTTTGTTTCACATTAAAACGATTTTTGACGTTTTTTGTTGGCATGGTATTTGCTATCTTTGTGTTGAAATTGTAAAACAGATGTCCGAACGGACAATTTTTAAAGGAATATTGATATATCATGGCTGAAAACTTAGACGAAAGACGAGAGACGAAAGACGAAAGTAATTCTTCTTCGGAACAGGCGAAATTTGAACAGGATGTGTTGAAAGCCGCCCAGGATGCAATGAATCTCGAAGCTGAAGCCCAAAAAGACGAAAGACAAGAGACGAAAGACGAGAGTGTTTCAAACGAAGAAGCCGCCGACAAGACCGCTGACGCTGAAGGCAAAAAAGCTGAAGAAAAAGCCGCCGAACAGCCCGCAGCACCTTCCGCCGAAGAAATTTTGAAACAGCAGCTCGCTGATGCTAACGACCGTTTTGTGCGTCTGATGGCCGAATTCGAAAACTTCCGCCGCCGTAATGCCAAGGAACAGCTTGAACTCATCGAAACCGCGAACGGCAAGCTCCTCGAAAAGCTCTCTGAAGTCCAGGACAATTTCGAACGTGCTTTCGCCAGCGAAAACAAGGCCAAGGATCTCGAAGCCTTCGAAAAAGGCATGCAGATGATTTACAACCAGTTCGCCAAGGTTCTCACGGACGCAGGACTTGAACAGATTGACCCGACCGGCAAGGAATTCGACCCGAACCTCCACGAAGCTCTGATGCAGCAGCCCTCCGAAACTATCCCGGAAGGTCATGTTGTCACCGTATTCCAGAAGGGTTACAAGCTCAAGAACAAAATCTTGAAGACCGCAAAGGTTATCGTTTCCTCCGGGAAATAACCCCCATATCCCCCGCCTTTATGCCCGCCACTCCCCCGTGAGCGGGCTTTTCTTATCTCCCCCCTTTTGATAAAATGACAATAGAGATTTACGCAAGCGATTAACCGCAAACATTTTCAGATATATCTTTGTTATTGGGTGTAGGAATTAACAAGGAATGGAGATCAAGATGTTTGGTAAAAACCTAATCGTTTCTTCCGTATTGGCCTTGGCTTGTACGGGTTTCGCTCAGAAAATTGTAATCACGACGAACTATACGGCGGACCCGGCGCCCTATGTCCATGGGGATACGGTTTACCTGTACACGACCCACGACGAGGACAATGCCGACGGGTTCATGATGTACGACTGGCTGTTGCACACATCCACGGATATGGTCAACTGGACCAGTCACGGTGCCGTGGCAAGCCTGGGAGACATCAAGTGGAGCTCAAAGACTAACGGGGCCTGGGCGGAACAGGTCATCGAGCGCGACGGCAAGTGGTTCATGTACGTCCCCATTCACGGCAATGGCATTTCCGTCTTGGTGGCGGACAGCCCTTATGGCCCTTTCAAGGAACCTTTGAACAAGGCGCTGGTCTGGCAGCGCGAGCACTGGAACGATATCGACCCTACCGTCTGGATTGACGACGACGGACAGGCCTACATGTACTGGGGCAACCCCGAATTGTACATGATCAAGTTGAACAAGGACATGATTAGTACTCAGGGCTCCATCGTCACCTACCCCAAAATCAAGGATTACCAGGAAGGCCCCTGGGTTTACAAGCATGGCAACAATTACTACATGACTTTCGCATCGACCTGCTGTGCGGAAGGTATCGGGTATGCCATGAGCGACAAGATTACTGGCCCCTGGACCTACAAGGGCGACATTATGCCGCATTCTTCGCGCAGTAACGGAAACCACCCGGGTATCATCGATTTCAAGGGGAAATCCTACGTTTTCGGCCTAAATTACGAACTTTGGCGTTACAAGTCCGAGAAGATGGGCCAGAAATTCCAACACAAGGAGCGTCGTTCTGTCGGCCTTTCCGAAATGAAGTACAACGCTGACGGCACTATTCAAAAAATTGATTATTGGCCGGACAATGGCGTGGCCCAGCTGGAAGATTTCGACCCGTACAAGCGCGTGGAAGCGGAAACCATGTCCTGGGGCGAAGACGTGAGGGTCCGTAAGAGCGGTACCGCCGGCAATACGGTCATCACCAATCTTTCCGAAGGAAAATACACCAAGATTAGTGGCGTGGAATTCGGCGATGCAGGCGCAGAAAGCTTCTCAGCATCCGTTCTGAACGTCAAGAAGGCGTCGAGCATCACCGTCCGTCTGGATAAGGTGAACGGCGAAATTGTTGGCAAGGCGGAATTCTCCGCAGACGGCCTCGTAACAGTTCCGCTCACAGGTGCCGTTGGCAAGCACGACGTGTTCTTCGTGTTCGCAGGCGACTTCGAAGCGGACTACTGGGAATTCGAGGATAGCAAGACCGCTATTCCGCAAAGCCCGTTCTGCAAGGAAAAACTCAAAGATGCAGAAGCCAAGTGTGATGTACCAGCCGTAGGTGCAAGCGTTGAA
This sequence comes from Fibrobacter succinogenes subsp. succinogenes S85, assembly GCF_000146505.1. Lineage (GTDB taxonomy): Bacteria > Fibrobacterota > Fibrobacteria > Fibrobacterales > Fibrobacteraceae > Fibrobacter > Fibrobacter succinogenes. The sequence goes on along the minus strand of NC_017448.1, from coordinate 216,664 downwards.
GGCCCCGCAAACTTCATTGACTTCGAAAACTATGACGTGGGCGGTGCCGGCAAGGCCTACTATGACATGGACACCGAAAACCAAGGCAAGGAATATCGCGAAGACCGCGTGGATATCGTGAAGAACGGCGACGGATTTGCCGTGGGCTACACGCAGAAGGGTGAATGGCTGGAATACACCGTGAACGTCGAAACTAGCGGAACCCTCCCCTTCGAACTTTCTTACGCAACAGGCATGGAAAGCGCAAGCGTACGATTCTTCATGGACAATGAACCCATCACCGATACACTCTCGCTTTCTGGAACCGATGACTTCGATACATACGCTACGTACAAAGGCAAAACAACCAAGGAACTCACCAAAGGCGAACACGTGCTCAAAGTCCTAATAACAAGCGATTACGTAAACCTCGACTGGATTGCCTTCGGTAAAGTTGAAGGCGATATTATGGACAAACGCAAAGGAACCACGAGCATAAAGCCGAAAATCGCCGCAGGAGCATTCGCTAAAATCGCCGGCGAATACAAAGTCTTTGACTTGATGGGCAACATGCTTGGCAAAGTCCGCCTGAACGCAGGGGCTTCGTTGATAGAAATCAAGAACGGACTCAAGACGGCCGGCTTTGGGCGCGGAGTCTACGTCGTCCGGAATCCTGCTGGAAAGCCCCTGAAATTGCAAGTCGGGGAATAAGCCCTACCTCCCCCACATTTAAAGTCCCCGACCTCACTCACGAGGCCGGGGATTTTTAGCGTCAAAGTTTAATGCAATTTCTGTGGCGAATTAACTACATGCACAGAATGTCCAACATCTGTCGCGGCGTGACGACAATCGGATTTGCAGGAAAATGCTTGACGTTCCCCGTTACAAGATGCGTTTCGGCGGTTTTGCCATGAGAAAGCGCAATGGAATAAAAGACAATGTCCTTGGGATCGGGCATGGCTTCTGCAACAGTTTCCAAAGCATTTTCCATAACACCCAAGGATTCTATCTGGGATATGGTTTCTGAAATCAACTCTGAAGAAAAACCGAATTTCGGCCTATTCAAAACATTGCGATACTCATTCAGAATTTCATCATTGTATACAGGAACAACAAATCCATTGAAAACTGCCTGCAATACGACTCCAGGAACAGAGTTCCATTTCAGCAAAGCGGAAACAATGACATTTGTGTCAATGACCGCATAAAACTTCATCGGCCGCTCCTGGCAGCATCAATTTCGGCATTGATTTCGTCTAGAGTCATATCGGCGGCCCCAGCTCTTTCTGCCTCGGCAGAAAGCTGGCGCATTACCATTGACATACGGCTCGCAACTGGACTTGCATTGTAGAAAACGCGCCTGTCAGCAGCATAAGCGGGAGCCTTTGTGGACGAAACCTCGAAGGGAATCCTCTTCTCGCGCACAACGGCACGAGCAAAGACATTTATCGCCGTGGTCATCGACATGCCAAACTCTTCACAAAGCTTATCAAAGTCTTTTTTCAGGTTGTCATCCATTCTGATGCTAAAGGTGGTTTGCGACATAAAAGTAACCTCTTTTCATAAAATATATATAAAAACACACCGATATGCAACCTAAATAATGAGCTCAGCGAATTAGAGTCAATGGAGAACGATTAATTGCTCATCGACATCCTTTCGTGCAAAGGACATTACGAAGATGTTTGACAATTAAAGGGGGATGCCTCCCCCTGGCTCGCACTTCGTTGCTCCCCACCCTCTCTCCTAAGGGCTCTGCCCCTAAGACCCCGAATGGCGCATCAAACAGGGTTCAGCTTACTGAAGACTCTTGATGAATTCCGGGGCGAAATCGACGCCGTTCGGCCATGTAATCGTGTGCACTTGCAGCGTAAAATCTTTAAAAAATTTGATATCTGCAAGTTGCTGCACGATGGGGCGATGATCCGACTTGATGACGCTTTTGAAATCAGCGACAAAACGGTATCCGTCGTTGAATTCGATGGATATTTTATAATCGCCAATATATTTCGCGTCAATCACGTGAAGCATTATTCGCCTATGCCCAATAGTTGAGTATAATTTCGCTTGGCGTAGAGTACGCGATGGATTTGGACCGTATCGCCCCTGACCACATAGAACATCAGATAGTTGTTGATAGGAATGACCCTGTAGCTGACGAGTTTCAGCAGCGAATCCTGATGGATGGGATAGGTGAACGGATGCACTTTCAACAGCCTGACCTGCTCAAGGAATTTTTCAAAGACGGAATTTGAAGCTGTTTTTAGAATGTTCGTAAAATAAATCTTAATCTCTGTCAGGTCCCTTTGTGCCGAAGGCGTGATGACGACTTCGTATTTTTTAGCCATTCATCAGGTCCTTCAGGAATTTTTCAGCATCGGCGCATTCCGCACCGCGCTCCACTTCGGAAATGGCCTCGGCAAGTTTCGAATAGAGTTCCAACTGTGCCATCTGCTTTTCGTAGCACTCGATGGACATCACAACCATGTCGCCCACGCCATTCTTGGTCAGATACATGGGTTCGTCATACTTGTGTACGGTTTCTGCGACGCTCGTAAAATTGTTGCGCAAGTCTGAAATCGGTCGGATATTCGGCAAGGAAGCCCCCTTTATTATGATAATATAATATCATAATTATGATATGTCAAGATTTATCGCGGTGTGTTCTGATACTACATATAGAAAAAATCTTTTTTTGCACTTTTTTTACTTCGTATAAACGTGAACATTCATAACCAAATAAAAAAGTGAAAACAATAGATGCCGGAATATTAAATGCGAGTATCACACAAGTTCCATGATACAAAGCGTCATAATCGGTAAAACCGAAAAATCCACCAAGTATAGATATTGCGGTTGGAATGGACATCCCTACAAAACACGATTGTGCTGCATAGGATTTCTTTTCTGATACATAATCTAGACACCATTCAGGATTTACAAAAGTTGAAATTACGACCATATACGTATAGAATGGCAACAAACACAATGCATAAACAATGTAATTATCCGTCCAAAAAGGGGATGATACACCAGCCATGAAAAGAAAGAATGGAATTAAAACACAAAGAATAACAATATTGCGCTTGGATGAGGGCATTTTGCAATCATCTTTAACAACGCTTTCTATATCGCATTCAATGTCATTATCGATATTTATATTGATTTTAATTCCCATATTTATAATATAAATTTTGACAATGTCAAAAAGTAACAGTTGATTGGAAATTTCTTCGGGCATGACAATTCGGGGTTTTTAAGGGGTGTCCCCTTAGGCGAGGGGGTGACGGAAGACTTGGCTATGGATTGCATCGTCACTACGTTCCTCGCAATGACGTGCTAGGCAAGGGGAGCCTGATTGCTTAGACATTGCCGGGGCTGCAATCAGGGGGATTCTTCCCCCTCCCCTATTCAAGACATCACTGGATCCTTCCTCCCAGCAGTCGTCTGGATGACGCTGTAGGGCGTTCTTTTTTGAAACAGCCCCTTTTTTGCCCTATTTTCGCCTTAAACTTGTTTCAGAACGAAACAAAAAGGGCGCTTTTCGGGGTTGGCACGGCTTTTGCTAATGTATCGGCGTAAAAAACTCCCCACTCAAACAAAAACACTGGGGATCAAGAATTTAAAATAGGAGATAAAATCATGGGTAAGATTATTGGTATTGACTTGGGTACGACAAACAGCTGCGTTGCCGTGATGGAAGGTGGCAAGCCGGTCGTCATCGCCAATGCAGAAGGTTTCCGCACCACGCCGTCTATTGTCGCTTTCGGCAAGAACGGTGAACGTCTTGTGGGCCACGTTGCAAAGCGCCAGGCAATCACGAACCCGGAAAAGACGATTTATTCTATCAAGCGTTTCATGGGCCGTACGGCTGGCGAATGCTCTGCTGCCGAAAAGAACATGCCGTACAAGCTCGTCGGCACGGGTTCTGATCCGGTCCGCGTGCAGATCGACGACAAGCAGTTTGCTCCTCCTGAGATTTCCGCTGCTGTTCTTCAGACCATGAAGAAGATTGCTGAAGATTACCTCGGCCAGTCCGTTTCTCAGGCTGTGATTACGGTCCCGGCTTACTTTAACGACTCTCAGCGTCAGGCAACAAAGGACGCAGGTAAGATTGCAGGCCTCGAAGTTCTCCGTATCGTGAACGAACCGACTGCTGCTGCTCTTGCTTACGGTCTTGACTCCAAGAAGAGCGAAAAGGTTGCTGTGTATGACCTCGGTGGTGGTACGTTCGATATTTCCATCCTCGAAATCGACGATGGTATGTTCAGCGTGAAGGCCACGAACGGTGATACGATGCTCGGCGGTGACAACTTCGACGAAGTCATCATCGACTGGATTAACGACGAATTCAAGAAGGAAAATCCTGGCATTGACCTGAAGAAGGACAAGATGGCACTCCAGCGTTTGAAGGATGCTGCTGAAAAGGCTAAGATTGACCTTTCTGCCACGACTTCTACGAACATCAACCTTCCGTTCATCACTGCTGATGCTTCTGGTCCGAAACACCTCGACCTCACCCTCAGCCGTGCAAAGTTTGACCAGCTCACCGCTCACCTCGTGGAACGTTCTATGGAACCGTGCCGCAAGGCTATCAAGGACTCCGGTCTTTCTTTGAGCGAAATTGACGAAGTGATTCTCGTCGGTGGTTCTACCCGTATTCCGGCCGTTCAGGAAGCTGTGAAGAAGTTCTTCGGCAAGGAACCGAACAAGACTGTGAACCCGGACGAAGTGGTGGCTATCGGTGCTGCCGTTCAGGGCGCTGTGCTTTCTGGCGACTCCGCTGTGAAGGACGTGCTCCTCCTCGACGTGACCCCGCTTTCTTTGGGTATCGAAACTCTCGGTGGCGTGATGACCAAGCTCATCGACCGTAACACCACGATTCCGACCAAGAAGAGCCAGGTGTTCTCCACTGCCGAAGACAACCAGCCGGCTGTGACGATTCACGTGCTCCAGGGCGAACGCGAATTTGCTCGCGACAACCGTACGCTCGGCAAGTTCGACTTGACCGACCTCCCGAAGAAGCCGCGTGGCGTTCCGCAGATCGAAGTGACCTTCGACATCGACGCCAACGGCATTGTGCATGTGTCTGCTAAGGATAAGGAAACCGGTAAGGAACAGTCCATCAAGATTACTTCTTCTAGCGGTTTGTCTGAAGACGAAATCAACAAGATGGTCAAGGATGCCGAAGCTAACGCAGCCAAGGATAAGGAACAGCGCGAACTCGTGGACATCAAGAACCAGGCCGAACAGATGGCATACCAGGCTGAAGGTCAGCTCAAGGAATTTGGCGACAAGCTCCCGGCTGATACCAAGAGCCAGCTCCAGGCTGCTATCGACGACATCAAGGCCAAGAAGGACAACGGCACCAAGGAAGAGATCAAGGCCGCTATGGACAAGCTCCAGGGCATGATCAGCTCCATGGCTCAGGCCGCCGGTGCAAACCAGGCTCAGCCGGGTCCGCAGCCGGGTGCTTCTGAACAGCCGAAGAACGACAAGAAGGGCGATGGTCCGGAAGTCGTCGACGCTGAAGTGGTTGACTAATTTCAACCTTCAAAAAACAAATAGGATTCGCCTCTCAAAAGGGGGCAATCCTTTTGTTGTAAAATAACGATTTTTGATTTTTTTATATGATGAGTTTGCCCGGAGGGCAAAATGGCTGAAAAACGAGATTATTACGAAGTTTTGGGCGTCGGCAAGGACGCAAGTGCTGATGAAATCAAGCACGCTTATAAGAAGCTTGCTATCAAGTACCATCCGGACAAGAACCCGGGCGACAAGGAAGCTGAAGAAAAGTTCAAGGAAGCTGCCGAAGCTTACGACGTACTCTCTAATCCTGAAAAGCGCAAGAACTACGACCAGTTTGGTTTTAATGCTCCTGGTGGCGGTTTTGGCGGTGGTGGATTCGGTGGTGCCGGATTCGACATCAACGATATCTTCAGCCAGTTTGGCGATATCTTTGGTGGTGGCTTTGGTTTCGGTGGCGGTGGCCGCAGAAGTTCTCGCAAGGCAGGTCCTCCGCGTGGTAATGACTTGCAGATTAAAGTGGCTCTTAGCTACAAGGAAATTTTCGAAGGCTGCACCAAGAAGGTTCGCTTAAAACGCTATACGCCGTGTACGGAATGTAACGGCAAGGGCGGTACGAACGTCAAAACTTGCGATACCTGCCATGGCACGGGTCGTGTACGTCGTGTGTCCGGCGGATTTTTCCAGATGGTTTCCGAAAGCGTCTGCCCCACTTGCAGTGGCATGGGCGAAGTAATCGCTAATCCGTGCTCACATTGCCACGGCGAGGGCCGCGTACAGGAAACCGAAGAGATTTCCATCAAGATTCCGGCGGGCGTAAGCGAAGGCCAGTACCTGAACCTCCGTGGCGAAGGCAACTGCGGTCCGCGCGGTGGCGCTTGCGGCGACTTGCTCGTCGTGATTGCCGAAAAACCGGACGATTTCTTCAGCCGTGAAGGCGACGACTTGCATTGCGAAGTCAAGGTTCCAGTCCACAAGCTGGTTCTTGGCGGTACGCAGCGCATCCCGACCATCAGCGGTGATGAAATCCAGATCAAGATCGCCGCTGGCACTCAGGCTGGCAGCGTTCTCCGTCTGCGCGATCAGGGCTTGTGGCCTCTCAAGAAACAGGGTGACCGTGGAAGTCTCTACGTGCAAATTGGCGTGGACATTCCGAAGGACATCTCCCGCGAAGAGAAGGAGCTTTACCAGAAGCTCGCTGAACTCCGCAAGGACAAGGAAACCGCCCAGGAAGAATCGTTCCTTGAGAAGATGAAGAATCTGTTCAAGTAAGGGCTTGTCATCCTGAGCGAAGTCGAAGGATCAAAAAAAAATCTCCCGAACGTTCAAAAAGCGTTCGGGATTTTTTATAGTAACACATTTCCGCTCCTTAGGTGTTTAATAAGTAAAAGCTTAGAAAGCACATGCAAAATACGTCATTGCGAACGTCGCAGAAGCGCGGCAATCTCGAATAGCTTTTATGAATTTATTAAGGAGTCTGAAATTGAAGTATGTTATCTTGAACGCAAGCCCTCGCCCAAATAGCAATATCAGCCAAATGCTTGGAATTGTCCGCAATGAACTGCTGGCTTGTGGAGACAGAGTCCTTTACGTCGATGTTTGCAAATTGCAATTCCGCCCGTGCATCGGCTGCATGAAATGCCGTAGCACACATGATTGTGTTATGCCCGATGACGACGCCAAGCAAGTTTTGCATCTCGTGCAAGATTGTGATGCTCTCATTGTTGGTTCGCCGTGCTATTGGGGCAATATGACGGGGCAACTCAAAATGCTTTTTGACCGCTGGGTTTATGGCATGATGGACCATAGCGAAAGCGGGTACCCCATTCCGCTTCTTAAAGACAAAAAGGCGGTCATTATCACCACCTGCTCTACCCCATGGCCGTTTAACATTCTCTTTAAACAATCCGCAGGTACTGTTCGCGCACTCAAGGAAGTTCTTTGCTGGAGCGGATTTAAGATTGCAGGCGTGTTGCAAAAAGGCGGTACCCTCAAGAACAAAGAACTCTCCTCACGCGAAATCGCCAAATGTCGTAGCTTCGCGAACAAGCTCCACCACAAGCATTCGTAAAGTTCAACGCAAAAAGAGAATCCTCGCATTCGCGAGGATTTCTAAAATTTATTTGAATTTCTTCTGATAAACGGTCTTTCCTGCGCTCTTGATTCGTACAATATACGGCGTTTTTGCCAAGTGCGCGACAGGCACAACTGCAGAACCATCAATGGAGCGACGCATCAGGAGTACACCTTGCAAGTCGTGAATCGTGAGCTGTAGCGGCGCATTCACAGACAGCGAGGACATCCCAGACTGCGCGACATTCCTCGCTGCATTCCCGGCGTTCACAAGGAGGTCTCCCCCGCTTCTCGTGACCGAAATTTTCCCAGCACCTTGCACGACTCTCGGTGAAATATTCACCTTGCCTGAATCCGGTTTTTCCGGTTCTACATACGGATGCTCCGGATCATCAACGATGACCTTGATATCAACCGTACTTTCGCAGCCATACGGATTCACGTACGTTCCTGTGTAAACGCCGCTACTCTGCCATTGCATATTCTTGAAGCGCACTTCACGACCCAAATAATAGAAGTCATTCGGGCCTTTCCAAGTCCAGCGTCCGCCGTCATACGGATGCGGACCAATCACAAGTGAATCACCTGGATTTACCTTGACTTCGGTAGTCTCGTTCCAACCGCCATTGTGAATCTTGGCATACGGAATGATTGTACTAGCTTCGCACGAGCCGCCGGTGGCATTTTCAATAACCATGGTTACGATAGATTGAGCCCCCGCCGTGACCGTAATGGCGTTGTTCGTAACGTCAATATCAGAATCAGCTTTGAGTGCTGCCGGTAGCGTAAAGCGGTGAACCTTAGCCTTATTGCCAATCGTTGTGAACTTGCTCAAGTCGAATGTGTACTTTGCATCGCTAGCGCCTGTATTCAGCACTACGAGTACAAGCGAGCTATCTTCGCGAATGGCGGCAAGCGTGTTGCTGTTGTCGCTATCGATAAAACGAGAACCCGGTCGAATAGCACGGCTAAACGCAGCATGCATATAGAATCGCGGCGCATAAGAGAATGTCTGCTTTTTATGGTCAACAGCAATGGTGCGCCAATTTTCAGCAGGGTCTGAAAGTTGCCAATCGACCCAAGCGCTAGCATGCATATCGCGAAGGTCATGCAAAATCACATCCGCCATCCAAAGCGTAATATCGAGACTTCCACTGCGGTGGAGCGGTCCCGATTCGGATTGCCAAACGCGCTTGTCGGCGGCAAAAGCTGCATTATAAAGCTTGGCTCGGGAATCGTAGCCAGAATAGCTATGCGTATTCACTTGAAACATGTAAGAACGTGCTTCGGCACTATAGCTATTGAAACGCGCCAAAGCATCGCCAATGTTTGATTCATCGGCTGCACTTACAGAAGTTTCAGGGAATAGCCCCTTCGCTTTGAGCGCCTTGCCGAGTTCCACAATCATTTCAGATTGCTTATTCTTGAAGCCACAGCCTTCCTGGTCACCGTTAGCTTTCCACCAGCCTGCACTTGGCTCGTTGAACGGTTCAATCGTGCGGAACGTGATACCCCACTCTTCCTTGAAGTGCTTAGCGACTTCAGAGAGGTAATCGGCAAAATCATCAAAGTAATCGGACTTGAGATTGTCGGCGCCATTGACGCCGCCCGAAACGCAACCGCTGTTAGTCATCCACCACGGAGGGGAATTAGAGAACGCTTCAAAAATCGGGTCTTTCGCCATTTTTGCAAGAGCAAATGCGATGTTGCGCTGGTTTGGGTCTGCCGTCCAGTCGTAATCGCCTTTTTCGGTCGGCTTGAAGCCGGGAACCGCGGCCCCCCCATCGCCTTTGGTCAAATGGTTATGACCGGGCTGATCGCCTCCACCAATGTTGTAGCGGAAAATATTGTAGCCAAGACCCGTGTCCGGGTCAGCCACTGCACCTAAAAGTTTTGTGTAGTTCGCCTTATCCCAGCCGCCGGCGAGTTCTGCCCACCAACAAAGACTTGTCCCCCAGCCTTCAAAAAGCTGGTATTTTTTGCCCGGGTCCACAACGACCTTCGTCTGGGCGTAGGTGGCGCCGCAAGCGAATGCAACTGCTGTTGCAACAAAAATCAGTTTACTCTTCAATATCTCAACCCCTTGTCTCGGCGCATTTCAAAGTGCGTAGTTCATTACTCTCTAAAAATCCATTATTTTACGGAAAAACGGATACCCCAATACAAAAAAATATTGACTAATTGTCATTTCCCGGCGCAATAGATAAAAAAGATCCCGCTTCACTTAGTGAAGCGGGATCTTGTACTTCACGAGCATTGCCCGTTACTAAGATATATTGCTAATTTTTATGCTTTTTAGATTTGCTACCGTAGTAACCGTAACCGTAACCGTAACCGTAACCGTGTCTGTGTTCGCAATGGTTCAAGACAAAGGCTTTAGGCTTATCACAATAGCGTTCCAAGGTATGTAAGGATTCCTTAATAGAATCCATAGAATGGCGACCATAATGCAACACAACGAGTGCAAAATCGATCAACGGGCAAATCATGTATGCATCAGTCACCAAATTCGTCGGCGGAGTATCAATAATAATGGCATCGTACTGCGGACGAATTTCGTCAATCAACTTCTTAAGCATGTCACCACGCAATAGTTCAAATGCAGAAAGCGTAAACTTGCCAGATTCCAGGATATCTAGATTTGGAAGGTTCGGACTAGTGATTTTTGCATTATCAAAAGCAACCTTACCCATAAGAACATCGACAAGTCCAACCTTCGTAAAGCGGCACGTGGCCTTTCTCATATCAGCATCAATAAACAAGGTCTTCTTACCGACCATCGCAAAAGTAGCAGCGAGGTTCGTCGAGATAAAGCTCTTACCGACACCAGGCATAATACCAGAAACCATAATCACCTGATGTTCCTTATTCATATTGAAAGAGAAATCAATCGCCGTAAGAATGGATCGAATCGATTCGCTAAGAGGATCGTCAGGATCTGTTTGGACATGAGTTTTTCTTGTCTTTCTAAATTTCAAGTTCAAGCCGGTATCAGGATTTTGAGGAACCTTTGCAAGCACGCTTGTATTCGTTTCACGTTCAATTTCCGTAACACTGCGAACACCATTATGCATCATGCGCAAGAGGAATACCAAGAGAACTCCAAGCATAAACGAAGCAGCCACAGAGCAAATAATGATATTCATCTTCTTCGGCTTGCTCGGAGCTCCGTTAATCTGCGCGAAGTCAACTATACGGACATTGCCTACTTCACCAGCACGCACAACACGCAACTGCTGAATGTTATTCAACATAGTCGTATAAATTTCATTATTGACCGCCACATCTTCCTTCAAACGAGCGACTTCCTGTTGCGTCAAAGGCATTTTTTCAGCCGTTTTTTTCAACTTGGCAAGTTCAGCCCTCAAACGATTCTGCTGACGAATGAGCGTCTGAACGCTCGGATGTTCTTCCTTAAACAAACGCATGGCAGCTTGTTTCTGCTGTTCCAAATCCAAAATTTGTCTCTGGATTTCACTTTCCTTGTTCAAGTGAGCGTGCGTTTCGCCCGTCATGTCCACAGACCCGATGCTGTAACGGTAATCGGCTAAAATCTTTTCGACACTGTCAAGTTTAGCCTTCACACCAGGGAGCTGCTTTTCCAAGAATTCGAGAGTCTTAGCGGCTTCGGCACTACGCATTTCAACATTTTGGCGCAAGTAAGTCTTTGCGATCGTGTTCAGGATAGCGGCTGCTCTATCCGGATAGCGGTGATTGTAGCTTGCTTCAATAATACCAGTCTGCTTGCCTTTTTCAGCCACCTTGAGGCTTGCTTTCAAAGCGCCCATGGCACCAAGATCGCTTATCTGCGAAAGGATGAACATCTGTTCCGGCTGAGCAAGCATGCGGGACACCTGAATATCGAAAGTATCACCGGCATAAGCAGCACGGTGCATCTCACCGACCTTGCCTTCTAAAATCACCTGTTCTTCAGGAGAAATAACTTCATAGGTATCATCACCCGTCACCCTTGCCATCCACTTTTCGGCACGAGCGATTTGTGGAATATAGAGAGAATCAAGATCCATGCGACCTTCATGGTGCAGGAATCGGTCGGCGGCACCGATAGGTGTTGCCTGAAAACAAAGATGTTCCACATCGACGACATAGCTCAGAATCATACGACTCTTGAGAAGTTCTATTTCTGCATCGGCAGGGCTTGCAACATCAAGGAGTGCGCCCATATCGCCGATAGCTTTACCGGACTTACCTCCTTTCACATCAATTTGCAGCAAGACATCGCTTGTGTATTGGGGACGGAGCCAATTGGCAACACAATAGCCAACCGCACCTCCGACAATGAGGAACAATGCTAAGATAAACTTTTTGTCCCAGAGGATTTCCAAAGCCTCCAGCAACGTAATTGTATTGGCATTTTGGGGAACTTGGATAGCAGTCGGTTGACTGATGACCTTCTGTTCTTCTTTTTCAGACATATATTTCCCTAGAATTTTTCAAACGGAGTCTTTTGGACTATCCGATTCAGTTGCCTTTAAAATAACTTTTTTTTTACGTTTTGTCAGTTGAAAAAAAGACTAACGCACTATCCAGTATTACCTGTTAGTGCGTTAGACATTAATGATTTAATGATTGTGCTTCACTTGTTCGTTTTACTTGGAGAAAGGAACAAGTTCAACACGGCGATTCTGGGCTCTACCAGCAGCGTCTGTGTTGTCTGCAATCGGCTTTTCACTGCCGTAACCTGCAGCGCGGAGACGATCCTTGGCAACACCCTTCTTCACGAGGTACTTGACCACAGCGGCTGCGCGATCTTCAGAGAGTTTCTTGTTTCTCTTTTCAGAACCCTTGTTATCGGTATGTCCCTGAACTTCAAGGTTTGCTTCCGGAATCTTGATCATGAGTTCAGCAATATCATCGAGAGTGCCGTAGCTGCTCTTGGTAAGTCTTGCAGAAGCAGTCTTGAAGTTGATACCCTTCTTGAGCTGGTCAAGGTCTTCCTTCTTGTTGAGCGGGCAACCATTCTGGTCAACACGGACACCCGGAAGCGTATTCGGGCACTTGTCAAGAACGTCAGGAACGCCATCCTTATCAAAGTCCGGCAAGCAACCGAGAGAGTCTACAACATGGCCAGACGGAGTACCCGGACACTTGTCCTTGAAATCGGCAATGCCGTCCTTATCGGTATCAAGCAAGCAACCGTTGGAACCAACTTCGACACCTGCCGGAGTATTCGGACACTTGTCGAGATAGTCTGCAACGCCGTCCTTGTCAAAGTCCATTGCGCAACCCGTAGAATTTACAGGAACGCCAGACGGGGTATTCGGACACTGGTCAAGATTATCAGCAACACCGTCCTTGTCAAAGTCAAGCATACAGCCCAAGGAATCCACAGAAATACCAGCAACAGTATTCGGACATCTGTCGTTAACATCAGCAATGCCATCCTTGTCGGAATCAACGCGGGCAAGGGAATCGGCAATAGCTCTATCGCGAGCAATCTTTGCAGCATCTTCAACCGGGCAGCCTTCGGCATCAACCTTAACGCCCTTTTCAGTACGGGCGCACTTGTCTTCATTATCCGGGATGCCATCGCCATCGGAATCTTCAGATTTGCCAGCGGCATCAAATTTGACACTGACGAGAGCAGAACCAGCAAAGAGCGGAGAACCTACGTAACCGTAAGTCGCTTTCACGCCTCTTTCACCCTCGTAGTAGATGGTATGATTCTTACCATATTCGATATCAGCCCTGTGACTGGCGCCACTCTGGAAGAAACGGAGAGCAAAGTCTACGCCCAAAGCGAAATCAATATTATGCGGGAAGTGGAAACGGACACCCGGAGTGAGGAGCATCGGATCTACAAGCGGATCAACCTTATAGCGTCCCACCTTCTGCAAACGCATTTCTGCAGAGAATTCAAGGAACGGAGTCAACCAGCTTGCTGCATTCCAGTTCACGCCCGTGTTATAGACGAGAGTTTGCGTTCTGGAGTAGCTGGCCAGAGCAACATAGCTTGCAGCCAAGTTCCAAGAAATCGGTGCTCCAATCTTGTTGAAGTCAAACGACAACGCAAGACCAGCACCAAAAGCCCATCTATCGGCAGTGAACGGGTGCGTGTAGCTGCTACCATTCAGGTACCAAGCATGGCGGGGGCGCACACCGGCATTCGGTTCGCCAGTCGGAACATAAAGGTCAAGCATGAGAGCCATGTCGAATACACCAACCGATGCAAACGGGAGACCAATCTTGGTAAAGAGATTCAAGTCACCGCGGCTTGTCGTCCACATGTTAGCCTTACCACCCCACTGGGAATTGGCATGTTCGTAGTAAAGCGGCAGAGACGCGCCTACATCAATGAAGTCCAAAACACCAACTGCAACGAATAGGTTACCCGAAAGGGAAGCGTCAGCATCATTGAAGGAATACCTTTTCCCATTCACTTCATAGATACCACCGCGTGACAAGCCCCAGGAGCCAAACGTGATATTCCCGCTGGCGCCAAGATTGATTTGCCATTGACCAAGGGTTTTCGCATTAACTTCGTGCAACCCCTCCGAGCCACCCAGCATACCAACCTGAGAAAAGGCTAGAGAACTGGATAACAAACTAAGAGCAATGATTTTTTTCATATTTTGTCCTTCTTTGTGTTTGTCGTTGTTGATTTAATTCTTCTGTTCTACAGGTTCAGACTTCTTCAAAATCGTGCTGTTGAACTTTTCTGGAGTCGTGAACGTAGGAACAATTTCGTGTAGAGCGTTAATGGCGATTTCGTCATTGTTTTCAGATGCTGCGCTCTTGAGTTTCCAGAGTTCGTTAATGAACTTGGAAGTGTCAATGTCAATCTGCTTTCCAATGAAGATAAGCTTGTTCTTAGTCTTCTTCAAGCCTTCTTCGTTCATCAAAAGCTCTTCCTTAATCTTTTCACCCGGACGAAGTCCAGTGAACTTGATAGGAACATCCTTGTACGGCACCTTGCCATACATACGGATCAAGTTTTCTGCAAGCGTTACAATCTTTACTGGCATGCCCATGTCAAGCACAAAGATTTCACCACCTTGAGCGATACTAGCGGCTTCAAGCACAAGACTCACCGCTTCAGGAATGGTCATGAAGTAGCGGATGATTTCTGGATGCGTAACCGTCACAGGCTTACCCTGTTCAATCTGGCGCTTAAACAGCGGAATCACACTACCGTTACTACCGAGCACATTGCCAAAGCGAGTCACGACGAATTCCGTGTTACTTTCCTTTTGCATGGACATGAAGCGAACAATCATTTCGCAGCAACGTTTAGATGCACCCATAACGTTAGTCGGGTTCACCGCCTTGTCAGTACTGATCATCACAAACTTTTTGACATTATTGAACATGGCAAGCGTAGCCACGTTGAACGTACCGATAACGTTGTTCTTAATTGCTTCCATCGGATTGTTTTCCATTAGTGGCACATGCTTATGGGCAGCGGCATGGAAAATCACTTCCGGTTGGTAGGTCTTGAAAATCTGGTTCATGCGGAAGTAATCACGAACGCTTGCAATAAGCGTCACGAGATTCAGGGACTTTCCGTATTCCATAACCAGTTCTTGCTGGATATCGTAAGCGTTATTTTCGTAAATATCGACGATGATAATTTGTTTGGGATTATACTTTGCAATTTGACGAACAAGTTCACTACCGATACTACCACCACCGCCAGTCACCATACAGACCTTGTTTTCAATGTAGGCTCGGATGTCCTTGTTATCAAACTTGATTGGATCACGTCCCAGCAGGTCTTCAACCTTGATATCGCGAATTTGCGTTGCAAAATTGGTTTCCCCAGTTCCAACATTGGATGTGTCCAAAAGGGTACCCACAAAAGGAAGGACCTTCACCGGAAGTCCGGTCTTGCCACACAAGTCCATAATCACTTGGCGGTCTTTCGGCGGGCAGCTCGGGATAGAGAAAAGAATCTGTTCAATATTTTCCTGCTTTGCAATTTTAGGAATGTCGCTTGTCGTACCAGCAACGAGCACACCTTCAAACGGCTTGCCGATTTTATAGCGGTCATCATCAATCAGGCAAACAGGATTAATCTTCGATGCATTCGATGTAGCAACACCTTTTTCGGCATCCTTGGCGCTGTTCCTGATTTCATCAAGCAAAAGTTTGGTCGCATTACCCGCACCAATAATCATAGTGCGCTTCTTCATAGCTTCACGGTGTCCCGTATTTATAATCGAAATAAAAGCATTTCGGAACATGTAACGGAAAAGGCACACGCCAAAGCTTGTTGTAAGCACCAAAGAAAAGAAGCGAACTAAAGCACAAGATAACGCTCAAAAAGAAAATCGCAAACTGGTCGGCTCGATCAATTGAATTGGCAAACAACGGTAAAAAGAAGTTAGCAAACAAGCCCGCAACAACAACGATAAAACCATCCGCCAATGCTAAAACACGCTTACGGATACGAAAATTCGAGAACAATCCCAACATTTTGGACATGCCAAATACCCTACTTTTTTGTTTTTATAAACCTACTTGTGGTTTTCTATGCTACAAAATAGTTATAAAAGACTACCAATGGAAGGTAGTCCTAACAAAAGCACCCCTATTTTCGCCAAAAATCAGTTCCAGTTCAAAAGAGGTATGCACCCCACTGTAGCTAAACGAAGGCGAAATTGTATATTGCAGAGGAGCTTTATCTATAAATTTTTTGCGTCTGGTCTTATACGGATCGTCAATATCGCTCCCGTAATCAATTCCTTTCCAGAGCCACTGGTTGTGGAGGCTAAAGAAGAATTTTGACGATGCATTCCAGAAAAGCCGACCGTAAAGAGTCCAGTCAATAGTCAGAGAATTCGGTCCATTCGGGTTTCCGAGCGGAAGCCCCAAGTGCGCAATTTGAGCTTGAGCCGTATCGTAGTGGCAGTATGTAAATGGTTCCACACGCGCTATTTCAGCGATAGTACCGAGCTGTAAAAGTTTGCCCTTTACCTCTGTATCGCGGGCAACCTGCAAGCCAAGCATCGCGGCCCAGCGGTTGTTGCTATAGCGGTTTTGATAAACAGCATAAGGCGATTCCATATCATCCAGGAAGAATTCACCATAGACACGAGCCAGCTTGAAGAGCTGCACATTAAAATCCACCGCCAAGGCACCGTTGTTTACGCGTTCGGAATAATTCCCCTTTTCAATGAAAAGGGGAGCGATAGGCACAAAGAGCCACGGCTTATTCTCATTGTAAAGAATCTGCAATTCGGAAATACCAAGAGTCAATCTATCGAACGCGAGTTCGTAACGGTGACCATAAAAATTGCGGTCGTTCAAGTTATCCTTGCTGTAGCTCCAGGAATTTACACGAAGGTCGGCATAGACGCTATATATGCGTAGCGGTCCAAATGTAAAGTCAAGCGAGAGCATGTTGTACGGGAGCGCAAACTGGTTCAAGGAGAGGTTGTTGTAGTACCCCGGCCCCCAGTGCAAAACATCACGAGCAAGCTGGAGGCGAGCCCAAGAGTAATTCAACGCCAAGTGCGCACGGTAACGCGCAAAGCTCACATAGTCAATTCCTCCATCGCCACGATCCTTGGACTGCACGTCAAAAACTTCGTGGTCGTAACTCTTGGGCTTCTTGGCGGCATGCCCTTCAGAATAGATTCGTGCATCGAGGTCAAAGTCAAGAGAATCAGCAAAGCCGCGGATGAAAAGCCCACCATCAATCGCCGGCCAAATCGTATCGCCAAGAGCAGAGGATGACTTGTAATCAATTCCGAGAATCGGGGACACCGCTATAGCAAATTTATGAGATGAACTACTATCGCTTTCAAAGACCACCATTGCGTTCCTGTTATTCTCATAGAAATCTTTCTGGAACGTCGTATCGCGGCGGGGGTAAGTGAAAAAATGACGCCCCTCGCCCACAGTCTGACGATGGAATTCAAAAAGCATGGGCGCATAATCAAGGCCACGCAGATTGCGGGTGCGTTCAGAACTGATAACTGGCGAAAAACCGGTTTCAGCAAAAGCGACCGCCGCTAGAACAAGACCAGCAATAAAGGATTTCATTTTCCCCTCCCGATAAAATTACTCCTCGACGTCCCGGTCAATCACTTCGGCTGCAGAATCTCCTCGAAGTGCAACCAGGCGAATGCCATCAAGAGTCAAGTATGGATCGTATGTGTCAATAATCTTGGTGTGACTTGCAATTGTGCGGCCCCAGCCACCCGTCGCAAAAACAGGAACGTTCTTCTTGGCCATTTCCTGTTTGATTTTAGCGACAAGCGTTTCAAGTTCAGCCATGAAGCCGAAGAGGAGACCCGCGCGGATAGCATCGTCTGTATTGTTTGCAATAAGGTGCTTAGGCCATTCAATGCTTACCGGCAAAAGACGAGCCGCTTTTTGCGTAAGTACGTCGAGACTCGCGCTAATGCCCGGAATGATAATGCCGCCAGCAAAGCCTCCGTCCTTCATCACATCAAACGTCGTTGCCGTTCCCATATCAATTACGATAGCGTCCGTGTAACCACGTTCCTTGAGGGCAATCACATTACAAAGTCGGTCGGCACCGAGCGTACTCGGGTTCGGGTAAGCAATCGGGCAATTTAAGCAGTTCGAAGAACTCACCACTTGCACTGGGCGCTTCAAAAGCGTCTGCAAAGCCTTGACCCATGGGCGTTCCAACGACGGCACCACAGTCGAAAGACCGACGTGCGTCACGGATTCCAGCTTGATTTTAGAAAGATGAATGAGACCGCCCACGCGATTCATGACTTCGTCAGAAGTCGTTTCTTTGCGGGTTGTGAGTCTCCAGTGATCAACAACTTTATCCCCTTTATAAATTCCGAGGACGGTGTGCGAGTTGCCCACATCGACCACAAACGACAAAGAGTTCTTTAAATTCTTTTTCATCGTTGCGAAAGATAATTATTTATTCAAATTCAAAAATGCGTCTTTCAGTTCTCGCGTCGCTTTTTCTGGATCTGCGGCCTTCATAATGGCAGAAACCGCACAAATTCCTGAAATACCTGAGCCCTTGAGCACATCGATATTATCCTTGTTGAGCCCTCCAATAGCGTTCACATTGATTGGTACGGCCTTCACAATCGCCTTAAGCGTATCAACACTTGTGAGAATCGTGACCACTTTAGTAGTCGTCGGATAAATCGCCCCCACCCCAAGATAGTCGGCCCCCTGTTCGTAAGCCTCCAGAGCCTGAGGTACAGTCTTCGTTGTAGCACCAATTATTTTATCTGCACCCATCAGCTGACGGGCTATTTTCACAGGCATATCAGTTTGTCCGACATGCACACCTTCAGCACCAATGGCCAGCGCCACATCAACGCGGTCATCAATAATCAACGGGATGTTGTAACGCTTTGTTACTTCATGAGCCGCAGCTGCAAGTTCCATGTATTCACGTGTGGAACGATTCTTTTCACGAAGTTGGATAAGCGTAGCACCGCCTTTACATGCCGCTTCTACAGTAGGTAAAAATCGATCCGCCGGCACACTCGTGCTATCGGTAATGAAATAGAGCGTTGTATCAAGTTTTTTCATGTTTTTAAAGGTAGAAAAAAATGCTCTAGTTTGGAATAGAACAGCTTAAAGCTTGAAATCTGTGCGAATTCTCACGTTTATTATTTTTTTATCACGCAAATACGTCACAAGCGATTTTACTTATGTATTTTTTATAAAAACGGGACGAAAAGTCCTACAGACTATATGGAGCGATATTATGAAACCGATGAATTCAAAGAGGGGTATTACCCTCATGGAACTTATGGTGGTTATCGCTATTATGGGCATTCTCTCCACCGTAGCTATGCCGAAGTTTTTCGGAACAGCCGAAAAGGCTCGTGAAAAAATAGACCTGATGAAACTTTACGACCTCAGAAACGCTCTTAACTTAGCGCTTATCGAGGATATTGGGGCTATGGATGTTTACGATCCTGTCACTGGCGTAAATAGAGCTCAAATGTCAAAAGACCTTAACGCGGGTCTATCATCTAATATTGGAGCAACATTATTTGTAATTGAACTGCATAGTAACCTTTCTATCAACGTTCAGGGAAGCCATGGCAGTGCAAACGACAAAATCGGCAATCAAAATATTAACATCTGTAAGATGATTGGTGACGGAGGTACATTCTACTCCGCTCTTAGAGATGCAAACTTTGATGGTGTAGCAGACATTATCGAAGCACGACTTAAAGGAGTAAACAACTATAAGAATGGAGGTGATACCTACTCCTCAAAACCATATATAGGTTCCGATGGTAAAACAACATACTACAGAACAGCCCCGATACGAAAGCTTTTCCAAAGTCAAGCTCTGAATGTCGGAACAATAAAAGACAATAAGCGTTATTCTCTTAGTTTACGCTGGACTGATCCGGATGACCCCTACTCCATTGAAGTATACTTACTTGAGAATGGACACCAATGGAATGACGCCTACAAATCCGACTACGGAACATGTTTCTCGACATACGGACGAAGAGGTTGTTCGTACAAGAAGAAGAAGTGATAAACTAAATATTTTCCTCCTCAAAAAAAACGTCTCGGAATTTTTCCGAGGCGTTTTCTAGTAAATGCGACAATCGGCCTAATTAGACACCGCGTCAAAGCTGCGATTTCAGCCCTACAACCTGAAGCCTAAACATACAAGTAGTCGTTCAGCACGGGTTGCATACCTTCGCTGCTCATGTCGGCGTACATCTTGTCGATGCTGCGACCGTCATTGATTTCAAACTGTTCATCGCCGCCTTCCCCATCGTCGTGACCACTGTATTTGCTTTCGTGGTCGCCAATGCCGGTAGAGACGCCTGCGGAAATCTTCGTAGCGGCGATTTTCACGATGCCATTGCGGAATTCCTTGCTTTCGCGGCTCGAGACGGTGATGCCCACGAACGGAAGGAAGATGCGATAGGCGCAAAGCACCTGGCAGAGTTCCTTTTCGTGAACGTCAAGCGGGCTGATTTTTTCGTTGTTTACAATCGGACGGAGACGCGGACAGCTGAGGCTCATTTCGGCATGCGGATACTTCTTTTGTAAGTAGTAAACGTGCAGGGCACTGGCGAGAGCGTCACGGCGGAAGTCCGAAAGTCCAAGAAGTGCCGAGAATCCGCAACCACGCATGCCACCCATGAGGGCGCGTTCTTGAGAATCAAAGCGGTACGGGAATACGCGCTTGTGACCGAGCAAATGAAGTTGTTCATAGCGCTTGCGATCGTACGTTTCCTGGAATACGGTTACGTAATCGACGCCACATTCATGCAGATACTTGTACTCATCGACATTTACCGGGTAGACTTCGACGCCTACGAGCTTGAAGTACTTGCGTGCAAGCTTGCAAGCCTCACCGATGTATTCGACACTGCTTTTAGCGCGGCTTTCGCCCGTGAGCAACAAGACTTCTTCCATGCCACTGTCGGCGATGACCTTCATCTCGTGCTCAATCTGTTCCATGTTCAACTGCATACGCTTAATGTGATTGTAGCAGTTGAAACCGCAATAGACGCAGTAGTTTTCGCAATAGTTTGCAATGTAGAGCGGTGTAAAGAGATAGACGTTATTGCCAAAATGGCGGCCTGTCTCAATCTTCGCCTTGGCCGCCATCTGTTCGAGGAACGGCGCTGCTGCAGGAGAAAGCAAAGCCTTGAAATCTTCGATAGAGCAAGTGTCGTGCTGCAAGGCAAACTGCACATCGCGTGCCGTATATTTGGACGCATCGTAGCTATCAAATGCCGCGAGAACCTTGTCGCGGATGTCGGATTGGATCACTTCCATTCCCGGCAAGTATTCCATGATGTCCGTACGGACTGACGGATCTGTTTCAATTCTGTGCTTGCGTTCTAGAGCCGCCGGCGAAAGATTTCCAGAATCAAAAAAGTAATTATTGTCTTTGCGTTCAGCCATCTTAATCCCTCAAGAATCCTGTGAGCGGATCGGATGCTGATGCACCACGGGAAAGCACTCGGCCAAGCCCGGCGAGGTAAGCCTTGCGGCCCGCTTCAATGGCGAGCTTGAATGCTGATGCCATCTGCGTAATGTCGCCCGCTGTTGCAAGAGCGGTGTTCGCCATAATAGCAGCAGCGCCCATTTCCATGGCGGCGCAAGCTTCGGACGGTTTACCGATGCCAGCATCCACGATAATCGGGAGTTCAATTTCGTCAATTAAAATCTGGATAAAGTCTCTCGTGCAAAGCCCCTTGTTCGAACCAATCGGTGATGCAAGCGGCATCACGGCGGCGGCACCGGCATTCACGAGGTCGCGAGCCACGTTCAAATCCGGGTACATGTAAGGCATCACCACAAAGCCTTCCTTTGCAAGCGTTTCGGTGGCCTTGATCGTTTCGGCATTGTCCGGGAGCAAGTACTTGGTATCGCGCATGATTTCGATTTTCACAAAGTCACCGCAACCAAGTTCACGGGAGAGTCTTGCGATGCGGACTGCTTCTTCGGCATTGCGGGCGCCCGACGTATTCGGCAAAAGCGTAACATTTTTCGGAATGTAGTCAAGGATGTTTTCGTGTTCCTTCGTGTTTGCACGGCGAACGGCAAGCGTTACAATTTGAGCGCCTGCATCCTTGACCGCAGCTTCAATGAGCTTGAGGGAATACTTTCCAGAACCGAGAATAAAACGAGAATCAAATTCATGACCGCCAATAACAAGTTTGTCAGAATTCATTTGCATGTCCTTTATGTTAAACTTCTAGACCGGCAATAATCCGGATAATCGTGAGCGCCTCATGCGCTGCGCAAATCTGCACGCGTGGAGCGAGGAGCGCAAGTCCTTGAGTCACGTCGCTCTTGCCATCGCCACAGAGGTAAAAATGTTTTGAAATCTTACGCGTCTTGATGGAATTCGCATCGTCCGTGCCTGCCATTCCAGAGGCTGCCACGAGATACTTTTGCGGATACTTTTCAAGCACGGCGTTTACAAGCATTGATTTTGCTTCGGGATTGTCGAACGCTTCACAGACAACATCAGCGTTAGCCACGAACTTGTCGATGTTTTCTTCCGTGATTTTTTCGTCGTACGCTTCAAACTCTGTGTACGGTGCTATTTCTTTCAAATTTTCGACGAGCGCAAACGCTTTAGGCTCTCCAACCTGAGATGCCTTGTACTGCTGGCGTTGCAAGTTCGTCACGTCAACACGGTCAAAATCCACGAGAATGAGCTTCTTGATGCCCGCGCGAGCGAGATTGATGGCGACGTTTGAGCCGAGTCCACCTACACCACAGATGGCAACTGTGGCCTGTTCCAATTTTTGAACAATTTCTTCGCCTTGCTTTTGTACGAGTGCGCGTCGGAACTCTTCCCTGCTCGGGATTCGAACGCTTTCCATCACCCGCCTCCAACAAAGTTCACAACTTCGACGACATCCCCCGCTTCGAGGACGACCTCAGCATACTTTGATTTGGGGACGATTTCCAAATTGCGCTCAACGGCGATGCGTTTTGTATCGTAATTTGCGGACGCCAAATATTCGGCAATGGTCATGCCTGCTGCCGCGACGTTTTCACCGTTGATTTTGACTGGATTTGAGTTCAATGGAACCTCCCTACGTTGGCATTATCCAAATCAGGTTCGGTCGAAGTTTTCAACTTCCTCTCAGCCCGTTTTACGAGCTCCCGTAGACATGATAAAGTTAACTATTGAAGGGGTATTTGGCAACTAACTTGAGGCTTTGCCGCGCTTTTTATAAAAGCAAAAATGCCCCGCTGCGCGGAGCATTTTCAAAAGATTTTGAGAAGTAAGATTACTTGTCCTTAGCAAATTTCTTAGAGGCGGCCTTGACCTTCGGATCGTTCTGAGCGTCCTTGATCTTCTGCTTGATACCATCTTCGATGGACTTCTTGAGCTTTGCAGCAAGGTTGGGGAAACGATCTTCCAGGGAATCACTAAAGACAGCCGGCTTCTTTGCAGCAGCAGGAGCACCACCCTTGCGCTTGCCGTTGAACGGGCGCTTTTTCTTGGACGGAGCCTTCTTTACTTGAGATTTTTCTTGGGATTTTGTTTCCTGAGGCTTAACTTCTTCTGTGGATTTGACTTCTGCTTCTTCTGCCATATATATACCTCTTGGAAAATTGTTTAAGTTGACGGGCGCAAAGATAGTAAAAAATCGGGAAAAAGCAAGTGGCCTAGTAGTTGGTAGAACTTAGACCGCTTCGCTCTTAGAACTTAGAAATGAAACTAAGCTCTAAGTTCTAGAATCCAGCCAATGCGCGAGGACGGTGATGTCTGCGGGGCGCACTCCAGGCACGCGGCTTGCCTGCCCAAGCGTAAGCGGCTTGTGGGCGTTGAGGCGCTGGCGGCTTTCAATGCTGATGGCCGTAATGGACATGTAATCGAAGTCCGGCGAGAGCTTGACCTTTTCCATCTTCTTCTGGTCGTCAATTTCGCGTTCCTGGCGGTCGAAAAAACCAGCATAGAGTTCTTCGGCATACATGTACCACTGGTCGCGGCGTGTGATATTAGCGTCTGGCGCGGCTACCTTGAAGAATGTTTCGGGATCAATTCCCGGACGGCGAAGCACGTTGATCCAGCGGGTGCGTTCGGAGGCAAGAGCCTGACCACCCGCTTCAAGAATCGTATTCGCTTCTTCCGGCGTGGCAGACGTTTCCGTAAATTGAGTTTTGAGACTTGCCATAAGGTCGCGGCGGCGAGTCCAGTCTTCCCAATCGCGGTCGCTGATCATGCCGATTTTGCGAGCCTTTTCCTTGAGGCGCATTTCGGCATTGTCACTGCGGAGGAACAGACGGTATTCGGCACGGCTTGTAAACATGCGGTACGGTTCGTCGAGCAAAATATTCACAAGGTCATCGACCATCACGCCGAGATAGCTTTCGGAGCGTCCAAGAATGAACGGTTCTTCGCCTTTGACCTTGAGCGCAGCGTTGATGCCTGCCATAAGGCCCTGACCAGCGGCTTCTTCATAACCGCTTGTGCCGCAGACCTGACCAGCAAAGTAGAGTCCCGGAACATTTTTGCATTCAAACGTCGGGTAAAGCTGCGTTGCATCAACTGAATCGTATTCCACAGCGTAACCGATCTGGAGCACTTTTGCGCGGGTAAGGCCCGGAATCGTGTGGATGGCGGCAAGCTGGATGTCTGCCGGCAGGCTTGAGCTGAAACCGTTGATGTACACACGTCCGATGTCAGCCTGTTCCGGTTCGAGGAATAGCTGGTGTCCGTCGCGGTCGCCAAAACGGTTGATTTTATCTTCAATACTCGGGCAGTAGCGCGGGCCTTTGCCGTGGATACGGCCGCTGAACATCGGGCTATCCTTAAAGCCACTGCGCAGAATATCGTGCGTCTTGATGTTCGTGCGCGTAATCCAGCAGACGCAATCATTGCGGATAAACTTGTTAATCTGGTCACCCCAGAACTTATCAGGCGTTGCTCCGTCAAAATGGCGGTCGCTCATCGGCCACGGATGCTCGTCGCCGTGCTGCACGTCGCATTCGTTAAAGTCAATAGAATCTGGATCCAAGCGGCTTGGCGTGCCTGTTTTTAGGCGGCGCAAGCGGATGCCATTTTTTGCAAGGCATTCCGAAAGTTTGTCTGCACTCGGCTCGCCCACTCGCCCACCAATGCTCGTTTCAAGCCCGGTGAACATCTTGGAGGCAAGGAAGGTTCCGCTCGTCACCACAATCGCACGCGTAATGTAGCGGTCGCCATTCAAAAGAATCAGTTCCAAACGACCGTCGTTCATACGTTCAAATGAAGCAAGTTCGCCTTGAATCAGCGTGAGTCCTGGCAAGCTTTCCATCGTCTCGCGGGCGACTTCGCTGTAATACTTCATATCGCACTGCGCACGCGGTCCCCAAACGGCGGGTCCCTTGCTCATGTTGAGCATGCGGAACTGGATGCCCGCTTTGTCGGTCAAAAGCCCCATAAGGCCACCGAGAGCATCGATATCGCGAACAATTTGACCTTTAGCAACGCCACCAACAGCCGGGTTGCATGACATTCTGCCAATTGCGTTCAAATCCATCGTAAGCATGGCGGTTTTGACACCGATCTTCCATGCGGCATGCGTGGCTTCAATACCGGCGTGACCGCCACCGACGACGACAACATCAAATTCTGCGATAATCATAGACTTTTCTTTTGCGATTCAGACGATATGCGATTTTTTCCGCAATTTAGAAATTTATGGGGTTTTCGGCTATATAAAAACGCACTACAAAAAAGAACGCACCCCGCGTTACGAGATGCGTTCAAAGGCAATGAAGGCTCAATGGCCTGCACAAGAAAATTTGGCTTACTTCTTGGCCTTAGCGGACTTGGTATCCTTCTTGGCATCCTGCTTTACTTCAGGAGCCTTGGCGGAATCAGCTTCGGGCTTCTTGACTTCAATCTTCCATTCAACGTTCTTGCCGTTGAGGAGTTCAGCGATTTCCTTCTTCAAGTCTTCCTTTTCCTTTTCAAAGGCGGCATACTGCTTGTAAGTGCCGTTCGGATTCACGAGGTAGACCTTCGGAACGTAGCCATCGCTGTAGAGTTCACCGAACTGACGGGATTCGTCCCAAACAACGCTAATCGTTTCGTCAAACTTGGCGTCGTCAATAAAGCGGCGAATGCCCGGCTTGTTGTTTCCACCGCTAGCGATAGAAACTGTTGTGAGGCCCTTCTGAGCAAATTCCTTTGCGATTTCAAGAATCTGCGGAGCAGCGTGTGCGCAGTGACCGCAAGTTGCAGAGAAGTAGAACATGAGGAGCGGCTTACCTGCAAAATCGCTCAAGTCTTCGCTCTTCACCGTAATGCCGGATGCCTTCACCTTGAAATTCATCTTGGCCGGCATGCCGTTTGCAAGCGTATCGCCACGGAGAGAAGCGACTTCGGCCTTGAGCTTTTCTTCTTCAGCCTTAGCCTTCTTCATCCTTTCTTCGTTAATCAGCTTCGACTTTTCCATAAAGCGGTCGCCGACAGCCTTCAAAGTATCATCCGGAAGAGTCATTGTGAACGTGGTATCGCGAACACGCTTGCCAGCATCACGGAGACCGAGCACAAAGTAATCTCCATCAAATTGAGTCTGGAACTGGTTACCAATGCTGAAGAACTGATTACCGAATTGAGCACCAACAACATAGGAGAACTTCTGCTGTTCAGATGCGTTTGCCTGGAGTGTCACCTTTTCGTTCTTGACAGCCGGAGCGGCTTCAACCGGCAAAGCCTTGCGAAGCGAATCAACAAGAGCGCGGCGCTGTTCATCTGTTAAATCCTTAGCAGTAGAATCCGGCTGAGTCTTGAAATAACGTTCACGCATAGATTGCTGGATACGTCTGCTGACAGCGGCGAGAGTATCCTGCGGGAGCTGGAGCTTTGCAGTCGTATCGTTCAAGCTAGCAATAGCATCGCGGAATGCCTGGACAGTAGCATCTTCATCAATACCATAGCCAGTCTGCCAAGGAAGATTCGAAAAGTTCTGGAGACCGAACTGAGCGCCAAGCATGTACGCAAATTTCTGTTCGTCTGCGGAATCCGGTGTAATGGCGGCAGCTTTTGCAATCGGTTTTTGGGCTTCGCCACAAGCAACAAGGGCAAGGGCAGCGGCACCAAGAGCAATCTTTTTCAGTTTCATTTTTTTAGACTCCTAAGTCAAAAAATCTTTAGGAATGCACCCATTCCTATTTTTGCGTCTTAATATACATATTTTTAGCGTAGGGAATCACGGACAAAACCATTTTTAGGCATTCCTTCGAGTACTTTAAACGAAGTTGAGCCGATAACAGCTCCATCTTTATATGCTGTTTCTACGCGATAATCCCCCGTCGGGATATTTTTCTTTTTTGAATAGCTGCGATAGCCAGCATCTCGCCCACCGCGAATGACCATCCTGCTTGACGAAATCTTGTCCGTCAATTTAAACTTTCCTGTGGACGGTTCCTCGTAGTACCATCGGAATTCAACAGGGGCCTTGAGTTCTGCCGGTCCATAAACAGAGGACATAAAATAAACTTCGTCACCCTCGTCTTTATGGATAGTCGCCTTAGAGAATCCATTTCGTTGCCAAAAATTGAGCCGATCCGCATCACACGAGTATGTTTCGTTGTCAAAATTTTTACACACAACTTGTTGTTTCACAATTAGTGGCACCGGAGGAATCCAATTGACAATATACGCAACGGATAAGACGACACTTATGGAAATAGGCGCAACAAGAGTTCTCTTATGGCGCTCTGATTTAAACCAAAGTAAGTAACATATTCCCGCTGAAATGATTGTGCTTAAAAAGAACCAGAAAGCCCCCATCTCGTGAGCCAAGTGCGGGATTAAAAAATTGAAGAACATCGTTCCGAGCAGACAAAAGAACGCAAGGCTGACTCCAAACTTTTCATATTTCTGTTTCAGAAATTCGTTACCGATAAGGAGCGCAACTAGGAATAAAACGATGGTAAAAGACGCAATGGATCCGGAGCTTTTGAAATAGCAAATAACTAGCGCACTATAAAGGTTGCCAAAGCAAAACTGTACAGCCCAGGTCAATCGGTCAATCCAAGACGAAGGCCATTCGTGATTTAAAATCCTGCTGAAAAAAGATGATTCAATTTCGGTTTTATCATCTTCATTAACAACGCTTTTTGTCGCAATGAAAAATATCGAGACTAGAGCAATCAAATAATAGAACGACAACAGGATTAAGTCCCTTCCGTAAACTTTGTGTCCTATGGTCATAGAATCCCAGCTGAACCCGCCCAAAAAAGCAATCGCCGGGATGAACTTTTCAATTTTTTTCACTGCGGCTTTTTCCCGCAAATGGTTTAAAAATTCCATGACCGAAAAATACAAAAAAAACTAAATTTAGCCCGTAAAATTTTAAAAGGCAAAAACAATGAAACTCTCCAAGTACTTTTACGTCACGCTCCGCGAAACGCCGAGCGATGCCACCATGCCCTCCCACATCTTCCTCATGCGCGGCGGCTATATCAAGCCTGTTTCTACCGGTATCTATTCCATGATGCCGATCGGTTACCGCGTCATCCAGAAGATCGTAAACATCATCCGCGAAGAAATGAACAAGATTGGCGGTATCGAAGTGGACTTGCCGGTGGTGCAGACCGCTGAACTTTGGAGCGAATCTGGCCGTTACCAGGCTATTGGCGAAGAACTCCTCCGCTTCAAGGACCGCAACAACCACAACATGGTGCTCGCCATGACGCACGAAGAAGCCATGACCGACCTCGTGCGCTACGTGCTCAACAGCTACAAGCAGCTCCCGGTGATGCTCTACCAGTTCAAGACCAAGTACCGTGACGAAGCTCGTGCTCGCGGCGGTCTTATCCGCGTCCGCGAATTTTTGATGAAGGATGCTTACAGTTTCCACACCAGCCAGGAAGACCTCGACCGTCACTACCAGGAAGAATACGACGCCTACCTCCGCATCTACCGTCGCGTGGGCATTGAACCGGTGGTGGTGCAGAGTGATACGGGGATCATGGGCGGTAAGGTCGCTCACGAATTCATGCTCGACACTCCGAACGGTGAAGACTACTTGATTCTCTGCAAGAAGTGCGGCTACCAGGCCAACCGCGAAATCGCGAAGTTCCAGCGCGTGCCGTTCAAGGGCGACGAGAACGCAGCCCTCGAAAAGGTTGCAACGCCGAACAGCGAAAGCATCGAAGAAATCACCAAGTTCCTGAACGTTCCGGCAGAATCTACTGCCAAGTGCGTGTTCTTCGACTTCGAAGGCAAGCTCATCACGGTCGTGGTTCCGGGCAACCTCGACGTTTCCGAAATCAAGCTCCACAACCTCTTGAAGGCCAAGGAACTCTATCCGGCCGAAGACAGCCTCATCAAATCTTGCGGCATGGTTCCGGGCTTTGCATCCCCGATCAATTCTCACGATACGCGCATCATCGTGGACGAAGCCATCGCAGATTCCTTCGATCTCGTCACGGGCGCAAACGAAGAAGGCTTCCACTTCAAGCATTGCAACCCGAAGCGCGACTTCCCGAAGTTCGAAGTGGCGGACATCGCAGAAGCTTCCGAAGTCTGCAAGTGTCCCTGCTGCGGTGAACTCCTCACCGAAACACGCGGCATCGAAATGGGTAATATCTTCAAGCTCGGCACCAAGTTCTCTGAATCCATGGGCGCTAAGTTCCTCACCGCAGAAAAGACGACCGCTCCGGCCATTATGGGCTGCTACGGCATCGGCGTGGGCCGCTTGATGGCATCCGTCGTGGAAAACAGCCACGATGACTTCGGACCGATTTGGCCCAAGTCCATCGCTCCGTTCCAAGTGGAAATCGTACCGATCGGCAAGGAAGCAGAACTCATGGAACTTGCAGAAAAGTTCGAAAAGGAACTCGAAGCTGCCGGCATCGACGTGCTCGTCGACGATCGCGACGAACGTCCGGGCGTGAAGTTCAAGGACGCTGACCTCTGGGGTTCTCCGGTGCGTATCGCCATCGGCAAGAAGGGCCTCGCAAACGGCGAAGTTGAATGGAAGTTCCGCAACGAAAAGCAGTTCACCATGGTCAAGGTCGAAGACGTTATCGCCAAGGCCAAGGAATACTTTGCCGAGTAGACGGTAGGAAGTAGACAGTAGGAAGGATGCCATTCCCGACACCGCGCGGGAATCTCCTTTTCAAAGCATAACCTTTTAAATTACAAGCCTGCTTACGAGCAGGCTTTTTTCTTTGCTCTATTGCTTTGCCTACTAAAAAATGATTATCTTATAAATGTATGATGAACTCTATTGATTGGTCTGTGGGCTGGTGCTATGTCTGCACCGTGCTCTTGCTTTTGCTGATTGCCACCATTTTGCTATTGCTCGACTATTGGAAAAGGCAACGGCTTTATACGCTTTTTGCGGGCAACCTCGGTGAGTTCATCGTCGTACTTTCTGACAAGTTTGAATTCATCAGTTCAATGCCGCAGTTCATGTCAGACCCGCTCTTTGACAACTTAAGCAAAGACCGCCTGTTCCGCGACATCTTGCCACCCAAAGACTGGGCTCGACTCAAACTCTACTTTGACGATATTGACAAGCACCCCGAAATGCCGTTCATGTTCTCGTACAAGCGAGACGATGGCTCAATGCTTTGGTTTGAAATGCGATGCCAACACCAACGCCTTTCAATGGACGAATCGCGTTATATTTGCTTGATTAAAAACATTTCAAACACCGTTGAAAACCAGCATCGCCTGGATGAAGCCGAAACAAAGCTCAAATCTTTGCTTCGCAATACCGGTGACTTCCTCTGGAAATTTGATTTTGAAAGCCGCCAGCTCTTTTTACAAACTCCCATGATGGACGATGACTACAGAGACGTTCCGCGTTCAGGGGGTATCGCCAACATTGAAACGCTCATGCCCGAAGACGACTTCAAACTGCTTGAACGAGTCATGAACGAATGCATGATGAAAGCAGGTGGACAAGCAGCCTACGACGACAAAGGACATTTGCTTGATGAACAAAGCCAGCTGAACCGCCTTGCCAACGAAGATGCCCGCTTCGGCACACTCAAGATTCGTTGCTGGAACAGCGAAAAGAACCTCGTGTGGTACGACTTCCGCGGACACCTCGCTCCCGATGACGAAGACCGAATTGTCATGATTGGTTCTGCACGCCGCGTCGAAACATCGCCTGAAATTCCATTCCTCATGAAGAGCGGTGTTGAGGAATCTCTGATAAATTCACTTTTCAATTTCCCGAACATCGGTATTTTCTGGGTTGACCGCAACTTCACCATTCTCGGATGCAACAACGCTTTCGCCACAGATTCTGGCTTTGCCAAAACGGACGAAGTCGTGAATCAATCTTTGAAAGATGTCATCTCAGTCAAGTACCTCCCCTATTACGATTCCATGATCAAGGACGTATTCGACAACGGTTCAGCCAAAAGCTGGAAAGGCAAATTTGCCGATAGTGACTGGATTACAACAATCAACGTTGTACCGATGCTCAAATCGCTCCTCAAGTCCGGCTATACCGTAAGCCGCGTACTGTGCGTCTACATGCGAATCTCGGGATAAATCGTAACCAAATCACAACCCCAAAAGATTTAAGGTAAACGCAAAGCGATTTGCCTTGTAGTCGATGTCGTAGCTGTATCTGAATTCGGCACCCAAATGCCACTTAAAGCCTGTTTTATACATAAAATAGGAGCCGCCACCGAACTCGAAATAATAAATTGCAACACCAAAAGCTTCGCCACAATTTCCATCAACGGCTTTGCAGCCAGCATAGCTCGATGTGCGAGAGGCGAACTGAAATAAGCCTAAATGCAATTCTTCCGTTGGCGAAATTTGCTCCATCACACTTATACCACCTGCAGCAACCGTACCCCACCCCATCACGCCAAAATGATCAAAAGCAACACCTAACGAGACAAAAGGCGTGAAATACTGAAAGCCACCCCCAATAGCAAAATGATCTATAAAATGATAAACCGGGACAGAGATGTCTATTACGCCTTCATCCTTGACTCCATAAACGTGATTACCGATAGAGTCCATTTTCGGCTCTTCCGAATTTGAAGTAACACCCCGCATTCCCGTAATCGATACCCCAACCACAGTCTTAGAGGAATCGTTTACGCTCTGGTAGGCTTCCATAAACGCGCTCGCAGAAAGCGGCCGCATCGAGCAGCCAACCAAAAGAAGCAAGGCAAAAGCCCACAAAAAAAGTTTTAACAAGTTAATCTTCATGCATTTTAATATAAACAATTTATTCAAGATTACAACATAAAAAACACCAGCCTCGTGAGAGACTGGCGCTTTTGAAATTTACATAGGCGATCCCGGATCGGAGTCCGGGATGACATTGGTTTTATTAACCCAATGTTACCTCAACCTTGTGGATACCCTTCGTAAAGATCGGAGCGACGTTGGAATCGATTTCCTGACCGTCAACAACCATCTTTGCGACGCCCTTGCAGACGTGATCCGGGTTCTTCACAGTAATCTGGTAGGTAGCACCGCGGAACTTACGGGTAGCTTCGAAGCCAGCCCATGCGCTCGGGATGCAAGGATCAACAACGAGACCGTTGAAGCTTGCGCGGATACCGAGGATGAACTGCGTTGCAGCCTGGTATGTCCAAGTAGAAGTACCGGAGAGCCATGCGTTACGGCCCATACCAAACTGCTTGTGTTCGTCACCGAGGATGTTCTGCGGATAGCAGTACGGTTCAGATTCAAACACGTCAAGGATGCCGTTCTTGGAAGCCGGGTTGATCTGGTTGTAGTACTGGAATGCGTTGTCGCCACGGCCGAGGATCGTTTCGGCGATCATCACCCACGGGTTCGTGTGGAGGAAGATACCGCCGTTTTCCTTTGCTCCAGGAGGATAGGTGGAAATGCCACCGACAGCCGGTTCAAAGCCACGGTAACCCGGAGTAGAGCTCTTCACGCCGTACTTGGTGTTGAGGAGCTTGTTCAAGCTGTCCATGCCCTGCACTGCACGGTCGCCGAAAGCGATGCCAGCGATGACCGGCCAGGACTGGCCGTTGCAGTAAATCTTGCCGTACTTGGCAGAGGAAACGCCGTAGCCGTTGCCGTCCTTGTCAAACCAACGAGTCCACCACTTGCCATCCCAAGCGCTGTCGTTGAATGCCTTCTTGACATCTTCGTACCAGCCCTTGTACATTTCAACGGCTTCCTTGTCGCCGAGAGCTTCTTCAATGCCCATCATTTCGAGCAAAGCCTTTGCGTACAAAGCAGTGTTGAACGTAGATTCTGCACCGAGCGGGAGGTTCATGCAGTCGTTCCAGTCGGCAAAGCCGAGGAGCGGAAGGTTGTGCTGACCAAGGTGTTCGCGAGTGAACTTGAGAGCGCGCTTCAAGTGTTCGAGGACAGTGCCTGTCGGACGTTCAGCATGCTTCTTGCCTGCAACGTAGAACGGAATTTCTTCGTTGAGGAGGTCCATCTTGCCAGTTTCCTTGAGGTAAGTAGCGACAGTGAGGACGATCCAGAGGTGGTCATCGCCATACCAGTCAGCGTATGCCGGATTGCCATTAGCGTCGAGAACGCCAGCCTTTTCGCGGGAGTCACCGGCGTTAGCTTCGTTACCCGTGTCTTCAGCAAGGGCGAGCGGAGCGTACTGGTGCATAGCGTTACCTTCCGGACGCTGCACGGAGATGAGGTTCTTGGTGAGAACGAGAGCTTCTTCAGGCATGTGGCTCATGACGCCCATGAGATCCTGAGTAGAGTCACGGTAACCGATACCGCGGCTGGTGCCGTAGCCCAACTGATAGAGGGACAGGTAGCGGCTCCAGTTCTTGGTGGTGTGGCACTGACGCGGGTTGTGTACGTTCACCATCGTGTTGAAGGAAGCATCCGGGGTCTTGACCTGGATCGTGGAGAGGTAGTTTTCCCAGAACTTTGCGAGTTCTTCGAAAGCCTTGTCCACGTTCTTGAGATCGCGGTACTTCTTGATAGCCTTGGCAGCAACCTTGAGGCTCTGTTCCTGACCGAGCTGGGTGCAGGTACGGAAAGTCTTCTTGGCAGCGATCTTGCCAGCGTGGATCATGAGAGCGGCAATGTTGTCGCCACGGTCGCATTCGCTATTAGCAAGTTCCTTGTTCTGGAGGCTGAGCGGATTTGCCCAGGAACCCATTTCGTTCTGGCCGAGGAATACGCGGCGGTCACCATCGAAGGAACCAACCTTGCAGTCAGCAGTAACGTAGTTCACGGCGTAGTCGCGCTTCATGTAAGCGTACTGTTCCAAAACGACGTGGCCATCCTTTTCCCAGTGGCCCTTGAGGGTCATGGTCTGCGGAACCCAGTCAGCGTTCGTGAGCTGCTTTTCAGCTTCGAAGTGGCTGAATTCATAAACCGGGATAATGTCCACTTCCTTAGAACCACCGGCGATGTTCGTCACCTGGATGTCCTGGAGGAGAGTGTTGGAGCCCGTCGGGACGAAAATCGTGACCTGAACGCGGAGGCCGTAAACTTCGGCAATCCAGCGCATGTAGGAAAGACCCACGTGGCATTCCCACTTGTCGAGCTTGACGAGAGTCGGAACGTAGAACGGGGAGAAAATCTTGTAGTTCTTGCCATCCTTGATACGGATGTAGATAGTGCTGGCCTTGAAGTCAGAGCACGGCATCTGTGCAATGTACTTGGTGATACGGTTGAGAGCCGGGTCGCCTTTGCAAACGAGAGTGCCGCCGGTCGTATCGACGATACCGCCGAAGTTGAGAGTACCGACGTAGTTGCACCACTTGATCGGGGTAGCCGGGGTGGTGAGCACGTATTCTTTTGCAGCGTCATCAAAGTAGCCATACTTCGGGGCAGCGACCTTAGCGGTCTTCTTTGCCGGGGCCTTCTTTGCAGCGCTCTTCTTCACTGTTTTTGTAGCCATTGTATCTCCGTTAGAGAGGGGGTGTTGTAAAAAGTGATTCGTGGTTGGTGATTAGTGGTTAGGAACCCTATCAGAAACCGTTAAAACTTTTGCGGGGTAAATTTAGAAATTAGACGAGAGCTGAGAGACGAGAGACGAGAGAAAGTAATTCATTTAACCAATGTTTTTACTAGCGCGAAGCGCCATTTTTTCTCTTTCGTCTCTAGTCTGTAGGGCGTAAGCCCGTTCTTTCGTCTAAACTCTACTCATCAAACTTTTCGAAATCGCGGTTACCGAAATTGATATAGAAGTATCCGCCGAGTTTCTTGCTGCGGACCGGGTCGCGCAAAATGCCGATAGCGGCACGCACGTACTTGAGTTCCACCAAGATGTGGTCACGGCTCATGCAGTTAAGGAACGGTCCCTCCGGGTAAAGCGTCGGGCGCGGTTCTTCGGCAATCATCTTTTCAAGATTTTCGATTTCCTGAACCAGTCTACGTTCATGTACTTCGAGCGTGCGGATAACTTCCTTGTTTTCGGCACCGTAAAGGAAAGCAAAACCAAGCGTACGCGGATCGTCGTTGAATCCGGTCAAATGCTTGAGGACTTCCTTGCGCAGCACTTCCCTACCCTTGTCCGTGATGTTGAACACCATGCGTTCCGGGCGGTTTCCGTCGCGTTCCGAATGACCGACGATGCACTCGTTCTTTTCGAGCGTTATCAGTCTGTTATAAACGGTCGATGTGCTAATCTTCGCCCAGCGGTCGAGTTCACGATCACGAATTTCCGTGATTATATCGTACCCACTGCGTTCATGTTCCAGAATGAGGCCGAGCAATACAAGATCGTAACGGTTCATTTAAATTCCTTGATTTTGCTAGTATTCCAATTTGGAATAATTGACTAACAAGAAAATTACATTTTTTTCGCGGAAAAGAAACAACATGATGTAAAAATTCGGAAAAATTTTGAAATTTGTCACTTATTTTCATTTTTCCATTTTTTTCGCAAAAACACCATAATTATTTGGATTTATATAGTTTATATTTTTTATAGATAATGGATAATTGGGGAGCATCGTGCAGTTTTTTACAAAATACAAACATAAGGAAAAAAGATTAAAGCATTCGGTTATAAGGTTCGCTCCCCTTATACTTGTTGTCTATTTAGTCATTCAAGCCTTCGCTGCGTTCCAAGCCGAAGACAAGGCTGCCGTCATGGCTCGAAACAGGGACTATATCAAAGATATAACCCTAGCCATGGCAAACAAGCTGGACGATATTTTCTCGAACTCGCTCAAATCGGTCGAAGCCCTCGCCAAACTCAGCTCCAACGATATCCGAGACGGCCAAATGAACTCTGTTTTCCTGGCAGAATTAGAAAAGATGATCCAGTTTGACCACTTGAACTTTACTGATTCCAGCGGAATGACTTTAAAAACAACCGGAGAAAAGGTCTATTCCGGCAACAAGTGGTATTTCACCGACGGCATAAAAGGCAATAGCGGCATATTCGTCATGATGCCCACAAATACGTCCATGGCGTACATTTTGTTCTACGCCCCCGTCTACATTCAAGGAAAAATTGTCGGCATCCTCTCTACCTCGTTTGACGAAAATTCAATCAAGAGGTTCCTAGACTACAAAGTCTACGGCGCACACGCATCTGCCGGAATCGTAAATACAGAAGGCAAAAGCCTTATCGCCCTTGAATCCATGAAAATGCAACAAACTTCAATTCAAGGACTTTCCAAAGACAATTTCAGAAAATTCCTGTACACCTCAAAATTTGACGAAGAAAACAGAAACAACATTATCCGCGCTTATGCAACTAGAACCCCGTCCAGCTACAAGTTCAACGGGAACACCGATGAGATTCAAGGCTACATCGCACCACTACGTACAGTTCCACTGAGCGTTTATTCAAACTTTCCGACAGAAGCGTCTAGAAGCCTCTATTCTATGGGCATTCAAGCTGGCCGAATGTTACAGGCCTTGCTTATCCTCATATTTGCAGGCTACATCATCTACCTGATGATTGTGCAGCTCCTGATTAGGCGCAACGAAGCACGTCAGAACAGGCTTGCAAACTACATCGCCAAGGCTGAAAATGCAATCGCAAGGGCCATGATTTACGTTGACGCCGAAAACGGCACCTTCGAAGACCTGTCTATTAAGCCAATGCCGTTCCCTAAGACTGGGCAACTTGATAATCTCGTAGAAGGTTTTATCCAATACAACGACGACATGCAGAACGGTGATGATTTTAGGACTTTCTTCAACGTCACCATCAAGGAACGCAAGGTCCTCAACTATATTCCAAGTGTTGTATTCTGTAGCACAAAACCCAATGGGAAAAAAGAATACATCACTATGGTTTATATTCCCGTTGAAGTCAAGAAAGATGTTGTCTACAAAGGAATTATTTTATTTAGAAACATTACCTCAGAAAAATCTAAAGAAATTGAAGCCAACCGCAAGCTTTCTCAGGCATTGAACGCCGCACGCGAAGCAAGCAACGCCAAGACGACATTCCTGTTCAACATGTCGCACGATATCCGAACACCGATGAATGCAGTCATGGGCTTTACTGCGATGGCCAAAAAGCACATCGAAGAAAAAGAAACAATCAAGAAATACCTAGATAAAATTGACATTGCCGGGAAACAGCTTTTATCACTTGTGAACCAGGTTCTTGAAATGTCCCGCATTGAATCCGGGAAAATCATCCTGAGCGAACAGAAATGCAATCTTGAAAACGTCATCAAGGCGTTGTCAACAACATATGGTTCACATGCCGAAACTAAAGGGATCCTGTTCACAGCGACAATTACCAACCTCGAGCACAAGATGGTCCTCATCGATAGCGACCGTATCAACCAAATTGCAGCAAACATTATCGGAAACGCTATCAAGTACACGAACGAAAACGGCTCAATCATGTGTACGCTTGAAGAGGAAAAATGCGACCGTGAAGGTTACGGAATGTACACACTTGTCGTTGAAGATTCCGGCATCGGCATGAGCTCAGACTTTATAGAACACATTTACGATGAATTTACACGAGAAAGCTCCACTACGGTAAGCCGCATCCAAGGCACAGGTCTTGGCATGACAATCGTGAAAAAGCTCACGGACATCATGAACGGCACTATCAAAATTGACTCGAAGAAAGGGCAAGGGACAAAGATTGCCGTCAGTATCCCGATGAAGTGGTGCAAGGACCTCAGCCCCGAGACTGCGGAGCAGAAAACGGTTACAACCATTCCGCTCAAGGACATGAAGGTGCTACTCGTCGAAGACAACGAAATGAACCGCGAAATTGCCGAAGAAATCCTGACAGAAAACGGTCTAGTGGTCGATACAGCAAATGACGGAGATATCGCAGTCGACAAAGTGCGCAGGGCTCCCCCTGGGGCTTACAATCTCATTTTGATGGACGTGCAGATGCCCCGAATGAACGGATATGACGCGACCAAGGCCATCCGTAAACTGGAAGACCCGCAAAAGTCCAAAGTTCCAATTATCGCAATGACTGCGAACGCTTTTGAAGAAGACAAGAAAAACGCCCTTGCTGCAGGTATGAACGGCCATTTGGCAAAACCGATAGACGTCCAAAAGCTTATACAAACGCTGACGAATTTCAGATAAAACCGAACAAGGGGAAATAAATTTATTATAATAAAGAACAAAGACAAGGAGATAAATATGAAAACCAAATTCTCACGCTTCGCTTTATCGTTCGCTGTTGCGGGTGCATTCGCACTTGTGGCAACGACATTCACCGGCTGCTCGTTCATCAAAAAACTTCAGGCAGCTAAAGTCCTCATCGAGACAAAAATGGAGTACAAGGACCTCACCTTCGATAACGTTGATGTCTATGATGACGTTATGGAACTCGTGAATAACGGAATGGACGGTTTCTTGCCGAACCCGAAGGCCGTTATGTTGGTCAAGGACTTGTCCCAGAACATCATCAACAAGAACCTCGGTAATGCAAACTTTGACGTTTACTTGAACGCCAACAACACCGGCAAGGATACCTTGTGGATCAACAAGCTCCAGATCGAAATCAAGTTTGATACGCTCGTCACAGTACCTCTGACGCTGAAGGACACCATCAGACTTGCTCCGGGCGACAACGACTTGCACTTCAACGCCGCATTCCCGTTGGACGCAAACGTCTTTAAGATTAACCAAATCACGTACTACGGCATTGCTGGCTTTATTGACGTATCCCTTACCGAAGGTGGAGAACCGGTTTCTCAGGACTTCGAAATCAAGAGAGACGTGAAGCCCGAAGATGTCGAAAAGCTCCAGAACCTCGTCCGCGACAGATTGTTTGATCTTCTCGTGAACAAATGGCTCGGAAAAATTATTAAATAATAACACATGAAAAAACGCAACTTTGTTCCGGAGAATTTAAATCCGGATGACGAAAAAGAAATCTCTAAACTATATCGCGCTCTTTTGCAGCGCGATATTCCTGTAAACGTCGAAAAGCTCCGTCAATGGATTCTAGATTGGAGCGAACTGGAATCGGTTCTTGGCGAAGTGAGTTCACGACGCTATGTCGCTATGACGTGCGATACCCGCGACGAGAAAGCAGCCAAAGCTTATTCAGACTTTGTCGAAAATATTCAGCCACTCATGATCGAATACGACGACAAGCTGAACCGGAAGCTGATGGCGCACCCGTCCAAGGACGCACTCAAGGGCGAATTCGGTGAATGGCTTAAGGGCGTGCAAGTTTCTCTTGACTTGTTCTCCCCCGATAACATTCCGCTTGAAACCGAAGAGAATAAAGCGATTCAGGCCTACCAGAAAATCACCGGTGGCATGAGCGTTGAGTTCGATGGCGAAGTCAAGACCATGCAGCAGCTCGCTGCCTACATGGAAAAGACCGACCGAGACCTTCGCGAACGCGCCTGGAAAGCCATGTGGAACCGCCGTCTCCAGGACAAAGAAGCGTTAGACAAGTCTTACGATAAGTTGTTTGAAATCCGTAAGCAGATTGCCAAGAACGCAAACTGCAAGGATTTCATTGACTATATCTTCCTCGCAAAGCACCGTTTCGACTACACTCCGGCTGACTGCGAAGCTTTCCACGAAAGCATCGAAAAGTTTGTACTCCCGTTGCAGAAGGAAATGTACAAGCGTCGCGCCAAGAAAATGGGACTCGAACGTTTACGCCCGTGGGACTTGGATGTCGACCCGCTGAGCAGGCCGCCACTCAAGCCGTACCAGAGCGGCGATGAACTTATTGAAAAAGTCGATTCCATTTTTGAAAGCATTCATTCACAAGCCGGCAAGTGGGCTCGTGAAATGCAGGCGAAAAAGCTTATCGATCCGGATTCCAGACTAGGCAAGGCTCCAGGCGGATACCAAATCGGTTTTGACGAAAGCCGCCTCCCCTTCATTTTCATGAACTCCGCGAATACGGACCGCGACATTTACACGCTGTTGCATGAATCCGGTCATTCGTTCCATCAGTTTGCACTCGCAAACCAGCCGATTTTCGCATACCGCGATGTTCCTGCTGAATTTGCAGAAGTCGCAAGCATGAGCATGGAACTCATCGGCATGTCGAACCTGAAGCCGTTCTACGGCGACGACCATGAAGCGATAGTCCGTAGCACCGAAGGCGAACTCGCCGACGTGATTTGGCTATTCCCGTGGGTTGCAAGTATCGACAGTTTCCAGCATCGTCTGTACAACTTCCCGGAACATACCGCCGAAGATAGAAGCGATATCTGGAGCGAAATCATGGATCGCTACGATGCCGGGGTGGACTACTCCGGACTTGAAGCTGTTCGCCGAAACCTGTGGCAAAAGCAGCTCCATCTCTTCGAATGCCCGTTCTACTATATTGAATACGGCATCGCACAGATTGGCGCTTTGCAGGTCTGGGCAAACTTCAAGAAGGACCCGCAGAAGGCAATCGACGACTTGTTCAAGGCCGAAAGCCTGGGCAGCAGCCGTCCGATCCCAGAGCTCTTCGCAACAGCAAACATCAAGTTCGATTTCACACCGAAAACGTTGGAACCCTTGATGCAAGTTGTATGGGATGAGCTGAGCAAGTTGTAGGGCTATATTTGCGGCTAAAAAATCTTAAAATCCCTAAAAAATTTCACTTTTTTTGATTTTTTAGCCCAAAACCCTTGACAAACGAAAAAATAAAAGTTATTATTGGCGCACCTCCTCAATGGAGGTCATCCTAACGGAGGGATGGCCGAGTGGTTGAAGGCGCACGCTTGGAAAGCGTGTTTACCTTACGGTAACGAGGGTTCGAATCCCTCTCCCTCTTCTAAAAATTTTTCGAGGTACCTAATGGCTGAATCTCAAAGAGTTTATCTTGACGATATCTATGCTAGTGAAGAATGCCAGGGCTCGGTTTTCCGCGCCGTTGTCATGATGGCTCATGAAGCCCGCTTCATTAACAATCAAGCCAAGTCGGGTTACATTCAGCTTTCTCAAAAGCCGACGACGATTGCTATGAACCGTTTTAAGGAACATAAGCTTACGATGGTGGAAAAGGGCGCAAATGATGTGACTGCAGATGCCGTAAAGGCATCCGTTGCAGAAGTTGCTCCGACTGCAGAAGCTGTTGCAGAAGCAAGTGAAGCAGCAACAGACGCATTCTAATCTCGAAAAACAGAATTCAAAAGAGACCGCTTATGAGCGGTCTTTTTTTTGCTTCATCGTCATACTGAGTGGCGAATAGCCACGAAGTATCCTGTGAAATTTTAATTATTTGCTTTTCAAAAGTTTCGACGTTACACCGCGACGGATCTTGCCGGCGGCTCGCCCGAGAGCGTCAAACAAACGTTCTGGCATTGATTCTTCCAAATTCTTGTTTGGAACTCGGCGCTTTGAAATGGATACAGGCTTGTCCGCAGAATCAGCACGTTGTTCTTCAATTTTCCAGATGAAATCATCGGAGCGCGAAGGCATTGGATTCTGCACAACATCTTTCCCGACAGCTTGCAGATAAAGCCCACTCTTGTAGTTTCTGAGAAGAAATGCGTTCGGAGTGTTTACCCCAGCATCTTCAAGTTGGTACTTTTGGTGCGCTCCGCCATTATAGCCGTACGTTGAAGCCTTAATACCAGCCGCAGTGGATTCATTCGGGATATCGATTACACGGTTCCCGAGCTGAAAACGATACGTCACCGGTTTATCGCCCATTGAATAGATTTTGACAAAAGTCGCCGTATCGGCACAGTCCATAAGTTCAAGCGTATTCGAAGAAGTAATTCCCATGCACTTTTTTTCAGAAAGAGATTTTACCCTCCCCTGCATGTAGAACGCTTCCTTGAAAATGTCCTGATACATCGCGTTCACGATTTTCACGTGATTGATCAAATCCTGTTCGGAATGGACTTCACTCTTGTAATTGATGCCATACGGCCAAAAATGCTGGCTGTCGCCTTTGAGTACAGCATCCGGCCCATCAATTTCCTTGATGAGCTTTTGAGCCTTTTCGCCCTTGAAAACGCCCCCATCTATCATAGCCTTGTACTCTGATGTCGTACCCATGCCCATGGTATGCGCCATTTCGTGCATAGCGGTGCCTACGTACATATAATTGCGATCCTTGCCAAAACGCAGGTCTCCATTACTGCTAGCCTCGGCTGTGGGAACGCCCGTGCTATAATAAACTTCGATATGTTTAGAAAGGTCAGAATACTTATTGTACAAATAAACCGCCGAATCCATTGCGGCTTCGATTAGCGCATAAGCTTCGAGTTCATCTTGAGTCGGATTGGCAGATTTATTCAAATGGTATTCAACGTTGCCGGCAAAAGCGCTAGACAACGGAAGCAGGAAGGAAAAAATTCCTATAAAACTTGATTTTTTTAGAAAAAGATTCATAAAAAACCTTCCTATACACAATTTTAATCTACACTATTCCATATACATAAGCAAGTAAAAAAAGTTTTTTTGCGGATGCAAGAACTTTTTAATAAACCAGAATGTAATTTTAGCGCGGAATATCAATCATAGGAGAAGCCCCGATGAAGGCTAAAATATTCGCATGTTCTTTAACGCTCGCCCTCGCGGCCCTTACCGGTTGCTCAGGAAGCCAGAGCGGAATCAACCGTTCCCTTGGACAAGCCGATGCAACGCGCTCACTCGTCAACGAAAACAAGCTCGATGCAAGCATGACATCGAACTCGTATTCCAAGCTTGTCGCAGCTAAAGCCCTGAAAGAAGACGGAAAAATCGAAGAAGCCCAGGCGCTTGCAGAACAGAGCGAACTTGAAATGCGACTCGCCATAGCCAAATCCGAAAACGAAAAGGCTAAAAACGAAGACAAGAAACTCGAAGAATCTCTCCGTGCCGACGAAGAACGCAAGGTCCTGTACCAGAGCATTCTCGAAAAGGAAACCAAGAAGTAAGGAGCCGCAAAGATGAAGACGATTAAGATTTTGACTCTCGGCGCCCTCGCCGCTTCCATTAGCTTTGCAGCGGACGCCCCCACCGTCACCCCAGTTGACCAGTGCCGACTCGCTCTCGACAACGCCAAGACCAATTTGCCGTCCAACGCTTACGCCGCAAAGCTTACGCTTGCCGAAGGCTATGGCACGCTCAATGCTCTTGAAACGATTTATGCGGATGACGATGAATCCAAGCTGATTCCGACATTCTTGGAAAACTGC
The DNA here is from genome assembly GCF_000146505.1 of Fibrobacter succinogenes subsp. succinogenes S85. Lineage (GTDB taxonomy): Bacteria > Fibrobacterota > Fibrobacteria > Fibrobacterales > Fibrobacteraceae > Fibrobacter > Fibrobacter succinogenes. The sequence continues at coordinate 173,185 of NC_017448.1, read as the reverse complement.
AAAAAGTATGCAGAAATTGCAAAGCTCCAGGGCGAAACCCAGGCTATCCAGAATCACATTGCCGAGAACTGGGAAAAGCGTGCCGCCACAAATCGCACTATCGAAGCTATCCAGGAACAGATTGGTGAAGCCCGTAGCGGTAAGGTCTCTGACCTCGAAGCCGAAAAACAGGCCATCAAGGCCCAGAAGGACAAGCTCGAAGCCAGCAAGAACGAAGCTATGGACAAGTTAAACGCCCTCCAGTCCCAGATGATCCAGGTGACAAAGGACGCTCGCGGTATCATCCTCTCGATGTCCGACATTTTGTTTGACGTGGGCCGTGCCACCTTGAAGACCGACCTCATGACAAGCCTTGCTAAGATTGCCGGTATCCTCTCCGTTTACCAGCAGTTTGACGTGTCCATTGAAGGAAACACCGACAACACCGGTTCCGAAGAATTCAACATGACGCTTTCTCAGCAGCGTGCTGAAAACGTGATGAAATTCCTCGTGGAACAGGGTATCGCAGAAACCCGCCTCACCGCTAAGGGCCTTGGCATGACCATGCCGATTGCGGACAACTCCACCAAGGAAGGTCGCCAAAAGAACCGCCGCGTGGACCTCGTGATCACAGACCGTACACAGAAAGTGAAGTAGTTCGGTAAACCGAATAATACAGGAGTCGCCCCGGCCTTAGGTCGGGGTCTCTTTTTAGCCTAAAATATTGAGTTTTTTTTCAAAAAAGAACTTTTAATTAGGCCTGATTTTTCTAAATTAAGGCACGTAACTTTTAAACCGGCGGCGCAAGTCGCCAATCAAAAACAAGAGGTAAAACAAATGGCAGTTTCTTACAAGGAACTCGGCTTGGTTAACACCAAGGAAATGTTTGCTAAGGCAGTTAAGGGTGGCTATGCTATCCCGGCTTTCAACTTCAACACCATGGAACAGATGCAGGCTATCGTGCAGGCCGCCGTTGAAACCAAGTCTCCGGTGATCATGCAGGTCTCTAAGGGTGCTCGTAACTACGCTAACGGCACCATCCTCCGCTACATGGCTCAGGGTGCTGTTGAATACGCCAAGGAACTCGGCTGCGCAAATCCGCAGATCGTGCTCCACCTCGACCACGGTGACTCTTTCGAACTCTGCAAGGACTGCATCGACAACGGTTTCTCTTCCGTGATGATCGACGGTTCTGCTCTTCCGTACGAAGACAACATCGCCCTCACCAAGAAGGTTGTTGAATACGCTCACGCTCACGACGTTACCGTCGAAGCTGAACTCGGTGTTCTCGCCGGTGTTGAAGACGAAGTTGCTTCTGAAGTTTCTCACTACACGAAGCCGGAAGAAGTGATCGACTTCGCTACCCGTACGGGCTGCGACTCCCTCGCTATCTCCATCGGTACTTCTCACGGTGCATACAAGTTCAAGCCGGAACAGTGCACTCGTAACGCTCAGGGCAAGCTCGTTCCGCCTCCTCTGGCATTCGACGTGCTCCACGCCATCGAACAGAAGCTCCCGGGCTTCCCGATCGTTCTCCACGGTTCTTCTTCTGTCCCGCAGGACGAAGTTGATACGATCAACGCTCACGGCGGTAAGCTCCCGGATGCAGTTGGTATTCCGGAAGAACAGCTCCGCGAAGCTTCTCGCTCTGCTGTCTGCAAGATCAACATCGACTCTGACAGCCGTCTCGCTATGACTGCCGCTATCCGTAAGTATTTCGACGAACATCCGGAACACTTCGACCCGCGCCAGTACCTCAAGCCGGCTCGTGAAAACATGAAGAAGATGTACATGCACAAGATCGTGGATGTGCTCGGCTCCAACGACAAGCTCTAATGAGACCGTTCGCGCCTAGAATCACATAGAAATATGTGAGTGGCGCTCACTCTCGCAAACGCCCTCGGTTAATACTGAGGGCTTTGTTGCTCACGGTAGTCTTTAATTTGCGACAAGCAAAAAGCTTAAAAACACCTCGGATTTTTCCGAGGTGTTTTTTATCTAGAACAAGTAGCCAATAGATGTTTCGACATGCCAAAACTTTTGTTTTAGGCGAGAATCTAAATACAAGATTGTGCCTGCAGAAACTTGATAATGTTCGGCAAATAAGTAAGAGGCTCCTAGATAGTTCATGAGAATCGGCGGGAAATCAAAAGACACCGAATGTCCATCCACATTATCGAATAACCGTGGATAAAAATATGTGAACGAATAAGTCAGTGCCAGATTTTTCAATGGGAAAACATTTAGATAACCTTCCAAAGCTCCTGTGATTTTCCATTCATGTTCCCACGAACCATCGTTCACATCGCCTAAATTTCCAACAAATGTATTTTCTTTTTTTATATAGCTTCCCTTCAAAGATTCCTTTTCATATGCAATACCAACATTAACAGCTATGCCGAATTCAAAAAAACGTTGCAAATGAGCAAAAGCAACATCGACATAAGGATAAGGATCCAAGCCAGCACCAAATTTAAACAAGTATGAGTTTATTTTTTCGAAATTTTCTACGGTTAGCGTAATCGGGAAACGAATTAGCCTATAACGAATATCTGCTGCATATTCATATTTGGGAGAACCATTTTCGAGAAAATTCGCTTCATTCGACAAACCAGACAAATTCATCGTTTCCTTGTCATAGGTACGAATTCCCATTTGAACTCGATTTACAACGGTATCTTTATCTATAAAAAATCCAAGTCCTTTATTGGGTGTTGGCATATATGCCTGCATCGAGCCCTCGTCTACTACAGCAAGCTTTGTCGAACAAGATGTCAAAAATAAAAGCAATAGAACAGATAGGAAACGATTCATATAAAGCAATATATAAAAACTAAAGACCTTAACTGGATTCTTCCGCCCTTCGGTTGTCAGAATGACATGCAAGGAAATCAAGCGTGAGGCCACTTGTGGACTCGCATTTGATGTATACCAACCACTAACGACTTTTTACTACATTTCTCTAGTCAAAACTCATACCTCAAAGGCGCTCTGCGCCGACCTCATCGCTCATGACCCATTGTCCTCATTGCGGCGCCGAATTGAAACAAGGCGCAACCTTCTGCCCCCACTGCGGGAGCGACAAGAACACCAGCTGGAAAGAAGGCGCTGAATACAGCGACCTCGAAACGCCCGACTACGAAGAAATCGTCGAAAATGAATTTGGCGAAAAGAAGAAAAAGACAAGCCCGCTTACGATTGTCGCTGTGGTGATTATCGTGCTTGCGTTTATGGCAGCGATGGTTCTTTAAGCGTTTCTTCCAAGCTCTTGAGACTTGCTTCTGCTGCAGTAAAGTCATAATCGTCAATCTGATTATGCAATTTCTGCAAAATTGTTTCCTGTTCCTGCGAGAACATGATTTTATCGAGTGTATCGAGAATTCGCTTGCAGGCCGTAAGCGAACAAGATTCCACAGCAGGCTTGAGTTCTTCAACTGCATGAGTGAGCTTACTTATCGCTTCAGGATCCACATGCTTGATGATTACAGAGGCGTTTGACTGTTCCGATGCAATGTTTTGCATGACAATCTTAAGGTCATCCATAAGGTCTTCAAGCGCACTTTCAAATGCATGGAATTCGCTATGATTCAGTTCCTTCTTAAGGAGTGAATTTTCAAGCATCACGCCAAGCGTCTGCACGTGGTATGAACCTATCGTTCCACAAAGTCCCTTTATCGTATGGACAATGCGAGTTGATTCATCAAAATCTGCACTTTCAAACGCTTTTTTAAGATTAACCGCTTCACCGCTATAGTCACGAACAAAACCTTGTATAATCTTGAAGTACAAATTCTTGTTGTCATTTGCATGGTAAAGTCCTGCAGCAGCATCAAAATTGCGGACTTTTTGGAACATGGCAACAATGCTGTCATCGGCATTTGACGGTGTTGTTGCAGGCTCATTTTCGCTTGGTGCTATCGGCATTTTATCGGCAACCGGCAAATACTTTGCAAGTTCGGCATAAAGCATCATCGGATCAATAGGCTTGGCGATATAAGAGTTCATCCCAGCTTTGAGGCAATCGTCGCGGTCTTTTTGGAATGCTTTGGCACTCATGGCGATGATCGGAACATTCTTGAAATACTCATCGGAGCGGTTGCGGATTGCCCTTGTGGCATCAAGACCGTTCATCACAGGCATTTGGATATCCATTAACACTAAATCAAATGCATTGATTTTAAGTAACTCAAGAGCCTTTTTCCCGTTGGGCGCAACCATCGTTGCTAAACCGACACTGTTTAAAAGCGATACAGCCAATTCCTGGTTCATCTCGTTGTCTTCGACAAGGAGAATTTTCGCTTCTTTGAAGAATATCTTATTCTTTTCGGGCTTAGGAGCCTTTTGATATGTCAGTTTTTCATCAACCGCTTCCTGCATGGCGCTAAGCAGGGAACTGATTTGCAGAGGCTTTGCGACGCAACTGTTGAAACCGATTTCGGTTGCCAGGTGGTAATTATGTTCATCAAAGTGGATGGGGTGCATGAGAATTTTTGGAATTTTTCTCATATTGGCAGGGAGGCCTTGCACAAAGTCAAAGCCATTCATCAGCGGCATCTGGTAATCGACAATAAAGAGATCGTACGGAGTCTCCCCCGCTTCTTCGTGCGCCTGTATCAAGTCAAGCGCTTCGTCCACAGAAGCAGCCTCTTCAACAACGCAGCGCAGCTTTGTCAAATAATGCCTCAAGACACTACGTAAGCGTTCGCAATCATCCACGAGCAAAACATTCTTGTTGCGGAATGTTGAAACAGACTTCCATTTCGGTACGGTCGACTGTGGCGCCATCGCAAGCGTAATCGTGAAGAAAAACTTCGAACCCTTGCCATACTCGCTTTCCACCTGAAGCTCGCCACCCATAAGTTCCACGAGAGACTTGGAAATCACAAGCCCCAGTCCGGTGCCACCATACTTACGCGTAATGGAACCGTCAGCCTGCGTAAACGCATTGAACAAGTGGTGTAGCTGATCGGTGGTCATGCCAATACCCGTATCAATGACGCTAAACGAAAGTTTTATGTTGTTTCCAATAACCTGTTCTTGCTTAATCTGAAGCGTTATGCTACCACTTTCCGTAAACTTGGTCGCATTGTTGATGAGGTTTGTGAAAATCTGCGAAAGACGTAACGGGTCACCCATCAAGACTTCCGGAATTTCAGGGTCGATATCAACAATCAACTCAATCGGACGACCTGCAATACGCACTTCGGCAAGGGCAGCCACTTCGCCAATGATATCTTGCAGCACAAGCTGCGTGATTTCAAGGTCTTGCTTGTTGGCTTCAATTTTCGAGAAATCAAGAATGTTGTTTATAATGCCGAGCAAAGATGTTGCTGCATGGCTAATGCGTTCGATAAATCCGAGTTGGCGTTCGTCTAGTTTTGTCTCTTGAATCAGGTGGGCCATGCCGATAATGGCATTCATCGGTGTGCGGATTTCATGGCTCATGTTCGCCAAAAATTCGCTCTTTGCCTGTGTTGCATGTTCTGCAATTTCTCGGGCTGCAACAACTTCCGAAATATCAATCATTGAGAGCATATAACCGACAACGGATTCCTGAACCTTGAGTGTGCAAGCTTCACCACGGAACCACGTATCAGTATGCGTATTGAGCGTCTGGAGCATGAACGTATCTTTCCAGACGCCCTGCTCGTCAAAAGTCTTTTTAAGAGCTACAACAACATCTTCGGGCATGCCGCATTTAGGCATGTTCTCAAGAGGTTGCCCCATCACATCTTTCCAGTCCACAACAAGGTAATCCGTCAATTGCTTGGACATGTACTTGACTTTGCGATTCTTGTCAAAAATCACGAGAATTGAATTACCCGCAGAAAGCATGATGGTGTCGAGAATCGTATCCTTCTGGATGCCACTCGTTTCATCGGAAATGAGGAACAAATAACGGATGGAACCATCGTCTTCAACGAGGAACTGGAAGATTACTTTCCACCAGGCATCTTCACCTGTACAGCTACGAACTGGAATAATAATCTGGCGTTCGCTGGCGTGCATTTCGCCGCCCTTCGAGACTTTGTAGACAAACTTTTTAAACTGTTCCGAATGGAAAAACTTCCAAAGGATTTCTCCACGAATGTCATTGCCATTGTTAAAGAACTCCGCAATGTAGGCGCTGGCATGGAGAATATCAAACGTGTCGTTCGTCAGGATGATTCTAAAGTTATCGCTCCCCAAAAGTGTTTCAAACATCGTACTGGAACTGACGCTTTCATTCAAGTCTTTTTGAATAAAGAACTTGAAAAGGAACCGCACAATAAGCCACGTAAGGAATATCAGTGCCGCAACAATAAGCGAGACGACCAAAATAATCGCATTCAGATTTTCCTGGACTTTTGCAACTACTTTATTCTTCTGAATCACGTGAACCGCATAAAACGGGGCATTCTTCAGAGGCATCACCAAAAATATCAGCTTGCGATTTTCAACATCGGTCTTTTCAAAACGCGTTACATTTTCAAGAGACAGGTTATCAAACTGGATGTCGTCCTGCACCAAGTGCAAAAGTCCTGCAACCGTATCTACAACAATCTTATGGAGGCTCGTCTCATACGGGAAATACGTGAAAAGGCTATCGTTCTCAGAACCAACCAGCATTGTAATTCCGCCTTCGGCTTTCGCAAAATCACCCATCAGCTGGCGGACTTTCTGCAAGTCGATATCTTCAGCGACGGCCCCCATAAAGTTCCGACTTTTATCCCACAACGGATAAGAATAAGTGAGAACGCGTTTTTTCGCCTTTTCGTTGATTTCCGGCCCTGTAATAGCAAGCCCTTTGCGCCTCGAAGCTTCTAGATACCAAGTCTTTGTACGGAATTCCTTTTTGCCTTCATCAAGCTTAAAGTCGCTGGCTGAAATATATTTGCCATTTCTATTGCCGTAATAGACATCGACTATATACGAAGATGACTGCTGTTGCTTTTTTAAAGCTTTCTTAATTTCCGATTCTTTCGTATGCTGAAGAATCTGCGGAAGCGGTTTAAACTGCTTTTCAAATTTTTCAAAAAAAAGTTCCAAGTCCTGAACGGTCTTGTCCTGGAATTTGGATTCTGAAGAACTATACGAAGAGGTAATTAAAGTGGATTTTAAAAAGTTCGAGAACACGACCACCAACACGATGGTAAAGACAAGCATCGGTATGGTATAAACGAGCGAAATGCGCCAGCTGAGGTGGCGCTTTTTTTCATTTATAGGACTTGGTGTCAATCCTTACATTCCTCAGAAGAAGAAGTGTCTTTGAACCGTTCGTAAATTTCGGGCAATTGGTCTGCTATGGCGAGGAACGCATCGACAACGTCGGGGTCAAACTGCGTCCCACGGCCCTTGACAATTTCTTTGACAGCGACCTCATGCGGGTATGGTTCTTTATACGGGCGTTTCGAGACAAGGGCATCGTAAACATCGGCAACCGCCATGATGCGGGCTCCAATCGGAATATCGTCGTGTTTCTTGTGGTTTGGGTAACCGTCACCGTTCCAATGTTCATGGTGACCGAGAGCCATTTCTGCAGCTATACGCACCATCGGGCTATCATGAAGTTCCTTGGTCGCTTCCTGCAAAACATCGTAACCCATCTGCGGGTGCTGCATCATGATTTCACGTTCGTCTTGCGTGAGCGTTCCCGGCTTGCGCAAGATACGGTCGTGAATGCCAACCTTGCCTATATCATGGAGCGGGGCGGCAGTCGCCAAATTTTCAATGTATTCCGGTGTAATCGTTTCGGTGAACTTTGAATTCTTACGAAGCTCTTCTGCAAGGCGCTGAACAATAATCTGCGTACGCTTGATGTGCTCCCCCGTTTCGGGATCACGGTATTCGGCAAGCGAACCAAGACTCGTAAGCATGACCTTAAGCGTCCTGCGGAGGTCCGCCGTCTTTTCATCGACAAGATCGTGCAAGTGGTCGCGCTGGAGCTTTAGCTGGAGCTGGTTCTTGATGCGGAGCGTCACGAGTGCTGGGTTGAACGGCTTAGTGATATAATCAACAGCACCGAGATCTAATCCAATCTGTTCGCTCTTGCTATCAGCCTTGGCCGTCAAGAAAATCACAGGAATACCCTGAAGGATATTCTTCTCGCGCATGATCCTCAATGTCTCGTAACCATCCATTTCCGGCATCATCACATCAAGCAAAATCAAGTCCGGGCGGATCTTTTCGGTGAGCTCAATAGCTTTTTTCCCATTAAGTGCAACACAAACGTCGTAATCGTTCGATAGAATCCCCTCCAACACGTCAATATTCGTCTTGGTATCATCAACAACTAAAATTTTTAAACGAGTGCGATCCATATTCATAATATACGTTAAATAATCTAAATATTACAACTCATTTTATTACACCATAGAACATAAAATAGTCTTATTTTTCTCTATGGATTATTTCTCAAAGGTTCCACACCATGATTTAGTGATTTTCGTCATAGCAGAAAGTATATTAGGAGTATAAATTTGGAGTTTTTATGAAAAATCGTTTGGGATGGACCAAAGTACTCTTTACTAGCGCATTTCTGGCTAGCACAGTTCAAGCCGATGAAATTGTCGATATCACTCCGTTCTATCGGGCAGTCGATAGCGTGGCCCTTGGCAACATAATCAACGACCTTTATAATGATCTTACCCTCCCCGACACGATAAAGTTGGGCGGGGAATCCTTTGCAATCACCTGGGAAAGCAGCGATACGCTGTTCCTCACCCATGATGGACACATTAATGGTCGTTTTGTCGGCGAAAACAAAGAAGTCACGCTCACGGCGACCGTGCAAGACTATTTGAGCGATAAAAAACAAGTTGTAAAGAACAAGGTTTCCATCCACGGATTTGAACCATACTCCAACTACCTCTTTGCATATTTTCCAGCCAACGACAACGAAAACATCTATTACGCCCTCAGTAACGACGGATACAACTTCACCCCGATGAATAACGGCAAGCGCGTCGTGGCCGCCGACTCCGTGAGTATCAAAAAAGGCCTCCGTGATCCGCATGTGCTACGTGCGCCTGATGGCTGGTTCTACATGGTCAATACCGACATGAAGAGCGCCGAAGGATGGGCTAGTAACCGTGGCATGGTGCTGATGAAGTCCCGCGACCTCATCAACTGGAAGCACAGTACAGTGCATTTCCCGGACAAGTACAAAGGAAAAAACTTTGCAAACGTCACCCGCGTGTGGGCTCCCGAAACCATCTGGGACGCAAATTATGTGAACAAGGACGGGAGCAAAGGCAGGCCACTCGTTTATTACTCGCTGTTGACAAATGACGGGACGATTCCTTACGACAAGGTGTTTTTCAACTACGCCAACGAAGACTTTACCGACCTCGAAGGCGACCCGATTCATTTCTTTGACCGCGGCAAATCGACCATTGATATGGATATTGTCTATAATCCTATAGACAAGCTTTATCACGCATTTTACAAGAACGAAGGCGATGGCGGCATCTGCAAGGTGCAGGCAAGGACTCTCACCTCCGAAAATGGGACTAAGGGGCCAACGTGGTACAACAGAAGCGGCGCTTTGCAGCAAACAACCGAAGCGGTCGAAGGTGCAGGAGTGTTCAAGCTCATCAACCAAAATTCCTGGGTCTTGATGTACGACTGCTACGTGAATGGGCATTACCAGTTCACGTCTAGCTCGGACCTCAATACATTCAAATTCGTGCAGAACACCAAGACAAGCGGCGCATTCACGCCACGTCATGGCACAATCCTCCCGATTACCGCACAAGAAACAGCAGCACTCATGAAAGTTTTCCCCACGCCAGATTTCGAGCCAAAGGTGATTGAAATTCCGGATTCGATTGGCGTCTGCGATGGCAAGAAAGTCGTGGGGCCATGCAGCCCGACAAAGATTATCCCGTACGTAAAAGTTGGCGATGACGGTTGGAAAGAAACAACCGATTTGAATGTCGCCAAGGGCGCAACAGTGCAACTTGGCCCGCACCCGTGGGATGGCAAAATTTGGAGCTGGGAAGGTCCAGACGGATTCAAATCTACCACTCGCGAAAACACGCTTAAGAATCTGGACGGCACCAAGAGCGGCTATTACACAGTGACGTACACAAACGAAACAGGCTGCAAGAGCGTTGCTAAAATCAAGATTGTCGTAGATGATCCGGATCACCCGTATGAAGAACAGCCTCCGGTAAGCATTGGTAATCGCGGAACGCGCGAAAGCCGCAAGGATTTACGTTTGAACCGCAACCCCATTTATTTCGATTTGCTCGGCAACAGACTTTCTGGCAAGCCGCGCAACGGAATGTTCGTAGTAAAATAGTCGTTAGTCACTGGTTATTAGTCATTAGTTAAAGAATCACGGCAGAGTCGCCTAACAGAAACCAAAGACCATTGACTAAATGCTATTGACCAATCTATTAAGCTTTATAAAAGCATTCACGGGGTCGGCGTAATTCCAGACGCCACCGAGCGAAGCGACGCCAGCGGACGACAACTTCTTGAAATCGTCAATCGTATCCGTATCGACGCCTCCCCATAAAATGAGGGAGGCTTTTGCATTTATGCTTAAAGAAGTTCCAAGCGTTTCAACAGGTTCAATCGCCGAAAGCGGTTGCATAATCGGGCCAACGAGAGCGCCTGCCACCCATTCCGGGAGCTTTTCGGCTTCTTCCGCGTTTTTGCAAAGGGCGACACAGTTGATGCGTTTCCAGCTTTCAGGGACCTCGCCCATGAAACTTTTTGCATCGCAGACGCAACCGCGAACATCAAGCTCTTCAGCCATGTCAGGCGTTCCACGCACCCAGATGCGGTCGCGCAATTCCATCGGGAGACCTAGCAGCCAACGGTCGTAATCGTTGAAAGTCGCACGAGCATTCCCTCCTCGCCCACGCTTATCGAGAATCAAACGGGTTAAACCACGGCGAAACATTTCTTCGATATCGTCATGTTCTGCAGCAAAATCATCAGGACAAGTAAATAGCCAAAATCGCATTTTTATTTCCTCACACATCTGACGGAGAGGGCAAATTCTTCGTAAGTTTCATCGTACGATACGCTAGAGCAGTCTTTTTCGAGCATTACAGTGCGGGCGTAATTTGCACGGACCTCATCGGTTGTCCAAAAGTAGGCGTATTCGTCAAAATAATTATAGTACTCCAAGAAATGGTAACCGCCACCGATTTCCGAAATAAATTCCAGCGCCATCAAGGAATCGGCGGCAAAATCAAAACCGCCTACAGCTTCAATCAAGCTATCAAAATCAGATTTTGATGGGATTTTCCAACCTTCCGGGCAAGCGACCATCGCTACATTCCAGGCGTAAAGTCTCCCCTGCTTTTCGCAATACTCTGCGCTGTCGTTATAGCAAGACGTTCTTTTGTAAAGCGAGTCCGAAGCATCAAAATAATTCAAGTTTTGAGCCATCCAGACTTGGCCACCTATTTCAATGGTCTTGTAGCTTTGCGAATCGCGAGCGTCAACGAAAATGCCTGCGCGAGAATCCTCGTCCGCAGCGCCCACCGAAGAATCCGAACACGCCCAAAACGCGATTGCAAAAAAGACTGAAACGAAAGCCCCTAAAAAATCTCTCATACTAATAAAAAAGATAACTAATTACATTAAACTAATACACTAATCAAAAAATCTCGTAACAAGAAATAGCGTCAGCCAAGGCTATTCCTTCGCAGTAGCGTGCAAAACGAGAGTCGCGGGCGACAGCTTGCTGGCGAACATGACCGAGTGAAGCCGCTGACGCCGTCGGCGTCAACTCCGAGCTGGGGCCCCGCCCGCATAATATTCTTTTTTAACTTTTTTCAAAAGGGCTTTGGGCGGTAAGCCCTACAAAATTTTTGTATATTTGCGTGCGAATTGACGATTTGATGATCAAACCGCCACGGTTAATAACGAGGCACTCGATGGATTTGAAAATACTCCCTCAGCCAGACGATGTTACGTGCGGACCGACTAGCCTACACGCTGTTTACTCTTATCTTGGCTATAACATTCCCCTTAAAAAGCTCATTTCCGAAATTGAATTTTTGGAAGAAGGTGGCACGCTAGGCGTTTTCCTTGGCATTGACGCGCTCAAGCGTGGTTTCAAGGCTACTATTTATTCTTACAATCTCAAGATTTTTGACCCGACGTGGAGCAAACTCAAGATGCCCGAGCTCCGCGAAAAGCTGGTCGCTTTGCACAAAGCAAAGCACGCCCCCAAGCTCAAAAAGGCAATTGACGCCTATATCCGATTCATTGACCTTGGCGGAACCGTCGCTACGGCAGACCTCCGCGCAAGCATGTTCGAAAGCTATTTCAAGCGAGGCATTCCGGTGCTTTGCGGCCTCAGTGCCACATACCTTTACCGTTCTCCCCGCGAATACACAAACGAAAAAGACCAGTCCGTCTTTGACGATATCCACGGCGAGCCGATGGGGCATTTCGTAGTGCTTTACGGACTCGATGAAAAGAAGCAGTTCATGGTTGCAGACCCGGATTGTACAAACCCGATGGCAAACGGTCCTTATTATAAAGTTGACAAGTTCCGTCTGATTCACAGCATTTTGCTGGGTGTCATGACGTACGATGGAAACATCCTGGTTGTGGAGAAAAAGTAATGAAAGCTCCGGCACTGATGATTACCTGCGAACATGCGAGCAACGCTGTGCCGGATTTCGTCCTGCGCGCTCTCCGCGATTCCAAGATTCCCGATGACGTTCTCGCCTCCCACCGCGCTTACGACATTGGTGCATATAAAGTATTTTCAAATCTTGTAAAACGATTAAAGCCCGACTTCCATTGCTCTAGTCGGTTCTCGAGACTCGTGGTCGACATGAACCGCAGTGCGACCAACAAGACGTTCTTTTCGGAGTACACCGTCGGATTACCAAGCTCTGTAAAATCGCACATGATGAGTCTTTGGGAAAAATACCGTGAGAAAATTGAAAACTTTGTCGCGAGTGAAATTCCTGCGAGAGCGCGCAAAAATGAGAAAAATGCACCTAAGGAAGCGCCGCTCAAGGTCATCCACCTCGGTATTCATAGCTTTACGCCTATATTAAATGGTATCGAGCGCGATGCCGATGTCGGGATTCTCTATGACCCGAGCCGACCTGCCGAAGTAAAAATTGCGCAAACGCTCATCCAGAACATCCACGAACGCGCCCCGTGGCTTAAAATCCGCAAGAATTACCCGTATTTGGGCAAGTCCGATGGCCTTACGACCACGCTTCGCCAAAAATTCGGCCCAAGCTACGCGGGACTTGAAATCGAGATTAACCAAAAGCTGCTTAATTTTTAAACTTTTTTCAAAAATTGGTTGTCCGTTTTGGGTAATCTTATTTAATTTTATGCGTGGATTTTTGCCCTTCTTGCGTGTAATGCACGCCGAAGGTGTATATGATCAGATTTTTTACGAAAAAACCTAAAAACGGAGATATCCATGGCAAAAAAGATGATTGCGTGTGACGGTAACGAAGCCACCGCTAACGTTGCATTTGCGGTTAGCGAAGTCGCTGCAATTTACCCGATTACACCGTCTAGTCCTATGGCTGAGCACGCCGACAACTGGAGTGCTGCAGGCAAGAAGAATATTTGGGGACAGGTTCCCCGCGTGTTTGAAATGCAGTCCGAAGGTGGCGCTGCCGGTACCGTTCACGGTGCTTTGCAGGCCGGTGCTTTGACCACGACCTTCACCGCATCTCAGGGTCTTCTCTTGATGATCCCGAACATGTACAAGATTGCGGGCGAACTGACCCCCACGGTCTTCCACGTCACTGCACGTGCTCTTGCTATGCAGGGCCTTTCCATTTTCGGTGACCACTCCGACGTTATGGCTTGCCGCCAGACGGGTTTTGCAATGCTCGCCTCCAGCTGCGTACAGGAATGCCAGGACCTCGCTCTCGTGGCCCACGCTTCTACGCTCGAAAGCCGCGTTCCGTTTATGCACTTCTTCGACGGTTTCCGTACCTCTCACGAAGTGATGAAGATTGAAGCTCTCGAAGACGGCGTTATCCGTAACGTCATCGACGAAAAGTATGTGAAGGCATGCCGCGAACGCTGCCTCACACCGGACCGCCCGACTATGCGCGGTACCGCCCAGAACCCGGACGTTTACTTCCAGGGTCGTGAAACCGTGAACCCGTTCTATGCAAAGGTTCCGGAAATTGTCCAGAAGTACATGGACAAGGTTGCTAGCTACACTGGCCGTCAGTACCACATCGTGGACTACGTCGGTGCACCCGACGCCGAACGCGTGATCATTTCCATGGGTTCTTCGACCTGCACCATCGGTGACACCGTCAAGTACCTCAACGGGAAGGGCGAAAAGGTCGGTCTCGTCAACATCCGCCTCTACCGTCCGTTCCCGATGGAAGCCGTGGTTGCAGCCCTCCCGAAGACTGTCAAGAAGATTGCTGTCCTCGACCGCTGCAAGGAACCGGGTTCCGCAGGCGAACCGCTCTTCCAGGATGCCCTTACCGCTATTTCCGAAGCAGTGATGGCTGGCAAGATGGCTATGCCGAAGATGATCGGCGGCCGCTACGGTCTTTCCTCCAAGGAATTCACGCCGGCTATGGTCAAGGCCATCTTCGACGAACTCTCCAAGGCAGAACCGAAGGCACGCTTCACAGTCGGTATCAACGACGACGTTTGCCACACGAGCCTCACCATTGACCCGAACTTCAAGCTCGAAAGCGACTTCTTCCAGGCTATGTTCTTCGGTCTCGGTTCCGACGGTACCGTGGGTGCAAACAAGAACTCCATTAAGATTATCGGTAACGAAACCGACAACTACGCTCAGGGCTACTTCGTTTACGACTCCAAGAAGTCTGGCTCCATGACCACCTCTCACCTCCGCTTTGGTAAGAGCATCATCGACGCCCCGTACCTGATTGGCGAAAACGAAGCTGACTTTGTTGCTTGCCACCATACTCCGCATCTCGAATCCATCGACATGCTCAAGTATGCCAAGGTCGGTGCAACGTTCCTCGTGAACACCCCGCACTCCGCTGACACTGTTTGGGATACCTTCCCGCGTCCGGTTCAGGAAGCCATTATCAAGAAGCACCTCAAGGTGTTCGTCATCGACGCTTATGCTGTTGCTGCTAAGACCGGCATGGGCCGTCGCATCAACACTGTGATGCAGACCTGCTTCTTCTCTAAGCTCGGTAACGTTCTCGATGCAGAAACCGCTATCAAGTATATCAAGAAGTACGCCGAAAAGACCTACGCCAAGAAGGGTATGGAAGTCGTCCAGAAGAACTGGGACGCTATCGATGCTTCTCTTGCTAACCTCTTCGAAGTCAAGGTTCCGGCTGCTGTCACCAGCACAAAGGAATTCCGCGCTCCGATCCACGGCAACGCTCCGAAGTTCGTGAACGAAGTCACCGCAGAAATCATCAAGGGCAACGGCGAACTCCTCCCCGTCTCCAAGATGCCTTGCGACGGTGTGTTCCCGACCGGTACCACCAAGTACGAAAAGCGCGACCTCGCCCTCAACATCCCGTCCTGGAATCCGGACGCTTGCGTGCAGTGCGGCAAGTGCGCCATGGTCTGCCCGCATGCAGCCATCCGTATGAAGGTTGTGGACGAATCCGCCGTGAAGAACGCTCCGGAAGGCTTCAAGTTCACTCCGGCCAAGGGCTTCAAGCTCGAAGGCTCCGAAAAGCCGGTATTTGCAATTTCCGTGTCCAGCTACGACTGTACGGGTTGCGGCGTTTGTACGCAGGCCTGTATCGGTAAGGACAAGACCGACGCTACCAAGAAGGCCATCAACATGGTGCCGCAGGAACCCATCAAGGTTCAGCAAGGCAAGTGCTGGGACTTCTTCGTCGACCTCCCGGAATTCGACCGTACCAAGGTCAACAAGAATCTCGTCAAGCAGGCCATGCTCCTCGAACCGTTGTTCGAATTCTCCGGCTCTTGCGCAGGCTGCGGCGAAACCGCTTACGTGCGTCTCGTTTCTCAGCTCTTCGGTGACCGCATGGTTGTCGCTAACGCTACGGGTTGCTCCTCCATTTACGGCGGTAACCTCCCGACCACTCCGTGGGCCAAGAACAAGGAAGGCCGCGGCCCGGCTTGGGCAAACAGCCTGTTCGAAGACAACGCAGAATTCGGTCTCGGTATGCGCCTCGCTATCACGAAGCATGCCAAGCAGGCTTTGAGCCTCCTTGAAGCCGTGAACGTTCCTGCAGAACTCAAGGAAAAGCTCACGACCCAGAAGCAGGACGACGAAGCCGGCATCAAGGCTCAGCGTGAAAACGTTGCCGCCCTTAAGGCAGCCCTCGCCGGTGCAACCGACGATGCATCCGTCAGCCTCCGCGACGAATTCGCCGACTACCTCGTGAAGAAGTCCGTGTGGATCTTCGGTGGTGACGGTTGGGCATACGACATCGGTTACGGTGGTCTCGACCACGTCATGGCAACTGGTGAAAACGTGAACATCTGCGTCCTTGATACCGAAGTGTACTCCAACACCGGTGGACAGGCCTCCAAGGCCACGAACCGTGGCGCAGTCGCCCTCTTCGCTGCCGCTGGTAAGCGCGCTGGCAAGAAGGACCTCGGCCTTATCGCCATGAGCTACAAGAACGTTTACGTGGGCCGAATCGCCCTCGGTGCAAACGACGCTCAGGCCCTGAAGGTTCTCCAGGAAGCAGAAGCACACAATGGTCCGTCTCTGATCATCTGCTACTGCCCCTGCATCAACCACGGTTTCGATCTCAACAGCCAGCTTCAGCACCAGAAGATGGCCGTGGATTCCGGTTACTGGACTCTGCTCCGTTACAACCCGGCTCTCGCCGCCGAAGGCAAGGCTCCCCTTGTTCTCGACTCCAAGAAGCCGACGATCCCGGTTGCAGAATACATCTACACCGAAAACCGCTACAAGCAGCTCACCCGTAATAATCCGGAAGTGGCTAGAAAGCTCGCCGACGACCTCCAGAAGGAAGTGGACGCCCGCTACGCATTCTATGACGCCATGTCTAAGGATACGGAAGGGTTGATTAGTCTGTAATCGGTTAACGATTAATTAAAATGAGCGACAAGAGAAATCTTGCCGCTCGTTTTTTGTTGTATATGTCATTCTTTGACATTTAACGATTATATATTTGTCTATATGGATACGAATGAAATTCTTAAAAAACTGGACAATTTGCTGGGATTAGAGCAAAAATTTAAAGAATCGCACCCAAATTGGAGTTATTCTGATATTTTGGAGTTTCGCAAGGCAAATGGGTGGCCCATTGTCAACGAATTGCAGACACCCTTAGGTGTATTAACTGTATTGGATGAAACAGGAACTAAAATTCCTTTTCTTATATCATACAGTTATTGGTTTTTATATCGCGAAAATGAGGAAAGAAAGCGATTTAAAAATGTCCTAGACAATGTCACAGCAATGCTAATGATAAGCTTAGATGCGAACGATCTTAAAGAACGTAAAATATACAGAGTACATCTTTCAGGCGAAGAAATAAAAATTGAAGATAGCGACGAGTATGCAGAATGCTATACGAAGGTTAAAGACAACATGATTCTAGCATTACAACAACCTATTGTAAATGATTTCGACCATTGGGATAAAGATTCGTTAGTGAATTTTAACTTTGAAGATGAAAATTGGAAGGAATCTCGGCGATATATAACTATATATGACGATCATGGGTTTTATTTTATTTTAAAAGATAAAACAATTCCCGTCGAATTCGATATAGCTTGGATGAATATGGAAGGAATTGGAACATACGATTGTGAGGACGTGTTATCTTATTATTTAATATTCCCTCAGTGGATGTATTATTACTGACACCAGTCCTAATTCATCCATGTTCATTGCACAAGCCCACTTTCCACTTTTGTATTTCATCCTCTTGGTCCCAAAAACTTATCACCATTCAAGTGAATCATATGCTCCGGCATATCTGCAATCCAGACTTCAGTATCCCAAGCCAAATCTGCAGCAAACTTTTTGTATGTTCCGAAATCAAGGAACGCAGTAACAAAAATCTTCCCCGCCTTAACATTCTTGGTTAAATTACCAAGTTCAACAAGTCTTTTCGGATCCATCGGACCAACGGATGTTACAGCCTCGACAAAATAGAGCCAATCCTTCTTCTCATCGTAGAAAACAACATCAGGCATTTTGTCATGCAGAGTAATTGCAAAGCCCAGTTTCTTTAGAGTCTCAACATCCTTCACCAAATCTTTTTCTGTCGTATCGCCCACATATAGGCATTTGGCATTCGGAGCGAATCTCGGAGCAAAATCTTCAACAATAGCCTTTTGCAGTTTATTATGCTTACCCGGTGAAAGCGTCAACTGCAAACCATTTACAGAAAGAGCTTGTTTTTGCTTGTCTTTTTTCGAAGAATAAATACTTTTGAGCGACTCGTGCTTCTTTAAGAATCCCTTTACGGATTCTTCAGACCCTTTGTTCTTTAGCACAGTCAAAAATTCGGCTGTCAAGCGATAGCGGTAATTAGGACTGTTGGTCGCCAGGCCATTATCCTCGACAAAAGCGGCTGTCCTAAAATGATGCAACGCATTTTTACGGACTGTTTCACGAGTGTTTTCGGCATAGGGTGTTTCACGATAGAACATGTTGATGTAGCTCATCATATCGTGAATACGAATCCATTCATTCTGTGCGCATTCCCATTTGCTCTTTGGGTAGATTTTTGCCATGACCAGTAACACATAACAGCACAAGTCATTTTGCTGTTTCTCGGGAACGCCTAGCGCAATCAAAATATTACGAATTTTATCAACATTGCTCATGCGCAGGCCTCCTGAAGGATTTCATCACAGTTTTTTTCCGAAAAATCTTTGCTCTTTATAAGCATTCGACCCATTTCTTGAATCTGAAGCAAGTTCGGAATAGGCATAGAGTTTACTTCTGTTGAATTGACCTGGGTTGAGCCATTCAGAATTCTGTAATAGGAGTCATAAATGGTCGAATTGAACAGAACATACAGCCCATAAACAGTGCACTCAGAAAGTTCTTCTTCGCCATCAATGAAGTTAATCTTATTTTGCGTGCTTATGAATTGATATCCAGGAAATTTCCGCTTTAGGTAGATTCCGCTCTGGAGTCTCCGTCTTTCTTCCTTGGAAGTAAAACGTTTTACAAAAAGATAATTTCTATTCTTTTGCAAAAGGCTCTGCTTTTCGTTGGATACGAATTCATGTTCAATTCCTGCCGGGAAAGAAACTCTACCTTCCTTGATATGACGGCTATAGAAAAGTGGAACATTGCTTTCAGATTTTTCCGATTCAAGTAATTCAGGAACTCGGAAATCGACAACCAACCCTGTTTTCATCTTCATTCCCAAGCTTGGCAAGGTATTTTCAAAAGATCCTATTTTCTTCAGAACTTCGAGATTATCCTTGTTTGCTGGCAAATAAACGTAGTTGGTCAAAGGAGACACAACAGTATCATACGGTGCATCGAAATGAGAAATTCTGCTGAAATCGCCATTTCCGTTCGTTGTCGAAATCACGACTTTTGACGGATGTTTTTTTTGCTTTTTTAGTTTGAAAATCATCGTTTCTTGCAGAACAGATTCCTTGTCAAATACATCCGTTCGACTTTCAAACAAATGGATTCTTTCTAACGAGGTGTTTCCAATTAGGTATTTTCTGAAATTTTCGAAATAGGCTCCAGAGGTCCAAGACCGAGGCGTGATATAAACCATTTGCCCATTTTCTTTCAGGTTGAATATTCCCATAGAGGCAAACAAGAAATACAAATTGGGAGCTCCATGACAAACAACCGGCATTGCCAAAGCTTCAGGAGCATCCTTGGAAATCTTTTTATACGGAGGATTTCCGATAACCAAGTCATATTTTTTACACTCTTGTGCAAACAGGTTCCCATTGAAGGAATCCCTTTGAGAAATAATGTAATTATCTTCAATGACCTTAAATGAAAAATTCTTGTACTTTTTTTTCACCAAGTCTAAATTTGACTTAAGCAAAGGCAAGACATGAGGGTCGTTTTCATAGCAGACGACTTCTACTTTTATCGAAGAGTCCTGTTTCAAAATTCTTTCTGCTATAGAAATTGCCAAAATTCCTGACCCGGCGCCAGCATCTAGAATAGAGACACTTTTATTTAAGCCAGACAGGTCAAACAAAGAAGCCATGAAACATGCAGTTTCAGCACTCGTAAAAAATTGCCCGTATTCTTTCCTAAGAGACTTGGGCATTTGAGCAATGAATTCATTGGTCTTTTGGCAAATCGTTTCCAGCATAGCCTAAAAATACATAAATAAAATGGCACAAAATGACAAAAATAGGGAAAAAATGCATTTCATTTTGAGCATTCGCGTTAGGGATAGTGACCCCTTGGGGCGGAGACTTGCGGAGTGACCGAAGGGAACACAGCAAGGCTCCGTTTTAGGAGGCGGGTGGCAAGCGAAGCGAAGGCAGCCGCCCCTAAAATATAGCCCGACCGCACATATATGTGCGGGAACGCCCAAAAGATATCGTTTACGGTGGTCTCGACCACGCTGTGAGCCGTAGGCGACTCGTCATAACGAGTCGTCGAAGGCGAGAGTGAGCGCCGACCGGAGTGTCTTACAAGAGTCTAGCGCGAACGGTCATCATAGGGCCACGGGCGAAAACGTGAACATCTGCGTCCTCGACACCGAAGTGTACTCCAACACCGGTGGACAGGCTTCCAAGGCCACGAACCGTGGCGCAGTCGCCCTCTTCGCTGCCGCTGGTAAGCGCGCTGGCAAGAAGGACCTCGGCCTTATCGCCATGAGCTACAAGAACGTTTACGTGGGCCGTATCGCCCTCGGTGCAAACGACGCTCAGGCCCTGAAGGTTCTCCAGGAAGCAGAAGCTCACAATGGTCCGTCGCTGATCATCTGCTACTGCCCCTGCATCAACCACGGTTTCGATCTCAACAGCCAGCTTCAGCACCAGAAGATGGCCGTGGATTCCGGTTACTGGACTCTGCTCCGCTACAACCCGGCTCTCGCCGCCGAAGGAAAGGCTCCGCTTATCCTCGACTCCAAGAAGCCGACGATTCCGGTTGCAGAATACATCTACACCGAAAACCGCTACAAGCAGCTCACCCGTAACAATCCGGAAGTGGCCAAGAAGCTCGCCGACGACCTCCAGAAGGAAGTCGATGCACGCTATGCCTTCTATGACGCCATGTCTAAGGATACGGAAGGGCTGATTAGCCTCTAATCGGAACATGTCATGCCCGACTTGATCGGGCATCTCCCTTATAAAACGCCCCGTCACCAAAAGTGGCGGGGTGTTTTGTTTTTTATGGACTGAAACAGCTCCATCGTATCATAGCCGTATCATAGAAAATTAATTTATAAAAAACATAATTTATTGCAAAAATTGCATTCAAAAGATGTATATTAACGTATACAGACCAAAACAAAGGAGGAAAAATGCGTAAGCATGTGGTTTTGGGAATGGTTGCATTGGGTACAGCTATAGCCACATCGGCATCAGAATCAACACCTTACGATTTAATTCGACCTGTCTATCCGCTCAAATGGGATAATGACGCGTTTGACAAGTTCGAACTAGCAAATACAGAAAATACGGGCTTATTGCCCAAGGAAAAAAAGCCTGAATCTTACAAGGCGAACGCCTTTATTCCAGATTCGCTAGACCAGGCTTATTACGATGCGCTAAACACGCATATTTCGCCTATCCGAGTCAATCAGGCGGGGTACCTGACATCGGACACGGAACGGCAATTCTACTATATCGGCGAAGCCACTAAATTCGAAATTGTCGATGCAGATGGCAATTCGCTCTCCCCTGCTGTCACAGGTGACTTAACGTCAAAGACAACAGAAGTCTCATCAGACTGGACAATTAAAGCTCAAACGAATGCTCTTACTTTAAGCCGCGATCGCTATACGGTTTCTTTTGCGGGGTCCACAGGCGTTCTCAAAGCGGGAAAAATACCACAAAGCGTCCCAACTGACAAACGCCTTCGCATTAAAATCGGCGATGAAATCTCGAGTACATTCATCGTAAGCGACAAAGTCTATTCCATGGTGCGTGACGCAAGCCTAAAATTCTTTGGCATCCAGCGTAGCGGGGAATCCGAATCCTGGTTCCACGACAAGAGCCACACCAAAGATGGCAGCGGTAAATTCACGTACGACGACGAGGAAGTTTCCGAGTTCACTCCGCAGGAAGGCGCTCTGCAAGGCGGCTGGTACGATTGCGGAGACCATCTCAAGGAATCGATGACCATGTCGTATGCGTTCATGAGTCTTGCCATCATGGCCGCAACAAACGAATCCAAGGACAAAGACCATTACGCCTATAATCAAAGTGAAACCGTAAATACAGACGGCATTCCGGATATTCTCCGCGAAGCAAAGCATGGCGCGGACTTCTTTATCCGATCCTACAACTTCGCCAACGGCATCATCGACAACATGGTCGTATCCGTCGGTAACTTCGGCGCTGATCATGGCTATTGGGGCAAGCCCGAAGAACAGGATACTTTGTCCGCAATTCGTCGAGGAAACGCAAGCGAGCGCGATTTGCGCTTGGGAGAACTTGGTTCCAACATCTCTGGCATGATTGCAGCAGGCCTTGCCATTATGGGTAAGCAATATGCCGTTTACGACAAAGCATACGCCGAAACCTGCTTAAAAATTGCCGAAGAAATGTACGACTTTGCGAAGTCTCTTGCCCAAGGAAAATCATCCTATGGCGACGGCAAATTGTTCAAATACAATAAGCGCGCAGCAAGTTGGTCCACTCCCGCCTACAACGGCAACAATGAGTTCTATGACGACTTAGCTCTCGCCTCTGTCGCTCTCCTGTATGCTACAGGCAAGACGGTATATGCCGACGATGCACTCCGCTCCAAAGACTTGGTCGCAGACCAACAACTCGGAAACGGTGCAGGATTTTTTGAAGGAGGCTGGTTTGCCACAAATGACAAGGGATTCTTCAAAAACGCAAAGAACACCAGCTGGGCCAATTCCTACGCTTTTGCAACGTACGCCTTGTATAAGCTGATTCTTGCTGATAAGACCAAAGCGACAACGGAATACGGACTTAGCGAAACGGAATGGCTCAACGCTATCGAAGACTGCATTGCGGACATGATTGCAAATCTTGGCGATGTATCGCAAGACGACGGAACCGCTTCTATCAGCCTGCTTCCCGACGCAATCGGCTGGAAACAGGGTATCGTTAAATACGATGCCAATTGGTTCAATATGCAAACGGATCTAGCCTGGCAGTATAATGCTTACCAAGCTGGCAATATTTTTGAAGTCCTTGCTTATGCCGATGTCGCCGCTGACCTCGAAAAGAAAAACTTGACACTCCCCAATTTGGGTGCTGTTTCGTGGAAATCGAGTGAAATGTGGCAGCTCGGAATTAACCAGTTGAACTACATGCTGGGAGTCAATCCCTGGGATATCTCGTTTGTCTACGGTGTAGGAGACAAGAACGATGCTCACCCGTTCCACCGTGCCTCGAACCCGGAAGGCCGAAACATGGAAAACACCAAGGATTACAAATACCGAGTCCCGGTCGGCGCGTTGTATGGCGGAACGGCCCCCCAAGCCAAGAGTGCTATCATACCGCAAAATACAAGTGTCGAAGACTACTACATTTCCGAAGCTTGCCTTGCTGGTTCTGCAACACTGATGGCCGCAACAACCATAGTATCAAGCCCAGCCGAAGAAGGTTCTGGACAAACCGTCGGAATCAAGAAAACGACTAAACCGCTCAAAAGCGCAACAATTGACCAGAATGCCGTATCCCTCATGATTCATGCCTCAGGCAACGGCCAAAAATTGATCCAGGTATTTGACTTGCTCGGCAATACAGTCTATAAAGCAAACTTCAACAGTGAAAACTTGAGTGTTCCGTATAGCGCCATGCGCCACAAGGGAGCATTACAGGTTAGAGTCTTTAACGGGGGTAAAGTAGCAGCAACAAAGACAATAATCCTAAAATAAAATCAATCCAACATACTCCTATGGGGCATACTCCGCCAAACACCTCGGCGGGGTATGTTTTTTTTAACAAAAATTCAAAAATTTAAGGTTTTTTGCAAAAAAAAAAGTATTTTATGGACGGCTATTACATAATTGAATTTACAGAGGAATTTCATGAGCTGGTCTTACTCAAGAGAGCATCAAAAGAATATTCTTTGCATGATCATGGCTGGTGGACAAGGGAGCCGTCTACAGCCCCTCACCCGCGACCGTGCAAAACCCGCCGTCCACTTTGGCGGAACCTACCGCATTATCGACTTCGTCCTCAACAATTTCATCAATTCCGGCATTTTCAAGATCAAGGTTTTGACGCAGTTCAAGAGCGATTCGTTGAACAAGCACATTTCTGCCGCCTGGAGCCTGAATGCAAGTTTGGACCAGTATGTGGACCTCGTGCCCGCCCAGATGCGTACGGGTGACGAATGGTACCGCGGTACTGCCGACGCCATTTTCCAGAACATCAACTTGATTACCGATGAACGCCCGGACCTCGTGGCTATTTTCGGTGGCGACCACATTTACAAGATGGACATCAACCAGATGATTGATTTCCACTTGAGCCGTGCAGCCCTCCTCACGATTGCGGCAATTCCTGTGCCGGTCGAAGAAGCTCGCGAATTTGGCATTATCGAAATTGACGCGGACAACCGCATGATCGGTTTCGAAGAAAAGCCGAAGGAACCGAAGCAGATGCCGAACCGTCCGGGTTGGTGCCTCGCCAGCATGGGCAACTACCTCTTCACGAGCAAGTTCCTCGTGCGTGAACTCCTGAAGGGCGCAAACGACGGTGCAACGGACTTTGGCAAGCACATCATTCCGCGCTTGTACAAGGAATACCCGGTGTACGTCTACGACTTCAACACAAACATCGTGCGTGGTGAAAAGGCTTCTACGAAGGGTTACTGGCGCGATGTGGGTACGCTTGACGCCTTCTTCGAAGCAAACATGGACCTTTGCTCCGAAAATCCGCCGTTCGACCTTTACAACAACTACTGGCCGATCCGTACTTACAACTGGAACCAGCCGCCCGCACGTTTCTTTGCGGGCGACAACGAAAGCCATCAGGGCGCAGCCGTCGATTCCATCGTTTCTGCGGGCTGCATTATCGGTGGTGGTACGGTCGTGAAGAGCATTCTCTCGCCGGGTGTTACCATCCAGAAGGACGCCCTCGTCGAAGAATCCATCCTCTTCCCGAACGTGACGATTGGCCCGGGGGCTAAGGTGCGCCGTGCTATCGTTGAAAAGGGCTTGCATATTCCGGCCGGTTTCCAGATCGGTTACGACCTGGAACGCGACAAGCAGCTCTTCCACGTGACCGAATCCGGCATTGTCGTCCTCGCCAAGGATACGATTATAAAAGCCTAGCAACGCGAGCGTCATGGGAAAACTCGCTTTCCCATGACGAGCCGCTAAGGCTTGCACTCGAAGAGCGCCAGGCATAAACTTACCTAGTTAAGTCTAGAATGTCCGCCATAGTGCGGGCATTTTCTTTTTTACGCCGAAAACCCTATATTTACGCTAGGCTTTGTAAAACCCTCCCCAAAAGCGCCATAAATTTCTAAATTAGCGCGCATGAACGAAGAACAAAGCGCTAAATTCTCTCAGAAGTTACAAGATATTGCTAAGGCTCCCAAGTACCGTGGGGCTATTTTCCAGATTGAAGCCGATGAAAAAGGCCTCGCCCTCGTTGATGTGAAGGAAGCGAGCCTCAAAGTCTACTTGATGATTGACCCGGAATGCGACAAGATTTTGGAAACGCGATTCTTTACGTATGGCGGGCCGCTCTTTACCGCCCTTGCCGATTCGTTCTGCCGCAAGATTCAGATGGCTACTGTCGATGACGCCTGCAAGATTACCGCCGAAAGCCTTGAAGAAGAGCTGCGCGATACACCGGACGTGCGTGCCATCCCGGAAGACGCTGTAGAAATCAAGCAGATGAACACTCTCATCTCAAAGATTCTGCTCATCTATCCCGAAAAGAAGGCCACGGCAATTATCGTTCGCGAGAAGATGGAACGCATCAAATACCGCACGCAGACAGCAGAAGGCCGTGCCGAAGCTGATGCCGAATGGAATGCGCTTACCAAAGTCCAGAAGATTGAAAAGATTGAAGCATGGCTGCACCAGACCGTCCGTGGAACGCTCCAGGGAGACGGTGGCGACGTACAAATTCTTGACTTGACGGATGACAACCGCTTGCAAATCCGCTACCAGGGCGCATGCGCCGGATGCGGCAGCGCTATGGGCGGCACGCTCTTCTACATCGAAGACGAGCTCAAGAACAACGTCTATTACAACTTGATCGTTGAACCAGAAGACCCGCTCGCCAACCTCCCGCAAAATCCAGACGTTCCTGGTTTAGATGACAACAATCCGCCTGCTAGTTTGTTCTAATTGATAGTCAATACTCATTAGTTTTTAATTATATTGAGCCTACCTCGGGTAGGCTTTTTCTTTATCAACAGAACAAATTTTTTTACTATTTTATGAAAAGTAGAAAAGGAGGAAATTATGAAAAAAATTTTATTATTCGTATTATTGTCGGTTGTATATTCATCGGCTATTAAATGCACGGATGCATTGTACAAATTATCACCTGCAATGAATTACCTGAACCATGACTACATATTAGTTCAAAGGAATTATCTTCATATATTTAGAGAAGACACTACATATAGGGAAGTCTATTTTCATTGGGATGGCACAACCACCAATCACAAACTTGATTGGTATGAGAACACTCGCTACATTCTTGAATCTAAAATAGAAGACCCTCCCTACTCACAAAAAGGGAAAGCTTTGGACGATGGCGAAGACATTAATTATTCAGAAAACAATTCTGCAGGACACTTGGTATACAACGCATTTAATACTCAAGAAGACAAAGATGCAAAAAAGCCTGCCCCTTACTATTCTTCTGACATCGCCTTTACAGGAGATACCTTAATTCAAGTTCAGCATCGTTTGACAGATGACAAAACCTTTATTAAAAAATTTTTCCAAAAGAACGATTCACTTTTCTTTTGGTCAACAAGCTTTTATGGAGCATCTCAAGATACAATTTCCAGACTGGACTCTTCAGCTTTTATTTATACAAACGATTCCGAGAACGAGGGAATTTGTATTGAATATAAATACAACAAGGATTCTCTTAAATTTGTTTTAAATATCGATCCAGATATTGAAGAGACCAAATCCTTTATCCAGCACGGCGACTCAATTATTTATACTGTAACGTATTCCTCCGGTTCGCAAAATGGTTATGTATACCTCCCCATAGAAATGGTTCTAGAAAAAGGTCCAACCACAACAATAAAAAAGAAGAATATTTTACCGCAGACCACAGCACGTAAACATCGTTATTACGATTTAAAAGGACGTATCAATCTAAAACAGATTCCGTATAGGGTGTTATTCTAAAATCAAGAATTCTACAATAATCTCCTTCGGCTATTTTTCTATATTTCCTTCGGAAAATTCCACAAAGGAAATGATATGTCCGAAGAACTCGTTTTGAAATTCGTTGACCCGCAGCCGATGCGCTACGGTGAAAACTCCCACCAGTCCGCCGTATTCTACCGCGACCCGACCTGCACCGAAGCAAACCTCGCTTCTGCAAAGCAGCTCTGGGGCAAGGAACTTTCTTACAACAACATCGTCGATGCTGACGCCGCCCTCGAAATGGCTCGCGAATTCAGCGACGGCAATGCTGTCGTGATCGTAAAGCACATGAATCCGTGCGGTCTTGCTACGGGCGAAACGCTCCGCGAAGCTTTGGAAGCCGCTTGGGCAGGTGACCCGGTGTCCGCTTTCGGTTCTGTGATTGCAGTGACCCGCAAGGTCGATTTGAAGACTGCCGAATTCCTCAAGGGCAAGTTCGTTGAAATCTTGCTCGCTCCGGCTTTCGATGATGACGCTCTCAAATTCCTCAAGAACAAGTCCAAGGACATTCGCCTCCTCGAAGTGGGCGAAATCAAGAAGGCTACCGCTTGCAAGGTTTACAAGCACGTGATTGGCGGTATGCTCGTCCAGGACCGCGACATCGGTACTTGGGAAAAGTTCGAATGCGTAACGAAGGCTCAGTTCCCGAAGAACAAGGAAGACCTCGCCCGCTTCACTTGGCTCGTTACCAAGCATACAAAGTCTAACGCTATCGTGATGTGCTACGAATACAAGCCGGGTTACTTCCAGGTGATGGGTCTTGGCCCGGGTCAGCCGAACCGCATTGACTCGAACCTCCGCCTCTGCCAACCGCGCGTCCGCGACAACGTCGCACGCCTTCCGGAAGCAAAGGAATTCTTCGACGAAAACGGCAAGCTCATCAATGAAGCTGGTCTCAAGGCTCTCGAAAAGAAGGTCTTCGGTGAAGTCGTTATGGGTTCTGACGCATTCTTCCCGTTCCCGGACAACGTCGAAGCCGCACACGATGCCGGCGTCCGTTACATTGTTCAGCCGGGTGGCTCCAAGAAGGATGACCTTTCCATCGAATCTGCAGACAAGTTCGGCATCGCGATGGTGTTCACCGGAATGCGCCATTTCCGCCACTAATTCATTATAAGGTAAGAATGATTCCAGTATCTCAAAAAGAATCAAACCAAAGGGAGAAGGACCTGTATTACGCAGTCCTCTCCTTCTTGAAATCTGTCCGCAAGGCCGGCAAAACGACCGCCAAGGAATGGAGTGATTACCGTTCCAAGTTGAGCGGTATTGCACCCTCGCCCGAAATGAGCAAGGCAACCGACATGTGGACTATGGATAACCTGGATCAGTTCCAGCCGGATAAGACGCAGCTCCCGCCGTTGAATGACATGGAGTCTGTCGCTAAGGTTTCGCCCGAGTTCTTGTCTCAATTGCTTGAGGCTTTGTACTACGGCATGCTGAACTTGACTCAGGCGAATCTTATTTCGGACGAAATTCAGGATGCGGACCCGGAATGCGTAAGTACGGCATCCCTCGAAGAATTGTTGGTCAAGCTCTGGATCGGTAACGCCAAGAGCTATAGAAAAATTGTTGTGAATTAAAATGAACGAACGAGTACGTGTTATTGGTGGCGGTCTTGCAGGCTGCGAAGCGGCTTTACAATTGGCAAGCCGTGGTTTTCAGGTAGATTTGTACGAAATGCGCCCCAACAGGCAGACGCCCGCCCACAGGGACGGACACCTCGCCCAACTCGTCTGTTCTAACAGTTTCAAGGCTTTAGGCATTACCAGTGCCCACGGCCTTTTAAAAGCGGAACTCACTCTGCTCGGAAGTTACCTCCTGGATTGTGCGCGCGAAGCGGCAGTGCCAGCAGGCGATTCCCTGACGGTGAACCGCGACATTTTTAGTGAACTTGTCGAAAAGAAGATTGCAGAATTTCCGAACATCACGCTGCACCGCGAAGAAGTGACAAGCCTTGAAGGCGATTGCCCGACACTTGTTGCCGCAGGTCCTTTGGCAAGTGATGCTCTCGCCGACGATATTTTCAAGCGTCTTGGCAGTAATCGTCTGCACTTCTTTGATGCGATTGCACCTGTCGTCGAGACAGACAGCATCGACTTTGACCATGCGTTCTACATGAACCGCTGGGAAAAGGGCGAAACGGCAGACTTTATCAACTGCCCGCTCGACAAAGAAACTTATACAGAATTTGTGAACAAGCTCTGCGAAGCAGAAGCAACCGAGCCTCGCCCGTTCGAAAAGCGCGAACTTTTTGAAGGTTGCCTGCCGGTCGAAGAAATGGCGCGTCGTGGCTACGAAACTCTCCGCCACGGGCCCATGCGCCCCATCGGGCTTGGGCTTGGAAACAACGGACATCTATGGTATGCCGTAATCCAGCTCCGTGCCGAGAACAAGCAGAAGACTTTGTTCAATATGGTCGGTTTCCAGACGCGCCTCAAGTGGGGCACGCAAAAGGAAATCTTCACCATGGTGCCGGCGCTCCGCAATGCGAAATTTGCACGCCTCGGCTGCATGCACCGCAACACGTTTATCGAATCGCCGAAGTTCCTTGATAAGACGCTCCGCTTGCGTCCGGAACTCGATTGCGCCAAGGATATTCCGCCTACGTGGTTTGCAGGCCAGATTACGGGTTCTGAAGGTTATACCGAAGCTGTGGCAACTGGTTGGTACGCCGCTTGGAATATGGCGCAGACGATTTTGCACGGACACGCCGACCCGCTCCCAGATGAAAGCTGCATCGGATCCTTGATGAACCGCCTTGTCGAAGAGAACGAGGATTTCCAGCCGATGAATTTCAACTTCGGCCTCCTCCCCCATCACGAGGGACTCAAGAAAAAGAACAAGAAAGAGATTCTTGCCGAACGTGCCGAACGCGCCGTTCGTGAATGGATTGCAGCCCGTAACATGGCATAAAATATGCGTGACGAGATCAAACAAGCGATTTTGCAGCAAGAGCTGAAAGACGGGGAAATGCTCCCGTCTGTACGCAAGCTGATGAAAACGTTTGGAGTCTCGTCGGGAACTATCCAGGGCGTGCTCAAGCAACTCTCTGAAGAAGGGCTCATTTACAGCATCCGCGGCAAGGGATTTTTCTGGGGCAAGGCTCCGGACGCCAATGATCTTGCGCAAATGCTTTCGAAAACAGTCCATCGCGAAACCGTGCTCGAACGCCTTGAACGCGAATTTTCAACGGACTGGGAAAAGGGATTCCTCGACCCGAATAGGAATTTGCCGCTTGCAAAGGAACTCTCCGACCGCTACAATGTGTCGCAGACGATTCTCCGCAAGTTCCTGATTCATAAAGTGAATCAGGGCATTCTCGTGCGACGCGGGCGCTTGTACGCATTCGCCTCCCCGCTCAAGACAAAGACGGTCAAGAATTTCAGCGAGATTTTGTTCGTCACGCGATGCAATTCGTGGGGCGGCTTTACCGCCGAAAGCGAACGTGAACTCGATTTTTTGCGCCTCGTTTACCAGACCGCCGGTGAACAACATTTCAAGCTCATTCTGCTCGGCATCAACGAAGAAAGCGGCAAGCTCATTGACCGCAGTGGAAAAGTCTGCCGTCTGACAGATTATCCGAATGCTATCGGTGCAGTGCTATCGACACTCTTGGTGCAGAACCCGCATGCACTTTTGCAGCTCTTTTACGGCGTGAAGTACCCCGTCTCCGTGTGGTGGGAACACCCGCTGCAAAACATTCCACCGAGATTCTTGAGCAAAAATAACTGGGCGTTTTTCAACTCCACATTCGGAGAAATTCCGGGTCAGCAGCTCGGCAAATACCTATTGCAGAAAGGCATCAAGAAGGTCTGTTATTTTTCGCCGTACCATAACAGTTCCTGGTCTAAAGACCGCTTGACAGGCCTCATGAATTCAGGGCTAGAAGTCATTGCATTTACCGATGACGAATTTGCAAGCCCGTGGGACTACAAGGAAATCGCAAGACAGAGAGTCTCGAGATTTTCCGTCGAATCGTACGCCCGTAATCTCGTGAAGAAAAAGCTTTTGCAGTTCGCCAAGAATGTTCCTGAGGATTGCAACTGCTGGGTCTGCGTAAATGATGAAGTCGCAGGTATTTTCTACGAAATGAGCGATGACGGCGATTGCACATTGCCAGGCGATAAGACCGACCCGAACGTGCTCGGATTTGATAACTCCGCCGAAAGCTACTTGTTGCGCATTGCATCGTACGACTTTAACACAAGCGCACTTATCAAGCAAATTTTCTACTACATCGAAAATCCCGATGGCTTCGGGAATAAAAAACGCCTGCACCAGATTCTGGGGCAGGTCATTGAGAAGTAGTTTGAGGTTATCTCTCATACCTCAAAGTGAGCCTCCGGCGAACGCGCTCAAAGCGACCACCGGGAGCGAGCTCATAGCTATACGTTCTTATTCACGATAATGGTCTTAGCTTCGAAGGTTTCGCGGTCAATCCACTTGACCATCAAGGAAACCTTGTTATCAGCGTTAAGTGCGTCCCAGTAAGCCTTGAGCGTTTCTTCAGCAGAGTTGAAAATCGGCATGAGCTTCGGGAAACCGTTGAAAGACGGGATCGGCTTGCCATCGGTTTCGTACGTGCTGATGAAGTGACCAAGACCCGGGAGAGCCTTTTCAAATTCAAACGTCATACGTTCGCAGCCTGCGTCTTCGCTATTGTTGCGGCTCTTGAGGATGGAGAGCTTATAGATAGCCGGTTCAGCATTCTTATAGTGGATGCCAGAAATACGCGGCGTGAAGTTCGGTGCATCGTCTTCGTACTGGCGAGTGCGAAGAGCGCTTTCGAACGTGCCACCGAGCTTGATGGCGTTGTAAATCGTGTCCGTCTGGTCACCGTTCGTGATGATCTGAACGTCCTTCGTGTGGCGAGCCGGATAGTAAATGATGAGGTGCGGGTCCGTGAGCTTGGATTCATCGAAAGCCTTGGTCTTCATAAAACCAGTGTCGGCTTCGATTTCAAACACGCGGTTGCGGCTGTTCACGCTGCGACCCATGATCCAGTAAACCTGCACGTAGGACTTGCCATCGGCGCTTGTGCCAAGCACGATACCACGGCCCGGATACGGGTTCTTGGAGAGGTCGTTGAAATTCTGTTTTGCTTCTTCTGTGTAATTCATATTGATTTCGGCGTGCCAGCGGCACTTTGTTGTAGGTTTAAACTTATCTCTTCGGGTTGTAATTATTCATCAAGACCATCGCGAGGGCAACGCAGAACATCACCACGCTGCCGACAACCACCTGCTGTTTGTGGTCGTATTCGCGCTTGACGTAAGTCGGATTTTCTTCGTTGAGTTCCTGGAGCGTTGGGCCTTTGGCGAGAGTTGAGGAATCTACGCCATAGACCTTTTCCTTTTGTTCTTCCGTCATGTTCAACGTGCTAACATAGGAACTGTCCGAGCGGTCCATCTTTGCAAAAGCAGAGGTCGGAAAAGCAAGAAAGAGAGAAACAAGAAATGCAAAAACAAGGCGCTTCGACTGGTTCGACAGGCTCACCAACCGGTTCAGCGACCTTGTATCTCTTTCTTTCTCTCTAGTCTCTCGTCTGTAGGGCATAGCCCGTTCTCTCGTCTAATTTACCCTTCCTTAGCGAGCTTGTCGAGAATCTGGTTCACGAGACCCGGGTTGGCCTTGCCACCGGACTTACGCATCGTCATACCCACGAGGAAGCCCTTGAGTGCAACCTTACCGGCCTTGAATTCTGCGAACTGTGCAGCGTTAGCGGCGCAGACTTCGCGAACAACAGCTTCGATAGCGGCGGTGTCAGTCACCTGCACGAGACCCTTTTCCTTCACGATAACTTCAGGATCCTTGCCCGTTTCAAACATTTCGGCGAACACGGTCTTTGCAATCTTACCATTGATGGTGTTGTCTGCAATGAGGTTCACGAGAGCGCAAAGCTGTTCCGGCTTGATCTTGAGAGCAGAGAGGCCACCTTCAAGGTCCTTCATCTTAGCGAGGAGTTCCGTGATGACCCAGTTAGCAAGCACCTTACCGTTCTTGCAGTTCTTGGCGGCGGTGTCGTACCATTCGCTCACGTCGCGGTCTTCGGTCAGCACCTGGGCATCGTATTCAGAAACACCGAAGTCCTTCATGAAGCGTTCGCGGCGTGCATCCGGCAGTTCCGGAAGGGTGCGGCGGATTTCTTCGACGAAGGCCGGGTCAGTCACGAGGCGGACCATATCCGGTTCCGGGAAGTACTTGTAGTCGTGTGCGTCTTCCTTAGAGCGGATCACAATCGTCTTGTCGGCGTTGGGATCATAACGCTTGGTGCATTGTTCGACTTCCTTGCCAGCATCGAGCGTCGATGCCTGGAGGTTCATTTCGCAGTAGAGAGCCTTTTCGAGGTTCGTGAAGCTGTTCAAGTTCTTGATTTCAGCGCGGATACCGAACGGAGCGTCTTCAGATGCGCGGAGAGAAATGTTACCGTCGCAGCGCATGTTGCCGTTTTCCATGTTGGCGTTAGAAACGCGAGTGTATTCGAGCGTCTGCTTGATCTTCTTCAAGACGAGCACGGCTTCTTCCGGGCTACGGATGTCCGGTTCAGTCACGATTTCGCAAAGCGGCGTACCGCAGCGATTTGCGTCAAAATGGCTCTGGGACGGGCTCATGTCGTGGATAAGCTTACCGGCGTCTTCTTCCATGTGAATACGGGTAATGCCCACGCGCTTCTTGGTGCCGTCAGCCTTTACAATTTCAAGCCAGCCGTTCTTGCAAATCGGATGGTCATAAACCGGAAGTCCACCCGTCTGCGTAATCTGGTAACCCTTCGGAAGGTCCGGGTAGAAGTAGTTCTTACGAGTCCACATGGCGTTCAAATCGATTTCGCAGTTGAGAGCGAGGCCCAGGCGAATGGCGTATTCCACAGCCTTCTTGTTCGGCACCGGCATTGCACCCGGCATACCGAGGCAAACAGGGCAAACGTGCTTGTTCGGGCTTGTGTTCACTTCAATTTCGCAGCCACAGAACATCTTTGTCTTAGTGGCGAGTTGGCAATGGATTTCGAGACCAATAACAGGACAGTAATTAGACATGTTAAACTCCAATAAATTTTACGCGGAAAAGATAGTATTTTAGAACTTAGAACTTAGAGCTTAGAACTTAGATATGCTTGTAAAACGCTCTAACCTCAAAGCGAAGCGTGCTCAATGCACTAAAGGTGCGAGCCCACACCCCGTAGCCTAAAGTTCGTCCAATGTCACAACAAGCGCATCAGTTGCGTCACGGAAATTTGCACATTCCGAGAGGATGCAGTCGGCACCGTTCACAAACGCAGTCGCCAAGCGCAGCGATTCCGCTTCGGTCAGCTTGTGGTTTGTACGGGCTGCGGCAGCAAAAAGTTCTGCCGCCTTCAGCGACACATCGGCATTAACTTCGCAAAGGCGCACGTTTGCAGACTTCTCGAAGAATTCGCGGTACTGCCTTGCCAGCACACCGTCGTTTGCGCCATACGCCTTCTTGCAAATTTCAAACAAAGTCACGGACGAAACCAAGACCTGTACATTATTCTCGTACACGCCATCAAGCACACCCGACACAATCGGGTAATAATCCGGATGCATCTGCAAAAGCCTAACAAGCGGTCCCGAATCCAAAAATAAAATACGACTCTGTTCAATCGACTTAATCATCTTCTTTGACCGGTTCGTAGATTTCCATGTAAGCGGCATCGTGGCGCTGCCCGGAACGCATCATCTTAAAGCGGCCTGCACGCGGATAGAAATACCAGTTCATCCATTCGCCACTCATGTCGGTACGCTTGGTTTTAATCGCAATCGGTTTTTCGCCATTGTAAAAATCTCGTTTGTGCGGAATCACGCGTTCCATCGCGCGGTACGTATGCACCGTATTACCCGCCTTGCGTTCAA
This sequence comes from Fibrobacter succinogenes subsp. succinogenes S85, assembly GCF_000146505.1. Classification (GTDB taxonomy): domain Bacteria; phylum Fibrobacterota; class Fibrobacteria; order Fibrobacterales; family Fibrobacteraceae; genus Fibrobacter; species Fibrobacter succinogenes. Next base: position 137,931 of record NC_017448.1, on the reverse strand, counting down.
TCGTCCCATGCCCATCCTTACTCCAAGTAATGTTCACGATTCCGTGTTCATCTTTCAGCGGCTCGCATGTATCATAACCACTAGCACACCAGAGATATTTTGGATAAGAGAAGCTATAAGAATCCAAATTAAACGTTTCTACGATACGGTTATTGCCCTTGAATGTCGGGTAATTTCCTGCAAGCGTGTATTCGCCTGCATTGTAATCTTCACAACCGCGCTGGGCCACACGGACAACACGATTAAACACATCCACGCCAACGGCACAGCCTTCTTCTTTATAGACAAAGCGGGCATGACCATTGATATTCTTCTTTTCAAGATTACCCATTTCAATTTCAGCCACGTTATCGTCCTTGCCATTCTGCACGATAATGTTAAAACGGCTGGCATTGCTCGGCGAGCTCTTGAGAACCACGCGTCCCGTTTCAGAAACGTATTCCCCACTCAAGTCTGCGTATTCCTGCATAAAGCGGTCCAGCTCAGAACGCTTGACCCACACATCGCCAAACTTGCAATTCACCGGCACATAACGCGGTGGAGCTTTCGGCTCAACTTCTTCGTAAGTCACCACTCTTTGTTTTTTAGTGACGGTTTGGTATTTTCCGTTTTTACCACGAACCTTTTCCTGAACATCCACAAAACTTTCGTGTTCAATTCGATCTTTCGGAATCGGGAGTTCCTTAATGGCATCCGAAGACATCAAATATCCAAGCGGGCGCTTTTCGTCTATATCACCATTAATTTTCTTATAGACATCCAATTTCATCTGCGCGAAAGAACTAGACGTCAAAACAGCCAACACAACCAACAAGATTTTTTTCAAAACAGTCACCTCTTTTGGATATTTAAATTAGATTAATGGGGGCTTTATATGTAGTAAAAAAAAGATTAATATTTTTTTTCTAACATTTAAACAAGGATTTTAAACATAACCTCACCCCCAAGGAGTACATGTAATGAAGAAAATGTTTCTTGCAACCTGTCTGCTTGCAGCATCTGTATTTGCAGCACCGAGTGCAGAAGATGTTAAGACAGCCACCGAAAAACCAGCAGTAGAAGCAAAAGCCGCTGTTACCAAGGCCAAAACCGTAGCAACAAAGAAGAAAGCTAAGGTTGAAAAGGCCAAGGCAGACGCAACTAAGGCCGCTGAAACCGCAAAGGTTGCCGCCGATGCAAAGGCCCAGGAAGCAGCCAAAGCTCCTGAAGCAGCAAAGGCAGCTGTCGCAGACGTCAAAACCGAAGCAAAAGCCGCTGTAGCAGAAAAGGCTCCGGCAGCCGAAGTCAAGGCTCAGGATGCAGCCAAGGCTGTTGAAGCAAAGGCAGAAGCAGTCAAGGCCGACGCCGCTGCAGCCGTAGAAACAAAGGCTCCGGCAGAACCGATTATTCCGGCACTCGCTCCGACCCCAGAAGCACCGAAGGCTGAACCCGCCCCGGTCGCCGAAGTCAAGGCCCCTGCAGCTCCAGTCGCAGAAGCTCCGGCACCTGTTGTTGCCCCCGCTCCGGCTGTTGAAGTTCCGACCGCAGTCGAAGCTCCGGCTGAAGTAGCCGCTGCAGAACCGGCCACTACTGCAAGCCGCAAGAAAAAGAAGATGATTGAAAACGCCGTCTTCACTGTCAACGAAATTGACTTCGACATCAACGCAGACTTTGAACTCGAAGCAGGCAAGGTTTTCTGGACATCCGAAGACGACCAAAACTCTGACAACTTCGAAAAGTGGAGTGGTCAGGCCAACTTCGCCATCCTCGCCGAAACCAACAACTTTAAGGGCAAACTTGCTGTCGCCTTCTATCCTGGTGATCTGAAGACTGATAGCGAAAACCACGCTGTTGGCAGTGCTGAAGATTACTTCACGCTTGACGAAGCATGGGCTTACCAAAGCAAGGATTGGTTCAGCTTCAGAGTAGGTCGTTGGGACAACACGGACAAGAATGGTGACTACTTCGGTGGCTACATCGATGGTTACAAAAACGGATTCCTCTCCACACAGGATCCTGAAAACCAGTTCGAATTCGGTTTCCTCGCTGGCGAAAACATGGACATCGCCCTCTCCCTTATCAGCAAGTCCGCTCACTTGAACAAGGGTGACCTCCGCTTGGTGTTCAACTTCCACGACCTCCCGAGCCTTGAACTCTTTGACATCCAGCTCGGCTACCGCAGCAACGTTTTCGACAAGATTCACGACAACGACGCCAAGATTGCACACAACGTGTCTCTCAAGGTCCGCGCTCCGATTATCCCGGACTTCCTCACGCTCTTTGGCGAAATTGCACTCATGGACATGTCTGAAGATCTCGTAGCTCCGCTCACTGGCGGTATCGAAATGAACTTCAAGACTGTTGATCGCGTCATCCTTGAAGCTGAATTCGTCAACGACCGTAAGAAGAATGGTTACTACGAAGGCAATCCGAAGCACGTGAAGGACGTCCTTGGCGCCCTCTACCTCGAAAAGGCTCTTACGGACCGATTCTCTCTCTCCGCAGGCTTCCACAGCTATGGAGCAACGAGAGACTACATGCTCTCTGGCAACTTGGTGGGTAGAATAAATTAATATGACCGCTCGGTCCTTTTGCTAATCAAGATTCCGTCAGGACCTCGCTCTCGCCACCATGCCTCGTTTATACGAGGCACTTGTGATTCACGGAAGACCTCTCGGCTTTATAAAGGCACCCTGCTTGGCAGGGTGTTTTTTTATATTACTGATAAATGGTTTATTTTAAGGAGGATATGGATGAAATTATTAAGAACGCTTGCGGTAGCGGCGACACTTGCGCTTGTGGCATGTGGTGACGAAAATGCGGTCGCACTTAACGAGCCTCCTGTATCAAGTCAAGAGGATTCTAGCTCCAGCTCTGATGTAATCGAAACAAGTTCCTGTTCTGAAACGGTAGTCACAAGTTCTAGTTCACAAACACCCTCCACAGAAATATCAAACGGTTCAATCATCACAGATGGACAAGTCATCGATTTACGCGATGGCAGGACGTACAAGACAACCGTCATCGGGAACCAAGTGTGGATGGCTGAAAATCTCAAATTGGATGTCACCCAATATGTTGATGACGGGGCTTATAAAGACGAATACAATTTTTACGACGCTTTATGGAGCGGTGTTCGGTCTCGCGAGATTTCAGACACTAGCGAACACTTTTACCCATGGGACATCGCCATCGACACAGCAGGAATATTTGGATCAAGCGCCAAAGGTTGCGATCATGAAACACCATGTGATTTAACGGGAATGGTACGTGGAATATGCCCTGAAGGTTTTCATGTGCCTAATCCAACCGAAATTGAACAATTGACTAGAGCGATAGGCGGAAAATGCGGAACATCCAAAAAACTTAAAGCGAAACAATCCGGATGGATCTTTGATAACGGCACTGATGAATTCGGCTTTGCTGCAATCCCTACTGGATATAATGTAGTATATTGGGGTGACGGGATGAATGGTTTTACATTTGATTACGAATTGAATCCACAGGGAAAATTTTTAACAACAGTAGATACGCTCACTTGGAATATCGCAATAGATGCAGACTATGCCATCAGCTATAGAGAAGAGTATGAAGTAGTTGATTTTACTGAAGAATATCATTGGTACATGTGTTCGCTTCGTTGCTTAAGAGACGAGCCCGCAGGAGTTGATTGGGTTGACCCGCCAGAGCCAACCTCGCCCGCCTTGCCAGAATTTGAATACGGTGAATTTACAGATGAACGCGACGGACAAACATACAAAACCGTTGTTATCAACGGCAAAACATGGATGGACCAAAACTTAAATTACGTATTTGACGTTGTGGATACAAATGCTGCATGTAGATTAAACGAAGAAAATGATGATGACGAAGAATATGAAGATGAATGCAAAAAATCTTCTGATTATTCTTGCAAACATCCACTTATCGGAAGCCCTGTAAGTTGTAAAAACAAATACAGCATAGACGACACTTACTGCAAAGAACATGAAGCCACTTGTAAAAACTATGGAAAATTCTACACCTGGAATCAAGCTTTAATCGCATGTCCCTCAGGTTGGCATTTACCCGACAATAACGAAATAGAGGACTTTATGGAATCAATCAACCCCTATACCGTTTATGAAGGGGAATGTCTTTTAAAGCATACCAGGTTCAAAAAAATTGAAGATCCAGACTTAAACAAACTGTTATATAAAGATTTTGGAATGGACTATTTCCAAATGCAATTCTGGACTTCAACCATAGCCAATTTCAACGACGATTACGCAAACACTTCTGGTTACGCATGTCACAAAACGGACTTGCAAAACGTCCGCTGCGTAAAAGACTAGTTTTGCTCAAAAGCCATAAAAGAAATCCTGCGATGACCTCGCAGGATTTCTTTTGCAATTACTGCCTACTGTCTACTGCCGACAGATAATGCGGCAAGTCCGCTAGAAGCCCTTGCGTTCCAGGTCAAGCAAAAGCGCCTGGAGAGATTCTTCGACCGAAGCACGGAAGCTGTTCGATCCAAGACTGCAACTTGCAACAACTTCGTTACCGGAAGAAATTCGAATGACATCAAAGCCATTTTCGGATGTAAAGCAGACAGTCAAACCTTTATTCAGAGCTTTTTCGAGTAAATCGCGCATAGCGACTCCTTTAATGAGGTGATAAAAAACTTGGGTTGGCGCACCAACAAACTTAAACTAGGCTTTTTTACCCCAAAAAACAAGCAAATAATTTTGTTTTTCCATAAATTCTTTGTATTTTAAAGATATAGGGGGCTATTATGTTCGATTTTCACATTCATTTAGCACGATTACCCCAAAAAAAGCAGCTCGCGCAGTTGCTTTTAGACCGCAATTATGACTTTATTGCGGTTTCTTGCGAACCCTGGGAATGGGAAGAAGTCTCGCAGCTGAAAAAAGAGTTTTCGACCGAAATCAAGCCTTTTAAAGTGACCTACGGGATCCACCCGATGATAGCAACGCAGGCAACTCGCGAAACTTTAGACCAACTGCGCACCCGTTTAGAAGAAGATCCGCTTGCCATGGTCGGCGAAGCGGGTATCGACAAGCGCTATCCGGGTTACAACGACGGCCCCCAAGACCAGATTTTTTTGGCGCAAGCCGGACTTGCATTGGAACTCAAGCGGGATTTGCAAATACACTGCGTTGGCGACTATATGCACGTGTTGAAACTTTTGGAAGAGGCTGGTTTTAAGGCGGCGCAAGGACAAGACACGCCGTCTCGAGAAACGCCGCGCCCGATTTTCCACCGCTTTGGTGGTGATGCGAATTTTGTGAAAAAAGCCCTCCCCTTTGGAGCGCTCTTTTCACTGCACGAGGATAGCTTCCGCAAAAAATCGACCGCAGCCGCAATCAAGCTCATTCCCGAAAGCAACGTGTTCTTCGAGACCGATGCCGATGAATCTTTCCTCGAGCCTGCAGAGCTTCTTGAAGAACTTGAAGGCCGCTTGGAATCAGTTCGGCTCGCCTACGCCAAGAGCCTTGAGTAAAGGATCCGCCGACCGGACGGTCGCCGCCTGAACTTGGATATTTGCAAACGCTCGGAACACTTCGAGCGTCTTTTTTGCCATTTCCACGGGAGTCCCGCGCCCGACTTCGAACACAGCCTGTAGCGGTGACATGCCCAAATAACGCATGTTGCAAGTGCAGAGGCTGCTGATTTCGCCAAGCACGCGCGGGTCCGGCGACGGCGTTTCAGCAAATGTCGCAACGATAACACCCTTGCGAAGCGCAAGTCCTTGGATACGCAAACGGCCAGCCAAAAGCCCAAGTTCGGTCACAAGCAAAAGCATCTTCGCCGGTGTCGGCACAGGGCCAAAGCGGTCCTGCAATTCGCTTTCGATGTTCTGCACATCCGCCTGCGTCGTGATTCGAGCAATGCGCTGGTACAGCGAAATTCTCGTGAGACCGTCTTCCACGTAATCTTCGGGAAGGTAAGCATCCACACCGATTTCCACACGCGGCTGAATCGGCTTTTCGAGAGCACCACCGCGCAGCATTTCAACCGCTTCACGCACCAAGCGCACATAAGTTTCAAAGCCGACTTCAGCAATAAAGCCGTGCTGTTCCTGACCGAGCAAGTTGCCCGCCCCGCGAATTTCGAGGTCGCGCATAGCGAGCTGGTAGCCACTACCGAGGTCAGTAAACTGTTCCAAAGCCTTGAGGCGACGCATAGATTCCTGCGAGATTTCACCACGCTGTGGAATGACGAGGAAAGCCTTTGCCAAGACGCTACTACGGCCCACGCGGCCACGCATCTGGTAAAGCTGGCTAATGCCAAAGTGGTGCGCGTTCATGATGATAATCGTGTTCGCATTTGGCACATCCAAGCCAGATTCAATAATGCTCGTGCTCACGAGAATATCGAACTTGCGCGAAAGGAATGCATCCATCACGCGTTCAAGCTCGTGGTCTTCCATTTGACCATGAGCCACAGCGACTTTCGCTTCGGGCGCCATCGCTTCGATATCTTCGGTGAGCTTGTAAATTGTCTGCACGCGGTCATTCACCACGAACACCTGGCCGCCACGAGCGAGTTCATCTAGAATCGCATTCTTCAAGACTTCATCATCGCGCTGCATCAGCTTCGTTTCGACCGGCAAGCGGTTAATCGGTGGTGTATTGATAAGCGAAATATCGCGAACGCCCGTCATGCTCAAGTGCAACGAACGCGGAATCGGAGTCGCACTCATGCTGAGCGTATCAACAGCAAGGCGAAGCTGGCGCAATTTTTCCTTTTGCTTCACGCCAAACTTTTGCTCTTCGTCGATAATCAAAAGTCCCAAGTCCTTAAACTCGCTCTTGTTCGACAAAAGCGCATGCGTTCCGATGACGATGTTCACCGTACCAGCCGCGATTTCCTTGAAGATTTCCTTCTTTTCCTTGGCGCTCTTGTAGCGGTTCATGAGCGCAATCTTGACCGGGTAAGCGGCAAAGCGTTCGCAGAAGTTTTCGTAATGTTGTGCCGCAAGAATCGTCGTCGGCACGAGAATGGCGACCTGCTTGTTCGACGACACGCACTTGAACGCCGCACGCATGGCAACTTCGGTCTTTCCAAAGCCCACGTCACCGCAAATCAAGCGGTCCATCGGGCGATGGCTTTCCATATCACGCTTAATATCGGCCGTGGCACGGAGCTGGTCTGGCGTCGGATCGTATTCGAACGAATCCTCGAATTCCTTTTGCATGTTGCCATCAGGCGGGAAACCGAAACCTTCGACGAGTTCGCGCTTGGCATAAAGTTCCACGAGGTCACGTGCAATCTGGATGACCTTCTGCTTGACGCGCTTCTTGATGTTTTCCCAAGTTTTGCTGCCGAGACGGTCGAGCTTTGTCTCAATATCTTCCGGACGGTCGAGGCGTTCAATCTTTTGCAGGTCCGACACGGGGAACTTCAGGCGATCTCCGCCATCGTATTCCAGCAACGCGCAGTCGACCATACCACCATTGACTTCCACACGAACAAGACCCAAATAACGGCCAATGCCGTGGTCTTCGTGCGCCACGAGGTCACCGCGATTGAGCGATTCCACCATCAACGCATTCGTCACCGATCCCGCAATCTTGTGCTTGCGAGCTTTATTCGCATGACGGTTTAAAATTCTCGATTCCGTGAGGAACGCGACATTATCGTCTTCGAGCCAAAAGCCTTCGCTCAAGTTTCCGATAAAATAATCTTCGATGGGTAAGCCATCAAAAATTTCACGCAAGCGGTTCACGCCGCCAAGCGTCTGCGCCATCACATAAACGCGACCGCCCTTATCATAAAATTCTTCAATTTCTTTGGCGACTGCATCCGTGCCATTCGAAGTAAAATCTTGCGGACGCATGTGCATTTCGTGCCAATTGCCATCATCAACTTTGACACGAGTCATATCAAGTGATGCACGACCTACAAACAAACGCGAAAGCTCACCTATTTTAAACCAAATATCCGCAGGAGCAGCTACCCCCGCATCCGTCACGCGAGCTTCGTCATAAGCACCGCGGAACGCACCATACATCTTCGAAGCCGTTTCCGAAAGCAACGAAAGTTCTTCAAAGACAAGCGATGCTCGCGGCATGTAATCCAAGAGGCTCGCCACCAAACGCTGGTGATGCGGACGATGCCACCAAAGTGATTCTACAGAACATTCCTCGCCCGCCATCACCGATTCCGGCACCGTAAATTCACCCATCGGGAAAAACTCGATATGCGTCATCTGCTCCAGCGAACGTTGCGAGAAAATATCGAATGCTCGGATAGATTCAATTTCGTCACCGTAAAATTCAATACGGATGGGGTGCGGATAAAGCAAGCAGTTCACATCGACGATGCAACCGCGAATCGAAAACTCGCCCACGCCGCTCACCATCGGCTGTTCTACAAAGCCATGGTCCAAGAACCACGGGCGTAAAGACGAAGGCTCCAGCTGGTCGCCGACGCGGAGCGTACGCACCTGTCGCATAATTTCGCCCGGTTCCGGGAGTTTCATCAAGAACGCATCAAGCGGACAAACAACAACAAACGGCTTTTCGGTATGCGAAACATCGCGGAAGAACTTCAGACGTTCTTCAAGCACGCCCTCGAACGGCACCTTGATTTCGTAAGGTTTCAAGCCGAGCGACGGGAAAAAGCGAACAAACTCCTCGCCCACCATGCTTTCGAGATTCTCGACCCAAACTTCGGCACTGCGGTAATCCTTCGCAATCACCAGAATGTTCTGCGGGCTTTTCAAGAAGCGGTTTGCGACCATCATCGAGGCAAGCGGAACTGACGCGCCATTGACGTGAATGGCCTCGTTATCAGCATTTTCAAAAAGCGAAATCGCAGGGAACGAATTTTCTTGAAGGAATTCCGAAATGGTAAGCATAGAGGGAAATGTAGAAAAAATCTCCCTTTTCCTCGCCTTACTTTACATTTCTTGAAATATTGAGCTATCTTTATATCGTCAAAAAGCAAAGAGGTTTTTGGCACGCACGACGCAACTTCGCGATGAAGACGCCACACGTGCAGATATTATGAAAAAGATAATTGTCGTGAACACGCCAAAGAATTGGAAGTTCCACATTCCCGAAGCCGAAATTGTCTCGGCAAAAGACTACCTTACTAATCCAGAATTTACAACACAGAAAAACGTTCGCGTTTTCAATTTGTGCAAGGACTACAGCTACCAGAGCAAGGGCTATTATGTAAGCCTGCTTGCCGAAGCGCGCGGTCACAAGGTCATCCCGAACGTCAAGAATATCCGCGACTTTAAGGCCCCGGCAGTCGTGAAAATCATCAGCGATGAAATTGACGAGCTGATCCAGAAGAGCCTTCACAAGCTGACCGGCACAGAATTCGTACTTTCCATTTACTTTGGGCAAAACGTCAGTGCGCAATACCTAGAACTTTCGCAGGCTCTTTACCGCGTATTCCAGGCTCCGCTCCTGCGTGCAAAATTTGTCTTCAAGCAAAAATGGTTCATCCAGTCCATCCGCCCGATTAGCGTTGACGAAATTCCCGAAACGCATAAGGAAATGGTGGACCAGTTCGCCATTGAATACTTCCAAAAAGACCGCTACGTCTCCCCCAAGACGGAAGACTACGTGTATGATCTCGGCATTTTAACGAACCCCGATGAAGTGGAACCGCCGAGCAACAAGGAAGCCATCCAGCTCTTTATCGAAGCCGCTCAGGATACAGGTTTCCGCGTGGAAATGATTACCAAGACGGACTACCACCGCGTCGGTGAATTTGATGCCATCTTCATCCGCGAAACGACAAACGTTAACCACCACACATACGCATTTGCACGCCGCGCCCAGAGCGAAGGCATCGCCGTCATTGACGATCCCGACAGCATTCTGCGTTGCTCGAATAAAGTTTATTTGCAAGAACTGATGACTGTCGGTAAGATTCCGGCACCAAAGACGATTATCGCCCACAGCGAAAACCGCCACACGCTCGCCAAAGAAATCGGATTCCCGATGGTCATCAAGACGCCGGATTCGAGCTTCAGCATGGGCGTCAAAAAGGCGAACAACAAGGAAGAACTCGAAAAGATTCTCGACACAATGTTCGAGCATAGCGACTTGCTCATCGCACAGGAATTTACGCCCACGGAATTTGACTGGAGAATTGGCATTCTTGACGGAAAGCCGCTCTTTGCTTGCAAATATTACATGGCAAAGGACCACTGGCAAATTTACAACTGGGATAGCAAGGACAAGAACGCCGTTTGTGGCAAGTGGGATTGCCTCCCGATTGAAAGCGTCCCGCACGGCATCGTGAAAACGGCCCTCCGCGTCGCAAGCCTTATCGGTAACGGGCTTTACGGCGTGGACCTCAAGGAAATCAACGGTCACCCGGTCGTGATTGAAGTGAATGACAACCCAAGTATCGACCACGGTATCGAAGACCAAGTTGGCAAAAAGAAGATTTATCTCGCCATCATGAGAAGCCTGCGCCACCGCATCGAAGACCGCCAAAACGCAGCACAACAGAAAGTGCTCCAACACGAAAGGGATATGTTTTTATAGGGGTCAATCATGAGCAATTTTAAAATCTGGGAACGCTTCGGCGTTGAAATGGAATTCATGATTGTCGATCGCGACACGCTCAACGTGCTGCCGCGTGCCGATGTTCCCCTCGGAAAAGACAAAGACGGCAATCAACTTTCGGACATTGAATACGACGATATCGGACTTTCGAACGAGCTCGTAAGCCATGTGCTGGAATTCAAGTGCGCACACCCCAAGTCCACATTTGACGGACTCGGCAAGCGATTCTTCCACGAGATTCGCCGTGCAAACAAGAAACTTGAAAAGATCAACGCGATGCTTTTGCCGAGCGCCTGCCATCCGTTCATGGACCCGGCAGAAATGCAACTTTGGCCGTACGATTGCCTCGACATTTACCAAACTTACGACCGCATTTTCAACTGCAAGGGCCACGGCTGGGCAAACTTGCAAAGCACGCACCTGAATCTTTCTTTTGATGGTGACGAAGAATTTGGCGAGCTTCACGCAGCAATTCGCTTGCTGTTGCCGCTGATTCCCGCCATTGCCGCAAGCAGCCCGTATCTCGACGGCAAATACACCGGCTATCGTGACGCCCGCATCGAAGTTTATCGCCACAACCAAGACAAAGTCCCTGAAATCACGGGCCAAGTCATCCCGGAACAGGCGTACAGCTACGACGAATACAACAGGATGATTTTTGACAAGGTCAAGAAGGCTATCGCCCCATACGATACCGAACACTTGCTCAATCATTTCTTCTTGAACAGCCGAGGTGCCATCGCCCGCTTTGACCGCGGAGCCATCGAAATCCGCCTTGTCGATATTCAGGAATGCCCGAATGCCGACATCGCCATTGTAGAGCTTGAAATAGCAACACTCAAGGCGATTGTGAATGGCAAGTTCGCGGCATCTCGCGAAAACGCATCCGAAGCCCCCTCCGCCGCAAATTCCGTGCCGCACACACTCAAGGAATACCGCGAATTCCTGCGCAACTTTGACACGACACGCCTCGCCGAACTCCTCACCAAAACCACGAAGGACGCCGAAAACGCCCAAATCGATTGGCAAGAATACCTCTCCGTATTTGGCATGGATTCCGCAGTTACCGCCGGCGACATCTGGAAGCACATCTACAGCGTCGTGAAAAACGACCTCACCGAAGTCTCGCAGAGCTTCATGGGAAAAATGCTCGAACGCGGAACGCTCTCCAGCGCCCTCTACAAAGCACTCGGCGACGCCCCCGCCCACGAAGCGTTTGTCACGGAATACAAAAAATTAGCCGATTGCCTTGCGCACAACCGGCTCTATGGAATTAGCGAGTAAAATCGCTTACAAACCCAAGTCTTTTCGAGCTACCTGGAAATTCATTTCCAGGTATTTTAAATTTGCATCTTCGGCCATCAAATGCTCAAAATCGAGAATCGGGAACAGCACGTACGGTTTGACGCGAGCATCCACCGCCGCCAATTTCTCCGGAGTATCTGCACCAAAATAATACTTTGCAAACACGTCCCAACACTTGTGCATCATCGCCGCATTCATGTAGTGGGCCGCCAGCAAATAATCATCCGGCAGATAATGGCAGAAATAGAAATAGCAACCTAAATCGAAAAGCGGGTTACCGCAGGCAAACTCGCCCAAATCGATAAAGTACGCGCCATTATCATTGACAATCAAGTTGCCCGTCTGCATGTCACCATGGACGCAACGAGAAACCTTTGGCGTTTCTTTAATGAGGTTACGCGCAAATTCCTTGACATTCTCAGGGAACATCTTCGATTCTTCGATCAAGCGCGAATACTTCTCCTCCGCATCTTGGAACGTGCCAGGAATGCACGACGTGGAGTGCAGCTTTTTGCAATGTTCTGCAAAAACCTTGATGTATTCCTCAAGATGTTCTGGATTTTCGCCCACGCATTTCGAAATCGAACGTTTCCCCACGATGCGTTCGTAAATCAGGCCCAAACGACCGTCCTGTTCGACAATATCGCCCACATGTGGCGTCGGGATTCCAAGTGAAACCACTTTCCGGCAAATATCCTGCTCGCGGAGCAATTCCTCCTTCGTCGAGCAAAACCCCGGAAAACCCAATTTCAGCATCCATTTGCCATCCGGACTATTGTAGTTCTCGGAATTGTGACGATTGCTGAACATCGTCCATTGTGATAAGTCAATTTTCTCCATAATGGTAAAATACACCATTTTATTGGAGAAATCACAAAAAAAATCGCTTTTTTCAAAAGTGAACAAAATCACACCGTGATAGATTTCACATGGAAAATCGTGAAAAACTAAATATATTTTCGTCATCCAAAAAGGAAAGGAGGGTGTATATGGAACCGCATAATCGCAGTAACGAAGGCGATGATTATATTCCGCCATTCAAGCCGTAACATCATTTAGTTACAATGCAAAAAACGAGCCCGCAAGGACTCGTTTTTTTAATCATAGATTATTTTTTCTAACCATTCAAATACGCCTTTTGCTTTTTCTGCGGTGTCCGGCAATTCCTTTATACTCAAAACGTAGAATAAGCGTTCTTTTTTATCAATGAACTCAATGTTGAATGTTTCTCCATCTAAATAATGCACTTCATTACTTTCTTTTTCCATTACATAAAATTTAATTGCAGTTTTCAGCTTCGTTAGATGAAGTCTCTTTTCTTGGTCGATTTTTTCCCAAACGCAATCGTTTTCTTTGATGGTGCAAATGTAGGCATCGCTGGAATCATCATTCCATTTCAACTTTCCACGTTTAACCCTATTTGCATCAAGAGAATTTATGGAGTACGAAATAATGTTGTCAAAGCTATCATCCAAAGAAGACATGTCGTAGCGAGCATAAGAACCTATATCCCGGTAAATAACAAAATCCGTTTTGGGAGGCTTATACGAGAAACAGTCGTAGATATAATATGCAAGCAAAGGTATCGCTATAATAAGAATTATCCATTTTTTGCTCATTACATTTCCTCATGAATATCATTAAAATACTTTTATTCGTTCCCCCAAATACACAACTTAACGTAAAAAAAATTACCCCATCAAGAAAATGGGGTAAATTCACAAAATCGCCAAAATTGCTTTAGAATCAAGCAAGACGAGGCGCGAACAGTTCACAAACGACTAATTTGACTTAGTGCCTAGCGAGACAAAGAATCCGCGACCGAAGGCGTACAAGTCGTACGTCGAGAGTCGCGGTGATGCCGTATCGCGACGGCAATAAGGCAAATTAGACTTTCAATTCACCTGCATCAATAGAATCCCATGCCGGGATTGCTTCGATAGCCGGGCGGACTTCTTCAGTCACGAACTTCACGACCTGACCAGGAGCGCGACCCACGAACTTGCGGAGGTCGAGGATTTCCTTAAGCTTAGCTTCGGTGATGCCGAGCTTCTGGAACTTTTCGTTCTTCAGCACGCGTTCGAGCAAGTCGTTGTCTTTACCCTGTTCCTTCACGACCTTGCCCGCTTCCATGGACATCACGCGGATTTCTTCGTGGAGTTCCTGACGGTCGCCGCCATTCTTCACGCCTTCCATGATGATGTTTTCGGTAGCCATGAACGGGAGTTCAGCCATGATGCGCTTTTCAATGACCTTCGGATAAACGACGAGACCGTTCGTGACGTTTTCAGCGATGATGAGCATGGCGTCCATAGCGAGGAATGCTTCAGGAATTGCCAAGCGCTTGTTGGCGCTATCGTCGAGTGTGCGTTCGAACCACTGCGTTGCCTGCGTGAAGGCGGTGCTATTCACCTGGGCCATCACGAAACGGGCAAGGGAGCAAATGCGTTCGCTGCGCATCGGGTTACGCTTGTAAGCCATGGCAGAGGAACCAATCTGAGTCTTTTCGAACGGTTCTTCGACTTCCTTCACGCCCTGCATAAGGCGCATGTCAGTAGCGAACTTGTGCAAACTCTGAGCAATGGAGCTGAGCACCTGGTTCACGCGGTTGTCCCACTTACGAGTGTAGGTCTGACCGGTGATGGTGAGCACGCGCTTGAAGCCAGCCTTGGCGGTCACGCGGCGGTCGAGTTCCATAATCTTTTCTTCGTCGCCGTTGAACAAGTCCATGAAGCTAGCCTGCGTACCGGTCGTACCCTTCACGCCGCGGAACGGAAGCACTTCAATGAGGAAGTTCAATTCTTCGAGGTCAATGAGCATGTCCTGGAGCCAGAGGCAAGCGCGCTTACCAACAGTCGTGAGCTGAGCGGCCTGGAAGTGCGTTGCACCGAGCTGAGCCATGTCCTTGTATTCCATAGCAAACTTGGAAAGCTTGTCCATCACGCGGCAAAGACGCTTGCGCACGAGGATCATAGCCTGCTGCATCTGGATAAGGTCGGTGTTGTCGCCCACGAATGCAGACGTTGCACCGAGGTGGATGATGCCCTTAGCCTTCGGGCACTGCACGCCGTAAGCGTAAACGTGGCTCATCACATCGTGACGGCGGCGCTTTTCTTCTTCTTCGGCGACTTCGAAGTTGATGTCCTTTTCGTGAGACTTCAGTTCGTCCACCTGTTCCTGCGTAATCGGAAGGCCGAGTTCCATTTCGGATTCGGCGAGATAAATCCACAGCTTGCGCCAAGTCTGGAACTTGTACTGCGGGCTGAAGATGAAACTCATTTCCTTGCTAGCATAACGCTTGATAAGCGGGCTTTCGAATTGATCACGCATGATTCTATCCTTTTTTAAGTTTTACAAAAGCAAAGATAAAAATTTGCAGAACACATTAAAAGGGGCATTTTTCTTACCGAACGTATTTCACCTGAATTCGTCCCTGGGACTTGCGATAAGTCTCAGGGATTTCGTCGCCCAAGCTTTTCAAGAATTTCACCATAGCATCGCTATCGGTCATCACCTTGTCAAGAACTATTTCGCTTTCGCGGAAGGCTGTAATTTCACCGCCCTCATACGCCACATAAGACGACAAACCGACCGTATATAATGCGTTCTCGTCAATGGCAACAAAGCCGTTTTCCGTCTCTACCTGCACATTTTCAATGCGTACTTGCGCCGCATCACCATCATTTTTCGTATCAACGACAGCCGTATAGCGGAGTCCCGAAACGTGCAAGAATCCACCAGATTCCTCAGGCAATTTCGAAGCCCCTTGTGCAAGAGCATCCTTAATTTGACGCCCGGTCGCACGAATCAAGCACATGCCATTTCCAAAGGGCATCACGTTCAGAACATCTTGATATTTCACATCGCCCGCAGGAATCGTCACACGTACACTCCCGCCATTTTCAATTCCAATTTGCGCCCCTACTGAAAAGCGCATGGCATCCGCCGCCAAATCGCCCAAGTTCGTTTCGCCCTTGCGAACCAAACGTTTTCCGTCATCGCTATTAATCGTCAATTCAAATTTCGTATTCGAGACAACCTTCTGTAAATCGGCGGCTGTCAAAGAACGCAAGCTATCGTGTGCTGCTGCGACTTTCTGGTTCACTGCAACGACGCTATCCATCGGAATCAAGCGTGAGTGGAATTTTCCGTTGCGAGTAATATCCAGCACGCCGACATTCTGGAATTTCGTTCCCGTCTGCGACAAAAGAACGCTATCGCCATTAGAATTTAAAACAAATTCTTCATTAACAACGCTATGCGAATGTCCGTCCAGCACAGCGTCAATCCCCGTCGTTTTCTGAACAACCTCAACGGAACTCACCGGCGGCACGAGCCCCAAATGCGAAAGCAAAATCACATAATCAGCACCTGCTTTACGCGCATCATCAACCGCCGACTGCACGAGATTGAAAATTTTCTCCGCAGGAATATCGTACAAAGTCTTTAACGAATCATCCGTAAATGCGTAAGACTCCCCCACTAAAGTTTGCGGAGTCAGCACTCCGACAAAAGCAATTTTCTTGGAGCCAACCTGCCTTAAAACGTAGGGCTTGAACAGCGGCGTCGAAGTTCCTTTCTGCACAAGGTTCACACAAACGATTGCTGCGTTCATGGAATCAGAAAGTTCCATCAAGCGCGGAATCTTATAATCAAATTCATGGTTACCAAGCGTCACGACATCGTAACCGACAGCATTCATGAGCGCTACAACATAGCCGCCACGAGAAATGCTCCCCATCGCACCGCCCTGCAAAAAATCACCAGACGAAACAGTCAAGACATCAGCCGTATCAGCAATCGCATCGCGAAGACCCGCAAATTTTGCATAGCCATCCATTTGGCAATGGACGTCGTTTTCGTAAACAACTACGATGCTCCGGGGCGAAGCCAAAGCATTCGAACGCCCTTCAACTTGAGGCTGTTTCCCCGAACAAGAAAACACGCCAAAAACAACCAAAGGCAACAAGTACTTTAGCTTATTCATACCCCCTCTATAATTGCAAATTTTTGCCTGTATTAAAGCTTTTCGGCAAATTCATTCATCGGCTTACGCACGTCGTGACGAGGAGACGGCACTCCGTTCTGCGGGTCGGCATAGCCAATGTCCAAAAGGCAAGCAAGCTTGATGTTCGGCTCGAAACCGAATTCATGTTCAATGTGAGCAGCATTGAAACCGCGTGCCCAGAGCGTTGCAAGTCCGAGGTCGGTCGCCTGCATCATCATTGAAGTTGCAATAATGCTCGAATCCATAATGCCACTTTTGAAATTGTCCATGTAGGTCGTCGGAGTGTAGACCTTGTTGTCGTCGTAGCAGACCATCAGCACCACAGGAGCGTTATACGCCATGCGCGTGATGCCACGAATCTTCTTGAGCGCTTCGGGAGAATGGAGAACCTTGATAAACACCGGTTGACCGTTTACCGCCGTCGGAGCGATACGGCCCGCTTCGAGCACCTGCATCAGTTTTTCGGGTTCAACTTCCTGTTCGCTAAAAGCACGGCAACTGAAACGATTTCTAGCCAAATCAATAAATGACATATGTACTCCTTTCCTTTTTCTGTATATCTATAAAAACAATATACCTCTGTCAACAATGTTTATAGAAAGCATTCCTCTTAGCAATTATATTAAAATATTTCCAAAAATATCTCGACAAAAGACCACTTCACGAACGATAATAAAACGAGGTGCGTCAAAATTCTATAATATTCTTACGAAAAAAGGATATATTCCATTAGGTAAAATAAAGAATTAAACAATGGCTACAAAAAAGACCGAAGAAAAAGTCGTCGCGAAGGACAAAGAGCATCTTGAAAAGTTGATTAAAGCCGCCATAAAAAAGAATGGTGTAAAATGCGACCTTAATTTCATCGATGTTTCTAAAGTCCAAAACATGAGCCGAATGTTTGCATTAAGCAAATTCAACGGAGACATCAGCCAATGGGACGTGTCTAACGTGACCGACATGAGCTACATGTTCGACGGATCCTCATTCAATGGTGATATCAGCAAGTGGGACGTGTCTAACGTGACCAACATGAGCAACATGTTCGGATATTCTCAATTCAACGGCGATATCAGCAAATGGAATGTGTCCAATGTCGAATACATGTATTCCATGTTCTGCAATAGCCCTTTCAATGGCGATATCAGCAAATGGGACGTGTCTAACGTGACCAACATGAGCTACATGTTCGAATGTTCTCAATTCAACGGCGACATCAGCAACTGGAACGTGTCTAACGTGACCAACATGAGCTACATGTTCGAATGTTCTCAATTCAACGGCGACATCAGCAACTGGAACGTGTCTAACGTGACCAACATGAGCCAAATGTTCGCAGGTTCTCAATTCAACGGCGACATCAGCAACTGGAACGTGTCTAACGTGACCAACATGAGCTACATGTTCGAATGTTCTCAATTCAACGGCGACATCAGCAACTGGAACGTGTCTAACGTGACCGACATGAGTTTCATGTTCGAAGCCGGCAAGAATTTCATGTTCGGACGATCTCAATTCAACGGCAACATCAGCAACTGGGACGTGTCTAACGTGACCAACATGAGTTTCATGTTCGGACGATCTCAATTCAACGGCGACATCAGCAACTGGGACGTATCAAAAGTCACAAACATGCAAGGAATGTTTGCTGAATCTATATTCAACGGCGACATCAGCAACTGGAACGTGTCTAACGTGACCGACATGGACTACATGTTCGCACGTTCTCAATTCAACGGTGACATCAGCAAGTGGGATGTTTCAAAAGTAAAAAACAAGAAGGTCATTTTCAGTGATTCTTTGCTTGAAAAAAGCGATAACCTTCCCAAAGGGGTCTCTAAAAGCAAGAATGCATCACAAAAAAAGCCATCCACAAAAAAGCCCGAAAACTTGTTTATGTTGAATACAATCACCATGAGCGATGCTCAAATCAAAAAATTCAACAGCATCTATAATGAAAAAAACATTCCTGAAATTTTTGGCAAAAAAGGTGCTGCATTAAACAAAATTTTAAGTGGAAAAACAACATTCAAAACAGCTAAAACACCGCCAATCGAAGTCTATAAAGATATGGCAGAAAAGGGTCTTGAATTCAACATCCACTGGGAAGGCACAGAATTTACAGAACTCGAATCTTGGGGTGTCGGCAACGGCAATGCAAAAGGCGGAAATTTCTGGTATTGCATAGACTTTAACGAAACTAGAGCAAAATTCTTAGAAGATTACGACCAAGATTGGAATCCTCAATCTAGTGAATTTGTAAAGCACATGGACGAATATGGCAACAACTGCGAAATCAAAAAATTCCAAGTTGTAGTCCATGGCGATAGCCAGCAAAAAATTTTCGCGTTGCCCGTCAAAAAATTGCTTGAACCAAACAAAAGCACAGAAAAAGGACTCGTTATTTTCAAAATTCCTTATTATTTGGAAGGCAACTACGATTCCGCAGGTCGCAGTTGCAAAGATTTTAGTGACAACCTTCGTTGCACATCCAAAGACAGCAAAAAAGAACTTTACCTTTTGGATAAAAAAGGACAGAAAATCAAAAGCATCCTCGACTTTGACCATAGCGAACCAGATAAAAACGGTGATGTCTATTATCCTGTTCCTGCAAGCGATTTTGAAAAGAAATCCAAGAACAAAACACTCACCCAAGAAGCAATTGCTAAGTGGAAAAAACTGTTGGGCATGAAGTAAACACCACATTGAATAACAAGCAAAGAAAATAAAAATGAATGAAGAAAATAATATCAAACAATGTATTGAAGACTTTCTCAAAAAAAATTTAAACACCGAGTATATCTACAACGAATTTTCGTTGCAGTTTGAGCTTGGAATATTCTTAAGGAACAACGGATTCAATGTTTATTTTGAAAAGAACGTTATGGCCGAATTCGGCAAAGAATATTCTAAAGATTTCATAAAAAAAGAAATGGATCTTTACGTAATCGGCAAAGATAATGAAAAATACGCTATTGAGTTAAAATATCCTACAAATGGAGCATACCCAAAACGAATGTTTCAATTTTTAGCAGATATTCAGTTTATGGAATCTGTAAAAAAGAATCTTTCTTTCACCAAGACTTTTTGTCTAGCTCTAATAAATACAGACAGAAAAGGCGGATCATTTATGGTGATTGGCAAAAAAAATACCAATGACGAACTAAAACCGATTTATTCTCTTTTCCGATCATCAGAGAATTCTTATAATAACAGCGACCAATTTTTTGCACAACAGCCGATCCATGGAAAAATCAATAATCCAATAAATTCAAAAAAATCAACTGAACCACCATTTGTAAAAATTGAAGGATCTTACAATATCAAATGGAATAAGGCAAACGAAAATTTTTGGTATTATCTGCTTGAAATATAACCCATGCTCTCATCCCCCCACACCTCAATCATCGCCCGCGACCGCGATCACCTAGAACAACTAATCAAAGAAGCCATCGAAAAAGATGGTCCCAATTGCGATTTGAACTTTATTGACGTATCCAACATAACGGATATGTCAGGATTGTTCAGTAGATTTAGCTTTTTCAACAATGAGTTTCATAAATTCAACGGCGACATCAGCAAATGGGATGTATCCAATGTCAAACGCATGGACGGCATGTTCTTTGAATCCGTATTCAATGGCGATATAAGCAAGTGGAATGTATCAAATGTCCAAGATATGCATTCCATGTTTATCGAATCCCTGTTCAACGGAGACATTAGTAACTGGAACGTTTCCAATGTCAAAGACATGCATTCCATGTTCGCTGAATCGCAATTCAATGGCGATATAAGCAAGTGGAATGTGTCCAATGTCGAATACATGTATTCCATGTTCTGCAATAGCCCTTTCAATGGCGATATCAGCAAATGGAACGTATCCAAAGTCAAAAACATGAACAGCATGTTCGCTGGATCCAAGTTCAATGGCGACATCAGTAACTGGGACGTTTCCCATGAGAAAGATATGAACGGCATGTTCGAATGTTCAGAATTCAAAGGAGACATCAGCAAGTGGGAAACAGAACGTTTGCTAGACCTTCACGGAATGTTCCAAGATTCCCAATTCGAAAAAACGGGGAAAGCAAAAAATTGGCTCAACAAAATTTATCCGCTCATGCTCGAAAACGCAACCGATTTCGATGGAAACGTTATCGCATTGAATCGCGAACACTTGCTAAATCTCATTGATGCAGCAATGTGGTTACACGGTCCAAATTGCGACTTAAACTTTATCAATACGTCCAATGTCACGATGATGCACGAATTGTTCAGAGATTCTCCATTTAACGGAGATATTAGCAAATGGGATGTATCCAATGTCAAGGATATGTCTGAAATGTTTTCTGGATCTCATTTCACTGGAAATATCTGTAATTGGAACGTTTCAAAAGTGGAATGCATGTACGAAATGTTCTATGATTCCGCACTAGAAAAAAACGGCAAAATTCCCAAGTGGTATAAAGAGACCCTCGACTTTTGACGATAAAATTTCTAAATTGTGCGACATGAAAAATTTTTACGTCACTACTCCGATTTATTACGTCAATGATGCCCCGCATATCGGGCATTCCTACACGACCGTTCTCGCAGATATCCTTACCCGCTTCCACAAGATCATCGGCTACCAGACATTCTTCTTGACCGGTACCGACGAACACGGCCAGAAGGTGCAGCGCGCCGCCGCCAAGCGTAACGTGACTCCGCAGGAACACGTGGACGAATACTACCACCGCTTCGAAGACCTCTGGAAGAAGATGAACATCCAGAACGACTTCTTCATCCGCACGACGATGCCGGAACACAAGGCTTACGTGCAGGAATGCTTGCAAAAGCTCTGGGACAAGGGTGAAATTTACTCGAAGGAATACGAAGGTTGGTACTCCGTTGGCGAAGAACGCTTCTTCAGCGAAGACGAACTCGACGAAAACAAGTGCGACCCGATCAGCCACCGCCCGGTGGAATGGCTCAAGGAAAAGAACTACTTCTTCAAGATGAGCGCCTACCAGCAGAAGCTGATTGACTACCTCGAATCGCACAAGGACTGGATTGTGCCGGACTACCGCTGGAACGAAATCCGCGGATTTCTCCGCCAGCCGCTGAACGACCTCTGCATCAGCCGTCCGAAGATCCGCCTCAGCTGGGGCATTCCGCTGCCGTTCGACCCGGACTACGTGACTTACGTCTGGTTTGACGCCCTCCTCAACTACGTGAGCGCCTCCACCGCCTTCCACAAGACTTATGCTGACGGCACGCCGATTTGGCCTGCCTCTTACCACCTCATCGGTAAGGACATTTTGACGACCCATAGCGTCTATTGGCCGACCATGCTCATGGCTCTCGACATTCCGCTCCCGCAGCACATCCTCGCCCACGGCTGGTGGCTCGTAAATGGTGGCGAAAAGATGAGTAAGTCCGCAGGTAACGTTGTGAACCCGATGGACTACATGGAAAAGTACGGCATCGACGCTTTCCGCTACTTCCTCGCTCGTGAAATGGTTGTCGGTCAGGACGCGAACTTCACGCACGAAGGCTTTGTCCGCCGCATCAACAGCGACCTCGCTAACGACCTCGGTAACGTCTTGAACCGCGTCCACCGCTTGGTACTCACGAACTTCGGCGGCGTTCTCCCGGCTCCGAACGCTCTCGACGATGCCGCCAACGAAGTGATTACGATTGCAAACCGCGTCCGCACAAACGTGATGGAATGGGTTCCGCAGGTCAAGCTCTCCCAAGTCGTCGAAGAAATCATGACGCTCGTCCGCAGCATCAACCGCTACCTCGAAATCAAGGCTCCGTGGAAGCTCGCCAAGGACGAATCCAAGAAGGACGAACTCGCAACAGTGCTTTACATTTCTGCCGAAGCCGTGCGTCTCTCGCTCAGCATGCTCTGGCCGGTCATCCCGGGCAAGAGCGAAGAAGGTCTCGCCATGATCGGTAGCAAGTTCACCGACCAGAACGACCTCGTGTGGGGCATCCTCAAGGGTGGCGAAAAGTTCGGCGAAGGCAAGCCGCTCTTCCCGCGTATCGAAGAAGAAGTCAAGAAAGCAGAACCGCAGCAGGCCAAGCCGAAGCAGAACAAGCCGCTTATGGCAGCTGACGTTCCGGCCGCTATGGACCTCCGTGTTGCACAAATTAAGGAAGTTGCTGACCACCCGGATGCAAGTAGCTTGTACGTACTCAAGGTTGATGCAGGCGAAGGCGAACTTCGTACGATTTGCAGCGGCCTCAAGAGCAGCTACCAGGCAAACGAACTCCAGGACCGCAAGATTCTCTTGTTCGCAAACTTGAAACCGAGCGCCCTCCGTGGCATCATGAGCCAGGGTATGCTCTTTGCAGGCGACCTCGAACCGGAAACGCACAAGTGCAGACTCGTAAGCGTCCCGGAAAATGCAAAGCCGGGTGACCGCGCTTTGTTCAAGGGTGTGACCCCGAGCGAACCGCGCGAGCTCAAGGTCAAGGACTTCGAAAAGATTGCCCTTACCGCAAAGGGTGGCGCCGTGTTCTGTGACGCGCTCGCTCTCGAAGTGAACGGCAAGCCGGTGACCTGCGACGTCGCTGACGGCGCTGGAATTCACTAGTTAATAGAAAGAACGAAAGAGAGCCCGCCAAACGGTGGGTTCTTTTTTTGTATATTGAACAACATGAAAGAAAGAATTCAGAAGATTTATCAAGACGCTCTCGTCTACCTCAAATCCTTAAATTGGATTGTCCTGCTCGGCATTGCCGCATTCAGCATCGCACTTGCCATCATCAACAACATCCGCGTCGATGACGCCAAATCCGTCGATTGGATTGGCACTCAAGATGTCCTCGAAAAGCCGGCAGACATTCTTTAAGGAGTTCCCATGATTGCATGTTTTGAAAAACAAAATCTCAAGAAGACCATTATCGCAGGCGTTCTCCTTCTCGTCGCAACATTCTTCGTGACCGTCGGCGTTGCCGAAATCAGCTTTCCCGAAACGATTTTCACATTCACTGACCAGGAATGGCTCCTCGACATTTGGCCGAAGGCATACCGCTACAACATCCACGTTGGCGTTGGCGCAATCGTTCTCGCTTGTGCGCTCATCTTCCCGGCCATCAAGATCCAAAAGGATTTTGCCATCCGCGCTCTTGAAACGCTTTGCCGCATCGGCATTGGAGGCATGTTCATTTTCGCCTCGATTTTCAAGATCCAGGACCCGCATCAGTTTGCAACGCTCGTTGCGCAGTACCAGTTTTTCTCGGCATTGCACCTCGACTTCGTGAACAATTTCTTTGCGCTCGTGTACCCGCAATTTGAATTCTGGTTCGGGCTTGCCATGATTGTCTCGCCGTTCGTCCGCGAATCTGCATTTGCGATTTTCTGGATGTTCGTAAGCTTCATCATCGCACTCGCCTGGGCGCTGTGGAATGACCTCGGCATCACTTGCGGTTGCTTTGAACTCGAAGGCGCTCAGGATAAGGCCGAAGCCTGGACTAGCCTCATCCGCGACCTCATCCTCATTTGGCCGACCCTCTGGCTCGCCTTCCGCAAGAACAAGAGCATCATCGGCATCTGGAAAAAAGACAAGGAAGTGAAGTAATGCAATCGTGGCACAAGACCTCGTCTATCCTTAGCATTATCTTTGGAACCGCACTCGCCTGCTCGGCGCATCCGGTCGACATGCCACACCACATTACCTTTGCCGATTCGGCGCATACCAAAGAGTTGAACATCAACGTCCAACTTCTGGATTCTCTCGCCATCACGAATCTCAGCAAGGCGAAAACACATTACGACAATTCCATGTCCGTACGTCTTTTCGCAAGCGGCAAATTCACCGACGCGTTCCTGTTTGATACCCGTGTCAAAGTCAACACGGACTACACAAACCGCTACATCAATTTCAATTACTACAATCCCGACGAAGGCCTCCCCTACAACAAGCAGAGCGAACATAAACGCACTTGGGACCTCTTCGCCGCAAACGTGAGCTACAATCTTGAACCCGTTAATTTGCTCGCCGGATTTGACTTTCTGGAATGGGGCCCCGCCCGCCGTAACCACGTGATTTTACGTGGAGAACGCAATTTTTACCGACCATGGCAAGATAGCTCCAGCCGCATTCCCGATGCAGCCCCGACTCCTTATTTTGGTTACCAGTTCACATTAGGCCCTATTGAATACACGCAGTATGCCGCCAAACTCTACGAAAAGAAGAACTTTGGCAAGTATTTCCATGCGCACCGCCTGAAGTTGAACCTCCCGAAAGAAATCACACTTGGCATTTCAGAAACGTCGCTTTACGGCACCACCACCGAAGCGGCTGGTACAAATCCGAACCCCGATAGCGATAGCACGGGCCGCGAATTTGAATGGGCTTACGTTCTCCCCTTCATCCCTTACGTTTTTCAGGAACACTTGCAAGGCGATCAGGACAACATCTCACTGGCTTTTGACTTGAGCGTGAAAACTCTCCCGAATTGGGAATTTTACGCTGAACTTTTGTGGGATGATATGAAATCCCCGACAAGCATGTTTGACGATAGTTGGTGGGGCAACAAGTGGGCCACAACGCTCGGCGTTGCTCGCGACAACTTTGAAATTGGCCCTGTGAATCTCAACTGGATATTTGAATACACGCGCATCGAACCATGGGTTTACACGCACCACAAAGGAAATGCCTACACGTACGCTAGCTACGCCCAAAGCCTCGGTAGTGACCTCGGCCCGAACAGCCAAGAAGTCCATACCGAAGTGACCGCAACATACAACTTCATCAAGGCTACGCTCTTCTTTGGCGCTGTCGCCAAAGACACCGCCTTCGGCGGGAACATCAGGGACTTGCACACGCCCGAAAGTGCCATGGACAAAAAGTTCCTGAACGAAGAGACAACGCTTCGCTACAAGGAACTTGGATTTACATTGAGCTTGACTCCGTGGGAATGGTTCAGCTTTAGAACAAGCTACACAAGATTCTTCGGAGACTTTAAAGGCTACCGCGCTTATGCCGTCGGTAGCGTACAATGGTAAAAAGATTTGTCAAGCCCGCCTTGAGCGGGCATTTCAATCTTAAAACATTTTTTTGAGTTCTTCCTCGTCGGTGGCGACGAGAACTTTTTCTTTCCATTCGGGGTCAAGCAAGCGCTTTGCCACATTCGCAATCGTAACCGTATGCGCCATTGCCGATTCCGCCGGAGAGAGAAGCACGCACATAAATTGCGCCTTCTCGTCATTACGAGTTTTAATCCCCGTAATGCCTTCACGAGCGACGACAAAAGCCATCAACGGCTCCTGCAAGCCAGAAACGCGCGTATGCGGGAGCAATAGCCCCTGCCCCATATAAATGCCCTGAGCGACACGCTCCGAAAGCCCTTTCCATGTTGACATTGCGTCGAACGGATAAGGACCTTTCACAAGCGCGTCATAAGCGTAACCCAAAGCACGATTGAACTCCACAGGCTGCGCGTAAATACGCGTATAGATGAGAGCCATTACTGCAGCGCCCAATCCATAAACTTGAACACTTCAGGGTCTGTAGCCTTGGCAATCTGCTTGAATTCGCCAAACAGCACACGGAGCTGAGCCTTGCCCGGTTCAATGTACTGTTCGAACTTTTCAATCTTTTTCACCTTGGAGAGGAAGCAGTAAGCGCCGAGAGCCTGCATCAAGCGCTGCAAGCTAGCGTGTACAAAGCCTTCCCAGGCATCGTCCTTCGTATAAATTCTTGTACCGCGGTACTGGCTGCGCCAATATTCAAAGAAGTCCTTGATCATCGGAAGCGGCAAGCTCACGTACGGGTCCCACAAGAGCGATGCGATATCATAGAACATCGAACCGCGACGAGCGCCCTGGAAATCGACAAATGCGACTTCGGAATTCGGACGGATCATGATGTTCTGGCTCTGGAAATCGCGATGCATCAAGACATTCGTCTGAGCTTCGACAGAGACCGCCACGAGCGAATAGAAATTGCGAACCGATTCCGGAATCTCCGTAATGCCCTTGTGGAGCTTGAGGTAATTCTCGGTAAAGTAATCGGATTCCCACTTGAGGGCGGCAAAGTCAAAGCGGCGGAGCCAAATTTCGGTGTGATGGCTGAACAGCTGATGGCTTGCATTCTGCCACTGGATAAGCGCATCAATCACTTCCGGGTACAGAATACGCGCACTGCCCGAAAGAACCTTCGTGCCATTCGGGAATGCTTCGTCCAAGAGGCTGCGTTTGCCCAAGTCTTCTTGCAACACCTGGCAGGCATTTTCGTCAACGCAATAAACGCGCGGAACCGGCAAGCCGTATTCCCTGAACGTCTTGGAATACTCGACAAAGTGCTTGAAATCTTCATTCACTTCGGCACTTACCTGCAAGACGCTTTTACGTTCATCGCTAGCGATACGGAAATAACGCCTTCCAGAGCCTGCACCGGCAATGGGAGTCACAGTAAAGTTTTCAGTATAACCATGAGTCAAGAGGAACTCATGAATACTCGGAGAAATTTTAATAATATCGTTTTGCATGCTTTTAATATACTTAAAGAAATATGAAAATGACAAATAAAATTAGCGATTTTGCGCTCCAATTAACAACAAAAAAAGACTGCCGCTAAGCAGTCTTCTTTCGTCTCAGATTCGACTACGAGGCTCGTAGCTCCGCTACGAAACAAGCATCATCGAGAACACCATGACGAACAGTGCGACCGTTTCGCCAACACCGAGCACCATCAAGTAGTTCACGAGGCCCTTGCCCGTTTCGCCAAGAGCGTTGCAAGCGTCAGCAGCGGACTTGCCCACATACCAAGCGCTAGCCATCATGCCAATGCCACCGAAGATGCCTACACCAAGGTAAGCAGCCCAGTTGCCCGGAGCAGCTTGAGACTTGTTCAAGATGTACATCATCAGGAGCATGCCGTAAATCGTCTGCGCAATCGGCGCACCCACGAAGATGAGCAGCGTAAAGAGCGCGTTCTTACCCTTGAGATACGCCTTTTTCCAGGCACCGATGGCCGCCATGCCGGCAGTCCCGCAGCCCAGCGCAGAGCCCACTGCGGCAAGGCCAAGAGCCGCCACCGCACCGAGCTTTGCGAGCGTTAAAAGTTGTGATTGATCCATAAGTGCTACCTCTTTCGATTAAAGCACCATCATGGAGAACACGAGCACGAACAAAGCGACGGTTTCGACGATACCGAGAACCATCAAGTAGTTCACCATGCCCTTGCCGGTTTCACCGAGAGCATCGCAAGCCACTGCAGCAGACTTGCCCTGGTACCAAGCAGAAGCCATCATGCCGAGGCCACCGAAGATACCAGCACCGAGGCAGCCGCCCCAATTCGTAAAGCCCTGTTCAGCAGCCTTGCTCAAGATGAAGTTCATGAGCAACATGCCGTAAATCGTCTGGGAAATCGGAGCACCGACGAACACGAGAAGCGTGAAGAGAGCGGACTTACCCTGAGCGTAAGCCTTCTTCCACATCGTGATAGCAGACATACCGGCCGTTCCGCAACCAAGGGCAGAGCCCATAGCCGCAATGCCAAGCGCAGCTGCAGCACCCATTTTAGCGAGAGTCACCATTGTATTCGGTTCCATTATATTATCCTCATTAAGTAGCGGGATTTAACCCTTGGTTTAATTTTTTTGCTTGGCGAAGGGGCTGAATGCAAATCCGCTCCATTCAAGACCAAGTCCATTTGAAAATTCGAGTGTGTTAAGACGTACGGCATGCACAGCAACGCCCATCACGGCAAGTGCAATGTTCAGGCCATGAACGCCCAAAAGAACTAGAGCTGCACCGGCAACACCCACGGCAGAGCCAAACAGCGGCGAGAGCATTCCATTGAACGCTTCGGCGATTGCTGCACCAGACATACCCACTGCAAAGAGACGGATATAGCTGATGACATCGGTGAAGCTGTTCACGATGTCGAGCACGAGCATCGGGATGCTGATGAAGTCCTGCTTGAGGCGGCTAGGCGGCACCGTAAAGAGCACGAGAAGCACAACTTCCACGATGAACATCGGGATGACGAACTTCGGCATGTCGATTCCAAGCACCATGTTGCATGCGAGGAAGAACATGACCCAAGCGCCCATGAGCCAGCCCACCTGCGCCATGAACGTCGAAGACTTGCGCTTGAAGCGCACAACGACATTCCACGCATGAGCAATGCTCAGATGCACAACGGCAATGCAGAAGCAGAACAGCTGGATATGCTGCATCTGGGATGCTCCAGCAGCCTTCGGCACAAAGCTAGCAGGCAAGAACGTAAACGTCTCGCAGAACTGCCTGTATGCTTCAAAGCGCGTCGGATCCGTCGGAGCAGAGCTGCGAATCCAGTAGAGCACGTTGCGCACGCCTTCCGGGATAAAGTTGTAGTTAGCGATATCGAGGTAGTAGCTCCACCCTGCAAGTTCCGGCGTAAGGCCAAGAAAGTTTGCATTGATGGCGCCCCAGATGATAGTCGCCCAGCTCATCAAATACACAAAGTGGAATCCGGCACTACTTGCCTTCGGCATTTTCGAGCGAGCAAACACCGCAAGACCGAGGAACAAAAGGCCATAAGCCATATCGCCCACAATCATCGCAAAGAAAAGGCTAAAGAAGCAGAGGAACACAGAGCTCACGTCAACTTCGTTGTAGCCCGGCGAGATGCCAATGATGTCATAGAGGCACTGCATCGGGCGCGAAAGCTTGTTGTAGCCGAGAAGCGTCGGGATGTTATCTTCGTCCGTCGGATCTTCAACGCGGATGCCCCAGCCGTTTGCCTTCGCAGCCGCACTGATTTCAGCAACGCGCGGTTCCGGGCAGAATCCCTGGAGAGCTGCCAAACCCTTGTTCTGGAGCATGCTTGCAGAAGCTTCCACGAGATTGTAACGGTCCGTCACTTCCAAAAGGCGGTCTTCGAGATCGTCCTTCACAGAAGCAAGCTGGGCAAAGCGTTCATCCACAGCAGAAATCGTCGTGTTCGATTCCTCTTCAATCATTCGATATTCTTCGAGCGACTTGAGAGGCATGGCGAGTTCCGTAAACGCACCCTTCACAGATGCAGGAGCATCGCCCTTCGTGAACACGGCAATGTACGTGCCATTTTCATCCTTGCCAAAGACATGCTTGTAAGCGTTATCGCCTTCGACTTCAAAAGGATCCTTGGAAAGATCGACGAGATAAAGGCGGACAAAAATGCCCTTTGCGACAAGTTCCTTGACCGTACGCGGATCGAGATTTCCAAAAGCGTGGAGCTTTTCAAGTTCTTCCTTGGCTTGTTCCAGCTGGATTTCGGCATTTTTCTTGTCCGAAATGAGCGTCTGGATTTCTTCGACGAGCGTTACACCGCTTGCACCTTTCGCTGCAGGCGTCACACCCTTGCGGAGCTTATCCGGAACGACTTCCATAGCCTTCTGCACGCGGGCCACAGCACCCTTTGCACCGTTCACAGAAGCACCAACGGCATTCTGGAGCGGAGTCAAATGGATAATTTCCATTTCGCGCAGAGCCTTAAGGGTTTCTTCCTTATGGCTTGCAAGCGTAAGAATGGTCACCTTCTTCATAGGAGTAATCATGCGGCAACCTCCTTACTCTGGGCGTCAAGTGCAAGCGCCTTAGCCGTAGCCTTGCCCTTTGCAAGCTTACTACGGGCCACACCGCTTGTCTGCTGGTCACCCAAGAAGATATTGATTTTGCGGATGTTATCCTTAGACTCGGGAATTTTCACCTTTTCGAACAGGTTCACACGCTGGCTCGTGGTACGCAGTTCCTTCGAAAGGAGTTCGTACTGCTTTTCGAGCACGCGGCGTTCCAAGCGCAAGGAAATCAAACCTTGCAAGCTGCGGATACCATCGTCGAGCCACACCGGAGTCGTAAAGAAGTCCGGAATGTTCACGTTGAATTCCACGCCGCTAAACGTCGGAATTTTCACGCCGGCAATGTTACCCTCGCCCTGTTCGACACTCTTCACCGAGAGATAGTTTTTCCACTCAATGGGGTCGGCAAAAAGCGAAATCCACGAAGCCATACTCTTGCGGAGCTTATCCTCTTCTTCGCGTTTCGCCATCACCTTCTCCTGGAGCGTACGCATTTCCATCTGCAGCTGCTGCTTCTTTAAAAGCAACGTCGGCAGATAGCGTTGGAAGCGCTTCAGTGCGTCACGTTCCGCCTTGAGGGCGTTTTTAGTTAACTTGACCTTAGCCATATTACCACTTCTTCGGCCAGTACTGATTGATCATCTTGGTGGGGATACCGGTTTCTTCAGGAGTGAAGCAATCGGCGAGGATTTCCCATCCGAGATCCAAAGCCTTTTCAAGAGGGATGTTCACAGAAAGGTCCATCATTTCCTTTTCGAAGCGTACGCCGTACTTCAACAGCTTCTGGTCCCAGTTGCTCATGTTGAAGCCCATGGATTGCTTTTCCAAGGTTTCCTTGTAACTCGCGTACAGCTGAATCATGGTGTTCATGATGGTACGGTGGTCGCTACGGGTCTTGCCGTTCACCTGCTGCTTAAGGCGGCTCAAAGAACCGAACGGTTCGATACGGCCCTTGCGCAAGTAGAACTGACCTTCGGTAATGTAACCCGTGTTGTCCGGAACCGGGTGCGTCACGTCGTCGCCCGGCATAGTGGTCACAGCCAAAATCGTGATAGAACCAGCATCGCTAAAGTCCACAGCCTTTTCGTAACGGCTTGCGAGCTGAGAGTAAAGGTCGCCAGGATAACCACGGTTTGACGGAATCTGTTCCATCGTAATAGCGATTTCCTTCATGGCGTCGGCAAAGTTCGTCATGTCCGTGAGGAGCACGAGCACGTTCTTGCCTTCGGTTGCAAACTTTTCAGCAACAGCCAAAGATGCATCCGGAACGAGCAAGCATTCCACAATCGGGTCAGATGCGGTATGCATGAACATCACCGTACGGGAAAGAGCACCGTTCTTTTCGAGGTAATCCTTGAGATAGAGGTAGTCATCGTGCTTGAGGCCCATGCCGCCGAGGATAATCACGTCGACTTCAGCCTGCAAGGCGATACGTGCCAAAAGTTCGTTGTAGGGTTCACCTGCAATCGAGAAAATCGGGAGCTTCTGCGAAACGACGAGCGTGTTAAACACGTCAATCATCGGGATACCCGTACGCACCATCGTCTTCGGAATGATACGCTTAGCAGGGTTCACAGAGGGACCGCCAATCGTGATGCGTTCGCCATCGACTTCCGGGCCGTTATCACGCGGCTTGCCGGCACCGTTAAACACGCGGCCAAGCAAGGCTTCACTGTACGGAACCTTCATCGGTTCACCGAGGAATCGCACTTCGGAGTCCGTGGAAATACCACGGGCACCTGCAAAGACCTGCAAGTCCACGAGGTCACCGTCAATGCGGATCACACGGGCAAGAGAAGTACCGAAAGAGCTCGTCACCTGAGCCAGTTCCTGGTTTGCAACGCCTTCGGCTCTCAAAGTAATCACAGAACCGGCAATGCGTTCAATACGATGGTAAGCAACATTATGCATTAGCAGAAACCTCCTTTACGGAAGCAAAAATACTGGATTCGAGATCCTTGAATTCCTGAGAGTCAAACGCCACACGGTTCCAGTCCTTGGTAGCCTGCGTGAGCTTGAGGAAGAACGTACGGGCGACATCCTTTTCGGTAAACGTCATCGGCGTCATGAGGATGGTGTAAATCTTGTCGAACACGTACTTTTGACGTTCTGCAGAGCAAGCGGCGTCGATTTCGTTATAGGCGTCCTGCTGCAGATAAACGGCATCAAGATATTCAGATTTCAGATAAACAATGAAGTCTTCGATCGAAGTACCTTCTTCGCCCACAACCTTCATCATGTTGTTCACGTCCACGCCATTAGCGAGGATAGAACGGGCCTGAGCGACCTTCTTGGAATCGATAATGCCTTCGTACTTGGACCAGGAATCCAACGGGTGGATTGCCGGGAAGCGGCGCTGGTCAGAACGTTCACGGGAAAGGCCGAGGAATGCGCCCACCACCTTCAAGGTAGCCTGGGTCACCGGTTCTTCGAAGTTACCACCTGCCGGAGACACGGAACCGCAAATCGTCACGGAGCCGGTCGAACCGTCCTTGAGGCGGACAACGCCACCGCGTTCGTAGAAGGATGCGATCACAGATTCGAGGTAAGCCGGGAATGCTTCTTCGCCCGGAATTTCTTCCAAACGGCCACTCATTTCACGCAAGGCCTGAGCCCAACGGGAAGTAGAGTCAGCGAGGAGGAGCACGTTGAGGCCCATCTGGCGATAGTATTCAGCGAGCGTCACGCCGGTATAAACGGAAGCTTCACGAGCTGCCACCGGCATCGAAGACGTGTTACAAATGATAAGCGTACGTTCCATCAAGGACTTGCCCGTACGCGGGTCAATCAATTCCGGGAATTCGCGAAGGGTTTCCACCACTTCACCAGCACGTTCACCGCAAGCGGCCAAAATCACGATGTCCACGTCGGCATAACGGCTCATAAGCTGCTGGAGCACGGTCTTACCGGCACCGAACGGGCCCGGCGTACAGAACGTACCGCCCTGCATCACAGGGAAGAACGTATCGATAATACGCTGCTGCATAGTGAGCGGCTTGGAGGGGCGCAAGCGTTCTTCGAATGCCTTAATCGGCATCTTGACCGGCCAGGTCTGCACCATCGTCACATCGACAGTTTCGCCCTTATCGTTCTTGAGCTTTGCGACAACATCTTCGACAACGCGGTCACCGGCAGTCGTGATGTAATCCACAGTCCACTTGCCAAGGAGCTTGAACGGCACCATGATGCGGTGCGAGAAAACACCTTCCGGAACCGTACCGAGCGTATCACCAGCGACAACCACATCGCCAGCCTTAGCGACCGGAGTAAAAGCCCACTTCTTATCGCGCGGGAGAGCCTTCAAATATTTACCGCGCTGGAGGAAGAAGCCGCATTCGTCAGCGAGCTTCGGCAGCGGGTTCTGAAGACCATCAAAAACTTGAGTAAGGAGACCCGGACCAAGTTCAACAGAAAGAAGTTCACCCGTAAATTCGACTTCGTCGCCAGCCTTGAGGCCAGTCGTATCTTCGAACACCTGGAGTTCAGCGTAATCACCACGGATACGAATCACTTCGCTCTTAAGGGGGATGATTTCTGTCTTACCTGCTTCGTTCTTCGAAATGAGCTTTGCATAAGCCACTTCGTTCTGGGAAACGGCGCTTTCAAACTTGACACGAATCAGGTTTCCGTTCACGCCGGTTATTTTTCCGATACTAGCCATTGAAAATGGACCTCCACTCATTCCTGCCTGTAAGCAGGATCGTTTTCATTAATAATATTGATGACGGCCTTGTCGCCTGCGATATCGTTCAAGCGAGCCCAACGCTCGCAGATTCTAAGCTTAATCGCATAGGCGTAGACGTGCTTGATGGTCCCCTCGCCTACACCGGCAAGGCTATCCACAAGCCAAAAACGGGCGCGGTCGATATCCTGTTCCTTTTCAAGCGGATTTGACTTCATGAACGCGTCCTGGATCATCTTCGCAAAGGTGACGTCATAACCAGAGAATGAACGTTCCGCAAAACGCACTTCAGGGCCCCACGCCTGGGCGCGGAGCCTACCTGAAACATTTCTCATCTGGGTTTCGCGGGACTGGTATTCCCTAACAAATTCATCATCGCTCTCTTCGCCCGCTAAAAGGGCGTCGAGCGCTTCGAGTTCTGGGGCATCCAGCACACCTTCGCAACGGCCACGGAACTCGGCCATGCTAAGGGGCGGAACGTCGCCCAGTTCTAGCATCGGAAGCGATGCCATCAAATATGCTGGACTGCTCATTGGACCGCCTTATTTGCCCTGGGCGGCCTTGTTTACAATCTTTGCAAGTTGCGGTCTGAGCAAGGCAGAAAGAGATTCCGCCATTGCCTGTTCTGTAAATTCGTGGCTGACCTTGCCGCCATCGAGCTTGACGCGGAAACCAAACTTGACGCCCTTGTCGCTTTCGACCTTGACGCCAGCCTTGAGCTGCTTTGCAAACTCGCCCATCACAAAGCTCGTGAGGGCCTTGGCATCGGCTTCGGAGAAGTTGATTTCGATGTCGGAGGTGTAGCTCTTTGCAACCGTGAGGAGCATGTTCTTCACGGTTGATTCATCGAGAGACTTGTCAATCTGGAGGCTGAGAAGATCAAGAATCATCTTTTCGAGGTTCTTGCCCACCGAGAGGAGCAAATCGCGAGCGGACTGTTCCAAAGTGCGTTCGCTGCGTTCTGTAAATGCTTGTGCTTCCTTATCGGCGTTTTCGAGTTTTGCTTTGGCTTCGTCTTCGGCAGCCCTGACAATTTCGGCCGCCTTGTCCTTTGCCTTAGAAATAATATCTGCTGCTGCGAGTTCTGCCTTTTCGACAGCATCCTTCTGGATGCGTTCCATAAGGGCTTGCAAATCTTCTGCCATTTAAATCTCCAAATTGAACCAAAACACCCCTTTCAAGGGCATTTTTATTAAACACAGAAAAGAATATACTAGGAAAATTTGGAAAAAGACAAGAAAATCGACAAAAAATTGCGAAAATATTGTTTACTTGCACAATTGGAGGATAAAAAGACCAAAAGGAGCGACAAAAGGTGGAAAACCGTTCCAAGAAATGGAAAACGCTTTACAAAATTGGAAATAAAATCGTATTTTATATACTCCAAAAGGAATTTACATGCGCAAAGAAAAAAGCGAAGCAGAAAAGATTCAAGAGGCCAAGGAATGCTGTGAAAAGTTCAATAAGAACCCAGCAGGACCTCTCTTTTTATCCGTCATCTACATCGTCGTAATTGCCATTTTTATTAGGCCCGTATGGAACCACATATACATCGATTTCAATTTGATTAAAGTTGTGGACGCATACATTTCCGGCATAATCGTATTATCCGCCATGACCCTATTATATATGCAATGTTCCAATTTTTTCAAAGGAACTGAAGATAAACCCAATAAGGGAAAACTGCGCATTACAGGCGTAATCTTACTCTGCGCCGGAATTCTGGCAGCACTCATTTCGGGGTACACAACAGATAAATACGGCTGGATAGAAGACGAAGCCATAGCTAGTCTTAACGGAAACTTGTTAAACTATGCACTAATAAAATGCACAGGAGTAGACATCGACAGACACAACGGCAACACGTATTACGGAACAGCCAAACTCTCAGACGGAACAACGAGACCTACTGTCGTATACTACATGCGAGGTGCGTATCGCAGACACGGTGTTGAATATAGGATCGTAGCGAAGTTCATGTAAAGCAAAACTCAAACGTTATTCAATATCCAATATATTATTTGATAGTTCTTTTTCAATAGGACTTTCGGGGGCGTTGCGGGGGGCTTTCCTCCCCCATTCCTATAAAAAATGCTATATTTCCCGCCGAAAAATAATCTTCAAGGATACAACCATGAAACGTACACATAACTGCGGCCAGCTTCGCAAGGAAGATGTTGGCCAGACCGTAACACTCGCCGGTTGGGTGGATCGCCGCCGTGACCATGGTGGTGTGATTTTCGTTGACCTCCGCGACAAGTATGGCAAGACCCAGATCGTTTTCAATCCGGATTACAATGCCGATGTTTTGAAAACTGCCGAACAGCTCCGTAACGAATACGTTATTTACGTGACTGGTAAGGTCTACGCCCGCGAAGAAGGCAACACGAATGAAAAGCTCGCCACGGGTGAAATCGAAGTCAAGGCAGACAAGCTCGAAATCCTGAACGCCGCCCTCACTTCTCCCTTGGCCATTAACGACCCGAACGAAGAATGCAAGGAAAACGACGACCTCCGCTTGCAGTACCGCTATTTGGACCTCCGCCGTCCGTGGATCCAGAAAAAGCTCCTCCTCAAGAGCCGCTTCCTCAAGGCCGTGTACGACTTCTTCTATTCTAACGGTTTTGAAAACATTGAAACTCCGTGCCTTTGCAAGTCCACTCCGGAAGGCGCACGTGACTACCTCGTGCCGTCCCGCGTGAACCCGGGCAAGTTCTATGCCCTCCCGCAGTCTCCGCAGCAGTACAAGCAGCTTTTGATGATTGCTGGCATGGACCGCTACTTCCAGATCGCCAAGTGTTTCCGCGACGAAGACCTCCGCGCTGACCGTCAGCCGGAATTCACGCAGATTGACGTTGAAATGTCCTTCGTCAACCAAGACGAAGTGATGGAAATGTTCGACAAGTTCGTGACTGAAGTTTTGGGCAAGGTTTGGAACTTCGAACCGCCGCGTCACATCCGCCGTATGAAGTGGGCAGAAGCTATGCTCAAGTACGGTTCCGACAAGCCGGACCTCCGCTTCGACCTCGAAATTCACGATGTGTCTGAAATCGGTGCAAAGTCCAACTTTGGCGTGTTCAAGAACTGCGTTGCCGCTGGTGGCAAGATTCGCGGTATCGCTGCTAAGGGTTGCGTTGACTTTACTCGTAAGCAGATCGACGAACTCACGGCTTACGTTGCCAAGTACGGTTCCAAGGGCCTCGTGTGGATGCGCGTCAAGGAAAATGACGAAGTTGAAACTCAGGTTGGCAAGTTCTTCACAACCGAACAACTTAACGAACTCCGCGACGCTGTTGGCGCTAAGTGCGGCGACATGATGTTCTTCATCGCCGGTCCGGAAAAGATTGCAGCTACGGCTATGGGTCAGCTTCGCTTGGAAGTCGCCCGTATCAAGGGCCTCCGCGATCCGAAGAAGCGTGAATTTGTTTGGATTACCGAATTCCCGATGTTCGAATACAGCGACACGGAAGGCCGCTACATGGCTATGCACCACCCGTTCACGAACCCGCTTCCGGAACATTTGGACATGATGCTCGGTGGCAACCTCAAGGATTGCAACGCCGAAGCTTATGACCTTGTTCTTAACGGTGTGGAAATCGGCGGTGGTTCTATCCGTATTCACAACCCGGAAGTTCAGGAAAAGGTGTTCCGCTTGCTCGGTCTCTCCGAAGAACAGGTGAAGACCAAGTTCGGCTTCTTCGTCGATGCATTCAAGTACGGTGCTCCTCCGCACGGTGGTCTCGCCTTCGGTCTCGACCGCGTTGTTGCTACCATGGAAGGTGAAGAATCTATCCGTGACTACATCGCTTTCCCGAAGAACACGAGTGCTTCTAGCCCGATGGACCAGTGCCCGAGTGAAGTGGACCTCCAGCAGTTGCAGGACATCCACATCTCCGTGCAGATGCCTAAGGGTGCTGATAAGAAATAATCGCAAGCCGAGAGTCGCGGCGAAATTCATTTCGCCATGACCGAGGCGCAGATTATTGCGACTTTAATTTGTGGCGGGTTTCGACCCGCCATTTTTTATTGAACGATGAAAAAAAAAACAGACAAATGCATAAGGCGAGAGTCGCGCCAAAATTTATTTTGGCATGACCGAGCCGAGCATTTGCTGCTTGAGCGCAGCGAAAGCAGAAAGAGCCGTCGGTATTGCTACCGGCGGTTCTTTGATTGTTGGATGGAGGAGGAGTCTTTTTTTATAAGTTCTTTTTCTGCTGTTTATGTTCATCGACATTGCCGCAGGGTTTCAGATGGCGATAAACGGCAGGATGCCCCGAGATGCTGTCAATGGAAAGAAAATGTGAGGATTCGGATACGGCTACACCGAATGAATCCGTTTGCCCTGTAAATAGGCTATTGATGTATCCCATGTCGTTCTCCTATATTTTCAAATTCTTCAGGTATTGCGAGAGTTCCATGTTCGCGGAGTAGTCCACCGGGCACTCGATGATGCTTGGCACGTCCTGGCGGAAGGCTTCGCGCAAGGTGCTCGGCAAGTCTTCGGTGCGTTCGATGCGGTAGCCCTTCAGATGCAAGGATTCGGCGTACTTGACGTAATCCGGGTTCGTGAATTCGACCGCATAGCTGTCGCCGTAGCGTTCTTCCTGTTTCCACTTGATGAGGCCGTAGCCGCCATCGGTAAAAATCAGCGTCACGAACGGGATGTGTTCGCGGTAAGCTGTCTCGAGTTCCTGGCTGTTCATCATAAAGCCGCCATCACCTGTGACCGCCAAGACCTTTTTCTTGGGGTTCAAAAGCTTTGCCGCAATCGCGCCGGGCACCGCAATACCCATGGTCGCAAAACCGTTAGAAATAATGCAGGTGTTCGGATGGTCGCAATTGTACTGGCGGGCAATCCACATCTTGTGCGCACCCACGTCCGAAATCAGAATGTCTTCTTCATCTAGAACAAGGCGGATGTCGTGCAGCACCTTCTGCGGTGTCGGCGGGAAGCTAGTGTCGTGATCGTAACGCGAATGCTCAGCCACCATCATCGCACGGATTTGCATGGCCCATTCCGGTTCCCAGGAGTTTGGACAAACGCTGCAGAGCGCGTCGAGAGATGCGGAGATGTCGCCAATAATTTCTTCGTCGGGCTGATAGAATTTGTTCACATGGTTCGGAGTTTCATCGATGTGAATAATCATCTTGTCGCCATTCGGGTTCCACTTGGCAGGCGCGTATTCCACGACGTCATAACCCACGGCAATCACGAGGTCCGCCTGTTCCATGACGATGTTCGGATAATCCCTTTGCGGTAGTCCGATGCAGCCCATAAAATACTTTTCGCAAGTCGGGATTACACCCTTTGCCATCATGGTGCAGACCACGGGAATCTTGGACGAGGACACAAATGCACGCAAAGCCTCGGAGGCGTGGTTACGCACAGCAGAATGGCCAACAAGAACCACCGGGCGCTTTGCATTCGCAAAGACCCCGCCCGCCGCGAGAATCGCATCGGTGCTTGCGTATACGGTGTTTTCGCGATGGTGTTTCAGCGGAGTTTGAGCGACCTCGCCTTCGACTTCCATAGCGGCAATGTTGCACGGCAAGTCGATGTGGCATGCACCGGGCTTTTCCATTTCGGCATACTTGAACGCAATACGGACAATCTCGTTCACCGTATCCGGGCGAACGACCTGCTTACTGCGCTTGGTAATCGGCGTAAACATGTTTACCAAGTCCAAATATTGATGGCTCGTCAAGTGCATACGCTCTGTACCCACCTGCCCCGTAATGGCAATCAGCGGAGCGCCATCGGAGTTTGCATCGGCAACGCCCGTAACAAGGTTTGTAGCGCCAGGGCCAAGGGTCGAAAGGCAGACGCCCGCCTTCCCCGTCAAACGCCCATAGACATCAGCCATAAAAGCGGCACCCTGTTCGTGACGCACCGTAATGAACTTGATGGACGACTTTTTAATCGCTTCCATCAGTTCGAGAGTTTCTTCTCCAGGGATTCCAAAAATGTACTTGACGCCTTCACTTTCTAAGGACTTGATCAAAACTTCAGCAGTGTTCATAATTCTAAAGGTCTTTTAAATGTCTCCGCGGAGTGTTTTGCAAAAATCGTGCCAAAATGCGAAATTGCGGTAAAAAACGGGGAAACGCGCCGGTTTTAGGGGGAATTCGGTGAAATTCGGTGAAATGCGGTGAAATGCGCCGCCCCTTTATACAACAAAATCTGTAAAAAATTCAATAAATGTAAAATACAGATTATAAAAATACGCGATTTTAAGCCACATAAGCCTTGGCACATTTTTTGCGACTAAACGAGCATGGAATGTGTAGAGACAGAAGATACTTTTATCCGGTCCATTTCGGCATTGTCGAAAGTGGAATTCGAGCACCGCTGCAGGCGTTTGCATAACGTTCTCGATGAGAACGATCTTTCGTCGAGCATGGGAGGCAACCACAAGGGTACAGACCCCATCCCTCTCGTGATTACGGCCGAAGAATGGAAAACGCTGGAAGCGGGCGTTGCGCAAAGGGCAAAGCTTTTTAACGCGCTCGCGAAAGACATTTATGGCGAACAAAGTCTTTGGAAAAAAGGCAAGTTGCCCGCCGCGCTATTGTTTGCAAACCCGGATTTTTTGCAGGTTGTATGGAAAGTGCACCCGGTTGGCGATGTCTTTGTGAACTTGACATCCACCGATGTCGTAAGGCTCAAAGACGGAACTTTCGTGGCGGTATCGGACCATTTGCAAGTACCCGATGGATTAGGGCGTGCACTGGAGAACCGCATTGGCGTAAGCCGTGCATTCCCGGAGCTTTTCCGCAGCATGCAAACGGAACGATTGGCAGGATTTTTCAAGAAGCTGATGGATGGCCTAGACGCCATGCACAAGAACATAGGAGGTGAAGGTGAAACCAGCAAGGTGGTACTTTTGGCATCGAGTCCGGACAATCCGCGTCGAGCAGAAGACGCAGTAATCGCCCGTTACCTCGGGATCC
This sequence comes from Fibrobacter succinogenes subsp. succinogenes S85, assembly GCF_000146505.1. Taxonomy (GTDB): domain Bacteria; phylum Fibrobacterota; class Fibrobacteria; order Fibrobacterales; family Fibrobacteraceae; genus Fibrobacter; species Fibrobacter succinogenes. Next base: position 96,929 of record NC_017448.1, on the reverse strand, counting down.
CACTTGTCGAAAACGATGACCTCGCGATTCGCAACATGCAAGTGTACATGAAGACGCTTATGGGACTCAAGAAGATTGGGACCATATTCCGCCGAGTGGAAGACGGCATGTGCGACCCGCTGGAACTGCGAATTGACAGCGGCGAAGGGGCCGTGGGCTTAATCAGTTCTGTCCGCGCCGGGAACGTGGCGATTGCGAACTTTCTCGGGACTGGCGTTCTAGAGACGCCCGTGTTCAAGCCGTTTTTGCCGGAGATTTGCCGCGAGCTTTTGGGTGAAGAACTGCTGTTGCGCGATGTGGAAACACTTTGGCTCGGGAATGCAACTGATGCGGAACGCGTTTTGGCAGAGCCCGAAAAATGGATTTTCAAGAAGGCATTCCGCGACGAAGGAAGCTTCAAGGAGGCAGAACCCAAGACTTATGCGACCATGACGACGACGGCACAGCTTGCGTTGTTGCAAGCGGTTGAGAATGCGCCCGAGCAATGGGTGGCCGAAAGATCGATGGAAGTTTCAGTGGTTTACGCGTACCGAGGAGAGTTCACTCCGGCAGTTTCGCTGATGAGATTCTTTGCGGTGAATACTGCGAACGGGACTTCGGTGATGCCGGGCGGCCTTGGGATTTTAGACAAAGGACTTGGAGAAAAAGACATTTGGGTGCTTTCGGAAAATCCTGTGGCGAACTTTTCTTTGCTCGCTCCAGCAAGTCAGGCGATTACGCCGTCGAGAGCTGGAGGCGATTTGCCTAGCCGTGCGGCCGAGAACCTGTTCCGGCTGGGGCGAGCATTGTCATCATCGAACATGATGGCCCGTATTGCAAGAGGTATCGCGGTGAGGCTCTCGGACGAATCCTGGATGGACATGCCGGAACTGCCATGGATTCTGAAGGCAGGGCTTACTGATGAAACGCAGTCCAGACTCGCGCAAGATCCAGAAAACGCACTCCGTTACTTTATCTTGCGCAAGGACAACAAGAACGGCATACAATGCGTGCTGACGGAAATTCGAGAGCTCGGCATGCAGTTGCGCGACCGCATTTCGGAGGATTTATGGCTTTACTTGAACGGATTTGGCATTGCAGAAGTGCCGGCAGGAACAGGTGCGGCAGCGCTGTTGCCCTACCTAAAGGAGGTCCTATCGGACAGCGCTGCAGTGGCCGGGCTTGCAGCCGATTCCATGACGCGAGGCCACGAATGGCGCTTTTTGGAACTCGGTCGTGAAATCGAGTGCGCCATCCGCACCCTGCAACTGGTCAAAAGTCTGCTATACACCGCCCCCACTGACGAGATGACGAACTTGCGCTTGTTGCAAGCGGTTCTTGAAATCGGCGACGGGCTCATGACATACCACCGCCGCTATGGAGGCCGTTTGCAAGTAGTCCCCGTCATCGACTTGCTTTTGTCAGACGAATCCAACCCGCGAAGCGTCGCCTACCAGGTGGCAAAATTGCGGAAAGCAGCAAAGCACTTGCCCGGGAACGACCAAAGCGAAGCGACATTCTCGCCGCTCGACCGTGAACTGATGCGCGTGCTTGCAGAACTGCGCCTCGCAAACATTGAACAGCTTGCAGAAACTGTAGATAACAAAAGGGAGAACCTCATAAAACTTGTAAAAACACAGATAAATTCTATTGAACGGATTGCAGAAATCGTAAACAGGCTCTACTTAAGCCATGCGCCACGCGCTGGAGTTTTCCACGCGACAACCACGGATGTGTCGGAGGTTTAAGATGCCCATTTATCAAGTTGACCATGAGACCGTCTACGACTACCGCCTCCCCGTTCTTTACAGCAACCACCTCGCCCACATGCTCCCGCGAACTGTCAGCCGACAGAATTGGATTAGCCACAGCATTGAAGTGGAACCGAATCCAACAATTCGGCAAGAACGCATCGACATTTTCGGGAACAAGGTGTTGGCATTCAGCATCGAGCAGGAACACACACACTTTAGATTCAAAACGACCGGCATTGTAGACGTTCAAGGAGAAGAACCGCCAAAACAAGGTGAAACGATGAAATGGGAAGATGTCGCAAAGCTTTTGGAACGCCCGACAAGCGACGAAACACTAGACGCCGCGATGTACGCCTACGCCTCCCCTTTCGCCAAGTTTGACGAATCGGTCCGCAATTACGCGCTCGAAAGCTTTGAGCAGGGCCGCCCCATTTTTGACGCCGCCTACGAGCTCATGACGCGAATCTACACGGATTGCAAGTACACGCCGGGAGCGACGAGAATCGGGGCGCAGCCGCAAGAAATCTTGCGCGGACGAAAAGGCGTCTGCCAGGACTTTGCACACTTGATGATAGGCTGCTTGCGTTCACTGCATTTGCCTTGCCGTTACGTGAGCGGTTACCTCCGCACGCATCCATGCGAAGGGCAACCCAAACTCGTCGGAGCCGACGCGACCCACGCCTGGGTCAGCACCTACATTCCCGGCCACGGCTGGGTAGAACTGGACCCCACCAACAATGTGCTTGGAGGTAACGAGCACATTATACTCGCCTGGGGTAGAGACTTCGGGGACGTGAGCCCGTTAAAGGGCGTCATCACCGGAGGTGGCGAGCATACCTTGAAAGTGTCCGTAAACGTGGACCTTAGGGATGAATGAGAAGAAAACCTAAAAGCATAAGGAAACAAAACATGCGATTTGGAAATTACGACACCGAAGGCTTTTACGATGAGCTTTGCTTACCGGATGGGACTCCCCGCCCGGCTGCAGAGCCGTTGTTTACGAAAATCAACGAGCTCCCCGAAGGAGAACTGCAACGCCGCCAGATCATTGCGGAATCTGCGTTTTACGATAACGGAATTACATTCGCGGTTTACGGCAACAAGGACGGTAAGGACAAAATAATCCCCTTTGACGTTATCCCGCGTATTGTAAGCGCCGCCGACTGGAAGCACCTCGAAGCGGGCCTCAAACAGCGTACAGAAGCGCTGAACTGCTTTTTGACGGACATCTACAACGACCGCAAGATTTTGCGTGACAAGGTCGTCCCCGAAAGCCTCATCAACACCTGCACCGCTTACAGAGCGCAGATGGAAGGCTTTGTGCCGCCCAAGGGAATCTGGGCGCACATTACAGGCACAGACCTTGTGCGCGATACCGACGGCACATTCTACGTACTTGAAGACAACATGCGATGCCCGAGTGGTGTCTCGTACGTGTTGCAGAACCGTCAGATTCTAAAGCGTACGTTCCCGCAGGTATTTTCCAACTGTTCCATTCGACCCGTAGACGAATACTGCACCCGTCTGCGCCATGCGTTGGAATACTTGGCCGATTCTACAGCATCGCCGAAGGTCGTGGTGCTGACACCCGGCATCTACAATTCGGCGTACTACGAACATTCCTATTTGGCACAGCAGATGGGCGTGGACCTCGTGACCGGAGACGACCTTGTTGTGCAAGACAAGAAGGTCTATGCCCGCACGACGCGCGGCCTCAAGCAGGTTCACGTGATTTACCGCCGTGTCGATGACGAATTCTTGGATCCGAAGGTATTCCGCCCGGATTCTTGCCTCGGCGTGCCTGGACTGATTGAAGCCTACAAGGCTGGTAACGTAGCGCTTGCGAATGCGCCCGGTTGCGGTGTTGCCGACGACAAGGCGATTTACACCTATGTGCCGCAGATTATCAAGTACTATCTCGGCGAAGAGGCGATCATCCCGAATGTGCCGACATTTGTATGCGAGAACCCAAAGCACATGCAGCATGTGTTGGACCACATCGAAAATATGGTCGTTAAGGCCGCCAGCGAATCCGGTGGCTACGGCATGCTCGTCGGTCCAAAATCGACAAAGGAGGAATGTGAGGCGTTCAAGAGCAAGATTATCGCGAACCCGCGTAACTACATTGCGCAGCCCATGATTTCGCTCAGCCGCGTGCCTTGCTTTGTCGATGGCGGTTTCGAAGGTCGCCATGTGGATTTGCGCCCCTACATTGTGCAAGGGCGAGAGACTTACATTCTCCCCGGTGGCCTCACTCGCGTAGCACTCCGCAAAGGTTCTATCGTGGTGAACAGCTCGCAGGGCGGCGGATGCAAGGACACATGGGTCATTGCCGAAAACGAAAAGGCTCCAGAACTCGGACAAGCTAAACTTTGGATGGAACAACAACAGCAACAACAATAGGAATTTAGAAGTAGGAAGTGTAATATGTTAAGCAGAGTCGCAAATTCCATTTATTGGCTCGCCCGCTATATCGAACGCGCCGAAAACGTCGCGCGAAGCATCGATGTGAACCTCCAGCTGCAACTGGACTTGCCCGGCGAAGAACGCCCTTGGGAACCGGTGATTCAAATTGCCGGCAATGCCGATGACTTCTTCAAAAAATACGCGCATGTTTCCATTGAAAACGCGCTCATGTTCCTGACGTTTGACAAGGAAAATCCGAACAGCATCATTTCGTGCGTCGGGGCCGCCCGTGAAAACGCCCGCTGCGTCCGCGAAAGAATTTCTTCGGAACTGTGGATTGCCATCAACCAGTTTTACTTGAAACTAAACGACCCCGAAATGCCTAAAGAAGCATTGGCTGGTCCACACGCTTTTTACAATAGCGTCAAGGAATTCAGCCAGCTCACGGCAGGCATCATTCAAGGCACGATGAACCACGATGTCGCCTGGAACTTCACGCATCTCGGCACATTGCTCGAACGCGCCGACCAGACTTCGCGTATTCTGGACGTCAAGTATTACATCTTGCTTCCGGATGTGAGCATGGTGGGCATGGCGCTCGATACCGTGCAGTGGAACGCCGTTCTCAAGAGCGTCGGTGCATACGAAATGTTCCACCGTCGCAATTCAAACGTGACACCGCATAACGTCGCGGAATTTCTCCTGCTCTCCGAAGATTTTCCGCGCTCCTTGCGTTACTGCTTGGAAAAAGCGGAACAGTGTCTCAAGAACATCGCCTACCCTGTCAAAAGCAAGGCAGAATCCATCCGCCTCCTGGGCAAGCTGCGTTCCGACATCGCGTTCACGACCATCGAAGAAATCATCGACCAGGGGCTTCACGAACAAATTGAAAAAGTCCAGATTCGCCTAAATGAACTCGGCAATCAAATCTGGAAAGATTTCTTCTGCTAAAAAAATTCCATTACACTCAAATAAAATCACAATGACGGGTTTCGGCACGTCATTTCTTTAGTATATTCTGCACATGGCGTTTTCTGAAGAATATCTCAAAGATTACGAAAAAAAAATTCGTGAGCTCCCCGTCGAGGAGCTCTACGATATTTTAAGCCAAATTCGTGATCATGGCTTTCAAGCAGACGATTCTCCAGAACGAATCAGAATTATCGAGAAACGCATTATAGAACTCACCGGCGACAAAGATTCTATTTTGCCAATGCCGCAATACAGCCAAAAACTCAACGAGAAATATCTAAATAAAACAACTCTTGGTTCTTTTACATTCAAAATCGGAGGTTTGGTCTTAATTTTTGTAGGCATTGGATTCTCTGACAATACATCAAATCAGTACACACCCTTTAATTTTATTACATGTGGACTAGGCCTTTTAGTATTTGTACTAGGCTGTCTGTTTGATGGTCAAATAAGACTGTACGTAAGAGATTTGACTGCAGTAAGAACAAGAGAAGACCACCCTCGGGATTTTTGGTTCATCATAAGCATTCTTGGCCTTATTGGCGTTGGACTTATCATTTGGGGACTTTTATGAAAACTTGCAGAATTTGTGGCGAAACATCCGAAGCGAAATCTTACTTTGCTAAGGAAATGATGTACTTAAACGCAGGGCATTTTGAATATTTTGAATGCCCGCACTGCAAGTGTTTGCAAATCAATAGCGTTCCCGAAAACTTGAGTGAATACTACGGCCCCAATTACTACAGTTACAACAAGCCCGCCGACACCGTCACCCGCGCAAAGACGCAGTACAACAAACGCGTACTTGACGTAGGTTGTGGCGCAGGCGCATTGCTCTGTAGCATGGCGGCAACATCAGGCATCGAGAGCCTCATCGGTTGCGACCCGTTCATCGAGAAAGATATCTCGTACGAAAACGGCGTTCAAATTTTCAAGAAGACAGTCCACGAAATGACGGGCGAATTCGACGTCATCATGCTCAACGATTCGTTCGAACACATGACCGACCCGCACGAGACCATGGACATCCTCAAGCGCCTTTTGGCAAATGGCGGAACCATCAAGATGACACTCCCCATCTACCCCAATATTGCGTTTGAAAAATACAAAGAGAACTGGTACCAGCTCGACGCCCCGCGCCACATCTTTTTGCACTCCATCAACAGCCTAAAACTACTCGCCAACCAGCACGGCTTCAAGATTGTGCAGATGATTTTCGACTCCAACAACTCTGCCATTTTGAGGAGCTACCTGTACACCAAGGGCATCACGTTCTGGAAGCAGGACCCGAAGGAAATTTTCAAGTATTTCACCAAAAGCGAAATCATCGACATCGATAAAAAAATGGCCGAAGCAAACAAAAAAGGCTACGGCGACCACGCCACGGTCTTCTTCATGCATAAATAAATGACAGAAAAATAACAGCACAAATTAGTCACAAATTCCTTTTTTTTGTGCCATTTCGCCCCATCCCCCTAAAAAACTTCTCAACGTTTACAACAGTAAATAAAAAAAACAAATAAAAGCGGTCTATTATATAGAAAACCGCTATATATTCCATTATAGAACGTGTGGGTTTAGTTTTTTCAAGGGATGAGATAATAATGAAAAAACTGTTGGTTTGGTCACTCGCTATTGCGGGTACATGTTTTTATGGGTGTGCAGACGACAATTCGGCTGCATTTGATTCTATTGCGCCTGAAATCGGCGAAGAAGAGTCTTCTACGGAAGAATCGTCTTCATCTGTCGAGTCTGAAGAATCTTCTTCATCTGCAAAACAAGAAGCGCCCGCTTCGGGCAGCGCGGATTCCAATGCGAATTCTAGCGCGGACACAAACTCAAGCGCCGACACGAGCGCAGAAGCTCCTGAAAGTTCCTCCTCGCCCGCTCCGCTTTCGAGCTCTGCGGTAGCACCGGCAAGCAGTTCAACACCCGCCCAAATTCCGGCACTTTCATCGAGCGCTATCGCTATTTCGAGCTCCACCATCTCGACAAGTTTTTCTTCGTCTAGCGGGCTTGCTGAATACGATGACAATCACAAGGCAAAAGCCACATTCCTCCCGAAAGCGGGCTTCTACAGAAGTTTAACGATTGAACCGCTCACACCGCAAAAAGGTGGCGAAATCCGTTGCACATTTGACGGTTCCTTCCCGACGGTCTCTTCCGAGCAAATCACAGTGGCAAAGCAAATCACCGAGAACTCGGTTGTACGTTGTTCTGAATTTGTAAACGGCATGGCCGCCGATACTACAACGCAAACATATTTCATTAACGAAAGCGTCTCGATGCCGGTGGTAGCCCTCACGGTAAATCACCACGATATGTTCGACTCCACCGACGGTCTCTACGCTACCGGAAACCTCACTGGCGGTGGCATGGGTGGCGGCATGTGGGACTTTGGCGGCGGCGCAAACGTTACCGACAACAACAACCCGAAATGCACCGAGCCTTGCAAGCAGGCGAATTTTTGGAAAGATACAGAGCTCCCCGTCCATGTGGAATACTTCGAAAAAGGAAGTTCCACCACAGAAAAGACTTGGGAAATTGACGCAGGTATTTCTATCATCGGAAATTACAGCCGTTACAAGCCCAAGAAGAGCGTTGCCATCAAAATGGATAACGACAATTACGGCGACAAGACACTCAAATATTCTTTGTTCAAAACGCGCCCCGAAGCCAAGAAATTCAAGAGCTTCAACTTGCGCAACAACGGAAACCGTTTCTGGACGGACTATGTTGGCGATGCCATGATGACCTCGCTCATGGAAGGTACAGAAGTCGATTACCAGCGTAGCCGCCAGGTCGTCGTGTTCTACAACGGTGAATACTTCGGCATCCACGATATGCGCGAACGCCTGAACAGGAGCTATGTCGAAACAAATTACGGCATTGATTCCAAGTCCATCAACATGATTAAAATCACCGGTTCCAGCTACGAAGCTAGCGGTACAAACGGCGCATCGACGGAAGATTACAAACAACTTGTAAATAGCATTTCCAGTGCCAATTTTGCAGGCGAAAATAACGCACAGTACGAACAGATTAAGAGCAAAATCAACGTCAATAGCTTTGCGCAATACATGTTCGCCGAAATGTACTACCACAATGGCGACTGGCCGAACAACAACGTGCGCGCCTGGGGCGGCAACGGTCATCCGTTCAAGTTTGTCGCATTCGATACCGACCACGGCTTTGGATTCACGCCGGGCATCAGCGGCTTTGACGAAGAAAACGAAAACATGTTCACCTGGGTGCTTGGCGCAAAACAGACGAGCAATCAGGGCGGAAACAATGGCGGCATGTGGGGCGGCTTCGGTGGCGGCTTTGGAGGCGGTTTTGGCGGAACTTCTGTTGACAGCAGGGCTCCGGGCGGAATGCTCAAAAAACTCCTTGAGAATCCGGACTTCAAGCGACTCTTCATCAACAACGCTTGCATTCTCCTCAACAGCTACTTGGCCTACGAAAAGGTGCAGAGCACAGTGCAGTCCATGATGGCAACGATTCCATCTTCGGAACAGCAGCGCGACGAACAGCGCTGGCCGCGTAACCAGAGCAACTTCAAGTGGGATCCGACAGGCAACACGCTTATCGCTTTCGCCAAGAATCGCGGTGAAAAGCTCAAGCAAGAAATGGTTGAACGCTTTGACCTCGAAGACGAAGTCACAGTGACCATCGGCGCAAGCGGAAACGGCTCCGTTCAGGTTGACGGCATGAAGCTCCCGAGCAACAACTACCAATGCAAATTCTTTACGAACAACGAATTGCAATTGACGGCAGTCGCTAGCGCAGGTGCCGTATTCACGGGATGGTCCGACGGTTCGACCGAAAACCCGCACAAGGTTACGCCGACAGCGGGTACGACCATCACGGCGCAGTTCAGATAAAATATTTAAGTTCTATCCTCCTTCCCCGCAGCAACGCGGGGATTTTTTATATTAGGATTATGTCCAGAGCAGCCAAAAGACGCAGAAAACTCATGATGATGGAGAGTCAAATGATGGAGAATCAACCTCTCCCACCCTCCAAAATCAAAGTGACAATTTCTACTAAAAAACTTTCACCAAGAAATAAGATTCTAATTATTTTATTCGTATTAGAAGTATGTTTCACTGCAATATTTTTCCTTCTAAGAGCAAAAACACATTCGTTTGATCTCGGCTATATCATCGACGAAACTTTTTTGAACAAACTCGCCGAACGTGAGCTATACAGAACATTGCTTAGAATTTCATTAGCGTTCTTTATAAGCTTTGGTTTGGGCATTATTTTACATATCTTTAAAGTATTGCCTCCAAGAAAAGACAACAAAGAACCATCTACAAAAAATTTTATTACTGAATTCATCCTTCTGCTAATACTCGCCATTGGCGTTTCAATTTCAGAAGTTATCGAGCTTCCTGCAAGGTTCACAAAAAAGCCAATACTCAAAAAAGAAATCCTTATTAATAAAGATACCTGGACAACGAAATCAGGGATGCATTACGACCTTATATTCAGTAGCAAATCAAGCATAACGGTTAGCAAGCGCACTTATTTAGCAATGGATATCGGAACTGAATTTTACACTGTTTATCAGGGGTCGTTTCTTATTGATTTTTTCCCGATGGATAAATATTTTTTGAGAAAGTAATAAAGAAACGAAACAAATACAATCAATACAGTCATATTATTTGGTGAAGCAAAAAGTAATATTATAAAGGGGTTGAATAGTTATATTAGGGACATATCCCCCAAACAACAAAAATCTACGTAGCTGTTGGCTGCGTAGATTTTTTTTTGCTGAAATGCGCAAGATGCTGGGGTAGCCAGATAATGCTTTGGGGTAGCCAGATTGTCCTCGCCCCTATTCGGCTACGCCGATGCTTACGCATCGCGGGGTTGCCAGATTGGCTGCGCTGGCTTCCCGATTGAGCATCGGAGTAGCCAGATTGCCAAAACACTCATTTCATTTCGTGTTTTGCCCTCCGGGCTTGCTTGAGCTACGCTCAAGTCAAGGCTTAAAACCGGCTGTGTTCGCTACGCTCTCGCCGGTTTTAATCGAACTGACTTCGTCAGTTCCTCTGGCACCCCACCAAATACACAAAGAGCCACCCCTGCGGGGCGGCTCTTTGTGTATCGGGGTAGCCAGATTCGAACTGACGACATTCTGCTCCCAAAGCAGACGCTCTACCAGGCTGAGCTACACCCCGAAGTGCTCCAAATATAACAAAAAAAGCCCTATTTTTGAACATTACGATTGTTTTTTTTCAACAAAATCATTTTTTTACAAAAAACTTTACTTTTGTGCAGTGAAAATATTGACATTTGCCCAGTTGTGCATTATATTTTATACATAGAAATTCCAGAACCCTTTATGACGAGAGGCAAACCATGGAAAATACAAATGAAAAACGCAAAGAAATGACGGCAAGACAAGAAGAGATTTATGAATACATCAAGAAGTATTCTAAAGAAAATCACATGCCGCCAACCGTTCGCGAAATCGGCAACCACTTTGACATTTCTTCTACGAACGGTGTGCGTTCTATCCTTGCAGCCCTCATCAAGAAAGGCTATATCAACCGTTCTCCGCGCCTCAGCCGCGGTATCGAAATTTTGAGCGATGACAAGGAATCAAGCAAGGAAGTTGCAAGCAACACCATCGAAATTCCTATAGTCGGCCGCGTCGCCGCTGGTACGCCGATTCTTGCCGTGCAGAACCTCGAAGGTACCGTCACCATCGACAGAGACTTCCTCGCCTGCCGTAGCGATGTGTTTGCACTCCGTGTCAAGGGAGATTCCATGATTAACGCAGGCATTTTCGATGGAGACTTGATTTTCGCTCGTCAGCAAAAAACCGCAGATCTTGGTGAAATCGTCGTAGCCCAAATTGATAACGAAGCTACAGTCAAGTACTATCACCCGAGCGCAGACCATGTGGAACTCCGCCCGGCAAACCCGAAGTACAAACCGATCATCGTGAACAACAGAAAAGACTTCTCAATTGCAGGCCGCGTCATCGGCGTCATGAGAAAAGTCAACTAATCCTCCCCTAAAGTCTTCACACAAAAAAACCGAGGTTCAACGCCTCGGCTTTTTTATTCTTTGGATTCCGTCACAAACGAAGATACGAGAAATAAAGGTTCCCCTACGCTTCGCATCAAGGATGACGATTAACTTACAATAAATTAATCGTCAAAATCGGCAAGTTCTTCTTCAGCTTCCTTCAAGTCTGCTGCGTCCGGTCCTTCGATATCATCGTCCTCCACTTCGTCAAGAGAGTCTCCGCCCATGGCGCCCAACTGGTATTCCACCTTGCGAGCTTCCTTGGACTGACCCAAGTGCAAAATAGCGGCACATTCTTCGCAGTAACCGAGATGCTTGTCGACCCAGAATTCCGGAGAAACAAGGTTCTTGTTGCAGCGCGTGCAAATCTGCGTTGCAGCTTCACGCGTGAAGGCTGCGTTCTGTTCTTCAAGTTCCTTCAAAATACGTTCCGTCAATTCTTCCTGAGTTTCTTCAGCAAGAGAAATCTTGTGACGGATGGCAGAAGTCGGCTTCTTTTCGAGGTTCTTCATTTCAGAAGTCACCTTCTTCTTGTTGGCGCGTTCTTCCTGCTCGTCAATTTCAACAAACATAATGAACTTGCAAGGCTTCTTGCCGCCTTCAAGCAAAACAGCATACGGATAATCAGACTTCACGGTAGACTTTTTTCGATTCAGATTTTTCCACGACTTCAACTTTTTCGGGAGTTTTTCAACAACCTTTTCTGGTGCTTTTTCAGGAGCCTTTTCAGCTTCCTTGACCGGTTCTTTCACGACCTTCTTTTCAACTTCCTTTTCAGGAGTTTTCTTTGCAACAGCCTTGGCCTCGACTGCCGGTTCAACCTTCTTTTCGGGAGCAGTCTTCTTTGCTGGAGCAGGAGCGGCCTTCACCACCTTTGTGGTTTCTTTCTTTGCAGGTTCTTCCTTTTTGGCGGCAGGCTTCTTTGCCGGTGCGGGCTTTGCAGGAGCTGCTTTTACCGGAGCGGCCTTTTTTGCAGGGGCAGGTGCAGCCTTTGCAGCAGGCTTCTTGGCGGCAACAGCGGGCTTAGCCGGAGCCTTAGCAGAGGCAGCCTTCTTTGCCGGTGCCGGAGCAACCTTTGCAGCGGGCTTCTTGGCTGGTGCCGGTTTTGCAGATTTCTTTTCAGAAGTACTAGCCTTTGCAGGCGCCTTAGATGTCGTTTTTTTGGAACTCATATTTACTTCTTTTCCACAATTTTAATGTTCAAAATCGGATCGTTCGGGTCAATGCGGCACACAACGTCGTGTCCCTCAATGACCTTGCCAAACACCGTATGCTTGCCATCCAAATGCGGCTGCGGAAGGTGCGTAATGAAGAACTGCGAGCCACCCGTATTCGGGCCTCTATTTGCCATAGAAATCACGCCAGTTTCATGCTTGAGATCATTCGCTTCATCGTCGATGGTATAACCAGGACCACCCGTTCCATCGCCATTCGGGTCGCCACCCTGGATCATAAAGCCAGGAATGACACGATGGAAGAGAAGGCCATTATAAAACCCGGAATTGGCGAGTTCAACAAAGTTCGCTACGGTATTCGGAGCGGCCTTGAAGTTCAAGTCCACAACGATTTTACCCTCATGAGTTGTTATCTCGGCAAGAATCTGGGTCGTACCCGTGTAATCCTTGTTGAAAACCTTCCCCGCTGCAAAAGCATTCGCGGCAAGGCACAAGGCACTGCAAATAATAAACTTTTTTAACAAAGCAGAACTTCCGTAGTTAAATTGCTCTTTAAGGATTATCGTTCCTTAAAGCCAAATTGTTAACCTAGAATATAGTTTTTTTTTAAAGGGTTCACAGCGAATACCAATAAACAGGCACAAGATTTCTATATTTATGCAAAAACTCTTCAACATCTTAATATGCCGCAAAACAACAATATCCGCAATTTTAGCATTATCGCCCACATCGATCACGGCAAATCCACCTTGGCCGACAGAATGATTGAACTGACCAAGACCGTTTCCAAGAACGAAATGATGAACCAGCTCCTGGACGACATGGACCTGGAACGCGAACGCGGCATTACGATCAAGGCTCATGCCATCCGCATGGTCTACGAAAAAGACGGCGAAGAATACATTTTGAACATGATCGATACGCCGGGGCATGTGGACTTCACCTACGAAGTCAGCCGTTCCCTCGCCGCTTGCGAAGGAGCCATTCTCGTGGTGGACGCAAGCCAGGGCATCGAAGCCCAGACGCTTTCAAACCTTTACCTCGCGATTGAAAACGATCTTACTATAATCCCGGTTTTGAACAAAGTAGACCTTCCGGGTGCTCAGCCCGATCACGTGGCACAGCTCGTCGGTGACCTGCTCGGCTACGATCCGGACAAGATTCCGCGCATTTCCGCCAAGACTGGCCTTAACGTGGAACAGGTGCTTGACAAGATTGTCGACGAAATCCCGGCCCCGAAGGGCGATTCCGGCAAGCCGCTCAAGGCACTCATCTTTGACTCCGTTTACGATTCCTACCGCGGCGTGATCAACTACATCCGCATTGTCGAAGGCACGCTCAAGGCAGGCATGAAGATCCGCATGATGAAGACGGGTGGCGAATACGTCGTCACGGAAGTCGGTACATTCAGCATGCGCCGCGACCCGCGCCCGGAACTGACCGAAGGCATGGTCGGCTACGTGCTCGCCAACGTGAAGACGATTAGCGACGTGAAAATCGGTGACACGCTCACGGACGCCGCCAATCCGGCCGAAGAACCGCTCCCGGGTTACAAGGACGTGCTCCCGATGATTTACTCGGGTATCTACCCCATCGACCCGGAAGACTACAAGGATTTGCGCGAAGCCCTCGAAAAGCTCCGCCTCAACGACTCCGCCCTTTGCTGGGAACCGGAAACTTCCGAAGCGCTCGGCTTTGGTTTCCGCACGGGCTTCCTCGGACTTTTGCACATGGAAATCGTGCAGGAACGCTTGGACCGCGAATTCAACGTGGACATCATCACGACCGTACCGAACGTGGAATACCACGTTTACATGAGCGACGGTTCCATGGTGAAAATTGAAAGCCCGTCCAAGCTCCCCGACGCTAGCCGCTACGACTACATTGAAGAACCTTACGTGAAGGCACAGATCTTTACGCCGAAGGAATACGTCGGCGCCATGATGACGCTTTGCGAAGAAAAGCGCGGCACATTCGAAACGATGGAATACATCGACGAAACAAAGGTCATCCTCAAGTACGACCTTCCGCTTGCCGAAATCATGTTTGACTTCTACGACCGCCTCAAGTCTCTCAGCCGTGGTTACGCAGGTCTCGACTACACGCCGAGCGAATACAAGCGCAACAACCTCGTCAAGCTCGACATTCTCTTGAACGGTGACCCGGTCGACGCCTTCTCCGTGATTATCCACCGCGACAAGGCAAACACCTACGCTAACGCCATCTGCGTCAAGCTCAAGGACCTCATTCCGCGCCAGCAGTTTGACGTCGCCATCCAGGGCGCTATCGGCGGAAAGATTATCAGCCGCTCCACTGTGAAGGCAGTCCGCAAGGACGTGCTTGCCAAGTGCTACGGCGGTGACATCACCCGTAAGCGCAAGCTCCTCGAAAAGCAGAAGGAAGGTAAGAAGCGCATGAAGAGCATCGGCTCCGTGGAAGTGCCGCAGAAGGCATTCCTCGCAGTCCTCTCGCTCAGCGACGACTCTACCGGCAGCAACGACTAATCGTAATCCGAACCATGTCAGCACTCGATCGTAAAGTCAGGTCATTGCAACGACGCCACTCCAGGGCGCACGTGTTTTTCCTAGTCTTTATTCTCGGCATAGTGCTGACAATCATGGTCGGTGTACGCACTTATATTTTTGAACCCGTCCGCTTACAAGACAATTCGCTATACCCCAAATTCAAAAAAAACGGTGTGATGTGGATGTGCAAGCTCCCGAGCTGTACAGAAAAAATTGTGGATGGCGATTTCGTCTGGGGAGTCATGCGCAACCAAGACAATATGGTGCGCAAAGTTCTCGGCGTTCCAGGAGACTCCATCACCATCACAAACAACGGCAAGGTCTACACACCGCACCGCAACTTCAAATGGAAAGGCGAAGACGCATTTATCGAAACGCGCAGCATCTATGTTCCGCGCAAAGGCGATACACTCCGCTTTGACCAGCTAAACGACGTTGAACAAGACTACTTGATCGCTCTCATGCACGAGCAAAACGAGAAAATCTACATCAAGTCCAGCCTTTGGCAAGGCAACCGCGAAATGCCTCTAGAACGCATCGGTTCCACAAAGCTCGGAAACCGCCTTGTGAGTCTGCAAGAAATTGACTACATGCCCTGGCAAGACAGATTCCTCGTTGAGCTTCAAATATTCCTTGCAGAGCCAGGCAACACGCCCATCCACATCAAGCGTGAATTATACAACGCCAACGACTCTTCAAAGATTTCTTTTTACGTTGTTCCTGAAGACTGCTACTATCTCGTCTGCGAAAAATCCAATCATTGTGCAGACTCTAGAGAAATCGGCTATTTTACCAAAAACCGTCTTATCGGTCGCGCCAACAAAACAGCCAACAAAATTCAGAACAAAATAGACAACCGCATTTTCGAGCTTCAGAATTCAATCCGTTCTCTTTTGAAAAAAACACAAAAGAAGAAAACCGAAAAGCCGAAAAAAGATTCTAAAAAGAAATCAGCTACCAAAACTTAAATCGTTTAAGTTTCAACAGAACAATTAAACCGGTAAGATGCAAAACATGCATCCACTTGTGCTTTTGACTTAAATCCATATTCCACACACCATATTAAACATCACCGGCGGGAAATGTAGAATTCTGGCACAACAAAAACGAATTATTGACTCATTTTGCAATCAACCGTTTGCAGGAACGCAAAAATAAAAGCATTGCGTATCAAACGCAAAAACGCACCCGAGCCGGGTGCGTTCTGCAATTCTGTTTTAGCGATGTCCGCGCATCACGCGCGCAATCCACTAATTAGTCGAGCGTGTGGACCAAGAGACCGTCGCGGAGCTTCGGTTCAAACCAAGTGCTCTTCGGCGGCATGATTTCGCCAGCATCGGCTATGCTCATGAGCTGATCGAGCGTGGTCGGGTACATTGCAAATGCGCAAGCGCATTCACCGCTATCGACGCGCTTTACGAGTTCGCCGAGACCACGGATGCCACCGACAAAGTCGATGCGCTTGGAAGTACGCGGATCGTCAATGTCAAAGAGCGGCTTCAAGATGAGCTTCTGGAGGAGTGCCACGTCGAGGCTGTCGACCGGGCCAAGATTCTTGAGGAACTTGTCCTTGAATGTGCAAGCATACCACTTGCCGCCCATGTAGAAGTTCACCTGGTTCTGCTTAGCCGGGCTCTGCATGCTCGGCAATTCTTCGATATCGAACACAAGCTTCATTTCTTCCATGAGCTGTTCCGGCGTGCGGCCGTTCAAGTCCTTAAGCACGCGGTTGTAGTCCAAAATCTTGAGCTGGGTGCTCGGGAAGAGGATAGCGAGGTAACGGTTGTATTCTTCGTCGCCCGTGTTCTTCGGATTCTGTTCGGCGCGGTAGCTGGCAGCACGAGCACCAGCAGCACTGCGGTGGTGACCGTCAGCGATGTAGCTTACCGGAACAGATTCAAAGGACTTGCGGATAGCTTCGATTTCTGCATCGTCGTCGATAATCCAGACGGTATGGCCAAAGCCGTCGCCCTTGCTCACGAAGTCGTAAACAGGCTTGCGCTTGGTCACGGCACCGAAGATATCAAACTGGCCGTTGTCGCGGTAAGTGAGGAATACCGGACCCGTATTGGCGTTCGTGGCGAGCACATGGCGCAAACGGTCTTCTTCCTTGTCAGCGCGGGTAAGTTCGTGCTTCTTGATGGTGCCGTTGAAGTAGTCGGCAGCCGGAACGCAGCACACAAGACCGTACTGTTCGCGACCGTTCATCGTCTGGCGATAAACGTAGAGGCACGGCTTCTGGTCGAAAGCGATCACGCCGTCTTCGATCATCTTGTCGAGATTTTCACGAGCGTGGGCATAAACCTTCGGATCGTAAGCGTCGACAGAATCCGGAAGTTCGAGTTCGGCACGCGTCACGCGCAAGTAGGAGTGCGGAAGGCCCTCAGCCATAGCTTTGGCTTCGGCGCGATTCATCACGTCGTAAGGGAGCGCAGAGATAGTCTCAGCTTCAGCCGGGTTCACCGGACGCAAAGCCTTGAACGGATAGATGTGCATCATAGGTTTCTTTCCTTTGTGTGCTTCTTTGATTAAAACTTCGTCTTCGGCAATCAAGTTATGGATATAACCCGTCTTTGCCTCAATCCATTTTTTCTTCCTGTAACTTACGATGAAATAAGCTAGAAAAAAGAAGATGGCGCCGCCAATAGCAGCGACAATTGTAATGCCAATCATGAACGCCAACAGGTGGTCCGCAGCATCATTCCACAAATGCCCAATCACCGTCGTGAAATTTTTGAACGAAAGCCCCTGGAATTCTTCCAAAAAATCAAACTTAATCGCCTCCGGATGGACAATCTTACACCCGAGCATATAACCCGTCGGGTAGAAAAATCCGAACTGAGTCAGCGGGTTTGCCACAAACGACGAGACAATCCCCGGAACCTTAGGAAGGCGGAACAAGGCACAGAACGCAACCGTCAAAATAATGGCAACCCCAATCGTCGGCCAAATACCAATAAAGACCCCCGCCGCCACAGACCACGCCACACGCATGGCATCCTGACGCCTCGGAAACATCCTATTGTAATAAATACGGCTTAAGCGCTTGTACTTCGATTCGTTCCTTCTCAATTTAACCATATCACCTCTTGAATTTATCGTGCCAAAGATAGAAATTTTCGCACTGTAAAATCAAGTTTTTCAATGAATCAAGAAAAAAGATATGACTTAGTGCACAAGTTTAGTTCTTTAAACAACGGATTGAAAAACCTTCATATTTGTTGAGGCTTCGGTACACATTGTCGTATTCATAAAGCAAGAGCACGTCATAGGCATTATAGCTATCATATTCCGTGGATGTCCAGAAATGGGCGTTGTTGCCATCGCGGTCGAAATTGCCATCGTAGTACCTGCCACCAGCGGGCAACGCGGAAAAACCAAACGCGTCTGTACCATTTCCGCTAGAACCATTATTGTAATTATTATAACGCCAGCCAGCCTGCGACTTCAACATCTTGGCGGCAATAGAATCTCCACCGACCTCGTTAAACAACGTTTTCCATTCCTGGTATTTCGGCAAGTGCCAACCCGGTGGGCAAATTCCGTACACCGTATCGGGCAATGCACAACTTTTTTCATAACCACAATCCTGCGGGTTATCTTTATCGGTAGCAAGTTTCACTGAGTCAATCGCTGCCGCCCAAGTATAAAGGCGACCCGCCAGAGCACAGTTTTCTGGATTGTTGCCATAGCACCAGCTCCTGTCCTTTAAACTCAATGTTGTGGCACTGTCCGCATAATTCAAGTTTTCGGCCATCCACACTTGATTACCAATTTTCACAATCTTGTAAATTTGACCATCGCGAGAATCTGTTATGGAGTCGTAAGCTATTTCTGAATTAAAGCGACATTCTTTAGGAAAATTCCAACTTCTGTCTGTCCCCCATTCTAAACGCATCGAACAATTCAATTCAGCTGATAAACTGCTACTGGATTCTTCGTGGCTATCACCACTCAGAATGACGCTGGACGATAATCCAACTTTTTGGCTACTAGAAGACGAGCTAGATATCAGACTCGAAGAGCTACTCATCTGCTTGCTAGAGGACGAAACTATCAAGCTCGATGATGAACTAGGTTTATAACTTGAAGATGAATTCAATTGCTTGCTAGAGGACGAAATGGTCTTCAAGTTCGATGATGAACTGCGACTAGATTCTTCGTGGCCATCACCACTCAGAATGACGCTGGACGACGATTCAACTTTTAGACTGCTAGAAGAACTCTGAATTTCTTCAGAACTAGAAATTCCATTGTCATTTGGAGCGCTAGTACCGCTATCTTCATCACAAGCAGCAAGCAAAAGCAAACCAGAAACAGCCGCAGAAACCACGCACCCACGCAAAGACATCTTTCCACACCATAAATTCTTCAACAACATAAGATTCTCTGATATAAAGTTTTTAACAAATATAATTTATTTGATTGAGTAGTCGTATCCTTATGTCATTCTGACGCCAAAGGCGGAAGAAACCGGTCAATTCTTGTTTACGCATTAAAAGACTTTACTGGATTCTTCGGGGCAAGCCCCTCAGAATGACGATTAAAGTTTTTTGATGTTACAAACCATAAACAGCAAATTTTTTAATTTTTACCGCATGAAACACTTGATTTCGAAAGAAGGCTTTGAAAAATTCAAGGCAGAATGGGAACATCTCAAATATGTCGAACGCCCGGCAATGATCAACCAGGTGCAAGCCGCCGCTGCCGAAGGCGACCGCAGTGAAAACGCCGCCTACACATACGGGCGTATGCGCGTGCGCGAAATCGACCGCCGCTTGCGTGAACTCGACCGCATTTTGGATGGCGCACAGATTGTTGAAAATGCCGCCACCAAGGACGGTTCCATCCGCTTTGGCGCCACCGTCAAAATGATTGACAAGAAGACCAAACGCGAAAAAATTTACAGCATCGTCGGCGACAAGGAAATCGACCCGCTCCAGGGTCGCATCAGCATGAAGTCCCCCATCGGTGAAGCGCTCCAAGGCAAGAAAGCCGGCGACACCGTCGAAGTCCAAGCCCCCCGCGGAAAAATTGTTTACGAGATTCTGGAAGTTAATTATTAAACATGTCATGCCCGTCCCCGAACGGGCATCTCCATTTCTTTATTAAAGAAGGAGATTCCCACTTTCGCGGGAATAACAGCCCAGTTTCTACTTCCTACCGCCTACTTCCTACTGTCTACTAAATCATGTTCATCGATACTCATTGTCATATTGATTCTTACGAGCGCCATGCAGGCGAATCCTTTGACGCGCTTTTAGAGAGATTCCAATCCGCAAGTTTCACGACCGAACGCAGTTCCGCCAAGGAAAAAGCGGTCGCATCCAAAATAGCACAGCCAGAAGCATTTATCCATGTCGCCTGCGACCCGGCAGACTTTGACCGCGCTCGCGAACTCAGCGAAAAGTATCCATTCGTCTACTCCGCTTATGGCATTCATCCCGAGTACGTTGAAACAGAGACCGCCGAAGACGAAGCCCGACTCCTTGAATTCCTCGCCCACCCCAAGTGCGTCGCCTGCGGTGAATTCGGTCTCGACTACCATTACGGCGCCGAAACAAAGGCAGCCCAAGTCAAGCTCTTCGAGCGCCATTTGCAGCTCGGCATCGAAAGCGGCAAGCCTCTAGTACTCCACCTCCGCGAAGCCGATGACGACGCCCTCGCCGTGCTCCGCACCGCGAACTTACACGACCGCAACGTTCACGTTCATTGCTTTACAGGAACGTCCGAATTCGTTGAACAACTCCTTCAGCTAGACGCAAACATCTTCGTCGGATTCACGGGAATCGTCACGTTCAACAACGCGCAAAACGTCCGGGATGCAGCAGCACTCGTACCGCTCGACCAGATGCTTTTGGAGACCGACGCCCCTTACATGGCGCCCGTCCCCTTCCGCGGCAAGCCTTGCCACTCCGGCTACATCCCGTTTATCGCCGACAAACTCGCCGAAATAAAAAATGTGACGGTAGAAGAACTCTACCATCACTGTCGCGAAAACACTAGAACGTGTTACGGAATTTAAGCTTTAACGGCTTCCGGTTCCGTTTCGAAGCTGGATCCCTGCGTCGGAACATTGTAATGTTCCTTCATGTACTCTAGCGCCATATCCGTATTGAGCGGTCTACTAAAGTAGAAGCCCTGAATCAAGTGGCAGCCTTCGCGGTACAAGAAGTCGAGCTGTTCCTTCGTTTCAACGCCTTCGGCGATGAGATCCAAATTCAAGGACTTCGCAATGCCAATCACCATGCGGGCAAACGAAGCATCTTCTTCGTTATCCGCCACATGATCCACAAAGTACTTGTCCATCTTGAGCGTATGCACTGGATAGCGCTTCAGGTAAGACAGAGAGCTGTAACCCGTTCCAAAGTCATCAATCGAAATCTGGATGCCCATATTCGAAAGCGCACGCATGATTTCAATCGTCTTGTCCGCTTCGCACATAGCAGTGTATTCCGTAATTTCAAGCTTCAAATTGCGCGGATTCAAGTTCGTTTCGGTCAGCACACGGCGCACATCGTCAACCATGGAATCCATCGAGAACTGCTTTGCCGAGAAGTTCACCGCCACCTGGATATCCTTATAGCCCATGTCCACCCATTGCTTGGTCTGCTTACAAGCCATGCGCAAGATGAGCGCCCCCATCGGCACAATAAGGCCCGTTTCTTCGGCAATCGGGATAAATTCAGCCGGCGAGATAATGCCTCGTTCCGACTGGTTCCAGCGCACAAGCGCTTCAAAGCCCACAATCTTGTTGCCCGCCTGAATATCGACAATCGGCTGGTACATCAGCACAAATTCTTGTGCCTGAATAGCCCTGCGGATTTCGAATTCGAGCTTGTAAAGCTTCATCGCCTTTTCGCGAATGCCACCGCTAAAGAACTGGATACCGCCATGGTTAATGCCCTTCTTCATATCGCGAAGGCTTGCATTTGCATTGGCGAGAATATCTTCGACGCAATCGACATCCTGGTTCACGACAATCGACATCGAAACACTGATGTACAAGTCCTTGCCTTCCAGCGAAATCGGAGACTTAACTTTGTTATGAATATTACGGACAAGCGGAATCAAATCGTCATTCGGATCACGACTCTGGATGTTGTGCAAAATAACGGCAAAAACATCCGGTCCAATACGAGCCACACAATCATCGGGGCGAGCAATCGATTTTAAGCGGTCTGCAATCGTACGGAGAACATTATCCCCAATCTTGATAGAATAAGAAGCGTTAATGGCCCCAAAGCTATCGATATCCAAAAGAGCGACTGCAAAAACATAGTCCGGACGCTTCGCCGCAATATCAACATCCGTCTTTAACTTTTCAAGGAAATACTTGCGGTTATAAACGCCTGTAAGCGCATCCTGATAAACATAGTTGTAATGTTCGCGTTCAACAGACTTGCGGTCAAGAGCTTCTGTCAAAGAACCAATTACGCGAATCGGGCGACCAAGATTATTGCTCTGGACGCGACCGCTAATCACAAGTTTCATGTTCTTCTTAGAAGCGTCAAGCAACGTCAGGGTGCAAGAGAATGTTCCAGAGGTCTGCAATGCGGCATTCAGCTGTTCACGGAAAGCGTTCCAGTCGCTTTCAATCACGCGCTTTTTCAAAGGTTCAAAGGAATCTTCTAGGCTTGCGCTATCGGTGGCAAGCAACTTGGCAATCCGATTCGACCAATAAACTTTCCCTGATGCGACATCAAACGTCCAGAAACCATCCGACGAAACATCAATCATCATCTGGAACATTTCATCTTTTTCTAAAAGATCCTTACGGAGATCACGAATCGGCTCAACCACCTTCGGTTCAGGGATTTCCACATCATTGCGAATTTTCCGGCCGTCCATCGGGAATTTATAGAATAAGGCGACATACGCCAAAAAAACTATCGCCAAAAAATATGGTATAAAATTATAGACGTGCTCCGTAAAATTCAGAATATCCGGTATAGATTCTGCAAACAGAAAACACGCTAACAATAGCGCAAAGCGCAAGACTACATGTTCATCGAAAAGTCTCATGTCAACCCAATCCTATTTTACACCTAAAATAAGCAGAATATTTCAAAATAGAACACCCCGAAAGAATTTTGTAATGATTTATTTACTCCAACTTCTAGTATTCCAACTTGGAATATTAATTGTGTTAATTGGCATGGATACCTACAGGTCAAAATTTGCAAGTATCCATGTTCTCTATCATTGAATATAGGCTTAAAATACTGAAAAAGTTCATTTTATATAAAATAATTTTTAACATTTTGACAAACTAATTTCAACTAGCTTTCAACACCGATAAACACTAGGATTTGTGAGATACATCACATTTCAAACATCTGTCAGATGGTCCAATTCGTTCCGAAAAATACCCAAAAACACCCACAAGTGATTCCAATTTCCTAAAAAAACCCGGTCAAAAATTTACGAAGACACTCCCCTGCACCATCACCCGTATGTAAAAAGTCATCTTTCCGTAATGTAAACGTCCGTAAATATTTACGGCAAAAAAAGCCTCCGGCGTTATTAGACGAAAGAACGGCCTTCGGCCTACAGACTAGAGACAAAAAAAGCCTCCGGCTTTTGACCGGAGACTTTTTAGAGTGGTAACTTCTTTTAGAAATTACACCGCGCCCTGCCACTTCATGGCATCGGCAACCTTGAGGAAGCCAGCGATGTTTGCACCCATGACGAGGTTGCCCTTCTGGCCGTACTTGACAGCGGCAGAGGAAGCAGCGGCGTAGATGCTCTTCATGATGCCTTCGAGCTTCTTGTCCACTTCTTCGAAGGTCCAGGAAAGACGTTCGGAGTTCTGAGACATTTCGAGGCCGGAGGTAGCAACGCCACCAGCGTTAGCAGCCTTGGCAGGTCCAAAGAGAACGCCAGCCTTCTGGAAGGCTTCGATAGCTTCCGGAGTAGACGGCATGTTAGCACCTTCAGCAACAGCCTTCACGCCGTTAGCGATAAGGGCCTTGGCACCTTCGAGGTCGAGTTCGTTCTGAGTTGCGCACGGGAGAGCGATGTCGCACTTGACAGTCCAAACGCCCTTAGAACCTTCGTGGTATTCAGAACCCGGAACGAGCTTAGCGTATTCGCTGATACGAGCGCGCTTGTTGTTCTTGAGGTCGAGAACGACGTCGAGGTTGATGCCGTTCGGGTCGTAGATGTAGCCGTTGGAGTCAGAAACGGTCACAACCTTAGCACCGAGCTGAGTAGCCTTCTGGCAAGCGAACTGAGCAACGTTACCGGAACCGGAAATCACGACGGTCTTGCCTTCGAAGGAGTCGTTAGCGAGGTCCTTGAGCATTTCGCGAGTGAAGTAGCAGAGGCCGTAACCAGTAGCTTCGGTACGAGCGAGAGAACCACCGTAGGAGAGGCCCTTACCCGTGAGAACGCCCACAAATTCGTTGCGGATG
Source organism: Fibrobacter succinogenes subsp. succinogenes S85 (assembly GCF_000146505.1). GTDB lineage: Bacteria > Fibrobacterota > Fibrobacteria > Fibrobacterales > Fibrobacteraceae > Fibrobacter > Fibrobacter succinogenes. Next base: position 72,657 of record NC_017448.1, on the reverse strand, counting down.
CGCTTGTACTGACCGAACATGTAACCGATTTCGCGAGCGCCAGTACCCTGGTCACCAGCCGGAACGTCCGTGTCAGCACCGACGTGCTTGCAGAGTTCAGTCATGAAGGACTGGCAGAAACGCATCACTTCGTTGTCGCTCTTGCCCTTAGGATCGAAGTCGGAACCGCCCTTGCCGCCGCCCATGGGGAGCGTGGTCAAGCTGTTCTTGAAGATCTGTTCGAAGCCGAGGAACTTGAGCATGGAAAGCGTCACTTCGTTACGGAGACGGATACCGCCCTTGTACGGGCCAATGGCGGAGTTGAACTGCACGCGGTAGCCACGGTTCACCTGAACGTTACCCTTGTCATCGAGCCAAGGTACGCGGAAAGTGATCACGCGTTCCGGTTCGACGAGGCGGTCGATCACGCCGTTAGTTTCCCAGGACTTGTCCTGTTCGAGGACCGGGTCGAGGGATTCGAGGAATTCACGGACAGCCTGGTGGAAGAGAGCCTGGTCCGGATCGCGTGCGACGACCTTTTCATAAACCTTCTGAAGGTAAGCATTCTTAATTGCCATTTTTTATATCTCCGTTGAGAATTTGATTGTTAATGTTTTAACGCCTGTAAAGATAGTAAAGGGTGCTCCGAAAAAGTGAAAAATGGGTAAAAATCTTCAATTTCTTACATTTTTGTAAGTTAGTTTTTCATCAGTTTTACCAATTGCTTTTTTTCGCAAAAAAACGAGGGTACACAAAGCAAACACTTACATTTTTGTAAGTTTATGCATTTTGTAGAATTTAGTAAACAAAGTTTTACATTTATAACAATGTTTTTCTTTATAAAAGAAGGCGCCCCCGGTACAGAGACCGGAGTAACAATGCAAAAAAAAGCCCGCTCGAAAGCGGACTTTACAAATTTCATTTAAATTTCCATGAAGGCTTTGAGGTCACCCATGCGGCGCTTGGCGTATTCAAGCCCCATGTTGTAGGATTCGTCGAGTTCGTTACGATCCGTCGCAAAGAGGTCGCAAACTTCCTTTTCCGGGCGGAAAATCAAGAGCTTGCCAGATTTTTCGAGCTTTTCCATCTCGGCAAACATCTTCTCGTAACGCTTGTAACGCAACATGAGCGCACGGAAGAAATCCGGATACTTGCGCTTGAACATCGGATTCAAAATCACACGGTACTTGCGGAAGTCCGTCACGATTTCGCCAGGGTAATGCGTCGAAACTACAACGACCTTGTCGCAGCCCTTCTCGAATGCACGCTGGTACGGAATCGGAGAGGTCACGCAGCCGTCTGCATAATGCTTGCCGTCAATCTGCGCAATCGGGAAAAGCATCGGGAGGGCACTGCTCGCGTTCACGATATCGAGCAAGCGCTTTTCGCTCATGTATTCCTGGAAGAATTCCGAACGGCCGGTTTCCAAACAGGTAAGGCCAAATTCGCATTCCACGCCCGAACCAAAGAACAGGTGGAAATCGAACGGCATATCACCATACGCAGCATTGTAATGGAGCGCATAGCATTCCTTCTGGATTCCATCAAAAATGCGGTGAGCCTTATCCCTACCCTGCTGGATTTTGGTCGGCTGGATAATATAGCGGAAACGGCCGCGCTGGCGCGTGACAAAGTTCATGGCCGCATGGCAACCGGCACTTACGCCCGAAATATACGGGAAATAAACACCTTCATCAAGCCAAGCGTCCAAAACGCCTGCCGAGAATATCGTCTGACGCGAACCGCCTTCTAGAGCCAAGCCAATCTTCATTACTTGCTCTCCTCGGGCAAAACTTCTGCAGGAGTTTCGGTAGCCACAGGGAGAATAGCCCCCGTCTGGCCCAAAGCGCGCTGCTTGAGTTCCCAAACCTTCTGGCGGAAATATTCGCTGCGTTCTGCAAGATGCTTGGAAGACGGAATGCCCTTGACGCGTTCAATCTTTTCGGGTTCGTCCACCAAAATCTGCGTGCGGTGCCCCATCTTGTAAATGCCGTCAATGCCGAGAGAAAGGACCGGATAACCCGTACTGCGAGCGAGGAATGCAAAACCCGTCTTGAACTCATTCAAGAGGCCATCATAACGGCACTTGCCTTCCGGGAAGATAATAACGGAATTGCCCTTTTCAAGTTCCTTCTTGGCAAGGAGCGCCCATTCGGTATCAAGATTAAAGCGGTCGCAAGGAATGACGTTCTTGAAACGCTTCAAAGCCCAGCTGAAATGCGGGTCTTCGACCTGGTCCTTAGCCACAACGATACTGCGCTTGTGGAAGAACAGGGACTGCACCATCAAGGGATCGAGCATGCTCGTGTGGTTAGCAATAATAATCATCGGTTCCTTAAGGTCAGTCGACTTGACAGACCCTAAGAACGTCATCTTGGGACGATAAACGACTAACAAGTAAGTGCGCACCCCGTAAACAACGAGGAAGAGCACAAACTTCCAAAACAAACCAGCAATTATATTTTTCGCTTTCTCAATCATCAACTGTATATAAGGCGATCCCGGCACAAGGCCGGGAAGACACGAAGGACAATTAATTTATTTGCCCAGAGATTCTTTGGGAATAGACGTAAACGTAAGGGAGCCCTTGGCATGGACATTGCCGTTCACCTTGACAACGCAGTCAAAACCGACGATGACTCCACCGCCCTTCGTCTTGTTGACGGAGATTTCGAGCTGGTCGCCCGGAATCACAGGCTTCACGAACTTGAAACCGTCAATCTTCAAAAGAACGTACAAGTTTTTTTCGAGGTCTTCAGCCGGCTTCTCGATAACGAGAGAGCAGAGCTGGGCGCAAGCTTCGCAAATGAGGACGCCCGGCATAATCGGGGTGCCCGGGAAGTGGCCCATGAAGTACGGTTCGTTTACAGAGACATTCTTGATGCCCGTTGCAGATTCGTTCGGAACGAGTTCCGTGACCTTTTCAATCATCTGGAAAGGCGGACGCTGGGCAATTTTTTCGCTGATCTGGTAAATGTTCATCACAGGGAAAGGCCTCCATCCAAAACGATGACCTGACCCGTCACATAGGCGAACTGGTCAGAAGCGAGAGCGGAAACGACGTTTGCGACTTCGTCAGCAGAGGCAAAGCGCTTGAGTGGCACCTTTTCAAGGTAGCCCTTGCGGGTTTCTTCCGGAATAGCTTCAATCATTTCAGTAGCGACAAAGCCCGGAGCGACAGCGTTCACGCGGATGCCGTAACCGCCAAGTTCCTTGGCGAGCGTCTGCGTAAAGGAGTTCACGGCGCCCTTCGTGGCACTGTAAACGGCCTGGCCTGCGAGAGCAAACTTAGAAGAAACAGAAGACATGTTGATGATAACGCCAGACTTCTGCTTGTACATCTTGACAGCGACCTGCTGTGCGCAGTAGAAGTAGCCCTTCACGTTCAAGTCAAAGCACTTGTCGAGCGTATCCGGGTTCATCATCAAAAGATATTCGTCACGGACGATACCGGCGTTGTTCACAAGAACATCGATACGGCCATAAGCCTTGAAAACATCGCGCACCATCTGCTTGACTTCGGCAAGAACAGCGACGTTAGCCTTGTAGACCATGCCATCGCCACCTTCAGCCTTAATTTGTTCAAGCGTCTGGAGTGCAGCTTCATCAGAGCTGGAGTAGTTTACGACGACCGTGTAGCCGTCACGAGCGAGGCGCAAGGCACAAGCCTTGCCAATCCCCTTAGAAGAACCAGTAACGATTGCAACTTTCATTATAAATTCTCCTTCAAAAAATTATTTACCGAGAACGACGGCGCTGTAAGAACCACCCGTTGCAAAGGAAGTGACCAAGATCTTCTTGAAGCCCGCTGTTGCGACCTTCTTCTTGGACACTTCGCCATTTGCGATAAAGTAGGCGTTTTCTTCGGCAAGTTCACCACCGAGCATGAGAGCAGCTTCGGCAGCGGCGAGTGTCGCGGAAGCGGCACGGCCTTCGCCCACGCGTTCCTTCACCTGGAAGAGCGGGAGGCTTGCAAGCTTGTCGCCAAACACGCGTGCGTATGCACCCTTTTCGATATCGTCAATCTTCTTGAAGCCGTTTGCAAAACCGCAGACAGCGTCAATTTCGTCAATGCTCACGCCTGCATCGTTGAGAGCATCCTTGATAGCAAGGTCAAGAGCTTCGTCAGAACCGGAGATGTGGCCGAACTTCACGTTCTTGCGGCCGTTGCCGTAACCGAGGGCGTAGCAGTAAACCTTTGCACCACGGGACTTGGCGTAGTCTTCGGTTTCCATGATGATAGAAACGGAGCCATCGCCCACCACAAAGCCATTGGAGTTGGAATACGGTTCCACCACTTTGTCGGCGGCGACGTTCATCTTCTGGCAAAGTTCGGTGATGATCGGGAGGTTTTCGTCCGTACCCGTAGCCATCATAGCCTCTTCCTGACCGTCGTGGATGACATTCATGGAGTAGCCGATGCTATCGAGACCGGAGAGCGGACCCGTCGTGATGGTGACGCCGTAGCCCTTGATTCCAGAGAGAATCGAGAGGTAACCACCGGCGGCATTATAAACTGTGTGAGGGAACTTGAAGGCGCTACCGCCTGCATTACCGGCTTCGGCAATGAGTTCCTCGAAATCGTAAGTGGCACCGAGGCCGCCTTCGCTAGTACCCACGATGATACCAATCTGCTTGGCGTTGTCTTCAGTGACCGTAAAGTTTGCATCCTTGAGGGCGCGCATGCCGGACACGGTCTGGAGCTGGCCCAGATTGTCGAGCTTGCGGTAGAAGGCCATCTTGATGCCGAGTTCCTTGTAGTCGTCGTTCGTGACGGTAGAGCAAATGGAAGCGGATTCCGGGAGCTTACCGTTCTTGACGGCGTCAAGGTATATTTCCTTGCTGTTACCGATCGGGCTTACAATGCCAATACCTGTCACAGCAATCTTCTTATCCTTAGCGACCTGGCTCTGCACATCGCCCGGCTTCTTGCTGAACACGATACTTGCGTTCGTGCCGCCGAAAGCGACGTTGTTGCTCATGACGCATTCGAGTTCCTTGGCACGCGGGGTGTTCTGCACATAGTCCATCGTGCCGACCTTGGCCTTGAGGGCTTCGGAATCTTCGGCAGTGTAATGGAGCGTCGGCAAAACGGTATTCGTCGTGAGAGCCTTGATGCTGAACACGGCTTCGATTGCACCGGCAGCGCCGAGGCAGTGGCCCGTCATTACCTTGGTCGAACTGACACTCAAGGTCGGATTTTCTTCGTCGAAGAACTTGTGGAATGCATTGATTTCTGCATTGTCGTTCTTGCCCGTACCCGTACCATGAGCGTTCAGATAACCGATGTCAGACTTCTTGATGCCAGAATTCTTGACAGCGCGGTCCATCGCTTCGAGGAGGCAGACGCCATCTTCGCGAGGAGCCGTAATGTGGTGAGCGTCGCTTGTGACACCTGCGCCGAGAACTTCGCAATAACGTTTGGCGTTACGCTTTTCGGCATGTTCCAGAGATTCGACAATCACGATGCCAGCGCCTTCACCGAGGGTGATGCCGTTGCAGTGGTTGAACGGAGAGCAACCATTTTCGTCCAAGGCATGGAGAGAAAGGAAGCCGGAATACGGAACAGAAGCAAAGGAGTCGGAGCCACCGGCGATCACGACATCAGCCTTGCCTGCGCGGATAAGGTCGCAAGCAAGAGCAATGGAAATCGTACCGGCAGCGCAAGCGTTGCCCACGTTCGTGACAATGCCGCCCGCATGGCAAGCTTCTGCCACCTGGGAGGCGATTGCGGCAATGGGCATCTTCGGAATTTCGTTGACGTTCTTACCGTGGCGGTGGTACTGTTCAATGCTGAGGACTCCACCCACGCAGCTACCGATGATGACGCTTACGCGGCTGCTATCGGCAAAGTCACCGAGACCTGCATCGTTCAGGGCTTCTTTCATAGCCTTGATGCAGAGCTTGGAGGCGCGGTCCTTTTCGTCCGGGCATTCGATATCGTCCAGCGTATCACAGTTCACTTCGGCAGCGAGGTCTGCATAGCAGTTCTTGGTATCGAGCGAAGTAGTCTTGTGAATACCGGAGACGGAATTCAGGGCGTTTTTCCAGGTTTCTTCAACATTGTTGCCTACGGCGCAGATAACGCCAAGGCCAGAAACAACACAGCGACGATTATTAGAAGTCATAGAAATTCCAAACAATACTCAAATAAAAAGGCTTGATTAAGCCTTGTTCTTTTCGATGAAAGCGGCGATGGTATCGATGCTCTGGAAGTTTTCCTTAGCAACGCCAGTCATAGAAACGCCGAAGTTGTCATCGACGAAGGAGATGATTTCAAGGGAGTCCACGGAGTCAAGACCGATTTCTTCGCCGAAAAGCGGAGTATCGTAATTCAGGACATCGCCGTCTACGCCGAGATCGGACATAAAGAATGCCTTGAGTTTGCTCTTGATTTCTTCGTTTGCCATATTTTTGTATCCTCTTTTGATAAAATTTTAGTGCAAAGATAGAAAAATATTCTTTCGTAAATTGCCGTTTTCATAAAAAACGTACAAAATGCAGTTTTCGAGGATAAATGGTAAACGCTTATCACACCTATATTAGTTAGTGTGTTTAGGGCAAAATGCGTATTGTAAACTTTTTTTAAAAAGTATGTTTTCTGTAATATATAAATACCATTTACAGTAATATTATTTACTAAATTTGAGCCATGATTTCATACGTATTTCCCGGTCAGGGTTCTCAGTTCCCAGGAATGGGCAAAGATTTATTCGAATCGAACGCCGACGTAAAGTCGATGTTCCTCAAGGCAAACGAAATTCTCGGCTTCAACATCACTGACGTGATGTTCAATGGCACCGCAGAAGACCTCAAGCAGACGAAAGTCACGCAGCCGGCAGTGTTCCTGCTCTCCGTTGCTATGGCTAAGGTTCAGGGTGGTAAGCCGGATATGGCCGCTGGTCATTCGCTCGGCGAATTCTCCGCACTCACGGCTACGGGCGCCATCACTTTTGAAGCTGGTCTCAAGCTCGTTGCAAAGCGTGCCGAAGCCATGCAGAAGGCATGCGAGCTCCGCCCGGGTACGATGGCAGCAGTTCTCGGCGGTTCTGACGAACTCGTCGAAGAAGCTTGCGCACAGGTCAAGGACGCAGCAGTTGTTCCGGCAAACTTCAACAGCCCGGGACAGGTCGTGATTTCTGGCGAAAAGGCCGGTATCGATCAAGTCGCTGCATATCTCACCGGTAAGGTGAAGCGTGTCGTTCCGCTGCAGGTCGGTGGTGCATTCCACTCCCCGCTCATGGAAAGCGCTCGTGCAGAACTCGCCAAGGCTATCGAAGAAACTGAATTTTCGACTCCGGTCTGCCCGGTCTACCAAAACGTAGACGCCAAGCCGCATACAGACCCGAACGAAATTAAGGCAAACCTTCTCACTCAGCTCACCTCCCCCGTCCGTTGGACACAGACGGTCAAGAACATGATTGCAGACGGTGCCACGGAATTTAAGGAACTTGGCCCCGGCGAAGTCCTTACCAACCTTATCAAGCGCATTCAGAAGTAAGCGCAAACACACAGGAATACTATGTGGGATAAATCGTATTTAGAAAAGTTGAGCGAACGCAACGCCAAGGCACAGGCCGGTGGTGGCGCCGCTCGTGTAGAAAAGCAGCATTCCCAGGGCAAGCTCACCGCTCGAGAACGCCTTGAAATCCTTTTTGACAAGGGAACGTTCAAGGAAATCGGTGCTATGCGCCTATCCCAGAGCATCGAGCTCCCGGAATCCAAGCGCATTTACGGTGACGGTGTCGTGACGGGTTACGGCAAGATCAATGGCCGCCCGGTTTACGCTTGCTCCCAGGACTTCACGGTGAGCGGCGGTTCTCTCGGTTCCGCACACGCCAAAAAGATTTGCCACGTGATGGACCTCGCCCTTGATTCCATGGTGCCGTTCATCAGCATCAACGATGGCGGTGGCGCACGTATCGAAGAAGGCGTTAGCTCCCTCGACGGTTACAGTGGCATTTTTGCCCGTAACACTTGGGCAAGCGGCGTGATTCCGCAGATTTCCGTGATTCTCGGACCGTGCGCAGGTGGTGCTTGCTACTCCCCGGCTATTACAGACTTTATCTTCATGACCGAAAAGACGAGCCAGATGTTCATCACGGGCCCGGCTGTCGTGAAGGCTGTGACTGCTGAAGTCGTGACCCCGGATCAGCTCGGTGGCGCAGGCGTTCATTCTTCCAAATCCGGTGTTGCACACTTCGTGTACAAGGACGACAAGGAATGCCTCGAAGGCGTGCGTAACTTGCTCAAGTACCTCCCGCAGAGCAACACAGACAAGTCTGTCGCTCAGGCCGGTACAATCGTGGACAAGTCCGCCGATATCGAAGAAATCATTCCGGACAACTTCAAGCGCGCTTACGATGTTCGCGACGTGCTCAACTGCTTTGCCGACAAGGATTCCTTCCTTGAAATCCAGCCGGAATTTGCAAAGAACGTTGTCATCGGCTTTATCCGCCTCGACGGTAACGTGATTGGCGTTGTCGCTAACCAGCCGAAGTACCTCGCCGGTTCTTTGGACGTGGACGCCAGCGATAAGGCAGCACGCTTTGTCCGCTTCTGCGATAGCTTCAACATTCCTATCCTTACGCTCGAAGACGTTCCGGGTTACATGCCGGGCACGAAGCAGGAACACAACGGCATTATCCGCCACGGTGCAAAGCTCCTCTTTGCATACGCCGAAGCAACAGTGCCGCGCGTGACGCTCATCCTCCGCAAGGCTTACGGTGGCGCATACATCGCCATGAACAGCAAGAACCTCGGTGCAGACTGCGTGTTCGCCCTCCCGATCGCTCAGATTGCTGTGATGGGTGCAGAAGGCGCTGTCGACATTCTCCGCAGAAAGGAAATCGCCGCTTCTGCAGAACCGGCCAAGCTCCGCGAACAGTACATCGCTCAGTACGAAGAAAAGTACTTGAACCCGTACATTGCCGCTGGCAACGGATTCATCGACGAAGTCATTGAACCGAAGAGCGTTCGTGACCGCCTTGTTTCTGCATTCGAAAACTTGAAGAACAAGAAGAAGGCTGTGCTTTGGAAGAAGCACGGAAATATTCCGCTGTAATTCAGACGAAAGAACGCCACTTCGTGGCTTTAGACGAAAGACGAGAGACGAGTTTTTAGTCTAAGTTTATCGCAAATAAAAATGTCCCGATTCCGTCGCGGAATCGGGATGTTTTTTTTATAGCAGGTTCATCGTTGACAAAACAGCCATTCTGTATTATTAAAGGAGATTCCCGCACGGAGGCGGGAATGACAATAAGGGTACGTTACGAAAGTGTTCTTTAAGCGAGGGTTTTCACGAGGGTTTCGTGCAAAAGTCCGTTCGTGAAGATGACCTGTTCGGCATCGACAAATTGCATAGGAGACCCGTCAATGTGTGTAGACTTGCCACCCGCTTCTTCGACGAGGAGCGCAATCGCAGCAATGTCCCACGGATAGCTCATGGTCATCACAAAGCAATCAATGCGACCGCAGGCCGTGAAGCAGCCTTCAATCACCGCAGAGCCCAAGCACTTTACGCGTTCAAACGTTTCAGCTTCGCGAGCAAAATTGTGCGAATTCTGCGCATTAATTTTTGCGGCATCGCCCACGTTGAAATCGCCATTCGAAACAATCGCATGTGTCGGATTCGATTCGCGGCTCACGTGAATTTGTTTGCCATTCATGAACGCACCCATGCCTTTTGCTGCGGTGTAGAGTTCACCGAGTTTGGGTAAATTAACAACCGCCACTAGCGGTTTGCCTTCAAAATGGAGCGCAATAGAAATGCCCCACAGCGGAATGCCTCGGCTAAAATTCACCGTTCCATCGACCGGGTCGATAATCCAGCGATAGCGCGGATCCGAGCCTTCAATGACGCCCGCTTCTTCGGTGCGAATGGAGTGCGTCGGGAAAGCAGCACGAAGCCCTTCAACAATGAGTTTTTCGCTGGAGACATCAGCGATAGTCACAACGTCTTTGACAGTCTTGTAGCGGACATCGCCAAGGTTGTTCTGGAGTTCAAGGCAAAGGTCGCCTGCTTTAAGAGCAAGTTCCTTTGCGACAGAAAGAAATTCGTTAAGGTCTGACATAATAGATTATAGTTGGCAGAACTTAGACCGCTTCGCTCTTAGAACTTAGAGATAAAGCAATGTTCTAAGTTCTAAGTTCTAAGTTCTAATTACTTATTTCTTGTACGCGCAGCAGCGGAAGCCAATAGCAGTTGACTTGTAGAACGATGATGCATGACGATAAGAAATCATTTCACCTGTGAGGAATACAGGTTCCTTGCTAGTGGGCTTATACTTAAGTCCGTTAGCAATAGAATCAAGCCATGCGTTGCCCCCCTTCTTGTATTCAGAATAAAGCGAATAATCCTTGCCTATCACCTTGCCATTAGCATCAACGACGTCATAGAACTGAAGCGTATCCTTGAAATCGTTTTTCGTCAATATTTTGTGCAAAATTCTAGTCGTATCAGCAGCGTAAACCGTATCCACTTGAGTTCCTTCGCGGTAGAGGTAAACAGTATCCTGCGTGTACCCCGGACGCGTATAGAACGGGAATGCGCGGTTCGTGCAATAGGCAATAGATTCGCGGTCAATTCCCTGGAACACCTTATAGCTGGAGCCTTTCAAAATAGCGATGGTATCATCGGAACGCCCCCTCACCCATTCCTGATACTGGCCAGGCAAATCATGAACACCCATCGGGTTCATGCAGTGCGGATCGCGTTTTGCAATATTAGCGGCACTTGCAGAATCGTTTGTACTCACATTGCATACAGAGAACAAGTAGTCCGAAGCCTGTGAATCTTCCTCTTCGATAACACCATAAGACAAAGACCCTCCCGACAGGCATACGAGCTCCCAATCGCGTTCACGACAAAGCGACACTTCAAAACCGCTCGCAGAGACAGCCTCGCAAGCAGCCATAGCTTCAGAATGCAGAACGTTTGTCATGAAATTGCCTTTTGCATCACGATGCTCAAACCGTTCCATGCAGAACGAAGTCGTATCAGACGTGGAAACAGCGACATAGCCTTCTGGACACTGGAGTTCCGACGCGAGAGTCCCCGGTGAAACTAAAATTGAATCCTGCAAAACCTTTGATTTATAGCCCGAACTGTCAACAGAAAGGATGCGCAAAATCAGCGTATCACCAGGAGCAACCCTGCGAATGGTATAGCCCACAAAACTAGCCGTATCTAAGGCATCGACACTGAAGCTACCATCTTTACCCTTAATATAGCGGGTTCCAGCAATATTCTCGTTATCTTGATACAGGTTCCAGGATTTGTCCAGCTTATTATAATACTCAACGGTATAACTAGTCACAGCCCTGTAACATTCATGAATGTTGCAGCCTCTCGGAATGACCAATTCGGAATCAACTTCAATTCCATGTTTGAACTGGAGCGGGTCTACACTACGGCTCCAGAAAATGCGGACTCTGTTGTTGCTATCAAGCTTTGCATAGCCCGGGAAAAGCGAATCCTCTTCTGTGAAAATTTTTCTAGACATCAGAGGAGCAATGGAATCCGTTGTCATGAATCCACGCCAGTCTTTGGGACTGACCTTGGTATCGCCCTGCGAGCCACTACGATTGCCGACGATATCCCAAGACGAGAATCCCACCTTGTACTCGTAATCTTCAGTATTGGAACGCGTACGGAGGCCTTCGATAAACATGCGGAAGTGGTTATTCGAAGGATTCTTGCTATCGTAAGCCCCACCATCCAGAACGACCAAGCGCAGATAGTTTTTATCCTTATCGCTAGACTTTATTTCTTGAATATAGACGGAGTCCGTATTACGGACTATCTGAGCGCTGCGCTTATAGTACTTGCCCCCCGTGTAGTCAAGGCCAGCCGGAGTTTGCAAAGAAACCTTCAAATCGCGAATATCCTCATCCGGACGATCAATCGCATAAATGACAATATTATAACCTAAGATTTTGCCGTTCCCGACCCCCTGCAAATTGGTCTGGTCTATTGGACGATCCCAAGAAAGCATCACACCTTTAGACCAAACAGAGTCTTCTGGCACAACGACAGAAGGAGGCTCATTATCCTTAAAGCGAAGCACTGCACGTTGCACGGCACCAGGGTCGCCACCATCAGTATATTCACTAAACATCGCAACCTGAAGAGAATCATAACCATCTTTGATATACGGCGCAACCATTTTAGACACATCAATTGTGTCGTAATAACGGCCCGACTTCTTGTACTCGTGGAAATAAGTTTCCTCATTTGTGGTATCGTGAGCAAGCCGAATCTGCTTATCGCTTACCGCCTTAGAAGTGTCGTTAACAATTGTCGTATCGAACCAAAGGCACAGACCCGCATAATCGTCAAGACGATACGGATAGCGGTACCTGATTTTAAAGCAAGGTTCGCTTGCCGTATCCGAATCGCATTCATAAAGAACGGATACTTCGGAAATTTCCCTATCAAACATGAATTCGGCCCCATCATCGTCATCGGAACAGGCAACGAGGAACACAGCCAAGACAGCCAAAAGATATAGTTTAAAAAAGCGTATAGAGTTCACATGAATAATTTAGCAAAAAAGTGGGCATAAGCCCACTTTAAAAACTCCAGACAGCTCCAATTCTACTGTTTTCGCCCAGTCAAATGATAGCGATATTCAACTCCGTTTTTCTTGAATCGCACAAACAAACTATGTTCGCGAACATCATAGAATAATCTCGGCATATGCGATTCAACCACACGAACAACCGACAAGTTATGAATGGAGCTAGTACTATCCGTAGCCACAGAATCCTTCTTGCTCGTATCTGGAGCAGGTTCCTGAGCCTTGAGCAATTCAAGCATTTTTTCAGCATAGCGTTCGCCCAAAGTCTGGTAGCCATCACGAGTGAAATGGAGCGTATAGTTCGGTTCCTTGATTGCAGGGCAACCCTGAGCCGAAATCACATAGCCGTTCGGGATCAAGTCAGCCGCCTCTTTCACGGCATCGTTTCGCCAACCCAAATCGCCCGTAGGCGCAAGTTCCCCAAGCAAAATCGGAGTCTTTTCCGGGTCTAGCTCCAGTTCTTCAATGAACTGGTCATAAACCTTCTTGACGCGTTCGGGCCAGTCCTTCATCTGGTAATCCGCTTCGCCCTGGTGGAAAAGGAATCCCTTAATCACACCTTTCTGCTTTGCAATTTTTCCCATTTCAACAATGCGCTTATGAACATCACCACCATATTCATTCAGATACTGAATCCACCAAGTATCGTTTTTGTTCTTGGCATTCTGCACATAAGCTGCATTACGGTCCTTATCGAATAGATCAATGCTCTGCCCGCCAATCGCCACATTAGCAACAGCCACCGTGATGCTATCCGGGAGTTCCTTAATCATTTTGCGACCAAAGAAATCGACAATGCCTACCTTGGAACCGCTATGACCCATGGGAGGTGCCGCCGGATAAAATTCACCAACTTTCTGGTTGGAATGATTCCCAGCACGTAACACCAAGAAACGCGGATTCGTTTGACGGTCCGTATCCGTAATGGTCGCCTGCCCCGACATATTGGACTGCCCATAAGCGAGGTAAATATGCAAGTTCGGGTCCTGAGCAAAAGACGCCACTCCCAAAACAGCAAGCGAAAACAAAAACTTTTTAACCATTTTTACTCCATAAATATCCAACCAATATTATTATAACCAAAAAGAAACCCCATTTCGAGGTTTCTCAAATTTATTTTATTGCCAAAACGACAAGACGTTAACGCACGTTTACACGAACCAGGCGGTGCGAACGTTTTGCACGAACAATATACATTCCAGCGTTGAATCCTGATGCACTAAGCGTTTTTTGTAAAGATTTGTGGCCAAGCGCATTCCATTCAGAGGGTGTTACTTTCGCAAAACCGAGATGTTTCCCGTTCAAATCAAACACATCAAAGTTTTCATTCACACCACTCAACTGTAGCGCAGCCACCCTAGAAACAATACCCGTTGGCCCAGGATCTGTCTGCGTGGAATCATCCGCAATCGCATACCATTTGGCTTTTTCAATGCTTGCAGTCGCATCCGTCGGGGGCGTCGTGAGGCTTGCGCCAAACTTTGCATTGGTGAGCATATCGGTATTGACCATGCCGTAGAATACACCTTTCGTAATTTCCTTGTCAAAATTGTTTTCGAGGTCGCCACGCAATTGTGCTGTTCCGCTCAACTTCTTGCCGCTGACAGCCCACATCACGCCGTAGACTTGAGCGTTGTCCGTCACGGTACTGTTCACGATGATCGAAAGTGCTCCGACTTTAGCCTTACCGCTAATCGTTCCGCTTACAAGCCAAGCATCGTCTTCAAGCACGGCGTCATCGCCAATTGAGCCTGCAGTCACAAGAGCACGCCCGCGCACCACGGCGTTACCGCTAATGGTTCCGCCATTCACGACGGCAAAATCTTCAATGCGGGCATTCCCCGAAACAGTACCGCCATTCACAACCGCATCAGGTCCCACATAAGCCGTAGCAGCAACCTTCGCCTTACTGCTGACCCAGCCACCGCCATTGCTATGTTGCGCATATCCCGAAGCAGTCGTTCCATTAAATCCAGCAGGCTTCCAGAAATCTTTCGTATAACCTTCAGGCTCGCCGTTCACAACTTCAATCATGTACGGATAGCGATAAATGCTGTAGTAGAACTGGTCCCAAAGAATCGTCTGCATTTCCGTCGGAGTCGCCGTCACCGCAAGCCACAAAGCCTTATCATTCGCCTTCGTTTCGATTTCAAGATTGAAACCTGAGCCATGCTTCATTTCGCTGTAACGTGGCGTGCCATCTGCACCTTCCGCAACCAAGCCAACCGTCCAACCCGATGCAGGATCAGGCAATTTGTCCGGTGCGTAATTGCACCATTTATAAGTTTTGCCCTTGTAATAGTCTGTGTTATCGCCAAAGCAAGTGTAACCATTAACCGTCGGCTTTTCCTGCACAATTCCACGGAACTTGACCGTCACCTTCCCTGCCGAATCCGGATAAATTCGCACCAAGTTATAGCCCCAGCGCTGCGGAGCCCAGTAGATCGGCGAAATGTAACGGTCCGCGCATTTCTCGGCCGCGACATTCCCATCCGAATTCTCGGAACTTTCGCATTTCATCTTGTTCAGCATGGTCACGCGAGAATGTCTGCGATACAAGTCTCCCCAGCCATCGTGCGTTCGACGAGTCGCAAATTCGTAATCGCCCCAGGACTTTTTGTACAAAGTTTTCTTGGCAGGAGCGTACTCCACCGTTGCATTCTTCATCGCGAACTTGCCGAACTGATCATTCAGCTGTTCCAACGTCCAGCCGTAAACCATCATCATCGCACTAAACGGAGTCTGCTCCATACGACCGTCTTCGCCATCACGAATCGATTCCATCCAGATGCGATTGACCTCGTGCGCGCCTTTATTGCCGCCACCAAATTCTTCTTTCAAATGTTCCAGGAACTGCCAATTGCAATAGCGGTCTCGCGTGGAGCCATAATACAAGTACGGAAAGTTAATCAGATATTCCGAGCAATGAGCATCATTCGGATTGTACTGATGCGCCATCCAGTTCGCATGCGATTCCGCCATCCAACCCGAATGACTGTTGTTCCCGAGCCAACCGGCCACGCCTTGCAAACCATGCGCGAACTCGTGCGAAGTCCCCCAATAATCCTTGAGCGAAGCGACTCCAATCCACATGCCAGGCCCATACTCGCCATTCAAAGCCTTCACATAATCCTGACCACCGTACAAGGACGGCAATGTTTCAAACACATAAATATTGCTTTTGAGCTTTTTATCCGAACTTTTCGGGAACGGCAACATCCAGCCGAGCGAATCGATGTAGAACGAATACACCTTTTCTAGCGACTGGAGCACACCCTCGGCATCAGAAGTCGAGATTGAAACATTATTCGCCGCACCATCGTCGGTCTTTGGCTTTTTGCAAACTTCAAAATGTTCCGAAGAACGGATTAGCGTAAAGCCGTTATCTTCACACTGCGGGACCCACGTCACGTCGGCAAACGACGCCACCGCCATAGCACAGACTATCTGCGTAAATTTCATACCACCACCCATAAACAACCCTAGAACATTCTAGGTATTACTAATATATATTCTCGCCCCCTCAAGCGCAAGAATCAACTAGCAAATTGTTGTCTAGGGACAACCCGTATGAGATTACTTTCTTCCGAGATTTTTAAAATCAGGCGAAATGAACACGCAATTGGTGTCTTTTGGCGCAGAGCGATAAAGCACTAGATCCAAGGTGAAAATTCCCTTGGTGGCCGCACTCACCGACCAGCGGGTACCGGCAGGGCAATCCTTGACATTCTTGTTCAAAGTCGCCGTAAACTTACCGCCCGTAATGCGATACGTAAAGTAGTCAGACACTAAAGAATCCGGCATCTGGAGGGATTTCGGCCCGCCCACCTTATTCGTCTTTGCAAAGAACGACTTTTGTGCCTGGATATAGTACAAAGTCTGTCCGTTCAAATCATCGGTCACAGCCTGCGAGCCACCGAAAACGCTCGGAGCCGAGCAACCGCGCACGCCAAAGACGAGAACCAGCACAAATACGAGCGAGCAACCGATAAAAATCCAGTACTTCGGCTGAACTTTTTTCGCAGCAGCGGCAATTTTTCCGCAAAGTTCCTTAAGTTTATCAGAAACGCTAGGCCCCTCTGACGGAGTTCCCGAGAGTTTCATATCCTGCAAAACAATCCCGTCTTGCCACTTGAGGAGCTTCATCGCCACAAGTACATGGCAGAACTGCTTCGGGAACGCAATTCCAAAAGCAGCCACGATAAAGAGAATCAAGCAAATAATGAACAAGGCAAGCGAGACTTTCTCTGCAATCGGGAAAAGCTCATTCGCCTGACGGAGAACATCCAAGAGCTTTTTGTCATCCGAGAAATTCTCGGCAGCAAAGCGCCCCGTGAACGAATTGGAATAACGGTTGAGCCCCATCTGCACGCCGTCTTTTGCCATAACGCAGACTTTCGCAAGCACACGTTCGGCAGCAAAGAAGAACATTCCAAGGATTGCAATCAGTGATGCAACCAAACGCGCAGTACGTACAGGGGTCAAGCTTTTCATTTTTTCTCCTAGTCTTTAGTCATTAGTCAATGGTCATTAGTCATAATAATCGCGGCATAGCCGCCAAACTTTAATCTAATAACTACCAACTAATAACTAGTAACTGCGGCTCCGCCGCTTACTTTTTCTCCACCAGTTCCTTTGCCATCTTCTTTGCGGTCACAAAGTCAGCCTTGCCAGAACCAAGCTTCGGCATCACATCCACGTTAAACGCAGCGGACGGGAGCATGAGAGGCGGCATGCCGCTTGCACGCAATTCCGAGAGCACATCCTTCGGATCCTTTTCGCCCTGGTACAAAAGAACAATCTTTTCACCCTTCGTGGCATCCGGGATTGCCGTAACAACGTAATCGCAACCCTGCAACACAGGCGTATCCTGAATTTTCTTTTCGACAGCGCCAAGGCTAATCATTTCACCGCCAAGCTTAGCAAAGCGGCTGTAGCGGTCCACAATCGTAAGGAAGCCGTCTTCATCAAGATAGCCCTTGTCGCCCGTGCGGTAATAGCGTATGCCATCCTTCTGGACAATCACGCTCTTCGTGCGGTCTTCATCCTTGAGGTAGCCCTTCATCACCTGGCAACCGCCAATGAGAATCATGCCCGCTTCACCAGTCGGGAGCGGTTCGTTTGTTTCAGGATCGACAATCAAGAACTGCGTACCCGGGAGCGCTGGGCCAACCGTACCCGGCTTGTTATTCACCTGCAAAGTGGTATAGTCATCGAACAACGTATTTTCGGTATTGACCGAGGCCACCGGAGCCGTTTCGGTACAGCCATAACCTTCGTAAATTTCCTTACCGAACTTGAGGCGGAATGCCGTTGCAAGTTCCGGACGGAGCGCTTCAGCACCAGCGATAATGATACGCACAGACTTGAACATCAACGGATGTACATAGCGGCTCACAGTAAAGGCGCGAAGGAACGTCGGAGTTGCCACAAGGAACGTGACCTGGAATTCCGCACAAACGCGAGACATCGTCTTCACGTCGGTCGGGTCAGCCACAGCCACAATCGGGCAGCCTTCCGTAAGGTTCAAGAGCGTCGTCACCGTAAGGCCAAAGCTATGGAACAGCGGGAGTTCCGAGAGCATCACATCGCCACGGCTCACGTTCAAAATACAAGCGAGCTGCTGAATATTCCCCATCAAGTTGCGCTGCGTAAGTTCCACACCCTTCGGCGTACCTTCAGAGCCAGAGCTAAACACAATCACAGCATTGTCGTCCATGTTGCGATGTTTCACAAACACAAGGCGAATCAGCCAGCTCGGCATGAGGATGCAAAGCACAAGGAAAGCAGCAATCTTTGCCTTCGGGATTTCCTTCATGATATCTTCGGCATAGAGCAAGCGCACCTTGTCCGATGCAATCTGCGAGTAATCGTTACCACGGCCTTTCAGCTTTTGCACAAACTGGCGGCTCGTAATCACGGTCGAGCATTCAGCGCGATTGCAGCAGAACTTCACGTTTTCGACAGAAGACGTGTAGTTCAAGTTCACGTTCGTCTTGCCAATCACCCAAAGCGCAAGGTTCACAATCACGCCAGCAGGGCTCGGCGGGAGCATAATACCCACGTTCTGTTCGTTCTTGCCAAGCGTCTTCTTGAGGTAACCGCGGAAAGCCATCACTGCGCCCATCAGCTTGTAACCCGAGAAGTGAGCGCCATCCGGGCTATAAATAGCAGGACCGTTCTTCACATACTTCTTGTAAGTGCGAATCCAGCTATCGGCAATCGGATGCACAAACGAAACAGCGTAGTTCCAAGCGTCAATAGAAATGCGACGGATAATAGCACGGATTTCGTTAGGCGGCGTATTGGCCGGGAGTGCTTCTCCAAAGGCGACCGTCACAGAACGTTCAGCCGAAGCACCGAACATGTTCGAAGAGCTATAGCTATAGTTAGAGCCCCACAAGCCCTGGATGTAGAACGGAATCACCTGGGCCTTCGTGCCATCGACAGCGGAGGAATAATCAATCGTAAACGGTTCCACGTGCGGAGACTTGGAAACTTCGCCCGACGGGAAAATCACGACAGCCTTACCTGCGAGGAGGGCTGCATGAATCTTATCCATCGCAACCTTGGGATTGCGGTTATCAATACGGATCATGCCCAAGCGCTTGAGCACGGCGCGCAAGTACCACTTGTCAAAATGGTCCTTGTTACTTGCAATACAAAGCGGACGCGGAGAAGCCATCTGCACCATAGCCCAGTCAATAAAGCTGTGGTGGTTACCGACCAAGAGAATCGGACCTTCGTTCGGGATGTTCTGCACGTTCAACACGCGGATTCTATAGCGGCTGAACACAAAACGTAAAAGCGTACGGAGCATAGCCTGCGGCAAGTTCGAAATTGACCAGACGAATACACCCACAGAAATCACGGCAAGGCCAATGAAGTAGTTCTGCGGACGGACATCGGTGTTGCGGACCATCATCGTGAACACGAACAGGAACGCCACAAGCACCACAGCCTGGATCAAGTTTGCAAGAGCAATCACGGAACCGGAGTTATTCGGACGCGTGTTATACTGCAAAAGCGCATTCACCGGCACCAAAATGAGACCGCCAAAGAAACCGGTCAAGGAGTAAAGAAGCACAAGTGCAACCGGATGTACAAGGAACGGCACGAGGAACATGCAAATCGAGGCGCCAAACATGCCGAGCGGCACAAAGCCGGATTCAATAAAGTCCTTGGAGAAGTGCGCAGCCACAATCGTACCAACCATGAGACCCACAATCGCAAACGACATGTAGTCCTGCATCATGTTCACGGTCGAAGAACCGGACACGTCCTGGTAAATCAACACGAACACCTGAGCCAAAGCCCAGAACATCGAAAGGGCGATGATAGACGCACGGAGCGTAGGCACGCGGAAACCGAGACTCAAGTGGCGCTTGACCTTGTCAACGCTCACGTTCAAGTCTTCGAACTTCACGCGTGGAATCATGAAGTTTGCAACCGTACCCAGCACGCTCACTGCCGTCAAAATCCACGGAATCACGACGGACTTTTCCGTAATGCGACGCACTGCTTCGTAAGAAACGAGCTGGTCCAAGTTGATCAGGTTCACGCCGACAATCGCAAGCCAGGACGCCGCGATAATACCGCTGATACTGAATATCTGGAGGAATGCGTTAGCGTAGCTCAAATTGCGCACGCCAAACATTTCTTTAAGAATTGCGTACTTAGCCGCACTGTGGATGGCAAAACCGCAGCTAAGCCCAATCGAGAGCCAGAATGCGATTCGCGGGAAATCGACCGTCACCAAGACCGACTGCGCTATCACAAATAGCGTCATCATGAGTGACGACCACGCCATCACCTTGTTCTTCGAGAACTTATTGGTGAAGAACCCCGCAAAGAACACCATCAACACGTATGGCGCGAGGAAGAAGATTTGGAGCATGAAGTTCTGCCAGATGATACCGTCTTTGGCAAAGAACGATCCCGACAGAATTTTCTGGGCGTAAATAAACACACCCGCCTGAACAAAAGCTGTTGCAAGGATAGATAAGAAGAATCTTATAGAACCTTTAACTTTCCACATTTACAAAACCCTTTTTTTGCAAAATGTCCTTTTGTCCAAAGATAGAAAAATCACTTCATGAGCGCCTCAATCTCCCCTACTGTGCGCGGAATATGCTCCGAAATATTTTCAAAACCGCTTTTTGTAATAATTAAATCATCTTCGATGCGGATGCCGATACTTTCGCGGTAGCGCTTGCCATCAATTGTCGCCGTAAAATCGCCATACAGCCCCGGCTCGCAAGAGATGAGCATCCCCGGCTTAAGCACCACATCCAAGGAACGTGAACCCGGGTCGCCTTCGTGGATATGTTCCCCGATAAAGTGGCTCACCCCATGCGGCCTCTTGTCGTACAAGAGCTTGAAACTCCCCTTCGCCCCCTTTAAAGGCGGCGGTCGAGTTCCATCATGATGAATTCCCAGCAAATCATGCCGATTTCCTTGAGAGCAACACCCGGACGCACCACGCGCTGGTACACCTTTGCAGATTCGAGCACAATTTCGTACAACATTTTTTGAAGCGGGTCAAACCTGCCATTTACAGGGATGGTGCGCGAGATATCGCTGTGGAGCGTCCCGAACCGCACACCAAAGTCAAAGAGCACAAGTTCACCATCGCGCAATTGCTCGTCGTTCTTCACGTAATGCAGACAGCAAGCATTCTTGCCCCCCGCAATAATTGTCGGGAACGCGAGGTCGCCATCGCCACGGCGCTGCATTTCGTAATTGAGGAACAGCGCCACATCGCGCTCGGTCTTCATATTCTTCATCTCGGTCAAAAGCGCACGGAACGCCTCGTCCGTAATCTTTTGCGCCACGCGGGCATCATCAATGCGCTCCGGTTCTAGCACTAGGCGGTCTTCAAAGTGCTTGTCGGCACAGCTCTTAACGCTCAACTTATAAGGGCGGAGCACCTTCTTCAAATCATTCTTAAGTTTTTCATTATGGTCGCCCTTGAACTTCTCGTAATAGAAAGCATAAGCGTGGTCCACCGCATTCTTGCCGTTCGCATATTTCTTCGCAAGCGACTCGACAAAATCCCAAAGTTCGTCAATCGGCCGAACTTCCTCGACGCCCGTCAAGCGAGCAACAACATTTTCGCCATCCACAAAACCAAGGCGCTTGCCGTTCCAGAATTCCTTAAACGGGTCCTTGCGCGGCACAAAGAGCGTCGAACGCATAGCACGCGGGTCCAACACCAGATAGCAACCCGCCTGGTTCACGCCCATCAAGTACAAAAACGCAGGGTCCTGCACAAAGCGTGTCCAAGTTTGTACAAAGGCTTCCTCGCCCCCCGGTTCAATGGGCATCCCGGCAAAAACGCAAAAAGAGTCTAGCTTTTCCATCAAAGACTTGCGTCTTTTCGCATAAATTTTCTTGGAATCGTAATTTTTGGACGATAAAAAGACCTGAGAATAGGCCTGAACGTCATTTTTACGTGCTTGCATAGTCAATTTTTACCTTTTTTAACATTTTTTCTGCCACAACTATATATATTTTAGCCATCAAAGACTAGAATGGAGCTTAATAATGTCTCTTAAAAAATGGAAATTAGTTCTCGCCTCTGTTTCTGTAGCACTTTTCACAGCTTGCGCAGGTTCTTCTAACTCTGGCAGCAGCGACACTGGCTATACGGGAAGCAACGAATCCACTTCTGAATCCTCTTCTTACACGGGTTACAGCGAAAACCAGGCCGAAGCCGCTAAGCCGGCTGCTCCTGCAAAGAAGGAACCGCCCAAGGAAGTCATCAACGAAAAGACTCTGAAGAAGACTCAGGACGAAGCAGTCGCCGCTAACGAAGACAACCACAAGCTCCGCAAGGAAATCTTCGAAGCAAGGACCAAGCTTGGTCTCCCGATTCAGCAACCTTCTACAGATGAAGAGTAGTATAAGGCATTACTCACTGTCTGACAACCTGAAACGAGTTATTTCAGGCGAACGTGAAACGGTTTTCCGATTACTGGAGAGCCGTTTTTGCGTTGAAATACGCACCCGACTTCCAGGGCTGGACCTCATCCCCCAGGAAGGTGCCGACTTGTCAGGCTTGCTGGCCGTGCTTGACCAGCTCAAAATCGCCGCACGCAACGGCGAGATTTTAGACGCCACCCAGCTTGAACGCATGCTCGGCCCCAAGGAAGCATCTGAAGCGAGCTACACCGAACTCATTCCCGACAGTCCCGTCTTTAGGAACAGGTTCGGCATCAGCGTTTCTGCAAAGACCCCTGCTCAGGCGGAACTGGTCAAGGCAGTCGAGAAAAACGACATTATTTTCGCCAAAGGACCTGCAGGCACAGGCAAGACTTTCCTTGCCGTAACGCTTGCCGTCGCAAGCCTAGAACGCGGCGAAGCCGAACGCATCTGCCTTGTGCGCCCCGCTGTCGAAGCCGGCGAATCGCTTGGCTACTTGCCCGGCGACCTTAAAGAAAAGATTGCCCCATACCTCCGTCCGATCCACGACAGCCTCTCCGAGCTTTTGCCCGCCGAGAAGCTCAAGCGTTACGAAGAAACGGGCGCCATAGAAGTGGCACCCCTCGCCTACATGCGAGGCCGCACGCTCAAACGCGCCTTCATCATCCTGGACGAAGCTCAAAACACAACTATCGCCCAGATGAAAATGTTCCTCACCCGACTCGGCCCCCACAGCAAGGCGATTATCACCGGCGACACAAGTCAGATTGACCTCGCCAAAGGCCAAACTTCCGGTCTTGAACACGCGATGAAAATACTCCAGGGGATTCGGGGAATTGCCGAAGTCGAATTTAGCGCTACTGACGTTCTTCGTCATCATCTAGTCAAAGACATTTTGCTAGCTTACGAACAGAACGAGCAAAAAAAATAGAAGAGCTTTAAATGAACAAGAAAGAGAAAAAGATTCATTTATTTATTGGCTGGGTTATCTTAATCCTCATCGCCATACTCTTATTCCCGGACAAGAATATCGCCCTCCGCGCCGAGCGCCCGCACTTGGGACAGCTCAGTACCAGGACGATTGTCGCCCCGTTCAAGTTTGAAGTCCCGAAGACCGAGCAGGAAATCCAGAACGAAAAAGCTCGCGCCGCCGATAAGATCAATGCCATCTTTGAGTTCAACGCCGATGAAACCACGCGCCAGCTGCGTGAACTAGAACAGTACCTCAAAAAGCTCGAACAGTACGGCAAGATGCAAGCAGTCATCAGCAGCAGCAAAGATGACGGAAGCGCCTCCATGCAAGAAAAAATCAAGGAAGCGTCGAGCATCTACGACCAGTTGAAGCAAAGGCTTTCCATTACCGCCATCAAGCCGCTCAGCACGAATTCCATCGCCCGTGATTCCTTGATGTCCGTGTTCTACCAGATGATGCAGAAAGGTGTTTCGAACACCCTCCTTGCCAAGACCGAAACCGAAGTCAACCTGTTTTGCAACAGCTACAACATCAAGCAAATCAAGAACATCATCTACAACAAGCCGAACATTTCGCTCATCAAGGACAACGAAGAAAGCACGCTTGAAATCAGCGAAGTTCAGCCGATGCAACGCCGCATCGAAGAAGCTTTTGGCCAACTGCAAAATTCGTTCTCCGCCGAGCAGGGTTTGCAGAGCGCCTTCTATGAAGCACTCTACGTTTTTACAAGCCCGAACGTATTCTACCTCGAAAAAGAAACTGAAGCACGCAAGCTTGACGCCAGCAACAAGGTCACGCTTATCAAGGGCATGGTCCCGCGAGGCATGGAAATCGTAGCGCAGGGCGCGCCAATCACCAAGGAAATCCTTGAAAAAATTGACGCACTCCAGCAAGCACAGCAGAATGAAGAAAACTCAAAGATGCTCACCGCCCCGTACGGTAACGTGCTCGTCTTTGTCATCATCATTACGCTCCTCATCATGTTCTGCCTCTACACACCTACGCGTACGATGTTCAAGACGCCGCGCCAGCTGTGGAGCCTCATATTCCTGACCGTATTGCAGCTCCTAGCTTTCTGGATTATCCATAACCTTTCAGGAACACTCAGCAGACCCGAAAGCATTCTCCCCGATGCAATTGACTTCATGTGGCTGTACCCGATTACGTTTACGCCCGTGATTGCAGTCGTGCTTTACGATGCCCGCATGGGACTTGCATTTGCGACATTCTCTGCCGGATTCTACGGCATTTTGAACGGCTACGACCTTGCCGCAACACTCACAAGCTTGGTCGTAAACATCGCCGTAATCGCACCGCTCTTCCGCATGCGTTACCGTGTGCAGTTCGCCTGGAGCATGATTGCAGGCGTCGTTGCTGCAGCCGCATCTGTGAGCATCATGCTCCTCCTCCGCAACCGCTTCAACTTCGCAACGTTCTACCAAACGCTGATTGCGGCAAGTGCAAACATCATCATCTTTACCGCAGTCGCATCCGTGCTTTTGATTCACGTTGTCGAGAAGGTCTTCAGCATCACGACCGTGCTTACGCTCATGGAAATGTCGGACTTCAACCGCCCGGCCCTCAAGCGGATTTCTGAACTTGCACCGGGTACGTTCCACCACAGCATCCAGGTTTCGAACCTCGCCGAAAGCGTTGCCGAAAGCATTGGCGCAAATTCGCTTCTTGTCCGCGTGATGGCGCTCTACCATGACCTCGGCAAGACGATGCGCCCTGAATACTTCACCGAGAACCAGAAGCAGGGCGTAAACCCGCACAACAACCTTGATCCGTACCAGTCCGTCAAGATTTTGACCGGCCACGTTTCGCAGGGAATGTTGCTTGCCAAGGAATACAAGATTCCTGAACTCGTTGCCACCGGCATCCAGGAACACCACGGCACAACGCTTATCCAGTTCTTCCACCATAAGGCGACAGAACTCGCCAAGGAAACCGGCAAAGAAGTCAAGGAAGAAGATTTCCGCTACAAGGGTCCGCGTCCGCAAAGCATGGAAACCGCTATTCTCATGCTCGCTGACGTTATCGAAGCGACTAGTCGCTCCATGGCAGATACCTCATCCGAAGCGCTTATATCCATGATCCACAAGACGATTCTTGACAAGTTCATGGATGGGCAGTTCAACGAGAGCAATTTGTCTGTAAAGGAACTTTCCAAGCTTGAAGAAGCGTTCCTCCACAGTCTTGACGGCACGTACCACACGCGCGTCAAATACCCTGGACAGAGATAGACGAGAGAACGGCTCTAAGAGCCTACAGACGAGAGATGTCATGCCCGCCACCAAGCGGGCATTTCCTTTTTTAAGAGAAAAAATTTAAAGAAAATCGCCTATATCCCTTGACACACTAATTAATTCTTTTTATATTTGGGTCGTTCGGTTGAAAGACTGAATTAAACCACTGGGGTGGTAGCTCAATTTTGGTTAGAGCACCGGCCTGTCACGCCGGAGGTTGCGAGTTCAAGCCTCGTCTATCCCGCGACAAAGACCTCTCGGAAGAGAGGTCTTTTCGTTTATACTCAAATCATTGGACCGGTTCCTCTGTCATGCCCGCCACCGAGCAAGAATCTCCTTTAAAGTTTTTCACTTTTTTTCGCGAAAAACACCGTTTCCGGTTGACAAGACTTTTAATATTTGTATATTTGGCTCGTAACTCGAGGTTGTAGAAAATGTTGAACAAAAAGAATCTTATTCTTATCGGTATTGGCATTTTACTACTCATTATTGGTTTTATTTGCTTGGGTACAGGCCCTGCAGATAATCCGGTAAGCCTTTCTGTTGCACCGATTATCTTGACGATTGCTTACGTTGTGATCATTCCTCTCGGAATCCTTTACAGCGGCAAGGACAAAGACAAGTAATCATTTGGACGATTAGCTCAGCTGGTTCAGAGCGTCTGCCTTACAAGCAGAATGTCAGCGGTTCGAATCCGTTATCGTCCACTACCGAAGAATCGGAAACGATTTTGGGGTGGTAGCTCAATTTTGGTTAGAGCACCGGCCTGTCACGCCGGAGGTTGCGAGTTCAAGCCTCGTCTATCCCGCTTAAAAGCACTTCTCAATGAGAAGTGCTTTTTCGTTTTTATTGAGCTACACTAAGACAAAAGCCTTGCACAGCAAGGCTTCTCTCGTCTCTACTCTGTAGCCACAAAGTGGCGTTCTTTCGTCTATATCTGGAATCCAATAGCGGCGTTAATATCGATGACAAGGCCCTTGTCCATCTTAAAGAAGGCGTTCTTACGATCCGCTTCAAATTTACTCGTCCAGACATAGCCGAATCCGGCATCAAGGGACACGGCAAAACGCCCAAAGAAACCTTCCCCATCGTTCAAGACCTTCTTCACGCCGCCATTGAGCATAAAGCCCCACAGCCAGCCGTTAAAGTCCCCATGCTTTTCCGTATCGATATTTAGGTGATCCACAATCATCCCCGCCTGGAAATAGCGCCAGCGCTTGCCACCAACACCATACAAGCGGAAACTTTCCTGTAAGCCGATATCGTAAATCTTGTAACCATCATTGTCATCTTCGGTACGGTCCACGCGTACATAATGCGGAGCCGTAACCAAGGAAATCTTCTCCATCAGTTTCCATTCCAGTGTCAGGTAGAACTGCGGATAGTCCGTAATGCCGTTCGGAACATTGAGACCGCCCCAAAAGTGCGAATACGGCACCATAAAGTTCAAAGGATGGATGTACACCGTAATCGTTGAATCACGCAAAGACTCTTCTTCGGACAAGGCCTGCGCATCCGTAGACTCGTCCGCAGGTTTAGCAACACAAAATACAGACAAAGCAAGCAAAAGAAGGACGATGCGTTTCATGACCCAAATTTAGATAATTTTCCTAAGATGAACACCATTCCAGCCTATTGAATTATGCTTAAAACCCCGTGCGTAAGAGACTCCATAATGCGCCCCGCTGAACGAAATCTGTAGCGCCACAGCAAAGTCCGGAAACCTGTACGACGAGCACAGCTCCACCATTTTCCAACGAAAACTTGCACCCACATACAGATAATCAAAATCGCTTTCCGCAAACGCAGAAACAGCCTCATCAGAAAGCCAATGGACACCGACAGCAGGTGAAACACCCTCATCCATAAACCCGCTAAGCATCCCCGCAAAATGGACCTCATGCCATTTAAAGATTCCCGCCCACTTGAAACGATGTCGCGTCCAAAGAGCATCGCCAGGTATCCACTCCATATTGAGTCCGTAACTCATGCCGAGTGCAAAATGCGGCCATGTTTTTGCAAGAGACGTCTCCGAATACAAATTGCGGTACAAAGAATCCATTGACTCATAAGCGATAAAGGCGCCCACACGGTATGCTCCATTCCCAAATTCAAGCGACAGATTCCATGAAGATTCCTCCACATCGTCCATCCAGTAATAAGAAACGCCGTACGATGGAACTGCATACCGCGCCGGAGTTGAATGGTAGCCGCCAAGCCCGACAGGGGAAAGCCCTCCCGCCAAAAGCGAAGCAAACGAAGCATGCCCCTCAATAGCCAAAGCTCGCGGTACCATCAGCAAACCCAAAAGCAGAATCAAGCCACTGCAGAGCCGAGCGCTCAAACACGCACAAAACACATTACGGGCGAACAAGAATACCGACCACATCCTCGTACTCCCCCACAGACAAAGAAACAAATGCAGCACCAATTCCAAGGTATTCCTGCGCCGGGACTTTCACCCATTCATTCGACATAGCCGAAACTATAGTTTTCCACACGCGCCGCCCCGCCGAATCCAGAAGCGAAAGCGCCACGTTGTATTCTGATTCCACAATTACTCGAAGCGGAGCTCCCTTTTTCGAAACAACACGGGACGATAGTTTGTATTCAACAGGAACTTTTGCTGCCAACGACACATTTCGCACATTTTTAGGCAAATACCCAGGCGTAAACTCCCGCCGCATCGTCAGAGGATTAAATCCCGATGGGCAAGATACCGTTCCCTTGTTCCAATAAACGCTATCAATCGTTTCATCACGGAAGCAAAGTCGCAGCGTCCCCTCAGTATTGTTCAAGAACCCAAGCGACACCTGAATCATCCGTATATCGGGAATGTTAAGAGCCGCACGCAGAGTCGACGTATCCTTGCTTACAAGCACCGCCTGATACGGCTGAATTGAATCGCCCGCCTTCCCTAGCGCACCGCCGCGATCGCAAAAGCGGAACACTTCTAGCGGGAGCGGATACTCACTCGAATTATAGAGCTCCACCCATTCCGGCATCGGCTCTTCCGGGCAATGATGCACCTCCGTCACCCGCAATGGCGACAATCCCGCCATCACGCCCTCCAATAGAGAATCCGACGCCTCTTGAGATTCCAACACAGCCTTGGAAGCTTCGACAAATTCCCAGTTATCCGTCAGCCCCACTCGCTGAATGACTTTCCCAGGCTTTGGTTGCATCACCGTCACAGAATCCATACACGAGCCCGCCCAAAGTTTCCAAACGGACTCTCGCGAATTCGGCAGCGAGATTTTCCCAAGCGAGCCACACGCAACACCCGCCTGCGGCGCATCTTGAGCAGCCTCCCGAGCAAGGCATTGCGCCGAGTCATGCACAAGCACAAAGCGCTCCGCCTCGGGCCATACAAACGCCATGACCGACTTGGATTCAAATTGCACATAAAGCGATTCCGCCCGAAAATCGTCCATGCGAATTTCGACATACTCACCCTCCTGGTCCGAAACATCTTTCGGATCCGGATAGAATTCAGTAAACACCGGGCATGCGAATGCCCACGAAAAAAGCGCCAAGCACATTGCCGGCACGACACCATAATTATTCATTGCACCCTCCCCTGGGCGCACCCATCCAAGCGTATAAACGCTAGCGGGAATTAGTCGACTTCATAGTCGTTAGGGAGAATATAAGGAAGAGGGTTTACCGGGACGCCGTTTTTCCAGACCTCATAATGGAGGTGCGGACCAACAGAACGACCTGTATTTCCCATATAGCCAAGAATCTGATAACGATGTACAAACTCGCCCGGAGTCACGGCCGACATCTGCATATGCCCATAACGGGTCTTGAGACCATTGCCATGATTCAGGACTACAAAATTCCCAAAAGAGGAACTCAGCTGGGAAATCTCAACCACGCCATCTGCCGGGGCATAAATTGGAGTCCAACGATCGTTGGAAATATCAATGCCCTGATGCATTTTGCCAATTTCACCCGTCACCGGATGGATACGCGGACCGAAAGCGGAGGCATAGCGACCATTCGTAGGTGAAATAGACGGAATGTAGCGTAAAACGGAACGGCTCTGATCAATGTACTTAGTCAGAGAATTAAAGGATTCTTCGTTGTTCTGGATCTGTCCAAAGATGCGCCATACGTCTTCATGCATCTTAGCCGTGCGTTCAAACACCGGAGAACTCTTGCGCAAAAGCTGAACATTCGGTTCAATATGACCACCCGTCGAAAGCTTGCGAGATGCTTCGTCCGGCAGCGGGAGTCCAAGCTTGGCATGGAGCATCTTTTCGGCCTTGAAGAAATCCATGGACGTGCTAGAAATATAATCCACCGTATTCTGGATCTGCGAAAGTTCCTTGTTCAGCTTCTGGCGGCTTGAAAAGGCATGATTCAAGACACCGTCATAAACGGATGTAGAAAGCACCTGTACAAGGAAAAGGATAAATCCCACAACAACGACGATCCGCACAAAAAGCGAACCGCGCAAGACAAACGAAGGCACCTTCACGGTCAACGCCCGCGACGACTTCTGGAAGCGTATGGATGCCTTAACAAAATTCATCAGAGGATAATGTAAATAAATGGCATGAATATTTCAAAGGATTTATCCCTATTTTTTTATTACAAGCCATATATAGAATTTTATATGGTTTTTGTAATAAACAAACTGCCATTTAGCACGCCTCAAGCTGTTTATAACAAAAGTTTACAAACAGCTAGGAGGCTAGACATTACCCTTAAATGGGATTGTCCAAATCAATAAATCTAGACGGAATGCTGAGTTCTGCCTGAATTTTTTCAGCAAGTGCGCTCACGCCAAAGATTTCCGTTCTGTGATGCCCGCAAGAAGCCAAATTCACCCCGTTTTCCTGGCAGAAAATAGGGATATCTTCCTTGATACTCCCTGTAACATAAGCATCGCAGTTCATTTCCAAGGCTTCCTTGATGTCCGAAGCACTGCAACTGCCGCTACAAATAGCGACACGCTTGATTTCTTCAGGACCATGGAAGAACTTGTTCTGTACGCCATGGACAAAAGCGGCATCCAGGCAGTCTACAAATTCTTCTCTCGTTGCAGGAGTATTCCATTCAGCAATCAC
The DNA here is from genome assembly GCF_000146505.1 of Fibrobacter succinogenes subsp. succinogenes S85. Taxonomy (GTDB): domain Bacteria; phylum Fibrobacterota; class Fibrobacteria; order Fibrobacterales; family Fibrobacteraceae; genus Fibrobacter; species Fibrobacter succinogenes. The sequence continues at coordinate 41,873 of NC_017448.1, read as the reverse complement.
GCCAATGGCACGCATGCCGACATGAACAAACTCATGGACTGGATTCAAGCCCAAAAGTTTCGCAATCACGGCATTGTTACCGATTTCTCGGTGTCCGTCAAGCGGCAAATGGAAACCGAACACGGAAATTCCATTATTCATCAGCTTGCGGAGACGTTCTGCAAATTTCCCTACCGGGAGCTGGGACTCGCCTTTCCAGAATCCATTCGGATGGTGAACGATGATGCAATCCGCCTTTTCTTCAATGGCGGCATCAATCAGCTGGTCGCGAAGACTCACGCCCGTCACAATCCTGGTCACCTTGTCATTAGCTTCGACACAAAGGCCATTCACACAATAATCATTAAAGGATTTCGGGTCAAGCAGGTCATCAAGCCATGCGGTCATAAAAGGCAGATCCATAAATTCTCCTTGATAAGCAAAACATCCCGGCACCATGCCAGAATCAACTCTCCACCATCCAACTTTCTATTGTTAGCTATAGGAAATATAGATACATAATTTTTATTTACAACACAAAAGTGCGATTTTGGGTATAAAAAGCCTTATTGGATTAAATTGTCGTTGCCACAATCTATGCATTTAACTAAATTTACGCATAGAAAGAAAATTGAAAGAATTATTATAGGAGCCCCAAATGGCACATTATCTTTTTACCTCTGAATCCGTTTCTAAAGGTCACCCGGACAAGGTCGCCGACCAGATCTCCGACTCCATCCTCGACGCCTGCCTCGCCCAGGACCCGAAAAGCCGTGTCGCTTGCGAAACTCTCGTGAACACCGGTCTCGTCGTTATCTCTGGTGAAATTACCACCAAGGCTGTTGTTGATTTCCAGGAAGTTGCTCGCAACACCATCAAGAACATCGGCTACGTGAACCCGGACCTCCAGTTCGACTACAAGGGCTGCGCTGTGCTCGTCGCTATGGACAAGCAGTCTCCGGATATCGCCCAGGGCGTTGACGCCAAGGCTGCCGAAGGCAAGAAGGACGACCAGCAGGGTGCTGGCGACCAGGGTATGATGTTCGGTTACGCCGTCAAGGAAACCAAGGAACTCATGCCGCTCCCGATCAGCCTCGCCCACAAGCTCATGGAAGAAATCCAGAACCTCCGCGAAAAGGGCAAGATCAAGTGGCTCCGCCCGGATGCCAAGTCCCAGGTCACTGTTGAATACGACGAAAATGACAAGCCGGTCCGCGTTGACACCGTCGTCATCTCCACCCAGCACGACGAAAAGGTGAACGGCAAGGAACTCAAGCATTCCCAGATCGAAAAGGAAATCATCGAAAAGCTTATCAAGAAGGTCATCCCGGCCAAGCTTTTGGACAAGAAGACCCGTTACCTCGTGAACCCGACCGGCAAGTTCGTTGTCGGTGGCCCGCACGGCGACTGCGGCCTCACTGGCCGTAAGATCATCGTTGATACCTATGGTGGCATGGGCCGCCATGGTGGTGGCGCATTCAGCGGCAAGGACCCGAGTAAGGTGGACCGCAGCGCAGCTTACGCAGCCCGCTACGTGGCAAAGAACATTGTTGCAGCAGGCCTCGCCTACCGTTGCGAAGTGCAGCTTGCCTACGCTATCGGCTACTCCAAGCCGGTTTCCGTGCTCGTGAACACGTTTGGCACAGGCAAGATCGACGACCGCAAGATCGAAGAAATTGTCGCACAGAACTTTGACCTTTCTCCGGCAGGCATCGAAAAGATGCTTGACCTCCGCAAGCCGGGTTACGTTGCTACCGCCGCCCTCGGTCACTTTGGCCGTACAGGCGCACGCTTCACGTGGGAAAAGACCGACAAGGCCGAAGCTTTGAAGAAAGCAGCAGAAATTGTTGCTGAATACGACTTCTAAAAAAAAGCAAGCCAGCGACAAAATCGCAAACAAACTTTACAAGGCAGACCGCATTCAAGCGGTCTGTTTTTGTATTTTATTCAAGGAGAAAATATGATCAAACGAATATTTGCATTTTTGATTATCGCAGCCGCACTCGGATTCGGGCAGGCAACCGCCTCCGAAGATAACGGACAAACGCATTTTTACAAGGATTCAGTGCAGGCCATCCAGCATGCAGAATTCACGCAGGTAGACTTTGACGGCTATTACCAGAACCTGATCCAATCCGAAAAGGATATGGTCAGCCGCGCAACCACGACAAGCATCATCAGCGGAATCACTTTAGGATTCGGCGTATTCACCACAATTGTCGCATTTAGTGATAACGGAAACATTGACAAGAATTCATGGGCAGAAGTCCACAGGCAGACATTACAAATTGCGGGCGTAGGCCTCATCGTCGCAGGCTCAATCGGCCTAGCATTCAGCCTACACGACATCATCTGTGGCACAGGTGAAAACAGCAAACGCGCCTCGTACGAGCGCGCCTACGACATATACAAACGCAGGCGCACAGAGCTCAAGGATGGCTCAAAAATCATCGTGACACCGACGGTTGATCCCCTCGCGGCCGCAGCCGGATTAAAAATGGACGTGGCGTTTTAAAAAAGTCGCAAATTGTCAGTATATGACACTTTCAACTATTAAATTATAGTTATGAGGTTTTTATGCTGACGACATTCCTTATCATTTTTGCAATTCTAGCCATTTTAGGGCTTGGAGGTGTAGGCGACGCCTGCGCCATAACGCTGTTGCTACAAATCCTCCCCTTCCTCATTATCGTCGGGATTGTCTGTTGCCTATGGTTCTGCGGAGGGTAAAATTATCATAAATACATTCAAAAATATATTGATTTTCTCCAGTAACTATATTATTTTTATAGTTATTGGAGGAAATCGTGATAAGGACAGCCTCAGAAATCCTTTCAACGCTGAGTCAAGAGTACAAGCAACCGCAAATGAAATTGCGGCAAATGACTTTACATGGAGAAATTTTCAAGATTATACGAGGCCTTTACGAAACCGACCGCAACACACCTGGCGAAGTCCTTGCCGGAGCCATTTACGGGCCCTCATACCTATCGTTCGAATACGCCCTATCCAGACACGGACTCATTCCCGAACGAGTAAACCTATACACGTCAGCATCATTCCAAAAGAACAAAAACAAGCTATACCAAACACCCTTCGGCGAGTTTTCATACTCCGACATTCCGACCGAAGTATTCCCTAACGGAGTCAATATCGAGAATATAGAAGACCGCCCCTACGCTATGGCAACTTGCGAAAAGGCGCTTTGCGACAGACTCTACAAGGAAAGTCCTATCACTAGCAAGCGCGCTATGGAATCGTTTTTATTTGAGAATTTGCGAATTGAAAACGAGGACTTCAACAACTTAGATTTTAATTTTATCCACAAAATTGCACTTTTATACAAAAAGAAGAATCTTTACATTCTTTCTAAAATGAGGTAAACATGGCAAGTGTAATAGAATCAATGCTCACAAAATACAACTGCAAAAACATATCTGACTACCGCAACGCACTCAAGGAAATTGCACAGGAAGTCGCTCTATGCGGACTCTCGCGAGGCGGCTTTTTTGAAAAAGCCGCATTTTATGGAGGAACAGCCCTCCGAATTTTCTATGGACTAGACCGTTTCTCGGAAGATATGGATTTTTCGTTAATCCAAGTTGATGAAAAATTTGAACTGCCACATTATTTTGATATCCTTGAGCAAGAACTCCAAGCAGTCGGCTTGGAAATGATCGTCGAAAGCAAGATTAAATCACTCGATTCGCAAGTACAATCTGCATTCTTAAAGGGAAACACGCTAAAGCACCTGCTGAAAATCATGCCAACCAAGCATTCACCATTGCCCATACCAAGCAATGAAATCTTGAAAATCAAATTTGAGGTGGACACAAATCCGCCTGAATTGGCGACATTTGAAAACAAGTATCGACTTTTGCCCTCACCTTTTGCTGTTAAGCTCTACGACAAGCCTTCACTTTTTGCAGGGAAACTCCACGCTTTGCTTTGTCGCGGTTGGAAGAACCGGGTCAAAGGACGCGATTTCTATGATTTCGTATGGTATGTTTCTCAGAATACTAGCGTCAATCTACCACACTTGCAAAGGCGCATGGAACAGACTGGACACTGGAATTCTACAGAAATCTTAACAACTGCTAAATTGAAAATACTATTAAAAGAACGATTCCACGCAGTCGATTTCAACGAAGCTAAGCGAGATGTTCAACCATTTATCGCCGACTCCTCAAAGCTAGCCTTATGGAGTACTGATTTCTTCTGCGCCTTAACAGACGAATGGAAGGGGTAAGCGCCCCATAAAAAAGGGAAATCCCCCGCGTCTGCGAGGGACTTCTTGTGCTTCAAATTTCTGTTGTACTTTGTCTTGTCTCGGATAACTCTTGTCCGTAACGTGGCTCCATTTTGAGAGCCGTCTATGCGTCGCATGCGCATCATATCGCTTTCTTTGGCGGTTTCAGCAACCTTGCAGAACACTTTATCTTTATTTTTAGCCATGACAGCCTCCTTAATAGACAAATTTAATATATTATCGTTAAATAAAGAAGGGTTCTAATATGAAAAAGGCTTACGCAGTTTTATTTGGCATGTTCATGTTCGTTGCTTGTAGCGATGACAATCCGACATCGGGTCTCAACAATACACAAAATACAAATCCATCAGCTCAAACAAATGTTGATTTCGGTGAAGGATACACTTATGTCATCCCGATTAAGTACGATGAAACAACGGGACGTGTTTACCAAGGAACATACGTTTGCAATTACCACCCCGATACAAAAACGTTTGCTTGGGAAGAATATCCAGAATCATTGGATCCGGGTTCTTACAAGATTGTCGGTGATTCACTTTGGATGGGGCCAGCCGAAAAGCAGGTTTCAGACAATCCGGACGAACAAGAGTTTCTTGACTTATACCGTAACTATGAAACGTTGTCGCTGAGCAATGACCACAATGATATTTACGGAACGTGGAAAGTCACCGGTTGCAAAAGACAACTCGGAGAAACTGATATCAAGTGTTCAAAATTCATTGGTGGTATGAGCGGAATCGCAAGAACCATGAAGATTACCAAAGACTCCGTTTATATCACAACGACCGTTGATACGGAAAATTTAGAACAAAATGATATCAACATCGGAGCCATTTTGGATCGCAATTTTGGTTATGATATTGGCGACGCTATCATCAAGCAACTGCTTGTTGAAAAAACGATAACAAAGGAACCCAAAGAATTATTAAAGCAATCATTCTCTATCGGCAACCAACTCTTTGAAGTTGTCTCTGCACCTAAATTTGATGCATCAGGAATGAACTACATTACAACAATGTCTAGCAATGGAAAGACTTGCACAAACACACAAAGATTGGGATTCATCAACGAGAAATTGTGCAAAGAAGAAAGTGCAGAATTTTTGCTGAGCGACCGCGATAAAAGCGAAGAGCAATTCTACTATGAAGAAGGTCCTGTAGAAGGTTTCAAAATTGACAACAATAACGAATTCTACGAATGCACAAAAGGACTTCCTACAGAAGAAACAAAACAATTGCTGAGCCAGTACGCCAAGAATTAAGGGAAATAGTTTAGAGTGTAAAAACAGAATAATCGTAAAATTCTAATTTAAAAGGAGAACTGTTTCAAAAGACAGTTCTCTTTTGTCTTTATTAGAAGGTCTATCGGGTTGTCGCTCAATTTAGTTGAAAACATTCGCCATCATGGTTTTAAGCGCCTGCTGCTTGCAGTTTCGGGCGGTTTGGATTCTATTTGCTTGGCGCATTATTTTATCGAGAACAGCGCCGCGCTTGGTATTGAATGGCTGGGTATTGCGCATGTGCATCACGGGCTACGCGAAGGAACGGCAGACAGAGACGCAAAATTTGTAGAAGAATTTGCGAAGTCGCATGACGTTCCTTTTTTCTTGAAGAAGCTAGATGGTGAAGCGCTGAAAAATGCAGAAGGTTCGCTTGAAGAGAATGCACGAGACGCAAGATATAAAGCGCTAGTCGAGATTGCTCTGAATAAAAAATGGCGATCCCGGAACGGAGTCCGGGATGACATTGAAGAAGGGGGCGTCACGATAGCTATCGTGACTGCGCATCATGCAGGGGATCAGGCGGAGACAATGTATATGCGTCTCAAGCGCGGGACAACGCTTGCCGGGCTCCGCGGGATTCAAGAAGTAAGAATAATTCAGGATGACACGTCTCTCGTCTCTCGTCTTTCGTCTCTCGTCTTTCTTTACCGGCCGTTCCTGAACGTCACTCGCAAAGAACTCCTCACCTATGCTCGCGAGAATGGTTTAAGCTGGTGCGAGGACGAAAGCAATGCGGATGTAAAATTCGCACGCAACAAAATTAGGCACGAGTTTTTGCCGAATCTGGAACGAGAATGTCCGGGGGCAATCCAACAGCTTTGCAAGATTGCGGGGCTTGCGGACAGAGCGTACGCGAAAGTGATGGCAAAGTGCTCTAGATCCTTCGGCTTCGCTCAGGATGACACAAGGGGATTCCCGCTTACTTCGGCTTCGCCTCAGGATGACGCGTCTCTCGTCTCTCGTCTCTCGTCTTTCGTCTCATTAGACAAGAAAAAACTCAATAAAATTCTACGCGAATACGCGGATGCAGATCTGTCCGAAATGTTCCGGTTGTGGCTCACGGAAAAGGGTTTTCGGTTCCCGATTGGCTTTTTCTACGGTCCTAAGGAGCCTGCCCACGTGAAAATCCCGGTTCGGGCGGTTTATCGCCGACGTTCCGTCGTCAAAATAGCGCATACTGTCTGGATTTGCGAGTTCAAGGACGCGCTTTCAGCCGCAAAATTTGTATCTTGCGAGAAGAAAGAAAAGGATTATAATGAATCAACCTAAGAAGCCAGCTCCGTTTAAGAACAAGAATTTTATCATTGTTCTCATCATGCTCCTCATGCTTTTCGTCATGTTCCCCATGACCGGGAAAGATTCCAGCAAGGATATTACCCGCACCGAATTTTTAGCCATGATGGGCGATTCAACCAAGATCATTACTGAACTAACGCTCCAGAAGACTCCCGATGGCGTGATTATCGAAGGCGCTTACGAGATGTCCCCGGAAGAAATCGCCGAGGCAAAAAAGAGCCAAAGCGCACTTGCTAGGTTCACCCGCAACAGTACCGACACGAAGAACAAGCATTTCAAGAGCCACATGCTCGATATTTCGAACGAGCAGATTTCGACTTGGGAAGCTTTCAAGGGCGTGAAGGTCAAGGTCATTCACGAATCGACCACCTGGATTGATACTCTCGTTGCATTCTTGCCAGCCATTTTGCTGATTGCGTTCTTCTATATCATGATGAGCCGTCAGATGGGCGGTGGCGGTAAGAGCCCGTTCTCGTTCGGCAAGAGCCAGGTGCGCCAGCTGAACTCGCAGAAGAAGACGACGTTCAACGACGTTGCAGGTTGCGACGAAGCCAAGCAGGACTTGCAGGAACTCGTTGAATTTTTGAAGGACCCGAAGAAGTACGACAAGCTCGGTGGCCGCATCCCGAAGGGTGCTTTGCTCGTTGGCCCTCCGGGTACGGGTAAGACGCTCCTCGCCCGCGCAGTTGCAGGCGAAGCAGGCGTGCCGTTCTTTAGCATGTCGGGTTCGGACTTCGTGGAAATGTTCGTTGGCGTGGGTGCATCCCGCGTGCGTGACTTGTTTGAAACCGGCAAGAAGAACGCTCCGTGTATTTTGTTCATCGACGAAATCGATGCTGTGGGTCGTCAGCGTGGTGCAGGTCTCGGTGGCGGTCACGATGAACGTGAACAGACTTTGAACCAGTTGCTCGTGGAAATGGACGGCTTTACCGCTAACGAAGGCGTGATTTTGATTGCCGCCACGAACCGTCCGGATGTGCTCGACAAGGCACTCCTCCGTCCGGGCCGCTTTGACCGCCAGATTGTGGTGGGTCTCCCCGACCTCAAGGGTCGTGAAGAAATCTTGAAGGTTCACTTGAAGAAGCGCAAGGTTCCTCTTGGCGATGATGTCGACGTGAAGGCAGTCGCTAAGGGAACTCCGGGACTTGCCGGTGCAGACCTCGAAAACTTGGTGAACGAAGCAGCGCTCCTCGCCGCAAGGTTCAACAACAAGAAAGTAACGATGCTCGACTTTGAAGAAGCCCGCGACAAGCTCAGCATGGGTGCTGAACGCCGCACGCTCCTCATGACCGACGAAGAAAAGCGCCACACCGCTTACCATGAAGCAGGCCATGCCCTCATGACGCTTCTCTGCAAGCACTCCGACCCGCTCCACAAAATTACGATTATCCCTCGCGGACGCGCTCTCGGTGTGACCATGAGTTTGCCCGAACGCGACCAGGTGAGCTACAGCCGCGAATACGCCGAAGAACGCATCATGATCATGATGTCCGGCCGTCTCGCCGAACTCATTTTCTTCAACCACCAGAGCACGGGTGCAAGTAACGACATCCAGCGCGCTACAGAACTTGCACGCAAGATGGTGACGGAATGGGGCTTCGACGAAGAAATCGGACCGGTCTGCTACAGCCGCGCCGATGGCGAAGTGTTCCTCGGACGCGAAATCAGTAAGCCGAAGGAAATGTCCGAAATGATGGCGGAAAAAATCGACAACGCCATCAACAACTTGATCAAGCGCATGGACAACAAGGCAAGGGAACTCCTTGAAGAAAACAAGGACAAGCTCACCGACCTCGCCGAAGCGCTGTTTGAATTTGAAGTGCTTGACCGCGAAGAAATCGACAAGGTCATGGCTGGCGAAAAGCTCACCGGTACAAAGAAGAGCCGCCAGTACAAGGCCATGGAAGAACTCGCAAAGAAGCGCGAAGAAGAAAACACTCCGCCGCCTGACCCGGGTGACCAACCGCCGGTAGCTCCGATTGCCGACGTCCAGCCGGCCCCTGCAGCAGGCAACGAAACCGCTACAAATTCTGTGAAAGGAAACGAATAAGGTCGCTCAATGCTCCGCTCTCTATTAGAATCTAATCGTGCAATCTCTTGGAAAATTGGAAACGACATCATTCCAGCTTCGAGGATGCCGCTTGTCATGGGTATCGTGAATGTTACCCCGGACAGTTTCTTTGATGGAGGCAAGCATAACACGCCCGAAGCCGCTTACGAGCACGCTATTTCGTTGGTGGAACAAGGTGCTGTGATTCTCGATATCGGCGGAGAAAGCAGCCGTCCGGGAAGCGCTCCCGTGAGCCTTCAAGAAGAACTCGACCGCGTATGCCCCGTCGTAGAAGCACTCGCACAGACAGCAACCATTTCGGAAGACCTAGACAATCCGGGATTCCGCAAGTTCTACATCTCGGTCGATACGGTCAAGGCTAAAGTCGCCGAAGAATGCATGAAGCTCGGTGCGCACATCATCAACGACATCAGCGCCTGCATGATGGACCCGAAGATGATCGAGACCGTTGCAAGCACAAAGGCAAGCGTGGTGCTGAACCACATGCGCGGGAACTTCGGAACGATGCAGCAGGACTTCAAGCCGTACACAAACGTGGTGCAGGAAGTTCAGGAAGAACTCTTGGCTCAGGTGAAGAAGCTCCTTGACGCCGGTGTCGAAAAAGAACGCATTTGCATTGATCCGGGTATCGGTTTTGGGAAAACGGTTCAAGACAACATAGACTTGATGAAGTCCGTGGACGTGATGCTCAAGGACGGCTACCCCGTTTTGATCGGCACGTCGAGAAAGTCCTACATCGGAAAGATGCCTGGACTTGAAACAAGCGATAGACTTATCCCGACCGTGACCGCAGACATTATCGCTGCCCTTGGCGGTGCAAGCGTTATCCGCGTTCACGATGTTCGCGAAGCAAAAGAATCACTTTTATATTTGGAGGCTTTGAAGTCCCATGACGCTGTTTAAGTTATTCGGCATCATCGATGTTCGTATGGCTGACATTCTGGACGTTCTCCTCATATCAGTCATTCTGTATTACATCTTTTTGCTGTTCCGCGGGACGCGTGCAGCACAGATGATTTTCGGCGGCTTTTTGCTCATTCTCGCATGGCTCATTGCGCAGTGGTGGGAACTCCATACGCTTGTATGGATGCTCAGTAACCTCGCTACGCTCGGTATTATCGCCATCGTGATTTTGTTCCAGCCCGAAATTCGAAGCGCCCTTACGCGAATCGGTCAGAGCGTGAGTAAAGTGGACTTGAGAAACATCCTCTTCCACGCAAGCGGTCTCGATGACATCGCCCAGAAAATTTGCACGGCCGTTCAGGATTTGGCAAAGACAAAAACCGGTGCGCTCATCGTGCTTGAAAAGCGCGTGGGCCTCAAGAATTACGCAGATACAGGTGAATACCTCGACGCACGAATCAGCTCCAGACTTTTACGCGCTTTGTTCTTCCCGAACTCCGCTTTGCACGACGGCGCTGTGATTCTCAACTGCAAGTCGATTGTCGCCGCAGGCTGTATTTTGCCAATGCCGACCGGTAACGCCGAAGGCGATGCAGGCTACGGTATGCGCCACCGCGCCGCTAAAGCTCTCGCTGCCGAAAGTGATGCCCTCATCATCATCGTCTCCGAAGAAACAGGTAAAATTTCTACCGCTTACAGAAACAACCTGAGACGCGGCCTCACCCCGAAAGAACTTAAAGCAGAAATTTTCCGCCACTGGCACGACCTCTTCAACGAAGTGATTGAAGAAGATCAAGCCGAAGGTGAAAACGAAGCAGTCGAAAACAAGGTGTAACTTATGGCAAACAACGAAAAGAATTCTACGAAGAACGCACAAAATGCGCAGGGCAACCAGAAGAAGAAAAACGGGAAACGCAATCTCGTCATCTTGATTTTGATGTTCCTTTTGCTCATCTGCCTTTTTGTAGTGCAGTGCCAGCTCAACAAGGTCAAGCAGCAAGCGCTTGAAGAACAGAAACTCTCGGAACTCGCACTCCGCCAGCAGCAGATTCTTGATAGCCTCCGCGCCGAACAGGCCAAGGCCGACAGCTTGAAGGCTCTCGAAGAAGCTAGAATCGCAGACAGTTTGCGCATCGCGGACTCCATCCGCACGGCAGATTCGCTCGCCAATTTGCCCAAAGTCCCGGCAGTCAACAAGGACAGCATCCGTGCCTATCGCAAGTTCCGCAGGGATAGCCTCGCCCGCGTTAACGACTCACTCGCACGTATCGAGAGAGACCGCCAGGATTCCCTGAACAAGGCTCGCTTCGCCGATAGCCTCCGCAACTCGGACAAGGTCCCGCCCACAGCCGAAATCACGCCGCCTGCAGGCCGCTACTACGACCCGATCAAGCTCAAGGTCAAGTGCGACGAAATCAAATGCAAGACGTTTGTTTCCATCGGCGATACGCTCAATCCGCAAGACGCAAGCAAGGGCATTGAATACAACAAGACCGGTTCCGTGTTCTTCTACGCCACCGACTCCGTCGGTAACCGCTCCGCTTGGGAAGAAGCCAAGTACGACATGGCAAGCGATAACATTTGCGGCAAGAACGCCTACCCCGTCCCGGTTGGCGGAAAGACTGTCTGCGTAGATGCTTACGAATATCCGAACCAGCCGGACGCTACGCCGAAGGACATGGTTAGCCAAGAAGAAGCCGCACGCATCTGCAAGAACGAAGGCAAGCACCTCTGCACGATTGAAGAATGGCAAGCCGCATGCCGTGGCAAGGACGGTTTCAAGTTCTCTTACGGTAATGGTTACAAGCAGAGCAAGTGCAACACCAACACGAAGGCCGCCAAGAGAAGTGGCCGCAAGGCTCAGTGCCGCAGCTGGTATGGCATGTACGACATGAACGGAAACCTATGGGAATGGACAGCCTCTACAAGCAAGCAGCACCCGGACAAGTTCCTGGTCGCAGGTGGCGCATGGAACACGAACAACGAAAGTAGCTGTTCCGTAAGCAAATTCAGCTTCTACCCGCAGAACCAGTACCCGAGTGTCGGTTTCAGGTGTTGTAAATAACTCACCGTTAAAACAACATTACATAGATTAGCTAACCCAACCGGAAAAAATTATCTAATTTAAGAGCATGAAAACGAAACTTATACTCTCCGCACTTTTACTTTCTTCGTTTACGTTCTTCGGCTGCAACAATGAAAAGCCCAACTATACGGGTTACTGGAAAGGCGAAGCCGACATGATTTTCGAAGTTCTTACCGAAAACAACGTCGATTACACCATCAGAAACGTGAACGGCGACCTCACAGCCAAATACGAGAACAACGCTCTCCGTGGCAAGAATTCGCTCAACATGGACATTTTGATGCGCGTCAAGGGCGACTCCGCCTACTATGAATTCGGCGAAGACGAATCTGGCAAGATTGTGACGGGTTATATGAGAATCTCGAAGGACGAATACGACAAGATTTTCAAGGCTCAGTCCGAAGCTAAGAATAGCTATAACTAAGTGCAGAAACGCCGGTAAATGCCGGCAAGATGCCCGCGATTTTAAAGCAAGAAACCCCGGTTTAAAACCGGGGTTTTGTTATAGCGGGAGTGCCGCGCCCTTCGACAAGCTCAGGGACCTTAGCAAAGCTACTTCTTGAGCGCGGACAAGAATTCCTTGAGACGGGTGTCCTTGGGATTGTCAAAGACTTCTTCGGGGTTTCCGTCTTCCTTAACGTAACCATCGGCAAAGAAGAGCACACGGTTTGCCACTTCGCGAGCAAAGCTCATTTCGTGCGTCACGACAATCATCGTCATTCCAGACTTTGCAAGGTCCTTCATGATCTTGAGCACCTCGCCCACCATTTCCGGATCCAAAGCGCTCGTCGGTTCGTCAAAGAGAATCGCTTCGGGCTGCATGGCCATAGCACGGGCAATGGCGATACGCTGCTGCTGACCGCCCGAAAGCTGTGCCGGGTAGTGATCAGCACGGTCCAAAAGTCCCACGCGCTTCAAGAGTTCACGTGCACGCGTTTCGGCTTCTGCCTTGGACAGGCGACCGAGTTTCACCGGAGCAAACATGATGTTCTTGAGTGCGGTCATGTTCTTGAACAGGTTGAACTGCTGGAAAACCATGCCGACGCGCTCGCGAATCGAAGGCTTCGAAACATCCTTCGCCAAAATGCTCTTGCCATCCAAAAGGATATCACCGCTCGTCGGCTGCTCAAGCAAGTTCAGCTGGCGCAAGAAAGTAGACTTGCCACAACCTGACGGGCCGATAATTGCAATCACGTCACCGCGATGGATATCAAGCGAAATACCCTTGAGGATTTGCTTGTCACCGTAAGATTTGCAAAGGTTCTTGACCTGGATTAAAGTTTCTGCATTAGCGTTCATTTTTCTTCAACCTCTTTTCAAGTTTTGCAACACAAGCCGAAAGCCCGGCGACAATGATAAAGTAAATAGCTGCCACAGCAAGGAGCGGGAGCATGGCTTCGTAAGTCATGCTGCGGATGATATCGCCACCGCGAGTGAGGTCGGTAAGGCCGATGTAACCGCAAATGGATGTTTCCTTGATGAGCGAGATAAACTCGTTCGTGAGCGCCGGAAGCGAGTTCTTGAACGCCTGCGGGTAAACGATGTAATAAAGCACAGTGCGGAACTTGAGGCCTAGGCTACGGCCTGCTTCAATTTGTCCCGGGTCAACGCCCTTGATGCCGCTGCGGATGATTTCAGAAACGTAAGCACCCGAGTTGATGCCGAATGCAACAATCGCAACGAGAATCTTGTTGATGTTCACCGACGAGAAGACGATGTAGTAAATGATGAGGAGCTGGATCATCATCGGCGTGCCGCGAATCACGGCGAGGTAAGCCTTAGCAAACCAGTTCAGCACCTTGAAGCGGCCGTTGAATTCATTGCTCGTGCGAATCTGCGCAATCACAAAGCCAATCATGATGCCAAGGAGAGCCGCAAAGAACGAAATCACGAGCGTGTTGCGGAGACCTTCGACAATGAACTTCCAACGGGAATCCTTCACGAAATTCTTGTAGACATGATCGCCAAAGCTTTCTTCGCTTTCGACAGCTTGGTCACCGCGGACAATCACGACGACTTTCGAGAGCGTGTACGGAGTCGTGAAGTTGATGGACTTCTTGCGTTCTTCGGTCACGGTGAATCCCGAGAATCCGACATCAGCCTTGCCCGATGCGACCGCATTGATAATCGCGTCAAATTCAATGTCTTGAATTTCAACAGTGCGGTTGAGGTAATCGGCAATGTAATTCACGATTTCGATATCGAGACCGACAATCTTTGTGTTCTCGTAGTATTCGTACGGCGGGAACTGAGCGTTGGTCGAAACAACGAGCTTCGGGCCTTCGGTCACTTTCTTCTGATAGTGGTAATTGCCCGAACGATAAATGTACGTGTTGAAGAGGGAATCGTAAACGCCATCCTTCTTCATCGCTTCAAGCGCCTGGTTCACTGAATCCAAAAGCGCTTCGTTGCCCTTCGCAACAACGCCCGCGTACATTTCTTCGACGAAGACTTCTTCGAGAATGCGAAGCGACGGATTCTGGAGCACGAAAGCCTTGGCTGGCTGGTCGTCACTCATGACCGCGTCAATCTTCCCCTGCAACAGCGCCTGCACAGCATCGGCAAGTTTCGTGTAGCGTTCAACATCGATTTTCGCCGTGTCACCACCAAAGTCCGATGCGTAGATATCGGCGGTGTTGCCAATCTGCACGCCCACCTTTTTGTGGCCGAGATCGCTGATGGAATGAACCCTGTTGGGGATGACGGTCTGTTTCTCGCTTTGGCACGATGTGAGCGCGAGCGAGAACAGTGCAATAAGAAGAGGGAGATATAACTTTCGTATCATTTTCTAACCTTAATTAAAAGTTAGTTAAAAGCCGAAAGTTTGGGAACCCTTGTGAGTATTATATAATATATGGACTATCTGAAGAAATTGATATTCAGCCAGCCTTTTTTGCCATCTTCTGTAAGAGCAATTCCACAGGCGACTGTTTTGTAATTGCCCTTCATGTTGAGGTAGTGGCCGATGTAGGAATAATCCTCTTTTTTGTCGGGATCGCGCTCGCCACTAGTCACGAGAGCCTTTTCATCTTCCCACATCATCTTGAGGAAAGCTTCGGTAGCTTCAGTTGCCGTTTTGCGCCAAGAGGTATTGAAGTTCGGCCCCGAGTTTTGTGCGCCTTCGCCGCAGTTGCCAAAGTGACCGTGAGCCTTGTTTTCGGCGAGGTCATCAGCAGCTTCTTGATCGGTGCAAGTCTGTTTTTCTTCAGGTGCAAGCGTCAGCGGATCGAGATTTTCTGTCGCACGGTATTCGTTGATTTTCGCAAGGCAATCTTCGCGCCAGGTTTCGCTGAAAAAGGACTTTTCCGCGGAAGAAGACGATGATTTTGCCGAAGACGAAGACTTCGCAGAGGATGAGAAGGAGGCAGAGGAGCTGCTCGCGGGCTTTGAAGAAGACGAAGATGCAGCAGCCTTTACAGAAGAAGAACTACTTGCGGACTTCTTGGAGGATGAAGAGGAGGCGATTTTTTCGGATGATGAAGATGATAAATCACCATAGCTATCCGGTTCAACGTAAGTCACACCGCTACTTTCGTAGCACGCCGAAAGAGCAAAAGCCAAAGAAACGCAAGTTGCAAGTTTTGACACATTAACAAACAAATTAAAATTCATAATATGACCCCACTTTCATTTAATAATAGCTTTTTCGGGCTAGCAAAGCCCAAGCCCCCTACAATCCCGACCCACAATTTACTATCTTTGGCGCCATGCTTAATGTTTCTAATGTCAGTCTCCAGTATGGTAGCCGCGTCCTCTTCAAGGAAGTGAACCTTTCCTTCAAGAGAGGCAACTGCTACGGTGTCATCGGCGCAAATGGTGCCGGCAAGTCCACATTCCTCAAGATTCTTTCGGGCGAACTCGAACCGAACACGGGTGAAGTCACGAAGGACCCAGGCGAACGTATCGCCGTTTTGAAGCAGGACCACTTCGCCTACGAAAATAACACAGTCCTCGAAACCGTGATGATGGGTTTCCCGGAACTCTACGAACTTGGCAAGAAGCGCGACGAACTTTACGCGCTCCCTGAAATGACCGAAGAACAGGGCATGCAGGCCATGGAAATCGAAACGCGCTTTGGCGAAATCGGCGGTTACGAAGCCGACTCCAACGCAGCCGTGCTCCTCAAGGGTCTTGGCATTCCCGAAGAATTCCACTACAACTTGATGTCCGAACTCGATGGCGGCCAGAAGATCCGCGTGCTCCTTGCCCAGGCTCTGTTTGGCAACCCGGACATTTTGCTCTTGGACGAACCGACGAACCACCTTGACTTGGAAACCGTCGGCTGGCTCGAAGACTACCTCGAACGTTTCGAAAACATCGTGATCGTGGTGAGCCATGACCGTCACTTCTTGAACGCCGTCTGCACGCACACATGCGATATCGACTACGGCAAGATCAACATTTACGGCGGTAACTACGAATTCTGGTACGCAGCAAGCCAGCTCGCCCAGAAGCAGCGCAAGGACCAGAACCGCCGCGCCGAAGAAAAGATCGAAGAATTGAAGGCGTTCATCCGCCGCTTCGCATCGAACGCCGCTAAGGCTAAGCAGGCCACCAGCCGTAAGAAGCTTTTGGACAAGATGACCGTCGAAGAAATGCCGGCATCGAGCCGTAAGTTCCCGTGGGTGAACTTCAAGATGGACCGCGAACCGGGTAAGATCGTGCTCGAAGTCAAGAACGCCACCGTTGATGGCGGCGACGGCATCGTCTGCAAGGGATTCGACTTCTCGCTCGGCAACCAGGACAAGGTCGCTCTCGTCGGTGAATACGACACACTCAAGACGGCATTCTTCCAGCTCATTGCCGAAGAAATCAAGGCTCCGGATGGCGTGCTCAAGTGGGGCAACACCATCAGCTACAACTACTTCCCGAAGAACAACGACGCTTACTTCAAGACAGATCTCTCCCTCGTGGATTGGCTGCGCCAGTACAGCAAGGAACAGGACGAAACGTTCATCCGCGGATTCCTCGGCCGTATGCTCTTTACCGGTGAAGAAGCCCTCAAGAGCGCCAACGTGCTCTCCGGTGGTGAAAAGGTGCGCTGCATGCTTTCGAAGATGATGCTTTCGAACGCAAACTGCTTGTTGCTCGACGAACCGACCGCTCACCTCGACTTGGAAGCCATCACCGCTTTGAACAACGGCCTCAAGGCATTCCAGGGTCCGGTCATCTTCTGCTCTCAGGACCATGAATTTGTCCAAACAGTCGCAAACCGCGTTTTGGAACTCACGCCGAATGGTGTTGTTGACCGCAGCATTACCTTCGACGAATGGCTTGAAACAAAGAAGACGAAGAAGAAGTAAAACAGCTTTGGTTTTAAGAAATCCCTGTCACAACAAGTGGCAGGGATTTTTGCTATTTAAGCACAAAGGGGCTAATCCCATTCAACATTGCGGTTGTACGTTCCGTTACGCATTTGAACGTGCAAATGTTCGTTTTCCAACCCAACATCTTCGTGCAAGACCAGATATCGTTTTCCTAAAAAGACACGCACCATTTGCGCTATCTCTTGACGTTTTTCAAGGCTCCCCATATTTTTGATTCTAAAATCAAGAGCAGCCCCCGCATAATGAGCAGACCCTGCAGAATGCCCTTCGTAATCATTGGCACTTGTAATTAGCGGTTTATATTCTTCATCATTCGAAGCTATATGATAAACACTCACGACCACCGAAATCGCACTATCCATTTCAGGGCGGAGATTTTTAAAACATACTCCCGGTTTGTGCAAAGTCATCGAAAGCATATCCTCATGAAACACCTGTTGAGCAGAATCGCGATGCATTTCAAGAGATTGCTCAACAATCTCCGTTTGAGGAACGCATTCGGAACTATCCTCGCTACAGCCAAGAATACCGAAAATACCAATAGCAAGGCTCTTGCTGAGCGCCCCAATACCGCTAACCATCTTTTCTAGAATTTCAGCCATACACCACCACCTTGCTAAATTTCCATTTATATATCGCTTATGATTTGCAATATGTAAACAGCTTTATCGCATTTTCCCAAGAAATTTTATCGCCTTGAGCAACGCAAATACACGAATTAGTTTTAAATAAACTAATTTTTCAATATTCGGCTTAGATTCTTTTGCCGATTTTGAGCTAAAAACAGCCTTAGAACATCCGACTGAAATCAAAATTACAGCAGGTGCAATAGCTTGGACGTGAATAATCCAAACTCCTACGCGCTCCTCTTTCCGCATACCAAGTAGGCAAACAGTTTTCTTTTTCCAAAGCGGACTCTTCAAACATGTTTCTCATGTTTATTACCTTGGAAGCATCCCACCGGGTAATATCACCTCTAAATTGAGATTTCACAAACATCGCCGTCATGCGTATCACATTTGAAATATTCCATTTGCTAATATCGCCGGAAAAAGCAGAACCACAAAACATACCTCTCATATCAGTAACATTCGAAACATTCCACCGGCTGATATCGCCAGTAAAAAGAGAATAATAAAACATATAGCTCATATTTTTCACATTTGAAACGTTCCATCCACTGATGTCGCCATTAAAATGTGAAACATCGTCATTCACCCAAAAACCAGAAAACATGTGGCTCATATCCGTAACGTTCGACACATCCCATTGACTAATATCGCCATTAAAATCTGCTCTACAAAACATGCTACTCATATTCGTTACATTTGAAACATTCCAATGACTAATATCGCCCATGAAAATGCTCGTTTCAAACATACTGTGCATATTTCTCACATTTGAAACATCCCACTTGCTAATATCACCATTGAATCTTGAATAAGCAAAAAGAGAATCCATATCCGTAACGCTTGATACATCCCACCCACTAATATCGCCGGTAAAGGAACAAGCACTAAACATAGTATTCATATTTGTAACGTTCGATACATTCCATCGACTAATATCGCCATTAAAATTAGATCCAAAAAACATGTAGTTCATGTCAGTAACATTTGATACATCCCAAGAGCTGATATCTCCGGTAAAAGCAGAATCATAAAACATATGGTTCATATTTTTCACATTCGACACGTCCCATTGACTGATATCGCCATCAAAGCATGAGTGATCAAACAAGCCACTCATATCAGTCATTCGCGATACATCAATAAAATTCAAGTCGCACTTGGGACCTTTTTCCTTGATTATCTTTTCAATAATTCTTTGTAGATGTTGCTTACTGTACACAACGACTTTTCCACTCATAAATTCCTCTTGAAATATCCAATGGGATAATATACACTTTTGAAATAAAAAAAATTCCATTTTACTTTTCGCACGCACAATACGATACTATTATTAGAATAAGGAGATTTTTTATGATCGGAGCAATTATCGGCGATACCGTCGGTTCCATTTACGAATTCGAAAACTACAAAGCTAAGGATTTTGAGCTGTTCCCTGATGGGGTCTCACCCACAGACGATAGCATTCTCTCGTTTGCTACGGCGGACTGGATTATGCGCGGGGGCGAAGCATGGAAGTATTACGTCGCATACGCAAGCAAGTACGAATGCCCTGTCGGCGGTTACGGCGGAGGGTTCACCAGATATGTCGCCAAGGCACGCCGCGACGGCTTTGGCACACCATACGACAGCTGCGGTAACGGTTCTGCCATGCGCATTTCGCCGGTGGGTTGGGCGTTCAACACCAAGGAAGAGGTGCTCGCCAAGGCCAAGGAATCTGCCGAATGCACGCACAACCATCCCGAAGGAATCAAGGGAGCGCAGGCGACAGCTCTTGCGATTTTCATGGCACGCATGGGTGCGAGCAAAGACGAAATCAAGACGACCATTGAGAGCGAATTCGGCTACGATCTGAATTTCACGATTGACGAACTGCGTCCGGAATATAGCTGGTCTTATCCGGGAGCGGCACTTTGCCAAGGGACGGTTCCGCAAGCCATCCGCTGCGTCTTGGAAGCGACGGACTACGAAGATGCCATCAGAAACGCAGTATCCCTCGGCGGGGATAGCGATACGCTCGCCTGCATTGCGGGTGGCATAGCCGAAGCGGTTTTTGGCGTTCCGCAAAAAATCTATAAAGTAGGCATGAACATTCTCAAGTACTACTTCCCGGAACCGCACAAGCTCGTGACGGAATTTGAGAAGAAGTACGGGAACCGGATTTTTCAATAAACATTGCCGGGATTCCCGGCTTTTGCTAATTTTCGATCATGTTCCATCCGATTCGTCATTTCATTACGATTACCAAGCACAGGAACGAAGTGATTCGGCTTTGTATCAAGGCTGGTATCGGGTTGCAGGGGCTGTTCCACGATTTGTCGAAGTACAGCCCTACCGAATTTATTCCTGGAGCCAAGTATTACACGGGCAAGGAATCGCCAAATAACGGCGAACGCCGCGAAACAGGCTACAGTCTTGCATGGATGCACCACAAGGGGCGCAACAAGCACCATTTTGAATTTTGGTACGATTACGACATGAAAACAAAGAAAATCGTGCCGATGGACATGCCGGACCGCTACATCAAGGAGATGTTCTGCGACCGCGTGGCTGCCTCCAAGACGTACAACAAGAAAAGCTACACGCAAGAGGCCCCGCTCCTGTATTTGACGAAAAGCACCGCGCATGAGAAGATGACGGAAACGACTTACAAGAAGTTACTGTTCCTACTCAAGAAACTCGCAAAGGATGGCGAAAAAGAAACGCTTAGGTTTATGCGGCATTGCAAGGAACTGCCGACGGAATAACTATATTTAACCATATCGCGGATGTCCGCGACTTTAACCCCGCCCTGCGGGATACCAGAACGGAAAGGCAAATTATGGAACTTGGAAGAATTAACCGCGCACGCGTTGAATCAATCACGCCACAGGGTTATTACCTAGAACTCGAAACAGGCGGAAGCGTGCTCCTCCCCGGCAACCGCAACAAATTCACACTCGTCGAAGGCGAAATCATTGACGTGTTCGTTTACACGGACTCCGAAGACCGCCCGATCGCAACGCTTGACAAGCCGCTCGCCCAGGTAGGCGAATTTGCAGTACTCACCGTCAAGGAAGTCAACCGCGTTGGCGCATTCTTGGATTGGGGGCTCAACAAGGACTTGTTCCTCCCCTTCAAGCAGCAACTTGGCGAATTGCAGAAAGGCGACCGCTGCGTTGTCTTTGTGCTCGAAGACGAAAAGAGCGGACGCATCATTGCCACCGAAAAAATCAAGAGCTTTATCGATCCGGACACGAACGACTTGCATATCGGCCAGCGCGTAGAACTCGCCGCTTACGAAGTCACGCCTGATTACGTTGATTGCCTCGTGGATTACCGCTACACAGGTCGCCTCATGATGACGCCCGGTATGGAACGCATCTACATCGGCGATACGATGCCCGGATTCATCCAGCGCTTCACAAGCGACGGAAAAATCACACTCAACTTGACTCCGATTGGCTACAAGGGCGTGATGAAGAGCGAAAGCCCCAATGCGGTCATGCAAAAGCTCGAAGCTGCCGGCGGATTCCTCCCCTACGGCGACCACACCGATCCAGAAACTATCCGTCGTGAATTCGGAATGTCCAAGAAGACGTTCAAGAAGATTATCGGGACGCTTTTCCGCGAAGAAAAAATCGTGATCACCGAAGACGGAATTCGCGCAGTTTAACGCGATCTGAGGCGAAAATTAGAGCTTTTAGAACCAAATTTTGAAAAAAAGCCCCAATTTACGTGAATACGACTATTTTTTCAAGTTTTTCACGTAAAATTCAAAATAAACTAATCATAATTAAATAAAAACAAGCTCCTTTAAGTATTTAAAGGAGCCACTTTTTTATTTTTCAGCCGATTTCATTCCTTTTTGAGGGACAAAAATGCTTTTTGTAGCCGGGAAAAGACACACAACATAAAAAAATTACGTGAAAATCTGCGTTATTTCACAAATTTTCACGTAAAAAACGCACTTTTTTCTAAATTCTAGTATTTTTGCGATATTAGAACAAATTAGAAATTCACTTCATCGGCGTTGAGCACTTTAAGCTCAATGCGACGGTTGGCACGGCGACCCGCTTCTGTCGAGTTGTCACCCTTCGGGCGGCTCGGGCCGTAGCCCACAGCAGTCACGCGGTCGGCGTCAATGCCCTGTTCAATCATGTAATTGCGGACACTGTTTGCGCGGTCTTCGGAAAGCTGCTGGTTGAGTTCAGCGGAACCATCGCTACTCGTATGTCCTTCCACTTCAATCTTGGCCTTCGGATTGCGCTTGAGCCCTGCAATCGCGGCATTGAGAGTCTTCAAGGAGCTCGGCACAAGTTCTGCACTGCCCGCCTTAAACGTCACACCCGTAAGTTCGGAACGAGTATCGTCAAAAACGACCGAAATTCCACCCGTGCTTGCCGTGCGAGAAACATACGGAGTTTCGCCGCATTCGAACGGTCCCGTCAAGCTTTCGCAGAGAATCGTGTAAGAATCTTCACGCGGGATATGGAAGCTAGCTTCGCCATACACGTCCGTCGTGATAACCACCTTCTTTCCCTTGTTCTGCCCCACAAACGTGAGCTTTTTCTTGGCATGCGGAACGTTTTCTTCGTTCGTGTAAGTCACGTTCAGCACGGCGTGCGTCTTGTTCGGTGCAAGCTTGCCGGCAGATGCAAAAGAAACTGCCACTATTGCCGAAAATGCAATGCGGGAAATCATTCTCATTCTTGTACTCCAATGGATATTTTGTGAGGCAAAAATAAAAATTGAATCGCTTACTTTCAAATTATCTTTAAATATTTTTCGAAATTTCTAGATTTGCGCACGAAAAACTTACACGGAGAAACTATGAACTTCAAAAAAATGACAAGCGCACTTTTGGTCGCAGGCATGTGCTCTGCAGCCTTTGCAGCCGATGGCGAATTCAGCCTCAAGGGCAACGTCCAGACTCAGGCGACCAAGATGATCGCAGATACCGACAATAACCTGAGCTCCCTCTGGATCCGCGCTAACATTGGCGGCCTCTACAAGAGCGAAAACTTCGATGCACAGGTTATGTTGCGCATTTTTGCCCCGCAGTTTGGCAACAAGATTAAGGACGGCGACGGCAAGACCACCAGCTACGACAAGATTCTCGCAGACCTCTACTGGGCAAACTACAAGTGGAATTTTGACACTTACAAGCTCAACCTCAAAATCGGTCACTGGAAGACGGACTGGTCTCAGTCTACCCACTTCGGTACTTACATCGATAAGGACCTCACGGCTCGCGGTCTCTGGATGCGCGACTACGCACACAACGCTCTTGAATTCGGCTGGCAGACCGGCTACTCCAACTTCACCGCAATGCTCGCCACAAGAGACAACAAGGCCAACACGGGTTACATCCGCATTGAAGAAGACCTCAAGTTCGATTTCCCGCTTGAAGCAAAGCTCGCTTATCGCGTGAACGCCGTTGACGTTGTTCAGAACACAGCATCCATCACCCACCGCCTCGCCACTTACCTGAGCTACAAGCCCCTTGATTTCTTGCGAGTTTACGGTGAATACGGCTTCATCGTTACGAATAGCGAAAAAGTCCTCACCACAGCCCACAACTATGTCGCTCCGGAATCCAAGTACATGAAGCCGGGTGACGCTTACCATCCGTTCTACCTCGGTGCTGAATACTCCCCGAAAAAGGATTGCATCATGAGCACGTTCATGAGCAGCCTCTATGTGGAATGGGAACATATCAATGACCGCGCCGCTCTCACTGGTGGCAAGGACATCGATAACTGGGCATGGACGGTGGCATGGGCAAAGAAGATTGCCAATTCCAAGCTTCAGTTCAGCGTTTACAGCGGTGACGAAATCAGCGACGTCGGTTTCGCATTCCGCCTCACGAGTACAATCAAGTAATTTAAAATTCGCGTAAAGCAATTAAAGCCAGGGTTAAACGCCCTGGCTTTTTTGTACCCATAACAACTCCGAGCTAGGGTCCCGCCCGCAAGACTTTCACATTACAAAAAAAACTCATGATTTCATCATGAGACTTTTTATACCCTGTGTCGCGGAAAATAAAAACGACCAACTTTTCGTTGGTCGTTTTTAGTACCCCTGGGGCGGAAAGTAAAAACGACCAGCCTTTCGGTTGGTCGTTTTTATACCCCCAAGCGGACTCGAACCGCTGTTGCGGGAATGAGAATCCCGAGTCCTGGGCCACTAGACGATGGGGGCGAGTGCGGCACATTATAGCAATTTAAGCATTATCCGTCAACCAATAATTGAGTTTATTTGCTGACGGATTTTGTGCGCGCTCACGAGAGTCAAGCTCTCGCGAAAGCCCTTAGTCTCTGTAGAAGAGGTCGAGGTTGCTCTTGACCGGCGTAGAAGCTTCAAGAGAAGTCACGTAGTCGTTGAAAGCAGTCATCACGCCAAAGCGGTAGGAGTTGTCTACATCCTGCTTGATGGCTTCTTCAACTTCTTCAACCTTCGGAGTCTTCTTGGAAACGACCTTGACCATCACGGCGCCGTTTTCAGCGACAACCGGAGCAGTCCATTCACCGGCCTTAGCCTTGCCGACAACGCGTGCAATCTGAGCATTGCCGTAGCCGAAGCCCGGAACAAAGCCATCCACAGAAGCGTTCTTGGTTTCGAGTTCAACCTTTTCAATCTTGGCAGCCGTATCAGCCGGGTTCCATTCCTTGACCTGAGCGGCGACAGAGCTCAAGTAAGCTTCAGCAGCCTTGCCAGCCTTCTGCTTGAGGAGCGTTTCCTTGATGTCGTTGTAGTAGAGCGGGAGGCTACGTTCGCCAGCCGTGAAGGAACCAATCTTCTTGGCAATGACAACCCACTTGTTGTTTCTGAGCACGCCAGAGATTTCGCTTTCTTCCTTCGGGAGGTTTTCGTTCGGCCAAGCGAAAGAAGCGAGACCCTTGAGGTAGCCAAATGCACCGATGTTGCCATCGCGAGAAACCCATTCGGAAGTCTTGACTTCGAGACCGCGAGCCTGAGCTTCGGTGAGCAAGTCAGAACCTGCATCAACATCCTTCTTGATGTTGGTGAGAATCTTTTCAAGGCTATCAATAGTATTGGAAGAAGCGGTAACAGTGAGGAGGATGTGGCCAACCTTGACCTTTTCAACTTCACCCTTAGCATTCTTCACGTTGCCGTAAGACTTGATGATGTGGTAACCGAACTGAGAACGGACCGGTTCAGAAATCTTACCAGAATCAAGAGCAAAAGCAGCTTCTTCAAACGGCTTCACATAAGAGCCACGGCCAACGAAATCTTCGCTCAAGATGCCGCCCTTTTCGGCGCTGCCCGGGTCTTCGGAAGAAACGCGAGCCATGTCTTCGAACGTCGTCGTAGAAGAGGAATCCGTGAGCTGGTAGTAAAGAGTCATAGCGTATTCACGGATGCTAGCGTCATCACCTGCCGTAGCTTCAACCGGAATAGAAACATACTGGAACTGAGCAGCATCCTTCTGGACAAAGAAGCTATCGATGTGGGCGTTGAAGTAGCCAGCGACCATGACGCTATCCACAGAGTTGCTATCCACAACAAATGCAGAACTCGGGGCGACCGCCACCTGCAGTTCGTAGTCCGTCATGCGGCGTTCAACACTCCACTTGGCTTCGAGAGAAGTCGGATGGACAGAAGCGCCGACCAAGGTCTGGAGCTGACGAGCCGGAATGGAGTTGTTCTTCATTTCGTCTTCGAGCGAGAGCATTGCGCTCCAGCGGTAAGCGGCCGGAGTTTCAATCCAAGCATCGTAATCAGCCTTGTTGAAAGTCGTGTCCGTGAGGAACTTCGGGAGAGAAGCGAGGTATGCCTGAGAGCGCTGGATCAGGTCTTCCTGAGAAGTTGCCTGCTGCTGGATAGCATAGAGGCGAGCCTGAGCTTCCTGGACCAAGCGAGCACGGACAGCATCGGAATTGCGCTTGAACTCGTTCTTGAGTTCGGCAACCGAGGCACTCAGTTCGGCCTTTTCGTACTGTTCAGCAAAGAGAGCCTGACGAACGAAGCTGGAGAACACCTGAGCGCGGAGCTGGGAGTACTGTTCGTCGTCCAAGTGCTGGTTCTGGTACTGATTCTGCACGATCATCTTCACGCGAGAATCAAAGTCCGTGTAAGAAATCTTGGTGTCGTTGACAATGCCGATAGGATAGCTACGTCCCTGATCCGGAACACGGTCCATGGCGAGAAGACCGATGGCGATACCGGCGGCAAAGATCACAATTACCCACTTGGCTTTTTCATTAATCCACGTTAACATAGAGACAACTCCATTAAAATTTTGTCGCCCGAAAAATAGCAAAAAAAAATGTTTGCATTTTATTTTATTGAAATTGCAAGCCAAATATAATGCCGAAAAGCCCTATTTTTTCTATTTATTGGACATAAAAAAATACATCAATTCCTTTGGAGTATCTCATGTACGATATTTTGGTTCTGGGTGCCGGCATTTCTGGATTGAGCGCAGCTCTCCACGCGGCAGAAAAAGGGTTCCACGTTGTCATTTTAACCAAAGGTGCAAAGCCGGACGGCTCATCGAACTACGCTCAAGGCGGTATCTGCTCTGTCACCGAAAAAACAGACAAATTTGAATTCCATGTGGCAGACACCCTCGAAGCAGGTGCAGGTCTTTGCAAAAAGGACTCCGTGAAAATTCTCGTGAAGAACGGTCCCACGACCATCAAGCAGCTCGTCAAGTGGGGCGTCCAGTTCACACCGTCGCCCGAAGACAAGTCGCAGTTTGACCTTCACCTTGAAGGCGGACACAGCCACCACCGCATTTTGCACGCCGCAGACCTCACCGGTAAAGAGATCATGCGCGCCCTCCTCTGTGAACTTCACAAGCAAAAGAACATTGACTACCTTGAAAACTGCTACATCAAGGACTTGATTTGCGAAGGCGAAGGCAAGAACAAGCGCTGCGTCGGTGCAAAAATTATCCACCAGAAATCCGGTGAAGTTGAAAGCATCTACGCCAAGGCAACCATCCTTTCGACAGGTGGTGCAGGCCGCATTTGGCAGTACACCGTCTGCCCGCCCGACAGCTGTGGCGACGGCATGGCGATTGCAGCCCGTGCAGGCGCAGCCCTCCAGGATATTGAGTTCATGCAGTTCCACCCGACTAGCTTGTACGCACCGAAGTTCAAGAAGCCGTTCCTCATCTCCGAAGCTGTGCGCGGTTTTGGCGGCATCCTCAAGAACGACAAGGGCGAAGAATTCATGAACCAGGTGCATCCGCTGCACTCCCTCGCCCCACGTGACATTGTCGCTCGCGCTATCCACAGCGAAATGCAGCGTCTCGGCAAGGACCACATGTTCATTGACCTTTCTGGCCGCACGCCGAAGGACATCAAGAGCCACTTCCCGCACATTTATTCTAAATGCATGGATGCAGGCATTGACATCACGAAGGAATGGATTCCAGTCGTCCCGGCAGCCCATTACATGTGCGGAGGCGTTCTCGTTGATACTTGGTCCCGCACCGAAATCAAGGGACTCTATGCTTGCGGCGAAGTTGCAGCAACAGGCGTTCACGGTGCAAACCGTCTTGCCTCGAACTCGCTTTTGGAAAGCGTAGTATTTGCCATCCGTGCCGTCGATGATATCGAAAAGAGCGGCATCACTAAGGACAAATTCACAGCACCCAAGTCCAAGAAAGAAACGGTCAGTTTTGCAAAGGCGGCCTACTGGCGCAAGCGCAAGAAGATGCTCCAGGACATGATGTGGACGCACTGCGGCATTGTCCGTACCGTTGCAGGCCTCAACCAAGGTCTCAAGGTTATTGAAAGCCTCGAAGCCGACGTTGCCGCCGCTATTAAGAACAAAGAAACTGAAAACTTGCACTTCCTTGAATTCCTGAACGCACTCCAGGTTTCCAAGATGATCCTCATCGCCGCCCTCCGTCGCAAGGAATCTCGCGGGCTCCACTACATCCTCGATTACCCCAATCAGGATCCGAAGACGAAGCACCAGAGCATTTACCTAAGCGACAAGAAGTAAATCTTTTTCTATATAGGGCAGCATGGAAGAGGTCAAGGCAACACAGTCCAGGAAGAAAGTCAAAGATCAGCTCCCGTCTAAAATTGGCGGATACAAACCTATACAAGCGCTCAATAGCGGAGCCATGGGTAGCCTATGGCTTTGTCGGGATCCTTCTCTCGACCGACTCGTCGTTGCCAAGAGGCTCAACACCAACTTGAACCAACAGGACATCTATATCAAGAGATTCCTGCAAGAAGGGAGCATCCTCGCCCACCTGAACCACCCGAATATTCTCCAGCCGTATGCCCTCTGGAAAGACAGTGACGGCAACTACACGATGTCAATGGAGTACATACAAGGTTCAAGTCTCAAGGACTTGCTGTTGAAAAACAAGCGACCGCCCATCTGGGTTGTCGAAACCATTTTGTACGAACTCTTGAGCGCACTCAGCCACGCTCACCGAAACGGCGTGACCCACCGCGACCTGAAGCCCGCCAACATGATGATTGACAAGGACGGACGCGTTCGTCTCCTGGACTTTGGTATCGCCCACACGGATACCCCGCTCGAAATTGGCAAGGAACTCACGCAGACCGGTTGCATCATCGGCACCGCCGCCTACATGAGCCCAGAACAAATCATGGGGCAAAAAGTCAATTACGCAAGCGATATCTTTAGCGTAGGCATCATCGCTAGCGAAATGCTCATCGGCGAAAATCTTTTCCGCGGCAAGGACTTCGAAGAAACGCGCGAAAACATCCTCAAGATGAAGTTCAAGCTCGAAGTCTTCCCGGACGATGTTCCAAAGCCGCTCCGCAAGTTCGTGTTGAAGCTCCTCAACAAACGTCCCAGCAAGCGCCCTTCTTCGGCCTGCGATGCAGCGAACGAGCTTGCCGATATCATGAAAGAATACCCACGCGACATGACTCCCTACATCGCCGAATGGGCAGATACGGTAAACGAAGACCAGCCAATCGAATCCGTCATATCGCCTAAACCGCAAAAAACTACATTTAAGTATGGAATAGGATTTATACTTGGAGTGATTGTAACTGCGATGGTTTTCTTGACCATTCAGTTAGCGGTTTAGAAGGAATTGTCCAATGAATTGGATTGATATAGCATGCGCAGCTTGCCTGCTCGTATTCGGCATCATCGGGCTTTGGCGCGGTCTGTTGAGCAGCGTTTTCAGGCTTTGTGCATGGGTGGCAGCAATTTTGGGCGCTTATTTTGCCCAGGGGCTACTCGGTGATTTTTTCATCCATAATTTTGCATTCAGCGATTTCACAGCTCACCTCATCTGCACCTGCATCGGCTTTCTTGTTCCCTTCCTGTTGTTTTCACTTATCGGACACATTGTCGGTGATTCTATCAAGAACACCATCGTCGGAAAGACAAATCGCATTTTAGGCATGTTGTTCGGAATCATCAAGGCCGTTCTTGTCTGCTTTGTATTGCTCACCATTTTGCACTTGCTACCCGTCGAAGGGAACCTCAAGAACCTGCGCAACAACGCTATTGCCTACAGCGTCTACAAGTCTTCGCTCAAGACCATGGGGTATTCTTCCAATGAAGTTGACCTCCGTAAGTTGGCCACAGAAAAAGCAAGCGAGCTCACCAAGTCGTTTACAGACAAAGCAATAAATTCGACAGAGCAAGCAGCGGATAGCGCCAAAGCAGCCGTCAAGAATGCGGCAGACAGCGTTACGACTAAAGTCACAGAGACAGCCGAAAAAGCAAAAGATGCAGCCATAGCCGCAAAGGACGCTGCTATAAAGACTTTTGAAAACGGCAAGTCCAGCGCATCCAAGGATTCAAGCAATACAAAGCGCTAACTTAGCACAACAAGCCTAGCGTCATTCGTCAAAATCTTTTATAACGCAAAATGTCCGCCCTGAGGCGGACATTTTCGTAATGCGATTAAAGTCCCGCAACAAATGCGGAACAATTTAGATTAGAGTCTCTTGAGGACTGCAGCGGCGTGGTGGATGAAGCCTTCTTCATTTGCCACGACAGCAATTGCCTTTGCGTTCTTCTTGATAGCCTTTTCGGAGTACTTGATGATGCTCATGCGCTTGAGGAAGTCATAGACGCCGAGCGGGCTGAAGAAGCGACCCGTGCCATTCGTGGGGAGAACGTGGTTGGGGCCAGCAAAGTAGTCACCCACCGGTTCAGAAGACCACGGACCGATAAACACGGCACCCGCATTTTCGATCTGGGCTGCCATAGATTCGGCTTCATCGGTCATGATTTCCATGTGTTCCGGAGCAATGGCATTAGCAATCGCTACACCGTCGAACCAGTCCTTCACCACGAGGATGCGACCAAAGTTGTCGAGCACCTTTTGGAGCAATTCGCGTTTGGGGGAATTTTCCACCTGGATGTCCACGCATTCGCTAATCATCTGTGCGGTTTCCATGTTGTCCGTAATGCAGATGGCAGCTTCAAAACCGGAACCGTGTTCCGCCTGGCTCAAAAGGTCGGCGGCGACAAAGTCCGGATCGCAGGTATTGTCTGCAAGCACGAGCACTTCGGACGGGCCTGCCACCATGTCGATATCGACAATGCCAAAAACTTCCTTCTTAGCGACTGCGGCAAAGACGTTACCCGGGCCCACAATCTTGTCAACACGTTCCACGACAACCTTGCCCTTGCCATCCTTGGCACCATAAGCAAGCATGCCAATAGCCTGAGCGCCACCGATGTGATAGACCTCGGTAATGCCGAGTTCGCAAAGCACAAAAGCCACAGCGCGGTTGATTTCGCCCTTGATCGGAGTCACAACAACGATGTCCTTGACGCCAGCAACAATGGCCGGAACCGCATTCATAATGACCGTGCTCGGGTAAATTCCAGCACCACCCGGAACATAGAGCCCCACGCGCTTCATCGGGCGAATACGCTGACCGAGAACCACGCCGTCCTTGCCTTCCATGAGCCAGGAATCTTCCATCTGGTTCACGTGGAAATCGCGGACGTTCTTGATAGCCTGCTTGAGCGCACGCTGCATTTCGGGCGGGCACTTGGCGGCAGACTTCTTGATTTCGGCTTCGGACACGCGGAGGTTCTTGCCCTTGAGGCCATCGAACTTCTGGGCGTATTCCACAGCCTTCGCATAACCGCCGTTCTTGATATCGGCGAGAATGTCCATGACCTTGTCGTGAATTTCCTTGCTCGGAGCAACTTCACGACCACAAATTCTGTCAATCTCTTGAGACTTCGGAGTGACTTTTACGATTTTCATTTTAACAGACCTTCTATTTTTTAAACTCTAAAACCCAGCACGGTTTGGCAAATTGTCGTGGTTCAGCGAATTTACACGGACGCCACATCCAAATGCTTGTATGCATTCGGGATAACGTTGTCTTCAAGCAAAATCTTGTACGTAAGGCCATCGACAAAAGCAGTCCAGCAAGCCTCAATGATGTTGCTCGAAACGCCGACCATGTTCCAGTAGCCGTGTTCATCGCCAAAAGTTGTCCACACACGAACCGTAGCATCGGAAGCCACATTGGAACCGAGCACGCGCACCTTGAAATCGTCGAGGCGAACACTTCCCATGCACGGGAAGAACGGCAAAAGAGCCTTGCGGAGTGCGGCATCGAGTGCGTTCACCGGACCATCGCCTTCGCTCACCTGATGGCTAATCTTGTCGCCTACCTGGAGCTTGACCGTAGCCTGCGACACAGAAACACCCTGCGGCGTCTTATCTTCAATCACGCGGTAGTTGAGCACCTTGAACGGTTCCTTGACCATTCCCAAGTGGCGGTAGACCAAGAGCTTGAAGCTCGCTTCAGCGGAGTCAAAATGCCAGCCCGCATTTTCGCGTTCCTTGATTTCCTTGAGGAGGCTTGCCACCACCGGATCCTTCTTGTCGATACCCGGCTTGATGGCCTTGAGCTTTTCGACAACGAGAGAACCACCGGCCTGGTCGCTTGTCACGAAAACGCGGTCATTGCCCACGGAATGTGGGTCGATATGTTCAAAACTGCGAGAAACCTTCATGACGCCATCGATATGCGCACCACCCTTATGGGCAAATGCGGCATCGCCCACATATGGAGCATGCACGTCGCTCGGCAAGTTCACAATCTGGTCGATGTTGCCGCTAAGCTGGCGCAAATGGCTCAACTTTTTAGCAGCAGCAAAATCGCGATCCATCTTAAACTTCAAATCAGCGGCAATTGTCGTGAGGTTTGCGTTACCGCAGCGTTCGCCGTAGCCATTCACCACGCCCTGCACCATCACGCAACCCGCTTTCACAGCGTAAATCGAGTTTGCCACGGCAAGTCCACTGTCATTATGCACGTGGATGCCAAGCGGCGTCGAAATTCTAGTCTGAACCTTCTTTACGATTTCTTCGATTTCCCACGGCATCGTTCCGCCGTTCGTATCGCAAAGCACAATGCAATCGGCATGGCCAAGTTCGGCAGCCTTAAGCGTTTCGAGCGCGTATTCCGGATTAGCCTTATAGCCATCGAAGAAATGTTCCGCATCGTAAATCACCTCTTCGGAATGTTCCTTAAGGTATGCGACCGAAGACTCGATCATGTCGAGGTTTTCTTCGAGAGTCGTGCGGATAACGTCCGTTACATGCAAATCCCAGCTCTTGCCGAAAATCGTCTTGACCGGAGCTTCGGACTTGATGAGCGCCTGCAAAAGCGGGTCGTTCTCGGGCAAAATACCCGGACGGCGCGTAGAGCCAAATGCGGCAATCTTTGCATGCTTGAGCTTAACGTCCTTGATGAGCTTAAAAAATTCCTCATCGGTCGGATTGCTGGGGTTCGGCCAACCGCCTTCAATATAGTCAAATCCAAAGTGGTCCAAAATTCGAGCGATCTGGACTTTATCAGCTAAGGAGAGACTTATTTTACGGTCTTGGTTACCGTCACGGAGCGTTGTATCGTATAAAAGGACTTTCATGGGTGCAAAAATAGAATTTTAGACGAAAGACGAAAGACGAGAGACGAAAGAAATCAGCCTATTCGCGATCGTCGAGGGGTTCGGCGTCTTCGGGTTCTTCAACAGTCCATTCGCGGATGTGCTTAGCAAGTTCAGTTGCTCCAGCGCGTTCCACCTCATCCGAAATCGCATTCAGCTCAGAGGCCTCAAGGCCCGGCAAATCGCGTTCGTAATGATTCACGTAGCTTTCGAGCAATTCGAACTTCTTGAGATTTGCAAGGAGCATCATCAAGCTCGTATCGCACTTGCCGCTATCGCGGTACTTGATGTGATCGAATAAAAGCTTGTCGACGCCAGCATCGTCTTTGAGCATGCAGAGTCTCGAGAGGTTCATGACCTTCGGGTAGCATTCGTACAAACGCGTGGCGTACTTGAGGCAATCCGTCTTGCGGCCTTCGCGGTCAGCAATGGCGGCCTGCAAATCGAGGAACGCTTCTTCGTCTTCGGCACCCGGATCTTTCACATCGCCAAGCCACTGCTTTGCCATGGAAATGTTGCCTGCGACAAAGTAAGAGTTTGCAATGTCGATGAGCGTTGCATTGCTCTTGTCCGGGTCCTTGTAAAGCGAAGCCTTCGCAAAATTTTCGGTATCCTTGATGGCATCAGCCATATCACAAATGGCATCGAGAACGTCTTCGCGATTTTCAAGTTCCGTCGCATCAATCACGCCCAGAAGCTCTTCAATCAAGGCCTTGGCGCGCTGCACCGGCATCACGTCTTCAATCGAGAGGAACACGACTTCGCGGCCTTCCCCACCCACGTGGCGCACAGCCAAATCGTGAATCAGGTCCGCAATGTAATCCTTGTCGTCATAAGTCTTGGCAACTTCAATAAAGAACGTTCCGGCATCGTAGAACAAGTCGTTCCACGTATCCATTTCTTCGTCATCAGCCTTGAACGCCAAGAAATCGCAACGAAGCGTCCAAGCCAAAAGTTCAAGCTGGAGCTTCACATCCTTGATTTTTTCAATATCGTCAAGACCGTTCGCAATAGCCTCATACAGTTCGTCCGGGCGGTGCAACAAACGGCTTTGTCCGTTCACAATTTCGCAAAGAGTCTTGCGAAGACGGTCTTCTTTACCACGAAAAGCCGCCTCTGCAGAAGGCGACTTCCAAAATTTTTTCTTTTTAGCCATGTTCTAAATGTAGAAATTACTCAGTCCAAGTAAAAGCCGGATAGCCACCAAACGTAGCCGAACCCGCCTTCCAAGCGCTGCCGGTTCCGTTCAAAGTGGCGATGAACGTTGCCGCCTTCATTTCATCAGTCGTAAAGCCTGTCGGGAGTTCCATGTTCATCTGGCTTGCTACAACGAGGCACGTTCCACCGACTGTTTTATCGTAATAAACGTTTGTAACCGTTGCAGTCGATGTCACCTTGCCTGCCACCGTTCCTGAAAAGTTATTATCAGGAATCTTTCCTGCATTATAACCAAATGTCAGCGTAGCGTCACTACCATCAACAACTCCAACAAGTCCACCCATATTACTGGCTGTACCAGAAACTTCGCCAAGATTGAACAAATTTGTTGCTGAAGAGTTCTTCAAAGCACCGATGACACCGCCTGCAATCATGACTCTCCTTACCGAGACCGTAGCGGTATTAAAGACTTCGTTGATAGCGGACTTGCTTGAAGCGACGGCAATGACGCCACCGACATTGCTCATTTGGCTTGAATCCGCAACCACGGCTCCGCTATTACCGGAACGTTCCAACTTGGTTGCAGAAAGCGTTGCCACAACGCCCGCCACATCCTTCGTACCTGTCACGGCACCATAATTCAAAGCAGCGCTAATCACGCCTTCGCTTGCCACACTGGCAAAAGAACCGACAACACCGGCAACAGTCGAAGTACCTGAGACATTTGCCTTGTTCGTCACATTTTCAAGAGAGCCATCCTGCATACGGCCAACGACACCGCCCACAGAATTAACGCCTTGAATGGTTCCCGTCACAGAGACATTCTTCGCCTGGACATGTGTCGCTTCGCCTACCAAACCGCCAACGCGGTCGGCCCCCTTAATTTCAACATCTTCAAACGAGCAATTTTCAACAGTCGTCGAATCCATCTTACCCGCAAGGACGCCTGCATAGGAACCAACATTCAGTTTAGCGCCTTTAATAACAACGTTACTGACCTGCGCTCCGCGAACAAGCCCAAACAGACCACTATAGCTAGCCGTATCGGTAATGCTCAAGCCTGTAATGGTCTTGAGGCCACCGTCATAGACACCGCTAAAGGGGCGATTTCCGTAGCCATAAGCATTCTTGCCAAAAATACCAATCGGGCTCCAAGCCCCAGAAAGTGCGATATCGGCTGTCTGCTTGAAGTAGAAATCCTTAAAGGTCATCGAGGAGTCGTTCACATAGAACGCGAGTGATGCCAAATCCTGTTCACTAGCGATCAGGAAAGGTTCTTCAGCCGTACCTTTGCCGCTCCAAATCAGGGAATAGTCCCTTGCAATCGGTTTCAGTTCTTCATCGGGAATATTAGGAGGCGGTTCAACCGTCGAAGAGTCCTGCGGAGTTTCGCCTTCAGGATTACTGACTTTAAGCGACGAATTGTCATCGCCACAAGCAAACAGGAACATTGGCAACGCAGCCACAGATAAAACTTTTGCAAAACGCATATCCAACCTCTTGGGAAATATTCCACACTCCTCCGTTCTAAATTAAATAAAAAAAGGCTCGAACGTACAAAGAGTTCAAGCCTTTTTTCAAATTTTTTGAAAGATGCCCGCGGGATTACCCCGACACCTTACTTACCATGGTGTTCTGCGTGGTGTTCGCAGCCGCAACCGCCGTTACCATCGCAATTTTCCTTGTTGCCATGGCCACCGCATTCGCATTCGTGGCCTTCTTCGCCGCACTTGCATTCATGGTCTTCGCCGTCGTGACCACCGCAGCAGCAGTGATGCTGGAACGGCTTGAGGTCTTCTTCGGTTGCTTCGCGAACGGAGACAACTTCAATCGCAAAGTTGAGATTCTTGCCAGCAAGTTCGTGGTTAGCGTCGATAATAGCCGTCTTTTCGCCAACAGACTTGATGCGAATCTGCATCGGACCACCCGGAGTCTGGGCATAGAAAGCCATGCCTGCTTCGACATGATCGACTCCCTGGAACACGTTCAGCGGAACTTCCTGAGTCATGCGTTCGTCGTATTCGCCGTAGCCTTCTGCCGGAATGACGACAACGTCAAACTTGTCGCCTACATCGTGACCGACCATAGCCTTTTCGAGACCCGGAACGATCATGTGCATGCCCTGGATGTACTGGAGAGGTTCGCGACCTGCGGAAGACTCGACGACGGCACCTTCGTCAGACTTCAGGGTGTAGTGCATCTGGACGACTGTTTTTTCTGCAATTTTCATAAATATCCTTTAGAATCGCGAGCGCACCCGCGGTTGAATCTTGAAGCCCAAATGTAGAAAAATTAGTAGACAGTAGGCAGAACTTAGTTGGCAGAACTTAGACCGCTGCGCTCTTAGAACTTAGAGAGAAGTGCATTGTTCTAAGTTCTAAGTTCTAAGTTCTAAGTTCTAAGTTCTAATCACTAGCCACTAACCACTTATTTGACTTTCGCGGTATTCGCCGCCGAAGGCGTGTCCGCTTACGGAGAGAATCGGCGGAAACTGGATACGCTTTGCCAAGGCAAGCCCCTTGAACCGACGATACCAGAAGCGCATATCCTCGAGAGCCGCTTCGGTCGTCGGCAAATGAGCCTTGAAGTAAGCAGCATCTACACCGAGCATTTCGCCAAGCGTCCCTTCCAGCAAAAGCTTTTCGGTGAATTCAAGGCTCACGCATTTTTCGACCCACATCGCAAAGAGCTTGTCGTGGTACGGGTAAAGAATCGGGTCGCCCTTGCCTTCGTCCACATTCATCGCGTCACTGAGCTCCGCACTCGCCGGGATATCAATTGAGGCCTTCGGGATAATTTCCTTGTCGCGATTGATGTAACGAGCTAATTCGTACACCTGAGTTTTCCACAAGTCGCCAAGAGCGCACATCACACCGCAAGTATCACCGTAAAGCGTACAGTAACCGACCATCGCTTCACTCTTGTTGCCATTGCAAGTGACACCCGCACCGACAACAGATGCAACCGTCGAAAGGATTGAAGCCGAGCGCGTCCTCGCCTGCAAGTTCTCGTGGTTGATCCCTGCAATTTTCATCACGGTGTCGTTGCGCACAAAGGAGCAACGTTCCAGCGTGTGGCAAACAGATTCAATAATGTCCGAAATCGGGGCAACCATGTATGGCGTTCCCAAGTTCTCGGCCAAGTCACGGGCTGCGTTCTTCGTCGTATCCGAATTGAATCGCGTCGGCATATTCACGAGGTAGACATTCTCAGGTCCAATCGCTTCGGCATAAAGGGCTGCAGAAACAGCGCTATCAATACCGCCACTGGCTCCAATGACCATGCGCGAGATATGGAACATCTTCAAGTTTTCGCGAATCATGAACACGAGCGCATCGTGAATTTCTGCAATTTCGTTTGTGTATGGCTTTGAGGATTCCGCGTAGACTTGCACCTGGCCATCGACAAATTCAATAACTGCCTCGGCTTCGCTAAAAAGCGGCATTTCAAAAACGATTTTTCCATCGCAGTCAAACACGCGGCTACCGCCCGAAAGCGCATAGATGTTCTTTCCGGTATTGTCAGTCCCGACGCCATTGAGGCAAACCACAGGCATGGCACAATCCTGTGCCAAGTGCGAAAGTTCCTTGTTTTCGACTTCACGGCGACCGACCACATAAAAGTCACTACCATGAGTCACATGCGCCACATTCAAAAGCGGCGTATCGTCAAGCACGTCCCCACACAAGAAGAACGGCATATTGCCCGCATACTTGCGGATTTCGGCCCAGTCTACAGGGAGCGCCCTATTGCTAGGCCCAGTAAGTGCATATCGTGGAAACACAACGCAATCTACTTCGGCAGCCTTAGCACGGTCAAAAGCGGCCTTCATCGTTTGCATATTTGCCGAGACATTGCCCGGCAAAATCTTCATCTGTACCACATAAAGTTTCATTTCAATATCCTCTGCGCTAGAAAATAAAAAAATGCACCGCCCGTAAGCGATGCACTTTTTTAAATGCACTATAAAATGCAAGTTGGCAGAACTTAGTTAGCAGAGCTTAGAGAGACGAGCAATGTTCTAAGTTCTAACTACTACTCGTACTGCGGAGCATCGAAAGAGGTCGGGATCTTCGGCGTATCCGGGTCACTATGGATGAAAGAGAAACCGCTAATCTTGTTGGTCGCTTTATCAATCGGTCCCGTCTGGAGCTGGCCATGGATGCTCGACGTACACTTGTCCTGATGCTGGCAACCCGTATTGTGCATCATCAAGTGGTAACCATAAATTTCCCAGGAACCTATCTTGTATTCAGCACTATTGACGTTGTTGCCTTCGAATGCAACAAGTTCATAGGTTCCATCGGCCTTGAGCGTAAATTTCCACTCAACGCCATCTTTCTGAGCTTGCCATTCACCGACGAAATCACTAGCCTTTTCGTATTCGTATTCGCTAGCTTCGACCTTGCAGTTCATCGTCGTTGTCGTTTCGCCATTAGACATAGAAATGGTATTTTCCGTTCCGACAGAATAAGCATACATTGAATAAACTGGCTTGTTATAGTATGCCGGACGCATCAACAACGTGCTACGTTGGATATCATAATGGCCGCCAATC
The DNA here is from genome assembly GCF_000146505.1 of Fibrobacter succinogenes subsp. succinogenes S85. Taxonomy (GTDB): domain Bacteria; phylum Fibrobacterota; class Fibrobacteria; order Fibrobacterales; family Fibrobacteraceae; genus Fibrobacter; species Fibrobacter succinogenes. Next base: position 3,428 of record NC_017448.1, on the reverse strand, counting down.
CAGTAGGCAACTTTATCACCAACTCCATTTTCAACGATATACGAATTATCGAAGAACGTGAACGTTCTCGTCGTATCGCCATCGGTACACTTGTAAATTTTGTCCTTAATGTCTTCGGCCTTGGAAACCTTGCCCTTCGCCACGGCGACGCTAGCCTTTACAGCTTCGCTATATTCCTTCGAGCCATTGACCGCATACTTGACGACGCCGTTCTCATCGACAATGAACGAAATCGTGAAACCGTTCTTGTCCTTGAGTTTTTCCAAAATCTTTTTAACGGCATCCGTTTCAGCATACTGCTTGCCAACATTGCCATCGACGAATTTCACTTCGCCATTTGCAAAATCCGTATAGGTCACAAGCCACAATTCATCCTGGATGCGGAGAGCAACAAGGCCCTGCTTGCTACCCGTAGAAAGGTAAACCGTCTGGTCAAACAACTTGAGTTCAACATTCTTTTCGAGATCCGTAAGCTTTGCAGCGCGAGCACCCTTAGGAACGTCAACTGAAGACGAAGACTTCGGAGCCTCAGCACTCGATGAGGACTTAGCCTCATCCTTAGCGGAAGAAGAGGAGTTCGATTCAGATTTAGAATCGGAAGACTTATTATCCTTGGAGTCCGAAGACTTCTTGTCGTCATCTTTTGAATCCGAGGACTTCTTGTCTTCGGACTTGGAAGAGGAGGACTTCACTTCGCATTCATCGGAATCGCAATCATCCTCTTCGACAGAAGATGATGAAATTTCTTTTTTCGGGGCAGACGGGAGATCTTCCTCATCGCAAGCTGTAAACAGGAATGCAGAGGATACCAAAAGGGCAAGCAGTTTTTTCTTATTCATACCCATTAATATAAATTATTTAGTCCAATTTAGACCAATAAAAGTTTACAAATCACACGAAAAAAGCTGTAAAACAGCCTTGTCCATTCCAAGAATGTATTATATGGATGTTTTTAAGTTGGCAGAACTTAGCCCGCTGCGCTCTTAGAACTTAGAATTACTTAAAGAGAATAGAGAGTGTTCTAAGTTCTAAGTTCTAAGTTCTAAGTTCTAAAATCCTAGAACGGACTGCCCGGATAGTAGTCGAGATCGCGCTCGGCATCTTCGATAGACGGGGCGGCATCGTACAGAAATCCCGCCAAAGCCTGCTCGGCAGACACGCGCTTGCCACCAATCCAGTTTTTCAGGACGGCAAGTCGTTTGGAAATCCACCACGGGAGCGGAACCATCAGGTGATGCATCCCGGCGTCAGTCAGCACATGCTTAGCCATTTCCGCCATCGTCATTACGGTTGAACCCGCAAGGGCATAAGTCTTCCCCACCGCACATGGCATAAGCCCAGCCACGGCAATTCCCTTGACCAAATCCACACTGCGGACCGGGCGTTTGAGGCATTTGCCGCCACCTGGCATAAAATAGACCGGGAAACGCTTCACGTAATCGCGGAACATGTTGAACTCGACACCGCCCCCATCGCCAATCACAAGCGTCGGGCGCACAATCGTCCAATCAAGTCCGGAGGCATGCACTAAAGATTCCCCTTTCTTTTTGCTTTCGCCATACGGCGTGAGTATCGGGTACGTTACCGAGATGCTGGAGACATAGAGGAAACGGCGGACGCCTGCAAGCTTGCTAGCTTCAAGCACATTTCGCGTGCCATCCGTATTCACGTGCTCAAAAGCACCGCGTTTTGTCGATAAAAGAATTGCCGCCAAGTGATAGACGACATCGACGTTTTCAAACGCCCCTCGGATAGAATCAAAATCGGTGACATCGCCGTAACGGACATCCACCTCGCTCGGTAAGGACTTCGCCAAAGAATCGCCCGGAAGCGTCAAGACGCGGACACACACTCCCCGTGCTATTAGTTCCCGGCACAACGCCTTCCCTACGACGCCGGCGCCACCCGTTAAAAGAGCAATCATGCTAGGCTTCCAGCATATAACGGATATCTTGAACGCGCCTTGCGAGTGACGCATCCGTTTCCATCTGCTTTTTCAGGGAATTAATGGCGGCGATTACAGTGGCATAGTCCCTGCAGAACATCGCACCGATATTCTGGAGCGAATCGGTCGTGAGTTCGCGGCAAAGGAACATCGCCACCTTGCGGGGCATAGAAATCGCGGCAGCCTGGCGCTTGGACGAGAGCTCACAGACCTCGACACGATAATCCATAGCAACCGCTTCAATAATGTTCTTGGCGGTGAGTTCCACATGGCCGCCATGTTCCGACGGTGCCACGAGGCGCTTCACGCCATTCAAGTTCAAATCGGCCTTGCAGAACATGTTCATCGCACCGAGGAAGTTCAAAAGACCTTCAATCAGGCGAACGTTCTTACGCGGCTGCATCGAAAGGTAGCGGCAAATTTCTTCGCGGTCACCCTTTGCAAACGGCAAATCTTCGGACTTCTTGCTAATCAAGTTCATACGGGTCGCAAGATCCGGTTCATCAATGCCCACAGCCACACAGGAGGCAAGCGGAGCAAGGAGCTTCTTAGAGATGCTCGGGATCGAAGATCTGGATGAACCACGGGATTCGTTATCCGTATCGACCACCCTAAACAGGTTCGGATGGCGGTCGCAAGAAATCACGACCTGCTTACCTTCGGCACGCAAATGCTTAATCAAAATAGCAAGGCGGTCCTGCGTCCAGAGGCCCTTTTCCAGGAGCTGAACATCGTCAAGCAAAAGCACATCGCAAAGTTCATAGCGTTCGCGGAACTTCTCTGCTAGTTCACGCACATTGCCCGTCTTGTTGTGGAGCGCAGACGCCATAGCCGTTGCATCACGCAAAAAATCATAAGCGTGGCAATAGACAATGGATGCTTCAGGGCGGCTCTTCTGGATTTTAGCAGCAATGGACTGCAACAAGTGCGTCTTACCAAGGCCACTTTCGCCATAGACAAAAAGCGGATTCAAAGCCGGGTCACCCGGATTTTCGGCCACCGCCTGGCAAGCGCGGAAAGCCGTAGAATTGCACTCCCCTTCGACAAAGTTTTCAAAAGTATAGCGGGCATAAAGAGCCAAAGGCTGCTTCGGGCGCTTAACCTCGGCCTTCTTTTTCTCGGGACGCGGAATAACAGGCATCGTGAGCTTGATTTCGGGAATCGGGTCCGAAGGAGCAATCTGACGGATGCGATAATCAACAAATTCACTACCAAATACAGCCGTAAAGGACTTGCGCAACAAATCGCCATAATGGGAATTCACCCAGTTCTCGCGAAGCTCATCAGGAACAGTGAGCAAGGCATAGCCATTGCACATTCCCTCATAACCAAGAGCGTCAAGAATTACGGCACCAAAAAAGTCCTTGCATTCCGAACGCACGCGGTCGAGCACCTGTTGCCAGGGCGACTCTGCAATATCCAACAAAGAAACAGTATTTTCCACGATCTAAAAAACCAATCCAAAGTATAAAAGAGCAAGCAA